>NZ_JBHUGZ010000017.1:0-730000 GCF_042682145.1 Mesorhizobium newzealandense | reverse complement strand
TTGGCTTAGAAGCAGCCATCATTTAAAGAAAGCGTAACAGCTCACTGGTCTAAATAAGGGTCTTTGCGCCGAAAATGTAACGGGGCTAAAGCCATACACCGAAGCTTAGGGTTCGTAGCAATACGAGCGGTAGCGGAGCGTTCTGTAAGCTGATGAAGCCATACCCGTGAGGGGTGGTGGAGGTATCAGAAGTGCGAATGCTGACATGAGTAACGTAAGGGGAGTGAGAGACTCCCCCGCCGAAAGACCAAGGGTTCCTGCTTAAAGCTAATCTGAGCAGGGTTAGCCGGCCCCTAAGACGAGGCGGAAACGCGTAGTCGATGGGAACCACGTTAATATTCGTGGGCTTGGAGGTAGTGACGGATCATTGAGGTAGTCCAATCTTATCGGATTGAACGGGCTGCTGCGTGGTTCCAGGAAATAGCTCCTCCTTATAAACCGTACCCGAAACCGACACTGGTGGTCTGGTAGAGTATACCAAGGCGCTTGAGAGAACTATGCTGAAGGAACTCGGCAAATTGCACGCGTAACTTCGGAAGAAGCGTGACCCTTTTCTACGCAAGTAGAGGAGGGTGGCACAGACCAGGGGGTAGCGACTGTTTATCAAAAACACAGGGCTCTGCGAAGTCGCAAGACGACGTATAGGGTCTGACGCCTGCCCGGTGCTGGAAGGTTAAGAGGAGGGGTGCAAGCTCTGAATCGAAGCCCCAGTAAACGGCGGCCGTAACTATAACGGTCCTAAGGTAGCGAAATTCCTTGTCGGGTAAGTTCCGACCTGCACGAATGGCGTAACGACTTCCCCGCTGTCTCCAGCATAGACTCAGTGAAATTGAATTCCCCGTGAAGATGCGGGGTTCCTGCGGTTAGACGGAAAGACCCCGTGCACCTTTACTATAGCTTTACATTGGCATTCGTAGTGGCATGTGTAGGATAGGTGGTAGGCTTTGAAACCTGGGCGCCAGCTCAGGTGGAGCCACCCTTGAAATACCACCCTTATTACTATGGATGTCTAACCGCGGCCCGTTATCCGGGTCCGGGACAATGTATGGTGGGTAGTTTGACTGGGGCGGTCGCCTCCTAAAGAGTAACGGAGGCGCGCGATGGTGGGCTCAGAACGGTCGGAAATCGTTCGCTGAGTGCAATGGCATAAGCCTGCCTGACTGCGAGACTGACAAGTCGAGCAGAGACGAAAGTCGGTCATAGTGATCCGGTGGTCCCGCGTGGAAGGGCCATCGCTCAACGAATAAAAGGTACGCCGGGGATAACAGGCTGATGACCCCCAAGAGTCCATATCGACGGGGTTGTTTGGCACCTCGATGTCGACTCATCGCATCCTGGGGCTGGAGCAGGTCCCAAGGGTATGGCTGTTCGCCATTTAAAGCGGTACGTGAGTTGGGTTCAGAACGTCGTGAGACAGTTCGGTCCCTATCTGCCGTGGGTGTAGGAATATTGAAAGGATCTGTCCCTAGTACGAGAGGACCGGGATGGACGGATCTCTGGTGGACCTGTTGTGGCGCCAGCCGCATAGCAGGGTAGCTATATCCGGACGGGATAACCGCTGAAGGCATCTAAGCGGGAAACCCACCTTAAAACGAGTATTCCCTGAGAACCGTGGAAGACGACCACGTTGATAGGCCGGGTGTGGAAGAGCGGCAACGCTTGAAGCTTACCGGTACTAATAGTTCGATCGGCTTGATCGTTCTCATTCCTTATGCCCATCTCGGCGCAATCGGAAGGATTGCCGCCAGAAGATGTGAAAGCACAACAAAGACCAGCGAACAGCTCCGAGAAAGCATGATAGGTTAACCCCTATTGGCTATCTCACGCAGAGCTCTTCGCTCAAAAAGCTTCTCGAACAACGTGCGTTTTGCCGACCTGGTGGTTATGGCGGAGCGGCTGCACCCGATCCCATTCCGAACTCGGCCGTGAAACGCTCCAGCGCTGATGGTACTTCGTCTCAAGACGCGGGAGAGTAGGTCGCTGCCAGGTCTGCTAAACGCACGTTGATCTCACATCCAGTATCGAACTGGACGGTGAGAAAATCTTCTCCTTACGAACAGGCCCGCCAACGGGAACACGGGCCGCGAAAGCGGCCCTTTCATTTGGTGAGACATCGACCTATCTGTAGGCCATCCTATTGCTTGGGCTTACATCCAAAGGTGACGCGGGGTGGAGCAGCCCGGTAGCTCGTCAGGCTCATAACCTGAAGGTCACAGGTTCAAATCCTGTCCCCGCAACCAATTCTATCATAAATCAATAACCGTCCCGGTCTGACCGGGGCGGGTTTTCGCGTTCCGGGGAACACGGCACCAATAGTTAGGCCTGGAACCATACGCCGAGAGAGGGCTCCGATCGTTGGCCCACGGCCCCTAGGGATTGGTTGTGGGCTGTAGCGACTCCGTTGTGCGAGACCACCAGACTTGATCACCAGTCTCTGCTTCTAGCAACCGGAGCAAGGCCCCATTGGCAGGATCGCGGAGAAACACACGATAGCCTTCTGCAATGTCCCCAGGCAACTGCGTTGAGTTAGCGAGGCTGAACAAAAGGGCCGAGCAGGCGTCGATCGTGCCCGAGACGATATGTGCTATCCAGGGCTTCAACGAGACGATGCTCTCGTTGAAATGGTGCTCTGCCTTCCATGGGAAATCAGAAAAAGGTCGCATTGTAGGAACGACACAAAAGCCCTTCTCCGTCACGAAGATTCCATTGTTGCGCGAGATGCCGTGGATGATGCCGTCGCGCAATTCGCGCAGCCTCGAGAAGAACGGCTCATAGTCCAGATAGGTTTGCGCCAAGGATGGTGGCAGAGCGTAGTCAGCAACTAGATTTGCGGACGTGCGAGCCACCTTCGCGCGATAGAGGACCTTTGCAAAGCTCGCTGGCAGAGGATGCCTACGCCTTATGGCCTCGGCCTCGGGGTCGAGCGAAACCATGTGATTGTTCCAGCAGCGCGAAAGGGCCTCTTGCGTCAGGTCGAACACCGATCTCGCAACGATGAGGATGTACTCAAGCTCACTCCTCACGAAGGAACTGACCAGTGTGCCCTCGGTGTCTTTTGCGTGCGCGTGAAAGTGCTCGAGCTTGGCCGCACTGGCAGCCATTAGATGAAAATCGTCGGCGATCGCATGAATCAACGGCACGACATCTGGAAAACTCGCACGCTGCCATAATATCTCGAAGAGGCTGAACCGCACGTCTTCGTCGCGGGCTGCGCTTTTACCCCAATAGACCGAATGGGCGGCGTCAACCGGATGCATCTCCATCAACGTGCCATCGGCGGTCGGGAACCAGAGGTGCCAGGATCCGTCTTCCCAGAGCGCCATCATGTTGATGGCTCGGCCGTTCAAGGCTTCGACGTTGAGATGCCGCAGCTTTTTCAGCTCGGAGAGCTTTGCTATCTCCATCGGGAAATCCCGTTTAAAAGACACAACGTGTGGTTGTCATGGGCACGCTTTGGCGCAAAATGCCGCCCTTGACCTGTCAGTGATACCGCCACCGGCCGGTTTGATCGCGGAAGCGCTTCCATCAATCCGGTCATTCGGGAGCCGGGTCCGGGTGGCTCGATGCGGCGGCCATTTTGGCCTCGAGGCGCGCGGCCTTCTCGGGCGTGTCGATATATTGGGAGAGCGTCGGCCGGGGACCGAAAACATTGCGACAGATGATTTGCACCTCTTTCCCAAGCCGACGCACTTTTGTGGTGATGGTCGGCACCAAAGCGCCATGGGCGCGGATCAAGTCATCGCTCGAGCGATCCTGGCCGATCGTCATGCGATAGGAAAACTGCGCAATCGTGCGATTGAGTTGCCGCACCCTGCGACTGTCGGAGATGTCGCGATGGCGCGAGATCACGTTCACCGGCCCCCGCTTGCTGGACCCGCGCACGAGCATGTGAGCCGAAACCGGGAAGATCAGCTCGACCTCGCCGGGATGCTCGTACGGCGTGCGCGCATGGAGCGGCTGACGTGGATCATAGCTGCAGACCGGATTGTCTGATGTCAGGAAAGGGATGCTTGTCTTGTTGTGAAGCACCTCGAAGCCGAGGCGGAAACAGAGGTCGCCGAAATCTTTGAACTCGCCTTTCATCGCCAGCAGCGTCTCGTGTGGGTTGACGCCTACCGGCACGGTGTCGAACTGGCCCGTGTAGCGCTCGAGCTGCGGAGGAAGGAGGCCGAGTTCCTCACCGATCTTGTGCTCGCAGCGAATTTTGGCCTCGATCATGAGCGCGTGTCGATCTCGCGTCGCCGGAACGCGCGCACGCATGATCGTTTGCATTCCAAGCACGTTAAAGGAGATGGCTGTTGACAGGCGGCGTGCCGCGAGCGCCCGCACCGTCTCCGGCCATACGGTCTCGATTGTGTTCCACAAATCCTCGAAACGGTGGTTGTCCTGGTCACCTCCTGGAAGCTTCTGGGAATAGTAGTCTCGCTCGAATCCGATGGCCCGGGGACTCATCGGCGGCAGCGGGTTACCAGGCGCCTCGCAAAGGTAGACCTGCACTCTGCCGCTATCATCCGCAAAGCCGTCCATATAGACGGCCGAAATGAAGTGATGACGGCGGTTGGTCCGGTTGATGTCACCTCCCGACGGATTGAGCATGCTGAAAGGCCGCACGTCGCCATCGGTAGGCACATTGCCCCATGCGCCGAAATATCTAGGCGACTTCGTCATCCGCACGTCCCGCCTCCTCCTGACGTCGCATTTCATCTGATTCCGACGATTATCGCCACTGGCGCTTCCAGGCTGGCGCCTTAGTCTGCCATGCACTACCTTGCAGGGAGCTCGAGCGTTCATCGCCCAAGGTCATGGCATTTTCCGACGCTAAGCAATTTCTAAAGTGTCGCTACGAGCGCGTTGGAGGCGTGCGTCGCCCACGGACTACGGTTGCGGGATCGGTGTGTTCGCACTCGGGGAACTGATTGCATCCACGAAACATCGATCCGTCTTTGTTGCGCCGCTCAACCAATTGGCCGACGAGGCAAGCTGGGCACTGACTTAGTGCTGCTCCCTCAATCGTCTCGAAGCGGACTTCGTCACCGGCAATTTCGCAAAGCTCATGGATATAGCGGGATGGCTGACGGCGATTGGTGAGCATATAGACGCCTCGGCTGGCACGCGTCAGCGCCACGTAGAACAGACGTCGTTCTTCCGCATAGGCAAAGGTTTCGGGGCGGGGAATGACCAGGTTCAGCAGCTCATCATCCTCGATGCGGCTAGGCACGCCGTAGTTACCCTCGCTCACATCGAGCAGGACCGTATAGTCGGCCTCTAGGCCCTTGGCGCGGTGAAACGACAGCCCGGCCACTTCAATATTGGCAAAGGACGGCGGTCTTCCTTCGAAAGGATCGAGGACGTTGTAGCGCCACAAAACCAGAACCTTGAGCTTGCCGCGCTTTTCGTCGCGCCACCGGTTGGCGATGCCACCCAGAGCGACATCAAGCCGTTCGAGCAGGCGCTTACAAGCCACCGCGAAATCCGGCTTGTCGCGGTTATCATCAATGGGAATGACCCGGATCGATCGCGGGACGGCCGGGCGCGTCGAGCGGACTGATTTCTTGATCTGTTCGGGATTGCGCTGCACAAACTTGGCGGCCGTTTCGGCAATGAGCTGATTACAGCGATACGTCTGCTCCAGGCGCCCCTGCCAACTGGTCCCGAAATTCGCTTCGAACCGCGTGAAGATAGTGATGTCGGATCCGGCAAAGCGATATATCGACTGCCAGTCGTCTCCGACCGCGAACACCTTGCTAAACGCTTTCTGCTGCTTGAGCGCCTTAATGAGGTTAGCACGCGGCTCGGAAATGTCCTGAAACTCATCCACGAGAATCAGCGAATAGGGGCTTCGATATCGGCCGGTCTCGACCAGCCGGACGGCATCCCCGATCATGGAATCGAAGTCGATCCGTCTGGTTTCTTCGAGCTTTCGGGAATATCCATCAGTGATCATCCAGACCACGCGCGCGAATAGCTTCGCACGCTCCTTGTCGTGCAAGGTCTTGGCGCGTTCGAGCAGCATGTCTAGCGTGAGATGGCTGGCGCGTATGTGCTTCAAGCAGGTCGATATCAGCTGGTGATAGTGCTTGATCACCACGGGATCGAGTGCCTTGATGATGTCGGCGTAGCTCTTGCGCTCGAAAGGTATGGAGCGCCGTGCTAGTTCGGATTCGAGCGCGCTAAGAAGGGTCTCGTTGCTGGCCTGAGCGGAAGTCGTCTCGAAGAAATCGATCTCATCGCGCCGATATGCCTGCCGTTTGTTCTCGGCGTGCTGGGCATAGTCTGCAAAGGGTGAGCTTCCGTCGGCGTTGAGCGCGAAATGCTCGTGCACGGTTTCGGTCTGGGGATAGTAGAAATCGGGATGCAGATGGCGGACCGCGTCACCATTTTCCGCTACTGCAATCTGCCGTTCGTATTCGAAGGTGACGGAATGCAGCCAAAGCCAGTTGGCGATCTTCTGTTCCTGCAACGACTTTACGATCACGCCGGACAGAGAACCGATCGTGGCGCTACCCTTTCGAAGGCGGTCCGACACGTAGCGCCGATAGTCGACCTGCCCGTCAAATACCTCAATCGGTATGTCGGCCTTGGGATGCACAACGAGAAGCTCGGCCCACATCCGGGCGAATTCCGGATCACTCTCGACAAGGTTCTGAATGATCGCCTCGATGACCTTGGTTTCGCCAGCGGGATGATCCACCCAGTTGGCGAGCTGAGGCGGTCGGCCCTCCACCTCCTCGATGATTCCGCGCCCAAGCGCGTGAAACGTCGTGACGCGACACTCCAAGGCGTCCTCAGCAACCTGCAGCTGGGCGGAGATCCTCGTCCTGAGTTCATCGGCCGCGTTTCTGTTGAACGCCAGAAGCAGGATCTCGTCGGGCCGATAGAGTTGCTTCTCCAGGGCGTAGGCGACTTTGCCGACCATCGTCGCGGATTTGCCTGACCCTGCCGAGGCTACCAGCAGGTTGTTGTCCTCCAGGCGAATACAGGCCTCGCGCTGTTGGTCGGAAAACGAGCGCCTGTCGAGATCGTCAAAGAACGACCGGAACTTGATCAATTCCGAGCTGACGAAGGCCTCGTTGTAGGCATGGCGGACGCCCGGATCCGTTATCATGGAGAACGAGGCCGGGAGGGAGGCCTTGAGCGCTCCCGGCATCAGGTCTGGGTTCAGAAGCGGGTGAGAGAGGGCAGCCGCCGCAGCTCCGGGAACGCTAGCAATGGCCCTGCCCAGATCGGCCTGCCCTAGATACTGTCTGTTGCCTTCGGTGATCTGCCGAAGCCTGTCGTCGACATCGAGCAGGCGCTCCTTCTCGGTGGCGATAAGCCCGAAGAGGTGAGTGTTGATGAAGGCATGAAGGTCCGCAGTCAGTTCTGCGGCCGCGTCACCCGATAGTGCCGATAAAGTGTTTGTCCTGCTGCGAGCTCGGATCTCCACAGTGTGCCATAAGAGGGCCTTGCTGGTGGAAATAGACACGATATCGAGGCAGCTAAGCACTACCTCGCTATCTTGAGCCAGCCGGAAATGTCCCGAGTTTTTCGGGTCAAGGGTCAGCTTCCATTTTCCGGCTGGAAACATCCGCGCAAAGAAACCAGGCCGGTAGGTGCGCGAGTGGCCAGATAGCAATTTGGTCAAAGCCACATTCGATACGCCCCGTAAGCAACTGGTGCGGAAGGCCCAATATCACGAACAGGTTGAGATGTTCCAAATCATCGTAGAAGGCCACCTTGCGTGCCGACAAATCTCAGCAGTCGCCGGCCATTTGCTGCCGCAGCTTGTCCGTTGCCCCTAGCGCGCTTTTGCTCTGCGCTTCGGTTTAACTTCCTGCACGACCTCATCAGGTTGGCGTGAAGGCGGAGAGGGGGTTTCTGGACGGCCTTGATGCTCGTCGGCAGCCGACTGTGATTGCTTCGGCCTTCTCGGAGGCAGCGTGATCAACATAGTGACCTTTGTCGCCACCTCTTCGAGAGTGGCGGTGAGACGGTTTATTTGCGAGACCGTTGCTGCGAGTTCCGGGCCGTAACGGGTGACGAGATATTCCCGGTTCTGGCTGAGCGACTGAAGATGCTTTGCGGTTTTGGCGCGAAGGTGCAGCCCCGTCTCCAAGGACTGCTCCGTCCGCGCTGACAGGTCGTGCTGCATCTTGCGGATCTGATTGGAACTGAGCCCAAAGTGGAGCAGGAGCGCAGTCAGATAGAGCTCGATCGCATGGATTGCCGCCATTCTGAATGGCGCTCGTGTAAGTGGTTTGCCGTGTCGACCCAGCTGAAGGAGAAGCCTTGCTGCTCCGCGGTATTCTTCCGCCAGGGCGTGAACTTGCTGTGGAGATGCTAGCTCACCAGGATATTTGCGTTTTTCGAGCGTCATTGCCTCATTGTAAAGACGCTATCGACCTTCGAATAGTTGGTTTGAGGAGCTGCCGGAAGACCACAAATAGTGTGTTCGAGTGGCCTTAGGCCGACCCATTGAGATCAATCAAGAGGCGTTGAATGGAAAGCGAATTAGATTCCGACCGCATCGGCCGTATCGGGGAGCGCCAGTTCGAGGTGCTGTGCGAACGCGCTCGGCTTTACTGTAACAAGAGCGTCGTCGATGTGATGGGTTGGGATTTTATTGTCGAGTTCCCGATGCCCCCTGCCGGCCAACATCTCTCGCTCGATCAACGCCCGACGAATGCCGCCCGTATTCAGCTCAAATCGACATTGGGACGATCCGGCAACCGCATCCGGCTCAGTTTGTCTGCGATCGATCGGCTGGCCAAAGATCCGCGCCCTGCGATCATCATAGTGTTTCGCATGAGGGACGATGGCGAATTGCAATCGGGATATATCGTCCATCTAATTGGCAACGAACTGGCGCGTGTCTTGCGACGGCTTCGCGCGGCAGAAGCTCGAAAGGCGATGGATATCAACCACGCCGACATCAGCTATGACTATGAGAAAACAGGCAAACGCTTTGAACCAACCCCTGACGGACTTCGCGCTGCGCTATTGTCGGCCTGCGACGACAACCCCGCTAGATATACCATCGAAAAGCAACGCCAACTCGCTGAGCTTGGCTACGAAAATGGCCAGTTTGAAGCCGAGGCGCTGCTTTGGATCGAGGGTTGTTAACGGCTGCGAGAAAGCGCGGACAAATGGTGCCGAGGATTGTGGAGGAGAAAGCGGCCCGATGGGGCCGCTTTGTATTTTTTACCAGGAGGGATCGAGAGGATGGGGCTTTTGCCCTGTCTGCTCGTCGCTGGAAGGGTGCTGATCGTCATGGGCTTGTTGGTGACGGACAAACTGCTGGATGTGGGGAGCGTAACGGCTCCAGATGCAGTCTCGCAGATCGTCGAGGAGTTCGAAGACGGCGGCTGCTTGCTCGGGTGTCCATTCGGCATTGACGATGAACTGGATTCCACGCCCGAGACCGGACGGCTGATGAGGATTTCCGGTCATGCTGCAGGCTCCTTTTCGTCAGCGGGGTGGCTGGTGCGTTGTTGACGCTGCGCCTTCGAGCGCTCGGAGGCTTCCTTGAAGCGGTAAGAATCGCCTTCGATGGGAATGACCTCACAATGGTGCAAAAGGCGATCGACCAGACTGACGACGCAGGCGGCATTGGGGAAGACCTCCGACCATTGCGCGAAGGGCTTGTTGGTGGTGACGATGGTCGAGCGTTTCTCGTATCGGCGGCTGATGAGATCGAACAGCAGATCGGCATGACGGTTGGAATAGGAGAGATATCCGACCTCGTCGATGACCAGGATATCGGGCGCCGCATAGTACTGCAGCTTTCGGCGGAGCATGGAATCGCTGTCGATGGCGGCGAGCTCGCCGAGCATTTCGCTGGCGGTGCGGAAGAGGACCGAATGGCCGGCGACCAGCGCCTGGTAGGCGACGTTAAGAGCGAGCGTGGACTTGCCGACGCCGTTAGGGCCGATAAGGACGATGTTGGCGGCCTCCTTGACGAAGGACAGCGTCATCAGTTCCTCGATGGCGGCGCGATCGATACGACGCGGCCATTTCCAGTCGTAATCGGCCAGTTGCCTGAAGTGGCCAAGCCTGGCGGCGCGCATGCGTCGCCGCAATGAGCGGTCGGAGCGCTCTTCTTCCTCCCATTGAAGCACGGCGGCCAGCCACGGCGCGTCGGCGATTTCGTCCCAGTGGGCGATCAGGCCATTGAGGCGCAGCGCCCTGGCGCGGTTGAACAGGATGCCGGGATTATTCATCGTCGTTGCCTGCGGAAGTGAGTTGATCGTAACGGTCGAGCTTGTGGGGCTGTACGACCGTATCCTTTTTGCGGACATGCTCCGGCAGCCTTGTTTCGACCGGCGGTGGAGCGCCACGCGCGATCCGGCGGCGTTCGAGCGCGACGTGAACCGATCTCGAATGAGAGGCCCCGGCCTGCAAGGCATCTTCGACGGCGGCCTGGAGTTCGGTGGCGCCGTAGAGGTCGAGCAGTTTGAGCATGGCATTGGTGATCGCGCCGATATTGGCGCCGCGCTCGGCGGCGTGGATCATCAGTTTCTGGCAGGCCGGCACGGCGCGCGTCAAACTGTTGAGGCCCCGATGCTGGCGCGCTTCGCGCTTGACGGCGACGAGCGCCTTGAGGTGCCGGGGGTCTTCGATCTGCTGGCCCCGGTCGTAGCTGCGGCGGTGGCTGGCGATCATCGTGGCGGCATCGAATATCCGGACCTGGGCGAGATCGGCGCGCACGGTGAGCGTGCGCCGGACATGAGTATGGGGAACCGAGTAATCGTTCAGGTCGAAGCGGACATAGGGTGTCTTTCCGACCTTCGCGGCGATCTGCTCCTCGATGGGGTACGGGTTGGTGGGCAATGGCAGAAGCATGGGCTGCTCCTGCGCAAACACCTGACGAACCGTCATCGTCCGGTCCTCGGGGCATGGCCGGTCGGCGGCCTGGTTGCGGCACCATTGTTCGGCCTGGGCATTCAGATCGTCGAGGTCCTTGAACTTGCGGGCGATGAAGAAGGCTTCCCGGATGTGGCGAATGGCGCGCTCGACGCGGCCCTTTTCGTTGCCCCGCGCCACGGCGACGGGACGGGGCTCGAAGCGATAATGGCCCGCGAAGGCCAGAAGTGTCGGATGGAACCGGATGGCATCGCCGTGACGCTCAAGCACAGCGCTCTTAAGGTTGTCATAGAGCAGCACCCTGGGCAAACCATTCCAGGCGTTGAACGCACCGGCGTGGCCGCGCAGGAAGTTTTCCATGCGGGCATCAAGAAAGAAGCGCAGATAGATGTCGCGCGAGTAGGACAACACCATGACGAAGGCCATCAGCGGGCGGCGAGCCTTGCCGATTTCGATGTGACCAAAATGCGCCCAGTCGACCTGGCCTTGCTCGCCCGGCAGGGTGCGCAGACGCAGGAACGCTTCCGCAGCCTTGCGCGGACGGTGGAGCGCGATCATATGCCGGAAGTGGGAGGACGAGCCCTTGTAGCCGCGCTCCTGCACCATCCCGTACAGGCGGCTGGCGGTCAGGTCTGGATATGTCTCAAGCGTCCGCTGGACGAACGGCAGATACTGGTCGACCTCGGCGGGACGTATCACCGGCCTGTGGCGGGGCAGACCGGCCTCCTTCAGAACCCGGAAGACCGTCGTATGGTGGCAATGCAATTGCGTTGCGATCGTTCCACAGCGCCACCTCTCAACGTGGTACAGGCGCAGGATCATCGCTTCCTTCTCGGCGGATATGGTCATCGGTTGGGTCTCCATAGTCGTGTTGACGGACATAGGCCCCTCGGCGACGCACGAAGCCGCCGCGAAAGAACGGCGGCAGCCGACAACTGCAGCGCCGGCAGCACGGAGCCGGAGGGATCGATGGCACCGCTTCAGCGGTGACGTCGTCCAGTGCGACGGTGCCGTCGATCAGGGGCGCGTTCAGTCGTGAACCATCCGGCAGACAAGGTGCAGACTGATGCGTCACGTTGTTTTTGCAGCGCTGGCGATATCGGCGGGAGCGGTCGGCGTGGGCAAAGCGGCCCCGGCGGGTGTTCTGGTAGCGCAGCCCCGCCGCACGCAGACTGTCACGGCGGGCTTCATGGGCGCAGTCAGAACCACAGAAGCGCTGACCCCGATCGCAATGCCGGCAAAGCAAGACCTGTGAGCGGCACCGTGCGCAGAGAAAGAAACGACCGGTTTGCATTGCGGCGGCGAACCTCTCGGAACGCCGTCGGGATTGCGGGGAAAAGCTCGACGGAATGCGCCAATGCCATTATGCTGGCGCATACCGTGAACCAGTCGGCATCAGTGCCCGGGGACCTGCAAGTCCCCTCACACGGGCCGTTGGGATAGGACATCGAGTTTACGTGGTAGTGGGTCGATGTCTGATTGCAGCGCTCCGCACATGTAGCATGCGCGGACGCAGCGCGGGATGCGCCTCAGTCGCCCTCCGGGCTCCTGTCGGCGCATCCCGCGCTCTCATCCCCAACCAAATCAGATCATCAGCGTCATTCAGCACCACTCCGAGCCGAATTCCGCATCAATTCCCTCTCGGCGCCATCTATACGCGGTTCTCAACCGCCATCGACAAGGGTCCGCAGCACCTGAGCAATATGCTGCTCGGTCTTGTCCCCTTGCAGCCGCGCGAGCTTCGCGTCTTCGATAATCGCTTCGGGATCCGGCTGCCCTATCGAGGGACGCTCTTTGATGACATCGATGAGATCCGCTTGACCCCGCCAACCCTCGGGCCGTGCGAAATCTCAGTCAGAGGACAGGGCTTTGGTTCGGCGGCGCGGTTCGAGGGCGAAATGTTCATCGGCCCTCCTCTTGTGGGCCTCAACGAACCCGAACTGCTCATCAGGCACGCCGACTTCATTATCCGCCTGACGTCTGGTGGGCTGAACTTCGAGACGGTTGCGGCCATCCAAGGAGTCGGACGCTCGCTTGATCAATGGGCCGACCTAATCCGAGCACTCGCGTTGATGGCAACCGGTCGGGCGATGTTGACCATTTCCGGAAACGCGAGCATTCCTGCGGTTTCGTTGCCCGTCGATCAGCCGATCACCGGCCCCTATCTCGGCGAGTTGCCGATCATTTCGGAATTCTTGGATGGATGGCAGCGTCTGCTCGCCATCGCCGGCCAGCACTCCACTGCGACCATTGATTTCGACGCATTCTGGGAGGCTAACGATGCCCGGATGGCCGTCGACATACTCCTCAATCCCAAGCCACTGGCTCGCTTTGAGTTTCAATCTCTCGGCGCCGCGAATTTGCCTGGTCCCATAGAAGGGCTCTATTTCAACAGGTGCTCTTTTGCAGACGTCGCGCTGACCTACAGCGCGAAGGTGTTCTTTGAACAAACTGACGATGCGATCTGGCGGTTTCGCTCCAGCAGCTTCGAGGCACTGGACGTGAGGCCGGATGTCGCTGACCTCGACGAATATGGCGTTGACCAAGCAGCCGCCCACCAGCTGACCCTCGTCATCGATCCGAGCAATATTACGATGGCCCCCGCCACTCCGCGGTCATCCAACTAGGTTAGCTCCTCGCAGATGGGCTTTCGTCCGTGCTCCTTGACTCTTAGCAAGGAATGGAAGAACGCGACCGCCAATCAATGCCCCCGCAGGCCAAACTCTGCGATAATTGCTGGTCGAGCCGCCAAGAGGCGCTCGAGGTGGCTCTCCGGCCACATCTCGATGCGGGGCGAACCACCATTTGCATTGTGCTGTTCAACCCAGGCAACGGCGTCGGCAGTGAACCGGCCGCTGGTGGCTATGACTAGCACATCAACCCGTGGGTTCGGCCATAGCGCCATCTGATCTTTTGTCGACGAGACGTCGGCGAGGCTGACACTGCGGCTCGTCCAGTGCTTGCACTGAATCACGACACGAAGGCGAAGCGTACCCGACAGCTCATCTTGGATAACACGCGTCACTGACAGGTCCCGACCCTTGTCGGGCGCCCTCGTTTGCATGAGCCATTCCGGATTCTCATAGCCGGCAGTGTCGCTGATAAGCGTGAAAACCAGACGTTCGAAGGCTTGGTCATCGATTTTTGACCACGCCAGTGCTGTCGTGATCGGGCCAGTCGGCCGGGCAGCGACCAATGCCGACAGGTCGTCCACCTGGACAGGAACTGCCTCGTTGACGCCGTAGAGGCCCTTCCGCAAGGTATTCTTCACATCCGGCCAGTCCATCGCTTCGATATCGTGGAGATCACCGACATGTCCGAAATGTATATGCCGCATCATGCCCGACCACCGCGCAGGCTTCTTCACGCTTGAGCCGAGCAGCACTTCAATCTGCTTCATGTGTTCACGCATGCCGCTCCACACTTCGCGATCAAGCTCTTGCTGAGGTTCTGCACCTGCGGCCACGCCAGCACGAGCCGCCCGAATGTCGGCATCGATTTGATCAATCAGCCCAATGAGCGCGTCGCGTATCAGCGCCTTGCGGGTATTGTTGAATCGGAACCGATACTCCCGAAGTTCACGTCCGGGCTCCTCGACCCAGCGTTCGACGGCAACGTGCGCACTCGGCTCATCGACCTCCATCGCGTCTAGTCGGCTCTGTGCGAGGCCGTCGAGGTCCGGCGGTGTCGCAGTCGGTTTCCACCCTCTGATACCTGGAAGGCTCGCGAGGAGCAGATCGAAGGCGCGGGCACGATCCTCGTATTCAACATTCTCGCCGAATACGACTCCGGTTGGAATAATTGCGACTATCTCGTCCCATAACCGCTCGAGCTTCACGAGATTGGCTTCCGTCGCCTCGAATTGCTCAAGGGCCGCCATGATAGAATTGCTTGCAGAGTTCGGGGCCGACATACGCTCCTCCTTGCTATGACAGGGTGGTCGGCCATCTTGCGGGTGCTCTCGTCTCCGCGAGATACGCATAAGCTGATCTGAAAAGTTGCGCTCGGGTTCTGCAGCCTGAGGCAGCGTTATACCCTGCGCCCAAACAAAAAACCTAGGCCGGCCGTGACTAGAGCTACAAAGAGTTGCCTCCACTCGTCTGCGTAGGCAGCATTCCCAAGCTGATACACGGTGAGAAGCACTAGCATAAGCATCGAAATAACGACGACGGTACCGGCTACATTCCCGGCCCTTTCACAAGAGTCGCCGAGAAGGCGGCCGAGGAATCCTATCTCTCTGCACGTTTGCGTGTGATGGGCCAGCGGCAGCTTTCGCTTTCCTACGCGCTTTCGCTTCATGCAGACGATCCTCGTTCACCACTCGAGCCATCTTGTCATGCTGACACTTGGGCAAAAAACTCATTCTTACGAGATTTTGCCCAAGGCATCTTGGTCTGTGTCGAGGTTGAGATGCGGATTCATCACGCTTCGGAGAAGCTGAACGCGCCAGTAGAGGTACCGGTCGACCTGGCTCGCTCCTTTACGGCGAACCTTGCCGGTAAACGGCAATCGGATTGCCTTGATCACAGATGAACGAGAATAAGCTGTTGTCCCACTGGTGACGTCCAGCTCTGCTAGTGTTGCCAGGACAAATCGAATATATGAGCTGTCCTTTGCAACCAACGCTTCCAGGCCACCAGGATCTTCCATGCCAACTTCCATGTACACCAGTGGAAGCCAACGGCCGACGAGCCATTCAAATGGGCTCCATTTTCGAAAGCTTTGCTGATACGCAGTGTGCGGACCATTTCGTATCTCTCTCTGGGAGAGATGTCGTTCTGTCGCCTTGATCAGAGCTGCAAGCCGTTCTTGGATATCGTTCATCTCTAAAAGATGCAGAGTGGTTGATCTATTTAGCTCACAGGCCTTGCTCTCGTCGTCGAGCAAATGACGAAGTCGTTTCGTTGTCTTCGAAATGGCGGCCAATCGTTCTCGGTGCTGCAGATCGCTCTTCTTTGTGCTGTACCGCAGCGCCTCTCGATACCACTGAGCGCATATCTCAAGGCCGCGCAACAGCGCTGCTCGGTCAATATTTTCAGGAAAATGCCTCGGACCTACTGCGTCCAGAATGCGGTTGACTTGAACAAGTTCCATCATTCGCAGCTCAAGGCGCAGCCACTAGCATGTCAAAGTTACCACCACAGCGCATCGATTCAGCATTACCCATGGGAATCGCTGGACAAAGAATTAGTTTATAAGTTTGCCGCCCTCATATAGCGCCCATTCATTCTTGACCTTCCGATTGGGATCGGCCGAACGAACTAGGCCACAGTTTGGCCAGCCCAATCGTCCAAAGCCTGGTCAAGCGCTGAGAGGCTGGTTGCCATGCGTGTATCGTATTTCTCATCCAGCCTGGCCTGTCGGGCGAGATTGACGAATTGGTTTTCGCCGACAATCAAGTCCGCATACGGAATTACAGTGCAGAACGTTTGCATATCGCGAAAATCATTCTCTTCGATGGGCCGAGTCTGAGCCTCAAGTCGAACCGCGATTTCCCGCTCGATGTGGTATGTCGGCACCTCGTTCATGATCCGTCGCGCGTTGCTGCTGCCAATGTCCGCGATCTGCTTCCAAGGCGCACCGACTTCGTTTGCAACTCTCAGGATGAGGTCTATGTCGTCGATCATCATCAAGGCGCTGTAAATCCTGCGCCGCATAGCGAGGTTTTCTGCTGCATGTTTTTGCCGGCGCTCTTCGACCATCGCACGCAAACGCTCGGATTCGGCTGAAAACTTCTTGACTGCTTCTGTCCTGACCGCATCCGGCGTGCCAACCAGATAATCATACAGGCTCTCGGCGGGCCGGCTGCGGATCGACTCCACCACCCGTTCCGATACCCCGACTTCTTGGCAGATGACGTCCGATTCGGCCGCCCCCTCGAAGAATATCCTCGAAAGAAACCAATCATCTGCAAGGACGCTAGGTGGGAGCTGCACGAGGCTTGCGATAATTTGGCCGATCTCAACCTCTCGCCGGCGACGCCTGCCTCGAAACACGGTCCCCTGGCTCAGGAAGGCCTGCACTATGGCTAGGTCGCTACGCCGCTCGGGATCATTGATCTTATGTGTTTCGTATACATTGGCGAAGGTCAGGGGGATCCTTAGTCGCCCAGCGTCGACCTCCTCACGAATGCGCCTTGGCAGCGATCGCAAGGCCGGATGATCCTCTGGCCGTTTGACTGCTCGCGCCAATGCAATCCATTGGTTCTGATCAAGATAGACGGTACGCATTTTTGGGTGTCCCCTCGGACTGCGCGCACAATACATTGTCAAAGCCGGTGGATAAAAGGAGAGATCGACTGCAAGCTATTAATTGCCATCCTTCAACATATCGGCATACGCTACCGTCATGGCTACCGTCATGGCTACCGTCATGGCTACCGTCATGGCTGCCGATCCAATCCTAACCGAAATTGTCACCTTCTTTTTAGCGGTGCGAAGCGCGATTCCTTCAATGGGATCGTCGCCGAGTCTTTGCTGCGCCTCGAAGGTAGCCTGAACACCTTCGGGCTAACGTGGCTCAGTTGATTTATGAAGAGTGGCGATTTGGAACTCGCCATTTTGCCCTAACAGACCGGATGCGCCATTAGGCAGCCACAAAGAGGGCCGTCTCTTCTTTGTACGAAAGCCGCGTCGACAGGCATACACTATCTCTGCGCGGTCCACGGGATAACTCAAGCGTTAAAAGGCTGTCATCGGGAAATGCCGGGCTAAGCTCCAGCTTCAGATACTCGAACAACTGACGGTCATGAACCGCTATCACAACTTGCCGGCCGTGTTCCTTGGACAGGGTTCTCAGCAGCGCGGCGAAATGGGCAATATGGACGTCGTCCATAGACTGCACCGGATCATCAAGAACCAACCAAGGCAGTTCCTTCGGCACGGAAAGATGCAGTGCAATGAACAAAGTCAGCGCAGCCGTGTTCAGATTGCCAGCGCTCAACATGGCGCCTGGCGTTCCGCCGGCCTCGCCACCATCACGGTGCTCGGTGATGAGCTTAGGTTGAAGTCTCTGGGTGGACGATTGCGGAATGCGAAAAGCTGGCACGAACGGCTCGCTAGGCGCCAGCCGAACGAACAGATCCCGCCACAGGCGATTGAGACGGTCATTGAACTCCCGGCGAATGATGGCCGACCGGATCTTGTCGACAGCGCTCCGGATCGCTAGGCCTTGATCGCGCAACCCCTGCGCTTGCTCAAGAGCCAGATCGGCACTCTTCCAAGATGCGGAGTCGCTGGAGATCTCGGTGTCGACTCCTTGGCGGCGAGTCATCGCGGAGCGGATGTTGTCTAGATGAGTCGCTCCGCTGCGCCTCATCGAGAGGCGGCCTTCCAACCGGGCGACCTGGGCGCTTAGCAGCTCTTCCAGCCTAGACGCTGCAGCCTGAAAGGACTCGCCTTCGTCAAGAGCAGTTGTTCCGATGGAGACTGCAAATGCGCTCAATGTTTCGCGCGCGGCGGCCAGGGAGACGTGGCGTGACTGGGATCCGCTCACTGCGCGCCTTGCGGCGATGTCGGCAGCGCGCAATCGTGCCCCCGCCTGTAGCGTTTCGATCATGTCCTCAATGTCTACGATTAGCGCCTCGATCGAGGCTCGTCGCCGGTCTAACTCGGCAACGACATTCTCCTCCAGCCGGCGTGCAGCGATCGATTCAATCTCCCGGTCAAGACGTTCGATCGTGACCTGAACCTCGCCGCGGGTGCGGCCTAAAGTCAGCAGCCGCTCCGCCGATGCTGATAGAGCCCGCACTTTGCTATGGACATGTTCTGCGAGCGAGCCCTTGCTGACCTCGCTGAAATTCCGGTCGCAAACCGGACAGATGTCATCGACGAGAAACGATGTCATCTCTGCCAGCACAGAACCGAGACTGCCCGCGCTACTAGACAAACGGGCCAGCTCCTCGTCAATCGTGTCGCGCTGACGAAGCGCGACGTCGCGCTCATCCTGAGCCGTGGCATACCGCGCAATCTCCGCCCGGGCCTGCGACACGCGCCCCGTCAACTGATTTTGCTCGGTACGGAGACGCTTCACCGCCTCGTCGGCGAACTGTGACAGATCGCTGGGCATTGAGATGTTGGGAAGCATGCTTTCAACAGTACCGCGAAGGCTGGTAACGCGGGGGCCATATTCTGCATCCCAGCGTGCGAACTCCTTGCTGGCATCTTCTGCATTGGTAGGAGAAGGTAGAGCCTCAGAACCAGTCGCGCTTTGCGCTTCATCGATCTCACGGTTGATCGACGCAAGCCTTCGTTGCTGATCAGTCAGCTGCGCAAAGGCATCCGAGTCACTGGTTTTTCCAAGCGCCTCGGTGACTTCGTCAAGTGTGTCCTCGCCGACTTTAACGGAAAACTCGAGCGACGAGCAGAGGTTCGTGAGCTCGAGGAGCGCGCTCTGTATTTGCTCATTCAAAGAGTCGCGTCTCTGCTGCTCATCAGCTAGGAGACGATCGAGCCGCGTCTTCTCGTTCTCAGTTGCCTGCCAGCCGTCGACGATTTTGCGGACATTGCGAACGTCAACGAGCGGCTTCAATCCAGCCTCTAGCGCATCCAACCTGTCGAGCCCCAGAAGCTTGCCAACAAACTGCGCCAACGGTGACGACGCATCGTTCCCGGCATCTTGATAGATCTGGAGCAGTTGACCGAGCAGCGACTGGGGCAAAAACGCACGCTCCCTGAAGAAGGCCGCTTCTTTCTCATCCAGCGCGTCGACTGATTCGACACCATTCGCGTTCAGGTTCGCCTTGAAGGTCCGCTCGAATTTTTCTTCGAGAGTCCGAAGCAAGATGCTACCCTCGCTCGCGGACCGGAAAAGCAGTTGCTTCTCATACTCTGGATCCGCGCTAGCAAGCGACTGCACGCCTCCGGTTAGTGCGAGCTCAATTGCTGACAGCAAACTCGTCTTCCCAGCGCCGTTCTCTCCATGGAGAAGCACGACTTTGGCGTCGAGTGGCGCATGGATATGGCCGCGGATGCTGCGGAAATTTGTGACGTCGAGGCTCTTGAGGATGAGGTCACTCATTCTTGATCTTCCACCGGGTGAGATTCGAACGCACCGCCGATTACGAGCGCCACTGCATCGGCGACGGCCTGCTCTCCAGCTGTTGAGGCGTTTATCACGGCGTCGACAACCACTTTGCTCGTACCGGCGGGCAGCGCTTGAACGAGTTGATCCATCGCCGCGCCGCCGCCAACTTGGTTGTCCGGCATCGACAAGGGAAGCGTCAACGGCAGCAATATACGGATTCGATCATCAAGCTGACGCTCAGCAACGGGATCAGCAGGCCTGCCCTCGGCATTCAAGGCAATGCCTTCAACCTGTAGGACACGGCAAGTTTCTGACAGCGCCTCGACCCCACTAGCCAGCACGGCACCCGCCAGGATGGCGGTAACGACATAGCGTGATCCGGTGACGTCGAGCGCTCGACTCAATGCCTCTATCCGCTGGCGAACGCGTCCACCATCACGGTCGCCGAAATCCCCAGTTGTGGTGTCTACGAGCAGGACAAGATCGAGGGCTCGACCATCGCGCCCGCGCATCGCCCCAGTGAATGCAAACTCGACCCCGGCAACTTTGAAGGGAGTCGACAGATCGCTGTAGCCGGCGCTGTGAAGCCGGCCTTGAACTGCTTGCACAAGGGGCGAGCCAGTCACAGAATCATCTCCGAAAGAAATTCTTGTTGGAGCATCACTGCATCACCACAACGCGAAAGTAGGTCGCCAAGGCTAACATGTATCTCGCCGACTCGCCCAGTTCGTCCAGGAGCTGCGCGCACCCGACGCGCACTTGCGCTACCGCCTGTCATGCGATGCCAGGTATCATCGGCGTGGACGACGATCGCATTGTCGTTCGCAAAAGCGCCGTCGCTTTGCAGAGCAATGGCGTCCGTCGCCGACTTGACGAGAAATAGCGGGCGATTGACCGCTCCCGGGCGGGATGCCTTGGCGGTCATCGCCCCCGAGATCAGGTCGCTGGATGTCGGCTGACTGAGTTGCCAATGTCCCGCTGCGCGTCCGTATTGTAGGAGCGCAAGAGCGACCCCAAGCCGCCCCAACCCCATGGCCTGGGCATTCTGGTCGGCGGCAATCAAGTTCAGTGTTGAACTGGTCAAGGCCTCATAAGCTTCAGGATTTGCCGGAAGCACCCCGCCACGGAACAGCGAGAGCATCCGCGACCACAGCGCGATGGCCAGATTCGTAAACGCGGTCCGGTCCTTGCTCCCAGGCACGGGTACAGCTAGGCCAGCGATGTCGTCCCGGAGCGATTTGATCAGAGGATCGAGTACAGCCGCAATCGGGCCTTTTCCCATCGCATTGAGGCTAAGCTCCATCAATCGTGTGAGCTTGTCCCCTATTAGCTTCAGGACCAAAGCGATTAAAACCTTCTCGCCCCAAGCGCGTAGCAGGGTGGCCTCATGGACGGCCGCGGGATCGTGATTGTATCCGTCGCCGTATGAAAGACGCAGCACATCGCGCTGGCCCTGCTGGATCGTATTCTCGCAGAAGATATGCGCTGGGGCATGCGGTGCGCACGGCCAAGGCCAAGCATGAACTTCCTTCGCTCGCGCAAAGATCGTCTGTAGATTGTTGTCCTGAATCGAAAGTCCGAGTACCAACGTTTTGTGGGTCGTCGCAAGGCCAACAACCTCGTTGCGCATCGCCGCGAATGCGGCGGTTTCTGGCCAGTCCATAATCTGGGTGCGGCTGCCAGTAAGATATCGTCTGAAGGTCAGCGGTTCACGGGCCGCATACACGATACATCCATGGAACTTCAATAACCGCGCTCGGCCGACAGGCCCACGAAGTTGGTCGGGATCGACAACGACCTGGAGGACGCCTGGAACGCCGTTGCTGACACGCTCGATCGCCGCTTCGATGAAGCCGTCCCAGTTGGCTGACGCAACTGCCTGGACGGCGCCTTCAAGGATAAGTACGGCAATGCACAAATGCTCCGCAGCAGGAGGCGCTGGATGCTCGAATGCACGCCGGACGTCAATCGCTTCCCACAGGACGAAGTCCGCGTCCTGTCCGGCGATGCGAATGTCGAGGACGCGCGAATAATTGGTCCATAGCCGATTGATAATATCATCATGCTGTGGCCAGGCTGCGAGTGCCTGTCCGAATTGGGCCTCTACACTTGCCGGTTCGACTTCGGCAAGCACAAGTGCCTCCTCAAGCGCCGGCATATAGTTGGCCGCCGTCGCCGGATCGACTGCTCTCTCGCGGAGATAGTCGAACGCCCGCTCAATCAGGTTGCCGAGATTGGGCGCCTGCCTCGAAATCCCTGAGCCAACCCAAAGCGCGAACTCGCCATCCTCGACCGCTCGCGCCACCGGGGCGAATTCGGCCTCGAACTTCGCAAGCACCTCTTGCACGGTAATCTGTTCGGCCGTCGGAGCCAGCGCCACGCGTATTCGTACCTCCCCCATGACGCGAGCAGCGTCACCCCCTACATCGAGACACTATTCTTACACGCGATATTGTCCAGCGGTTTGAGAACCGGATTTTGCCACCACAATCCACTCGGGGTCGGAATTGAATTTCTCCTTCTGGCATAAGGCTAAGCAACGTCCTAAATTCAACACCGGTACCGGCTCATTCTTGCTGGGCAACAGTTGTCGAATAGTTGCGCGTAGGTACGGTCACGTGGCTGACGTTTGGCCCTATGGCATTGTTTGGCGGCTTGGTGGCTTGCTTAGATCGATTCAACAGATAGATCTTTGACATCAAAAATGTGCCATGCGTATTGCGGCTCGGGCACCTCGCACCAAGTCCTCATACTGGAGGTTACGCAAACGATTGTCGCGTCGCCGCCGCTCATTCGCGACGACTGTGCAGAATTGGTTAGGGAGGGGAATCGTCAGCGATCACTATGTATTTCTCTAGGCAAGCGAAAGGGCACGCCAGCGGGCTAGGTGGGAGAGAAGGTCATAGCTCGACTGAGATTCAAATGCCGCAGCAGGTTCACCCTGCGCAGGACAACATTGCCCTGGCTGGCTGTGCGCGTCTCGCTTGTCAGGCGTAAGCGCGCCCTGGGGGATAAAGTATCTGCATTCTTGGTTTGTTCTGCGATCCGCACTATCATAAACTTTTCAAAAGGCGGGACTCGGTGGCGCAATCTCATTCCCCAAGGAAATCATCTGCATCCGGCGAAGTCGCCGCCATCGGCGGGTACTGGAAACAATATGAATATTCAGCATGTCGCCTGTATCGGCTGATGCAGGATGGCGATCTCGAAGCAGTCACAATCGCCGAACCATCGGCGGGCATTTTCGATGACTTGCTCGTTCACGCCAGGCAGCAAGTACACGCGACGCAAATCAAGACCGAGCTGAACCCTGGATACGTCGTGCTCGCTACCGCGCTGACGGCAGACCAGCTCATTCGCAAAATGGCCGATGCGTGGGCTAGTTTGGAACTCAAATTCGGCGAAGGAAAGATCCGGCTCACTTATGTGTTTGCGGGTCTTTTCAGCACCAACGATGCGTCGCTGGCTAATCGCGGGGCCGCCGGCGTCCAGCACAGCGCTGAGTTCGCCCGTTTCGTATCACGGCACGATCTTAGCCAAGATCTGATCGGCAATTCGATATGGAAAGCGAAGCTTCTCGAGCTTCAATCTCTTTCCGGATTGGACGAACCACGGTTCCTTCGATTTCTTATGAGCCTCCAGCTGTGTGACTCAACCGAGCGTGACCGCAACAGGATCGAAAACTTTTCAACCGAAGACCGGAGGCGGATCGAGGCGATAAGGAACCTGCTTCCGACGCTGGTCGCCACAGCAGGGTCGAAACGTGTATGGTCCGAGAACGAGTTGATTGAAAAGCTCGGTTGGCGCAGCAGGCTAAGCCAATTCAATATCCATGAATTTCCTGTTCCCTCGGATTTTCAAGAAAATGCTAGCACGGAAGCCAGGCTGCTTGAGGCGGTAAACAACGCGTCCCGCGGATACATCGCGCTATGCGGTCCACCAGGGACCGGGAAATCCACGCTTTTGCAGCGCGGTATTTACTCCACCGCAGACTATGGCATCTCGCGCTACCTTGCCTTTCATCCGGAGCAACGACATGGCTTAGGCCGTGCGGAAGCCGGTGAGTTCCTGAACGATCTGATTGCAGAACTGAAAAATCAGGGATTTTTCGGATCCCGTTTCGCCCAGGATGATCTCGCCAGTTTGAGGTCAGAGCTCAGGCGGCAGCTCGACCAAGCCAGTAGGCACTTTAGGGAAACAGGTCGAAAGATCGTTATCGTTGTTGATGGGCTTGATCACGTGCCGCGCGAGGAGAGCCCGGATTCCAGTTTCCTGAAGGAGCTTCCCGCCGCTAACGCGGTGCCAGATGGCGTTCTGTTCCTGCTTGGTACCCAAAGGCTGGAACTGGCAGACCTGCACCCGACGATCGTTCAGCAGGCAAATGAACCGGACCGACACGTTGCCATAGATCCACTTTCCAAAAGCGCAATCTTTGAGATGGCAACGGCCGCCGGGCTACCCGGCTTTGTTGAACGCGCGGACTTGTTCGACGCCTGCAGAGGGCATCCGCTGACGGCCCGCTACTTCATTGAGGCACTGAAAGGTTCCACCTCGGGCGAAGAGGCGGCCGGGATTCTCTCTCACGCGAACGGTCTCGGTCGCTCACTAGAGCAAATCTACGAGCGTGTGTGGGCGAAGCTTGAAACCGCTGATTCGACAAAGTCGGCCTTGGGGGTTTTGGCGCGCGCGGATGGAGATCTCTCACCCGAGCAATTGGCGTGTGCGTCTTCGGATACGGCCGTGGAGGACCTTCTTCAGAAAGCAGGCTTCCTGCTCGCACAGCGCGACAATGGGCGCGTTGCTATATTCCACAATAGCTTCCGACTTTTCGTCGCCGCATCCACGGGGAAAAGGTTTGGGAAGGCTGATCCCGACATTGAGAAGAATTTTAACAGCCTTCTGGCGGAGATCGCCTCAGCCGCTCCGGTGGAAGATTTCCAGCATTGGATGGAATTGCGCTACCGTGCTCGCGCCGGTGACAATGCTGCCGTCCTGCAAATTGGCACGCCGGATTATTTTCGCCGTTCGCTTGCCGCGTTCAGACCATCTAGCGAAATCAACAATGACCTTCGGCTGACTTATGCTGCGGTACGGCCCACGAGAGATCGCGTGATGCTCCTAAACAAGCTGCTGATCTCAAAGGAGATCGAATACCGTCTTGAAGCCACACGCGATCTCGATCTTGTTGACCTCTTTCTCGATCTTGGCGATCTCGATCTCGCCATCAAACATGCGTTGGAAAATGGGTCGGCGGGCAAAGGCTGGCTGAGGCTGGTGGACGAGTTGTGGGCGGCAGGGGAAAAAGGGTCTGCAAGGCAGGTGTTCGAAGCGAACGAACCCCTTGAATTACTCCTTGGCGGACAAGGGTTTAACCACCAGGTGGACATGCAGGAGGCGTTGGGCTGGATCGAGAGAGCACAGAGGTTCCGGCCGATCGATAAGCTCGTGGCACTTGTCGACTCCATGTCGATCAAATTGCCGCACTTCACGGACGACGATGGCGCCGCCGACCGAAGGGGCCTCAAATTTCGGCTCGCACTTGGTGCTGTTAGAGATCATCCCGACACCGACCTCGAAACCCTTCGAGACAAGCTGGCGTTGACCGCCTGCGATATGGCATGCCTGATTATACAGGCGGCAATGGCGGCAGCGGATGACGGCGACGACGTTCTGGCATTAGATCGCCTTGAACGCGCGGTGGCCATGCCCGAACTGAACACGCTTCATTCATCTTGGAGGCTAGCGGCAGGCTTTATCGCGGAGAAGGCCGGCGCCGCCAATCTAGCCGCCCGCTTTGCTGCTACGCTAACCATTCCCCGCTTAGACGATGATAGCGTCAAAGACCGATGCAGGGAGATTTACGACATCGTGCATTTGGGCGAACTCACCGGAACAAAGGTTCCCGAAGCGCCCCTTGCCCCGGGTAGTGAACGAAGCGCGCTCTTAGCTAATGCGTACAAACGGATTCGGGAACTTGGCGAACTACGCGCAAAAGCGAAACCGCAGAATGCTGGACAGATAGCCGCCAAACTTAAGAGGATCATCCTGTTTTTTGCCAGCGCTCGGCCCGATAGCAGCGATTTTCAGGGATATCGCTTTTTTTCCGCGCTTGGCTGGCTTCCCCGTCCGCTACTGAGAATCGCACGTGTTCTTGGTCCCGAGGCGCTGAAGGAAACAATCGCATTCATCGACGAAAAGGTCGAGGAAGGCGGCAATCTCACCGAATCGACAGCCTTCCGGTTGAAATTTGCCTCGCTTGCTTTTGAAGCTGACGGCGATGTTGAGAATGCCAGGAAGCGTATCGAAAGCACCCAACCTTCCATTCTGGAGGGGCGAACCCCACAGGAGGTCGTTGAATCGCAGGCCGATTTTGCGCGAGCATTCGCCAACGTCGGGCTGTTTCCCGAGGCACACGCAGTTTTGCGGGAGATGCATCGGGACACTTTTGGTTACTGGCTTCGAGCGAAAAAGGAGCCGCAATACACATTCTGGGCTGCGGCGTTCGTTGACGCCTGCAAAGCTTCGCCGGCTAGGGCCGAGGCCCATGCACTGGAGTTTGCCAGGTTTATTCTTGGCATGGACGAAACTGAAGGCGACGAAACAGCGATGCGGCTCATTCCGGATTTGCTGCTCGGCGTCGGCGCGGCGCCGCGCGCCGCAGCTGGCATCATTTCGCGTTTAGTTGAAAGCGATCTGGTCTCGTGGGCGAGGCTCGTCGACTCGGTGCTGGCGTCGATTGCCATTCACGATGCTTGCTTGGCGGCATCTGTCTTGGATGCCTTTGGCAGGCTGGTTGTTCCTTTTTATCATGACAAGCTAAATCGGTGCATTCCGGCTTGTTTAAATGCCTTGAGCGCTGCCGATCGCGCGAAACCAGTAGAGAAGCTTATCGCGGCGGCCATGCGGTGGTGCCCGGCCTCGCAACGGGTGGCTTTGCTGGACCTGATTGTTTCTGTCGCTCCGGAAACCAACCTCACGGCTGCTGAGTCGCTGAAGCGCGCAAACGAAGCCGTCCAGCACCTTTCGAGAGTAGAGCACGGCGCGCCTCGCTCGCCGGGAGATGGGGTTTCGGCCGGGATTTCACTCGATATTGAGGTTTCCTCCTTCGCCGAACTACTGGCGCATGGAGATGGGCTATCCGAACGCGGAGAAGGGCTGGATTATTCCTATGGCCGAGCTGCGGAGCGCCTTGCCAACAATGCGTCCAAATCGGAAATCGAGGGCTTTCTGGCTGTTCGTCCACACTTGGACCGAGATGCTAAGTTGATGGTGGCATGCTCAAGAAGGTTGATGGATTTAGGAGATCGTGCCGGCGCGCTTCGCCTATTTGTTAAAGCCGAGAAGGCTGCCATCACAGGCTATTGGTCATCCTTTATGGGCGGCGAAAAACTCGAGTTGCAAAGGCTGCGGATCGAGTTGGAAGGCGATGCAGGGCGCGAGAAGGGCTACGATGTCCTTCTGGGCGAGCTCACGACAGGCCAGACTTCTGGCCCCGCGCTTTTTCTCAACCTAGACACGGTTTTAGAGCAGGTCACCGTCGAGATGCCACACGAAGCGCTGTGGATCGAAACCGAACAGCACTTGCGGCAATACCGCGAGTATCGGCTTGCAGGGCCCGTTGAACCCATCGCCGGCATCGCTAGTTGTTCGGATTTGTTGGCGTTCATTGTCGTTAAGGCCTTCGGCTTCTCGTGTCCTACAATTCTGCACCATGGGCGGGCGGCCGCCTCTCTGATTGCGTGCCGGGGAGGAGGCGAGCGCTTCTTTGCCACATTCTTAGGGTTGCTGAAGCAGCAATCTGACGGTCATAGGGAGGCAGCGGCTCTAATCTTTAGGCTCCGAGATGTCTCTCACTTGCGCGACGTTTTGGTGGCCGAGGCCAAATGCGCTGCGTCTAACGATGACTTCGTAGTCTCCAGTCAGGCCAAGCGCGTGCTCGTTCATCTTGGCGAGCCGTTGGAAGAGCACGCTACGGTGCCACTGCCGGCATTTTACCGGTTGGTCACAACAGACTCCGATCAGGCGATGGATTTTGATCCGCCCCCAGGGCTTGGTCCCGGCCAGCGCCCAGTTTGGTCAGATGATCCGTGGACATGGACAGCATTCTTGCGGTTTCCGTTTCGGATACTAGCTGATCATTGTGACGTATCGTTGGATTTGTTGCGTCGGCGATGTGCTGATTTCATGAGGAAGGAAGGCGGGCGAGCTGCGTTCGGCCCGGAGGCAGAGGATACCATTTTGGCCAGCCTACGGCGAATGACGCTGCAATTCACTTTCCGTCGACCCTTGCCAATGGCAGCTGTGCGGGGGTTTGGGAAGATGCTCAACGAGTTGGCGCTTGCGAATGCGGTCGATCCGCGGATTTTCCCAACGGTCTGGGCTGAAATCGGAGGCCCATCGTTGTCAGGATTCGCGATTGAACCCGAGCCGAGGCCTGATTGGGTGCCGCAGCCCGATTTGCCCCACCGAGAACATGGAGGCGTCAGGCACGAGGAATGGCTAGAGGCCGCGGAAGGCTCGCTTTGTTCAGCTGTGATCCCCGGACAATTTGTTCTTGCCGAGAAAAGCTTTTCCAGAGTGACAGTGTGGCGCGAGAGGGCAGAATGCTCACGGCTGGTCTTTCCTGTACAGGTCGACTTGACAGACGGCATAGAGGGCCTGCCATGTCTCGTCGAATTGGACGATCTCCGGCCTCTCTACCGGGAGAAGGAAAGCAAGCTTATTTGCCGCATTCCAAGCAATATCTTTGGCGATTTGGGCGAATCCATCATCACGATTTGTCCATTCACTGCCAGGTCTCTAGGTTGGTCGCGCTCGAGAGCGACTCCGTTGGAGCTTCTTGATTCGGACGGATCGATCGTTGCTCGTACCGTTTTATGGATTGATGGGACCGACACCACAGATAGGCGCGACACCGAGTTATGCGGGAACGGTCAGGCTGTAATTCTAACAGCGAGCGGGCGGCGGCAACTGGAACAGCAATACGGTCCGCTTTTCTTGAGCATCAATGCAACCCATCGCATTGAGCGCGACGGCAAGGGTGAGGTACACCGAACCGTAGTCTCGCCTGAGCAGTAGCCCCGACCACGGCTTGCCGGCCATCTGCCTTGAGACCGTCCATGTTCCCGCCGCGATGTGTCGGCGCAGCGCAACAGCACCGACAAGGCCGACGCATTGGGCCGCTCATCTGATGCGCACAGGTTGGTTCCGCCGAGTCAGAAAGCTGCTACCGGATGAAGCTTCTGCTGATTCACCGGCGCAATCTGAAAGCCAAGTTCATCGACCTGGAGACCACCATCCGGCACTCGCTGAAGTCGTCTGGCATCCGTCTAAGCGAGGTCCGGCGAGGGAACTTCGACCAGGCGGTGCGCACGCCTGTGGCGAAGGATCCGCTGTCGGCCTGTCGGCTGAGCCGATGGACGCCATGCTTCGGCGCGCGCCCCGCTGTGGCGACAGTATTGCCGGCTGCACGATCTCGTCGTGAAATCGTCGCGCAAACGAGACTTGCCATCGCTTCATGGCCATTCCAGGTGTGGGCCCGGTGACGGCGCCCTCGTTCATGACGGCGATCGAGGATCCGTCGTACTTTCTACGCTCGTGCGATGTTGCGCTCTACTTCGGGCTGACGTCGCGGCGCATCCGGTTCCTCGATCGACGTTCGGGTGCGCATCTCGAAGCTGGCGACGCGGACGTGCTGCGCGCGCTATGAGCCGGCGTCGGACCTGATGACGCGCTTTAATAGACCCGACTGGGTCAGGAGCTGGTCAGGCGATCACCAAACGCTGCTGCTACTGTAAGGCCTGCGTCGCCGGTTCGCGCAAGCTGGCAGTGATCATGCATGCGCTGTGGAGCGACGGCACGTTCCATGTCGGCGATCTGGCGGCGGCCGCGGCCGACACCTCGCAGCGCGCGCACGGCAACGCCCGCAAGCTTCTGGGTGCATGTCGATGAGCAGCGCAACGGAAGTTGAAACGCATGGCGTCGGTACGGTGATGGGCGCTATCTGACACAAGGGGATCCGCTCCGGCGGATGAGGACCGATGCAGAACAGGAACGACGGAACGCACGTTATCCTGCCTACGGCCGCGCCGATCGCGATACGGCCGGACCACGCTCGATTGCTTGTGACGCCGCTCCGTCGGACCGATGGAAAAGTGCGCCACGACGGTTGCAGTGCTGCATATAAGCAGCGCAACTACCCGGTCGCAGAACGTGGAAAACTGCACGGCGCATCGGGACTCGACGTCAGAACGCGGGATGGTATCGCAGAGAAGATATTCGTGTATTGTCGCGGCATTGAGGAGAAACGACGGTGGATGTCAAGTCTCGCAAAGCACAACCGATTAGGACGGCTAGATAAAAGGCCGCGAGGTGCGGGCTGTGGCGGTCGTGTTATTCCAATAGGTTATTCCCAATTTTCGCGAGGTGCGGGTTTTTCCTACACCTCCCGAGATCTTCGATTTTCGTTCTTCGTCCGTAGTTTAGGGAGATGTGTGGCCGCCCAGCTGGCGTTAGTGGGGGCCGGGGGAGGCAAAGGTGGGCGTGGTCGAGCCTGATATTGAGAAGCAGCTCGTCGGCAGATAACGAACTGCTGGAAAGACCACGTTAGAGCCTCGCCGACCTAGCCTGAGGTTGCCCGCGATCGGCGAACAGCTCGCTGCAGCAGGGCGGTCACCTACGGCACGTAGAGCCGACGTCGCCAGCGCCGGCCGTAGGATGGCAGCCAAGCGCAGGCTTGTCGGCTGGCGTCATCCTCCGCGTGGCGAATACATAGGCTTCACCGCCCAATGGAAGCGCTCGGTCGCGACAAGCCCGCGCCCAATCGAAGCTTCCGCAGGGCGGTCGGACGCGGCATCCTTTTCGAGATGCAGGCACTGTGCATCGCCCAGCCGCACTGGCTCTCGACTGCCAGAGATCCAGCCATCCTGACACGAATACACAAACCGTCGTGTTACGGTCTGATGGCTTTTACGCCACTGGCCTGATCGCCATCAAAACAAATGGAGAGGTTGCCATGTCTAGGATCAACCGCCGCGCCTTGCTCTTCCACTCCGGCAGCGCAGTCGTCGCCTCGTCGATGACGTCAACGGCGCTTGGCGCAAAGCCGCCGACGCGAGACCAAGAGCCGTCCAGTTATCTGCGAGCGCTGATTGCGGCGCACATGGCAGCCTATGCTGAGTTCGGCAAAGCTCTGCACGAGATAGGCGGTCGCAGCAGCGACCGCGCCAGAGCCAGCTGGGAAGAGGAGAGGGCGCTGCTCGCCATCTGCGGCTATCCTGCCGTTGAAGAAGGGGATCGCCTGGCCAAGGCCCGATATCTTTTAAAGATCGAGGCGCGCGGCGAACTCGACCTCGCAGAGCATATGCAGGCAGTTCTTCAATCGACGATGTTGACGGGTTGATGTGGCCGGCGCGCGGATGGTCAGGTAATGAATATCTGGTACGCGCCTCATTCCAGTAGTGCATGGGTTTCGATAGATGCGCCGACAGCCGCCAGACCGCTTGGCGCCCCATAATGGTCATTGCCCGTGGGCATTCGCGGTGGCTGAAAGGGGGCGGAACGAGCCGGCCGCTCCTGACGAGCGGGGTTAGGAAAGCAGAGTCATGCTTGCGTCCGACAGATATGGAAGGTTGGGGATTGATACCCATACCATATTGATCCCCATTTCTTAAGCGGTGCGGCATCCTGTACTCTAGGCCTATGACCGAACAAACAACGGCCTCACCCGATAAACTCAAGTATGCGCCGTCGCGTTACATGCGCGACCGCCACCCCGACTTGTTCTCCGACTCGGTGTCCGAAGTGGAATACGAGGTCGAGCGCGAGGTCTTATCCTACCACCTCGAGACGCTCACTAATCAGAAGGACGAAACCGCATTCGAGAATTTCGCGCAGCGCCTTTGCGAGAAATTCATCGCGCCGAATATTCGTCCTCAGACGGGTCCGGTTGGCGGGGGCGACGGTAAGACCGACGCAGAGACATTCCCCGTATCGAGTGAAATCTCTGCGCGCTGGTTCGTGCCCGACAATGACAAGGCCGGCGAGCGTAAGGCTTTCGCATTCAGCGCCAAGAAGACTTGGCGCTCGAAAATTAAGGCTGACGTCGCCGCCATCGCGGGCACTAAGCGTGAATACGATCAGATCATCTGCGTCACAAACCAGTTCGTTCCCGCGAAGAAGTCGGCCGACCTGCAAGACGAACTGGTTAAGGAGCACGGCATTTCAGTCACCATTCTGGATCGCACATGGCTCCTCGACCGCGTCTTCAAACACGGCAGTATGGCCATTGCCGTCGAGGAGCTTGGTGTTGGCAAGGGCACGGAGAAGCAAACCACGAAGCTGGGGCCAAGTGATACCAAGCGAGCGTCGGAGCTGGATGCTCTTGAGGCAAAGATCGCCGACGGTTCGCAGTATCAGGGGCAACCTGCCGCGCTGGTCGAAGATGCGCGGCGTGCCGCGCTTGTGGCTCGAGGATTGGAGCATTCGAGCGCCGACGTGAACGGGCGTTTCGATCGCGCACTCCGTCTCGCGCGAGATAACAACATCAAAAAGCTCGAACTCGCGATTGCCTACGAGTGGGCATGGACCTCCCATTTCTGGCATGAGGACCACCTTCGCACGTCTGAACTCTACGACGATGTCGAGCGTCTCGCTCTCGGTTCCGACGATGCAAATGACTTGGAGCGTCTGAGCAATCTTCTGCCCGTGATACGCGTGAGCGTTCACTCGGGCTCGATGGACGCATCGAAAGGAAAGCTCAAGGACCGCACCGCCGCGCTTAAGTCTGCGCTGGAAGCTTTGACGGTGCAAACCAATCGTCCCAACAACGCGCTACATGCTGAAGCCATGTTACTGATGACTCGTGTCTCCGAAAAAGGAGTTGAGCATCGCGACGACCCGCTCAAGGACATCTGGGTCTCGTTTACCGACGTTATCAAACGAGCCGAAGGGCTAGGAACATTCCCGTTCACGAGCATCGCAGATGCCCTCACACAAATCGGCGAGTTCATCGCTGACAGCGACGAATTCGACACGCTGTTCGAGACCATAACCGATGCCCTCGCGGCACGCAGCGGCGAAGGCGAGGCTGCAACGAAGAATGTTCAACGGGCGTACCAGAAGCTAGCAAAGGGACTGCCCTATGACGCTATCCGCTGGTTTGGCCGTGCCGTCGCGCTGCTCATCAAAGAGGAGTACGAGGACGATCTCATCGCCGCCTCGCTAGGGGCAGGTTTCGCCTTCGAGGAAGTCGGACTGCTGTGGGCTGCAAGGAATTACACCCTCGCCGCCGTCAGTCAGGAATTCTCGGTTTTCAAAAGGTATGGGAGCATTGGCGCGCTGCGGGCTTCGGTCTTGTCCAGGTACTTCGATACTGAATTCAAGCTCGGTCGCGTTCCACAGATCCTAAGTGCGCACGAGTTGGAAATGATCGTTCGCAAAGCACAAGCGCGCACGGAAGGGCAGCGCCGCCGCCTGGGCAAGGTGCAAGAGGCGCACATGATGCAGATCGCATCACTGCTTCTGCAAACACCCGTCGATAAATTGGGCGACATCGCTCAACTTCCCGACGCGCTCGAACGGCTCGCACTGCCGATGTCGCGCACCGCTCTGCTCTACCTGATGGGCAATGAAGACATCCTGAGAACGCAAGGCTGGATACCGGAACAAGAAACCCCCCGAAGGCGCTGAGACCTTCATGCGAGACCTGCGCGATCACGGCGTGAAAGCGGATTATCCGGTTCCAGACTTCGCCCTTGGGGAAACCGTCACGCTCTCGTCCAACGTGCTCGGATGCCGCATCGAGTTGGCTTGCGCCAACAATCTTGTCTCCATCGGCATTGGTGAGGCTGTCCTCGGGTCACTGGAAGCCTTGCTTGCCACGAGTCTCGATCACCGCATCTTGCCTCAGGTGGACCACTTGCAACTGCGGATTACACCGTCCGACGCCGTCGGCCTCAGCCCCATTCTGACGTTTGCCGATGTGGAGGGCGAGCCCATTGGCACGATCACGCATCGAATGGTCATGGAATACAAGACCAAAGAGGATGCGCTATCGTTTCCGCATTGGATGAGGGATGCCGTACTCGCAATCTTCCTTCGCTTCGCCGCGCCTCAGGATGCCGAGGCGTGGGGTAAGGCGCTGTTCGAAGATGAACGCGCCCTAGATCGCGCGCTGACGTTCTCGAACGTTCCCATCATGCTCGGTAATCTGCACGGTGATCGCGCGCAGCTTTCACTCGGTGATTGGATCGATCCTGCCGATTCCACCTATGAGGTCAAACGCACGGAAGCATGGTCCCCCGCACCGGCTCCCGAGGCGATCAAGACGTTTGGCAAAATGCAGCGCGGCGAAGGCCTCGCGCCCAAAGAAATGCGCGATGCGGCCAAAGGCAACCATTCGAAGATGCGCTGGATCTCGCCCATCGATACGCAGAAGTGGGACAAGGCGAAATGGAACGGCACCCTCTTCATGTGGTCCCCGCCCGGCCCCGACATGCAGCCTCCCATGCTGGGACTCGCGTACGAGAATCCTTCGGCTGCTAAAGACATCTTCAAGTCATGGCGTAAGCGGTACGGCGATGACGACGTCAAAGACGATCTCAGAATTACGATCGTTCGCGGCATATCACGCGATAGTCCCGCTGCTTATGCCGTGATGGTCAGTCAAAATCCGGACAATGTTCCCATATCGGAGGGGAACATCATCGGATTTGTGTCGCGCATCAATCGCATGTACCCGAGTTCAACGCAGAACCTTGATCAGTTCCTCGCAGACTATACGCGTCACGGTCGGTACGTGCTGTTTCCTGCCCACCTGCCAAGTAAGCTGGCGCAGCCCAAACCTATTTTCGACCTGCCTATCGGCAAGCACAATCTGTCCGTTATCAACGCCTGGGAAATAACCACCAATGATATGACGGCCTCGGTTTTGGATTTGGATCAACCGCCCCTTATCCCAGCGGACCGACCGAATGCGCCCGTCATCAAGACGCTGGAATGGCTGAAATCCTTACGTCTTGGGTAAGTCGATATCCGGATTGGATGGTGGTTTTGATCGGCGGAGTTGGCCAGCGTCAGTACACGAGTGACCGCCTCGGGGCAGATTGAGACCTTGGTCTGGCTAACTTGAACGTCCGCATTCTCGATATGGACGCTGAAGGTGGTCAGTCTATTTTCGGGCGGCCATTTCGCAACTCGTCTGATTGGCCGCCACGCGTCTCGCCCCAACTCGACGCCAGCCCACCAGACGTTACTTCATTCGTAGTCGATCACGGTCGCCGCAACCTCACGCCCGGATGATTGCCATTCGTAAATTCAACACCCTCGGCCTCAAGAACAGCACGGATTTTGTCCTGAGTTTCATCGGAGACGACGGCGGCGCGCTCACTGTCGCTCTCACATCGTTTTACCGTCGGAATAGAAACACCAGCCCTACGGGCAAGCTCCGATTGTGAGAGAGCTATCAACGCTCGAGCCGCTCGCATTTGTGCTGCTGTCACCAATTTCTATTTGATCCCTTTAGATCATTGCGTTATGATCCAAAGGTATCAGTGGATACCCTTGGCCTTTGGTCCGGGGCGCGGCTAGACGCGGTGTTGACGCACCATGCCTAGCCTGACCACGCCCAAGCTTCTGGGAGCTCGGATCATGGCTGATTCCGACAATAACACGACTTTGCCTTTCGTCACCCGCAGGAAGGTGCTTGCGGGAACGGCAACCGCAATGGCAGCGACGCCGGCTACATCGTTCGCTCGCATCGACTTGGAGGGTGATGACGCCATTGATCCTGCGGTGGCGGTGTGGAAACGATGGCAGGCGGCTTGGGAAGAGGCTGAACGGCTTTGCAATCAGCAGCAGCGGCTGGAGAGGGTACTTATCGAGACCGTTGGCTTCCCTTGCACGACAGTTACCTTGTCCGACGGAGAGAGCGTGACAGTTCACTCCGTTGAAGCCCTCCAGGAATTGCTCGGTGTTCGTCCGGCTAACACAGTGGCCCGCACCCAAGCTGAAGCTGAAATCGTAGCCAATCAGGCGCGCTGGGATGCCGCCGCTAGGGAGATTGGTTATTCGACAGCCTTACTTGCTGAGCGCGAGGCTGGCGAGCGGGCGAAGGAATTACTCGAAGCCTTATCCCAAGTTCCTGCAACGTCGCTCGCCGGTATAGCCGCCAAGCTAAATGCAGCGCTTAGGGAAGGGGAGTATTCGCTACATGACAATGAGCCCCCGTGGCCACAGATCCGCTCGGCCTTAGTGTCTGAATCGGAATGACCGCCGTGTTTTCAGGCCCTTGCGAGCCGTCGGGTAAGCATGCGGATGTTTGCGATGAGGACCCAGGCCTGTGCGGATTCGATGGACCGCTCGAAGTCCTTTGCCAGCCTACGGCACCTACCCAGCCATGCGAAGGTCCGCTCAACGACCCATCGGCGTGGCAGAATCTCGAAGCCCTTGGCGCTGTCCGATCGCTTGATGATCTCCATCGTGAACTTGCCGATCTTTTGCAGGGCGCCCCGCAGTTTCGGCCCTGCATAGCCACCATCGGCGAAGACATGGCGCAGCCACGGCCAGCGCTTGAGGATGGATTTCAGGACGGCCGGGGCGCCGTCGCGGTCCTGAATGTCGGCGGCGTGAACGACGACGCCGACCAGCAGGCCCAGCGTGTCGACGACGATGTGCCGCTTGCGGCCCATGATCTTCTTGCCGGCGTCGAAGCCACGAACGCCGCCGCTTTCGGTGGTTTTCACGCTCTGACTGTCGATGACGCCGGCGGACGGGCTTGCCTCCCGGCCTTCGCGTTCGCGCGCCGCCATGACGAGTTCATTGTTGATGGCGCGCAGCAATCCTTCGTCCCGCCAGCGCCAGAAGTACTTCTGCACCGTCGAGAACGGTGGGAAGTCCTTCGGCAGAAGCCGCCATGCTCCGCCCGACGACGCCATGTAAAGCAGCGCGTTCACAACCTCGCGCAGGTCCGTCTTGCGGGGCCGGCCGATCCGGTTCGGCGCCGGCATCAGCGGCTCGATCAGCGCCCACTCCGCGTTCGTCAGGTCGCTTGCGTAGCGCGGGCAGCGCCGTTCATAGTGAGGGCGAGTGGTTTCGGTCCAGGGCATCATGATCTCCGTCGAATCTCAGCAATCCGACAGAATCACAACCCGCTGAAATCACTCACTTCTTTTTGGAGCAGACACTTAGACGATATAGCTCGGATTAGAGAGCAGAAAGTCTCGAGCTGAACTTCGGCAATAAGGTACCGAAATCGCGATCATTCGTCGGTTTGGTGATTTTCGCGGGGCTTACCGAGACAAACTCTCTACACATGGAGCGACTGATGCAGTTCCGAAAAGCATTTGCGGAGCCAGGGCGCCGCAGCGTCCTCAACGCACCGGTAAACGATGGAATCGAGAGTGGTCCGCACCCTGCTGATCAATATGTGGGCAGGCAGATCGCTGCGGTTCGCGTGCAGTCGGATGTATCGCAGGCCCAGCTTGCCCGATCTATAGGCATCAGTTTTCAGCAGCTTCAAAAATATGAGAACGCGAGAAACCGCGTGAGCGCATCCATGCTCTACGAGATCGCTAGTTCGCTAGGTGTTCCGGTCGGCCGTTTCTTCGCAGGCCTGCCGGACAATGAGACCGATCGTGACGCTCCGCCGCTGCCGGCCGACGAGCGAATCAATTTTATTGCCAGCGCGGAAGGACGACGCCTGATTGAAGGGCTGGTGCAACTTCATCCACGGGTGCGCGGCCGTGTGTCGGCTTTGATCTCCGCATTGGGGGAGGAACTGGCGATCGTCGACTCAAAGCAGGAGATTGGAACGTCCGCCGAACCCATGCCGGTCGAGGGCAGGTTGGCTTTGGTTATTCCTTAAGCTCCAAGATTCGATCCCTGAGGTCGTGGCAACGTCGCTCATCGGCGTCATCGCCAAGTTAGAAATGATCGTCGGTGCCGATCGGGACATTGGTGACCCTACCGACTTCCCGTGGCCGCACATAGCTTCCGTTCTGCGTGACCTAAAAGTGATCGCGGGAGGGCTGCCGGTTAGTCGCCGGCCGGGAAGGGACGCGGAGCGATGTCGCCAAGCATTGGGAGTCCGCAGTCAAGCTGGTCGCGGCGTTGAAGGAGGAAGGCGCAGCCGGATGTTCCCACTTGTCGCCTGCCGCCCGCCTTGACGATCGAGACGAAACCGCACGGCGCAAGTCATTGCACGCTGTGGCCCTACGAGATGAACTTCGAGCTTTTCGTCGCCGTCCGGAGGCTTCTTAATGCTGGGTCGATCCACCGTTGGGAGAGCGACCGCGATGGCAGAGGAAATCAGGACTGGCCCACAGGCGTTGGTTCCGGCGAACGACAACGGCGACCTCGTAGACCCTGAGGGGCGCCCTGAAAACGTGGCGGCATTGAAGCTGGATCGGGTGGTGCTGGATATCGCCCGGCTGATCGGCCGGCAGCTGGCGCGGGAATCATTCGAGGCGGGGCTGGCGGCCAACGACAATCGGCCGGGTCGCCGAGAGGGAGAGGGCAGGGGGCCGAATGGCAAACCCCTTGGGAACAGAAGAGAGGATCCGCCGCCATGACCGGTGTCGCACTCTATGCACGCTATTCTTCCGACAGCCAGCGGGATGCCTCCATCGAGGACCAGTTGAGGCTGTGCCGCGAGCAGGCGGCGCGTGAGGGCTGGAGCGTGGCGGGAACCTATGAGGATGCCGCGATCTCCGGCGCCAGCACGGTGCTGCGGCCGGGTATCCAGCATTTGGTACGCGATGCCCAGCGCGGCCGCTTCGAGGTGGTGCTGGCCGAGGCGCTCGATCGCATCAGCCGCGACCAGGCAGATGTCGCCACCCTCTTTAAACACCTCAAATTCGCCGGCGTTACCATCGTCACTTTAGCCGAGGGAGAGATCAGCGAACTGCATGTCGGCCTCAAGGGCACGATGAATGCCCTGTTCCTCAAGGACCTTGCCCTCAAGACCCATCGTGGCCTGCGGGGTAGGGTGGAGAAGGGTAAGGCTGGAGGCGGGCTGTGCTACGGCTACCGGGTGGTGAAGAAACTGGATAGCGCAGGCGATCCCGTCCGGGGAGACCGCGCGATCGTGCCGGAGGAAGCGACCATCGTGCGCCGCATCTTCCGCGAATTTGCTGCCGGCAAGAGCCCGAAGGCGATTGCCGTGGACCTCAACAAGGAGGGCGTTCCCGGCCCGCTCGGCCGGCATTGGGGCGATACCAGCGTGCGCGGGCATGTAATCCGGGGTACCGGCGTCATCAACAACGAGCTCTACACCGGCGTGCTGGTTTGGAACCGCCTGCATTACGTCAAGGATCCTGCCACGGGTAAGCGCGTGTCGCGGGCCAATCCAGCAATCAAATGGATCCGCACCGAGGTGCCGCATCTCAGGATCGTCGAGGACGAATTGTGGCAAGCCGTGAAGGAGAGACAGAAATCCATCGCCAGCCAGTTCGAGGCGGTGGCGATCGCCACGCGCAAGGCCCGGGCCGGGAAGCTGCATACCATGAAGCGGCCAGTCTCCCTCCTTTCGGGCTTGCTCATCTGCGGCTGCTGCGGCGGGCGCTACGGCCTGTTTACACGCGATCGTTATGCCTGCCTCAACCACCAGCGCCGGGGCATCTGCGACAATGCCCGCACCATCACCCGTGAGAAGATCGAACAGCGTGTCCTCTCGGGGTTGAAGGAAAGGCTGGTCTCGGCCGATGCCGTGGCCGAGGCGATCAGAGCGTACGCCCAAGAGACCAACCGCCTCAATCAGGAGCGTCTCGCGCAAGGCGAACAGGACCGCAAGGCGCTCGACAAGATCGAGCGCGCTATCGCCGGCATTATGGCGGCGATCGAGGATGGCCTGTATCAACCTTCGATGAAAGCGAGAATGGAAGATCTGGAGAGACAGAAGGCGGAGATCACCGCGCGTCTGGCGGTGGCGTTCACTGACGTGCCCGACCTGCATCCCAACATAGCCACTCTCTACCGCAAGCGGGTCGAGCAGTTCACGCAAGCGCTTGCCGACCACGAGGAGGGACGTCCGGCCGCCGAGGTGTTGCGCTCGTTGATCGGAGAGATCGTCCTCACGCCCGGCGACAAGCGCGGGGCAGTGCTTGCGGAGCTACGCGGCGAGCTGTTCGGCATCCTCGAACTCGCCAAACCCGACCAAAATCAAAATACTGAGGATGCTATGACAAAAGGGGTTGCAGGTCCCCGCAACCAAATCCAAAAACAGCCCGGCCCAGCCCGGGCTGTTTTTGTATCCAGCCGACCGTCGCCCACGCATTTGAATCCCCTCAGGGGGGCGCGGTTCATGTAAGCGTAAGCCTTTACTGACGATCCTGCGCGGCGGATAGACTCACGCCATTGCGAGGCCGCGCGATCGCTTTTTCTCGGCAGCCGCGAGCAATTCGACGAAGGCGCGCACCTTGGCGGGCCGGAACCGGGCCGGCGGAAAGACGGCATGGATGCCGCCGGTGGGCAAGCTCCAGTCGGCAAACACCGGCACCAGCCGTCCCTCGGCGATATCGCCGCTGACGCTGTAATCGGGAAATACGCCGAGCCCGATGCCGGCGAGCACGCAGGCGTGGGCAGCCGGGCTCTTGTCGCACATGATGACCGGATTGAGGTCGGTCAGGATGGTTTCGCCATGCCTGGAAAACAGCCATTGGCCGACGCCGCGCAGTTGGGCGTTGCCGACCCAGGCCAGCGATTTTGCCTGGCGCGGGCTCACGTCGTGCGGCAGGCTTGCCGCGAAACCGGGACTCGCCACCACGATCTGCCGTATCGTGCCCAGGCGCCGCGCCTGGTTGGAGGAATCGGTGAGCCAGCCGACGCGGATGCCGAGATCGATCTGCTCGTCGACCAGCTTGCTCACCGCGTCGTCGAAGATCGCCTCGACGCGCATGTGCGGATAGGTCTTCAGATAGGCCGCCATGGCGGGAGCCACCATCTTGGTGCCGTAGTCGAGCGGCGCGGTCAGCCGCAGCGTTCCACTCGGTTCGACCGCTCCGTGCGAGATTTCGCCATAGGCCGCCTCCGCCTCGCGCAGGATGATCATCGCGCGATCATAGAAGAGGCGGCCCTCTTCGGTCGGCGTGACACGCCGCGTCGTGCGCTGCAGCAGCGTTGCGCCGAGTTCCTCCTCGAGCTTGCCGATCTGGTGGCTGACCACGGCCTTGGCGACACCAAGCCGGTCAGCCGCCGCGGTGAACGAGCCGGTTTCCATCACTGTGGTGAAGTAGGCGAGCCGGTTGAGGTTCAGAAGTTCGGTCAAGGCGACGGCCTTTGTCTGATCTGATCAGACAGTTTGTATTATTGGGCGCCATTTATCGCAAGACCACCGTCTGTCATCGGTGTGCCAACACACTCGACAGGCCTAGCAGCCGGTATCCCGTAACAAAGATGACAGCGATTATGAGCAATTCAGAAGTGACCTATCTTTTCGATCCGCTCTGTGGCTGGTGCTATGGCGCCACCCCGATGCTGGACAGATTGTCGGCCAGCGGTTTGCGTGTCGAGCTGCTGCCGACCGGTCTGTTTTCGGGTGCGGGCGCGCGTCCGATGGATGAAGGTTTTGCCGCCCACGCCTGGGCGAACGATCAACGCATCGAGCGGCTCACCGGACAGAAGTTCACGCAGGCCTATCAGCACAATGTCCTCAAGGTCCGCGGCACCTTGCTGGACTCCCATGCCGCCGCCCTCGGCATCAGCGCCGCCGGCCTGGAAGATCCCAGCCGCAGGCTGACCGCGCTGAAGGCGATCCAGCGGGCGCGCTATGTCGACGGCCGTGACGTCGTGACCATCGACGGCGTTGCCCACGTGCTCGGCGCCGCAGGCATGGCGGATGCCGGCGCCATGCTGAAGGCGCCGACGGAAGGGCTGATGACGGCCCATCGCGAGCTGGTCGGCCGCGGCCGCGCGCTGTTCCAGAGCCTGCATGCCGATGGCGTGCCCTCGCTGGCGGTCATCCGCGACGATACGCCCCGGCTTATCGGTTCGAACGCGCTGTTCGGCAGCTTCGACAATCTCGTCGCTCACATCGCGGCGGCGTGATCCCATCAATCAACGACCTCCAACCAGGAAATGGAAACAGACATGGCAAAAGTCGCTCTCATCGGCGCATCCGGCGCCGCCGGCTCGCGCATCCTCAAAGAACTCTCCGATCGCGGCCACGCGGTCACCGGCATCGCCCGCAATCCGGAGAAGATCGCGGCGCTGCCGGGTGTGACGGCCAGGAAGGGCGATGTCTTCGACAAGGAAGGTCTCGCCGACCTGATCCGCGGCCATGATGTGGTGATCAGCGCGGTGCATTTTCTGGACAGCGATGCCGACACGCTGATCGCCGCGGTTCGCGCTTCCGGCGTCAAGCGTTATCTTGTCGTTGGCGGCGCCGGCAGTCTTGAAGTCGCACCCGGCAAGCGGCTGGTCGACACGCCGGAATTCCCGGCGATCTACAAGGCCGAAGCGCAAAAGGGCGCCGACTTCCTGGAGAGGCTGAAGACGGTCGGCGACCTCGACTGGACCTTCCTGTCGCCATCCGCGCTGTTCAGCCCCGGCGAGCGCACCGGCCAATTCCGCCTCGGCAAGGACACGCTTCTCGCCTCGGACAAGGGCAGCAGCATTTCCTTCGAGGACTATGCCATCGTCATGGTCGACGAGATCGAGAAGCCGGCCCACATCAGACAGCGCTTTACCGTCGGCTACTGATCGAAGGCTCAGGCAAGCCCGGCCGATGCCAAGCGCGTCAAGGCTTCACGGACGCCGACACGCCGGTAGGTTTCGGTGACGAGGCCGTCCTTTCTCAGCGCTTCGCGGCGGCGTTCGACAAAGGCGCGTTCGTCGCTGGTCAGGTCGTGCTCCCGCTTGCGCAGCCATTCCTGGTAGGACGGATCAACCTCCTTGACCGGTTTGGCCGCCGTCGAAACCGAAGCCGGCCGGCTGTCGGTGTAGCGAGGCCGCAAGGCGCTGTTGGGATTGTATTCGGTTCGCTTGTCGTTGCCTGAAATGATGAGATCCGGGTCCGCTAGGCGGCCCGACGGGCTGTAGACGAATGCCGAAGCGATGCGGTCGAGCGCCGCGTCGACTTCCTTCGGCCGATGCACGACCTCGCGCGGTTGGCGATCGGGAACGGCAAGCCTTGTGATGCCGCGATCGTTGATGGCATCGAGAACCTCGCGGTGATCGCGCGAGGTGATGACCTCGCGCCGCGCCGGCCAGAAATCATAGGGAGCGTGGGCGCCGTAGCCCTTGCCAATGTGGAAGGCATAGATTTCCGGTTAGACCGTCAGCTCGGTGCGGCGGCTCGGCTTGACGTCGTAGAACGAGGTGATGGCGATCTGCAGCAGATGGGTCGCGCCGATGCCGCCAAGCGCGTCGTCGATCACCAGGCCGAACCGGTCATGCGGGTTCCAGTTCGGCAAAGCCTCGGCGATCGAAGCCGGCCTGCCGTCGATCTCGACGTCGAACATCTCAGCTTTCAGCAATGTCACGACATGCATTGTCGTCTCCCCTCAATAAGCCGCCGTCGGCCGATTCGTGCACTCGATCAGAGCAAGGAAGGGCCTGACTGTCATCCTTGTCCGGCTTCTCTCCCAACAGCGTCGGCGTCGCTGATGCCCATCAACTGGGGTGAGGCGCGTCCGGCCTCGTCTGCTTCTTGGCCGCTGGTCCTATTTGTCAGAGCGATGTGGCAGCAGCCAGAGCCGTGGCCCGGTGTCCAAGTGACGTTGTCGAACCGCACGCCGGTCGCTTCAAACAGGCCGCGGTCGAAGGCGCCGGCAATGCGGCAGAGCGTGGCAAGCTTTTCGCCGCCGACACCGGCCTCGACCCAAGCGTCCTTCAGCGGACAGCGCTTCACCTTGAAGGCGATGCGGTCATCACTGCGTTCGACTTCGGTCGGATACATGCGGCCGCCGTCCGGACTGACCGCCAGGAAGGCTTCGCCGATCGCGCGTGCGTCGTTGGCGCCGAAGTTGGCGAAGGCGGCTGCGGCCACTTCCTTGCCGCGCTGCTCGATGGCGCGGATCATGATCGCCTCCGCCCGGTCGGCGCCCAGCTCTCCGGTCAGTTCGTCGAAGAACAGACGGTACAGATCGGCTCGGTTGCGAAAGGCGGAATCGAGTTCGCGCGACAATTTTTCGACTCTGGCTTCGGGGTCGGTCATGATGCGTCCTGGCTTGTTGCTTGACCATGATCTGTCCGAAAAACCGGGTTCCACTTTTCGCTAACGCGGCCCTTCGGTTCGGGATCATGGTCTGGTCCGGTTCAATCTCGGTGCTGCCGCTACCAGTGCCTTGCCGATGGCCGATTGCGGCGCGTCGACGACGGCGCGGGCATCACCGTTCTCGGCAACCTGGCCGGCATCGAGAAGGACTACACGGTGGGCGATCGCCCGGACCACGCCGAGATCATGTGAAATGAAGAGATAGGCGATCCGTTCCTGGCGTTGCAGGTCAAGCAGCAGTTCAAGGATCTGCCCGCGCACCGAGACATCGAGCGCCGACACCGCCTCGTCGAGCACGATCAGCGACGGTTTTGTCGCGATGGCGCGAGCGATGGCGACGCGCTGGCGCTGGCCACCGGAGATTTCATGAATGGCGCGCGGGGCGAGATCGGCCGTCAGCCCGACGCGCTCCAGCAAGGCGGCGATCCGGCGCGGGCGCTCGGAGCGGGAGGCGATGCCGTGGATGCGCAAGGGATCGTCGAGCACACGCGCCACGGTGGCGCGCGGATTGAAGGCGGCAAGCGGGTCCTGAAACACCATCTGCAGGCGTGCGCGGCGCGTACGCAGGGCAGCACCACTCAAAGCCAGGAAATCATTGCCTTCGAATTCGATGCGCCCAGCGTCCGGCTCGATCAGTCGTAGCACCAGCCGCGTGATCGTCGACTTACCGCTGCCGGAGGGACCGGCCAGCGCCAACGTCTCGCCGGGGTCGATGTGAAAGGAGACATCGTCGACGGCGGCGATGGTCTTGCCGCCGCGACGGTAGCGTTTGGTGAGGTTGGAAACGGTGAGCAAGCTCATGCGTTGAGCCCGGCTCGGCCGACCAGCGGCGCGGCGTCGAGGCCGATATCGGCGTCGAGCAGCGCGCGCGTATAGGCCTGGGCTGGCGCGCCGACAATCTGGGCCGTCTCGCCAAGCTCGACCAACTTGCCGTGCCGGAACACGGCGATGCGCTCGGCAAGCGCGGCCGCCAGCGCGATGTCGTGGCTGATGAACAGCAGCGTCATGCCGTCCTCGGCCACCAACCGACGGATCAAGGCGACGATCTCGGCCTGCACGATGGTGTCGAGCGCGCTGGTGGCCTCGTCGGCGATCAGCAATTTCGGACCTGCCGCAATCGCGGCGGCGATCGCCACGCGCTGCTTCTGGCCGCCGGAGAGCTGGTGCGGGAAAGCCCGCAAGGCCGACTCCGGGTCTGGCAGGCGAATGCGTTCGAGCAGGTTCTTCGCCTTCGCGTACGCCTGCGGCCAAGTGAGGCCGAGGTGGGTGTATGCCACTTCGGCGATCTGTTTGCCGACCGCCATCACCGGATCAAGGCTGGCGGACGGATCCTGGAAGACGAAGCCGATGTCACGGCCGCCTAGTGGCTTATAGTCTCCAGCAAGGGTGGATGGTTGGCGATCCCTCGCGCCCAACGGGGGCAAAAACCAATCGATGCGGCCTTCAACCCTGGACGATGCCGGCAACAACCCGGCAATCGCCAACGCCAGCGTGCTCTTGCCAGAACCGCTTTCGCCGATGATAGCCAGGCGTTCGCCGGCGACGATGTCGAGGCTGACATGTTTCAGCGCCGCCACGTCGCTGCCGTCGCGGCGGTAGGTCACCGTCAGGTCGCGGATCGAAGCCAGGGCGGTCACGACAGGCCTCTTCTCACAGCCGTCGTTTCGACGATGCCCTCACCGGCGAGATAAACGCCGAGCACGGTCAGCACCAGCGCAATGCCCGGGACGATCGACAGGAAGGGTGCGGTGCGCAGCACGGCGCGGCCTTCGGCGATCATGCCGCCCCAGGTCACCCGGTTCGGGTCTCCGAGGCCGAGGAAGGACAAGGCCGCTTCGGTGAGGATCGCAGCGGCGACGATGACCGATGACATCGCCAGCACCGGCGGCAAGGCGTTGGGTAGCACCTCGCGAAAGGCGATCGCCAGCGGATGCATGCCGATGACCCTGGCCCCGGCAACATAATCGCGTTCGCGAATGGAGAGAACTTCGGCGCGCGCCACACGCGCAGGGCCGGTCCAGGTGCCGAGCGCGATGGCAATGACGACGACGCCGAGCGACGGCCCGACGACGCTTACAAAGGCCAGCGCCAGCAGGAAGCTCGGTACGGTCTGGAAGGCGTCGGTGATGCGCATCAGCACCTCGTCGACGAGGCCGCCGGCAAAGCCGGCCAGCGTGCCGACCACCGTGCCGATGGCGAGCGCCGCCGCCGCTGCCGCCAGCCCGACAGCAAGCGATGTGCGGGCGCCGTGGAAAAGCTCGGCCAGCACGTCACGGCCGAGCCGGTCGGTGCCGAGCGGCAGCGACCAGTCTTGAAACGGCGGCAGCAGCGCTGGCCCGGCAATGGCTTGTGGGTCGCCGGGAAACAGCAGCGGCGCCGACAGCGCCATGGCAAACAGCGCCGCCAGGAGGATGGCGCCGGCGACTGCTTCGGGCGTACGCAGGAAACGTCGGACGGGGCTCATGCGCCCGCCTCGCTGGCACCGACGCGCGGATCCAGAAAGGCATAGGCGATGTCGACGAGCAGGTTGATGACGATGACCAGCACGGCGCTGACGAGGATGATGCCGAGCAGCAATGGAGTATCCCGCGCTGCCACCGCCTCCTGCGCCAGCCGGCCGAGACCCGGAACCGAAAACACGCTCTCGATGACGACGCTGCCGCCGAGCATCTGCGCTGACTGCAGCCCGAGCATGGTGACCAGTGGCAGCAGCGCGTTGCGGGCGACATGGGCGAGCACGATGCGGCGGCGCGACAGCCCCTTGGCGCGGGCGGCCAGGACAAAATCAAGCCGCCAGACCTCGGCCATGCCGGCGCGCATCATGCGCAGATAAAGCGCCAGATAGATGAAGCCCAGCGCTGCCACCGGCAGCACGAGGTGGATGGCGATATCGGCGGCACGGTCGAGCCCGGTCTTGTCAGACGCCAGGGTCTCGATGCCGCCGATCGGCAACCAGCGCAGGTCGACGGCAAAGACGACGATCAGCACCAGGCCAAGCCAGAAACCCGGCACGGCATAGAGCGCCAGCGAGCCGATCGACAGGAAGCGGTCGCGGACGCTGCCGGGGCTGGCGCCGGCATAGATGCCGAGAGCCGAGCCCAGTCCGAAGGAGAGCGCGGTGGCGCTGACCATCAACAGCAGCGTGTTGGGCAGCCGCTCGAGGATCACGTCGCGGATCGGCCTGGAGAATGTCACCGACTGGCCGAGATCGAGATGCAGCAGCGCCCAGAGATAGTTGGCCAGCCGCGTCAGTTCCGACTGGTCGAGGCCCCAGCGATGGCGCAACAGCTCGATCATGCCGGCGTCGCCGCCGGTCGAGACGATGTAGGCGTCGACCGCATCGCCGGGCGCGGCTTCGAGCAGCAGGAAGGTGCCGATGACAACGATCAGCAGCACGAAGACGCTGCCGACGAGGCGACGACGGAGGAGGATGAGGGCGCGGATCATGTGCGTGCGGCATCGCCGGGAAGGCCAAGCTCCCAGCGCGGCGTTCTACGGCGCCCCCCTCTGTCCTGCCGGACATCTCCCCCACGAGTGGGGAGATCGGCAGCTTCGACACTTCGCTCGCTCCTGCGGTGTTGGAGATTGGCGAAAGCCGCGATGGTAGCCAATCTCCCCCCAAGTGGGGGAGATGTCCGGCAGGACAGAGGGGGGCGTGAAAGAACGCTCATGGCCGATGATGAGCATTCGCCCAAACGATGCGCAAGCATCCCGTGTGGATCTTGCTAACCCGCCAAATAAGTGTCCGCCCAGTTCGATACCGCCCAGCGCGGATTGTTGGCGATGTTGCCGACCGTGTCGCGGGCGACGCTGATGAAGCTCCATTCGGCGACGTTGATCAGCGGCAGGTCGGCGGCCACCTGTTTCTGGAACTCCTTGTAGAGGTCGGTGCGGGCAGCGGTGTCGAGTGTCTCGGAGGCTTTGGCGATCAGCGCGTCGAGCGCGTCGTTCTTGTAGCCGCCCTGGTTGGAGAACGGTACGCCGTCGGGAATGCCGCTCTGCACCAGGATGGTGGTGGAGATTGCCGGGTCGCCGCGGAACACCGGCGGGCCGACGGCGAGGTCGAAGGCGTGATCGGTGTAGACGGCCTTGATGTGCGCGGCCGAGTCGTTGTTGACCAGCTGGGCGTCGATGCCGATGGCGGCGAGCGCCTGGCGCAGATAGTCGCCGAACTGCTTGGTCTCGTTGAAATAGGGCGCCGGCAACAGCTTCAGCGAGAAGCGGTTGCCGTCGGCGCCTCGTTTGTAGCCGGCCTCGTCGAGCAGTGCATTGGCCTTGGCGACGTCGAAGGCATAGGTCGGCACATCGGCGGTGTAGAACTGCGGATCATTCTTCGGCACCGGACCGGTGGCGGTGGCGGCATAGCCGAGGAACACCGTCTTGACGACGAAATCCTTGTCGATGGCATGCGCGATCGCCTGGCGCACCTTGAGGTCCGCAAGCTCATTGCGGCGGTGGTTGATCTCGACGACGAGCTGATAGGTCAGCCCTTCATAGCCCTTGGAGATCACTTTCAGGCCCGGCACCTTGGAGATGCGGTCGAGGTCGGCCAGCGGCACGGCGGAAAAGGCGGCGAGCTGGATCTCCTCGGCTTCGAGCGCGCTCGCGGCCGACGTGCGGTCCGGCAGCACCTGGTAGATGATCTCGTCGAGATAGGGCTCGTCCGTGCCCCAGTAATCCGTGTTCTTCGTCAGCCGATAATATTGGCCGGCCTTGTACTCGCCGAACTTGAACGGGCCGGTGCCGATGGGCGCGTTGTTGGCCGGATTGTCCTCGATCTTGCCCACCTCGTAGACGTGCTTCGGCACCACGCTGCTCAGCGCCGGCAGCGCGTTGCGGATTAGCTGGAACGGGGTCGGCTTGGCGAATTTGAACACGGCAGTAAGATCGTCCGGTGTGTCGACGGCGGCGAGATCCTTGAACACGGTGCGACCGAGATTCTGCAGCGGCTTCCAGATCTGCAGCGCCGAGAAGGCGACATCGGCCGAGGTGAACGGCTTGCCGTCATGCCATTTGACGCCGTCGCGCAGTTTGAACGTCACAGAGAGCCCGTCGGCAGCGCCTTCCCAGCTCAATGCCAATCGTGGCGCAAGCCCGTCCTTGCCGTCGAAGGAGGCTTCGGCCAGCGTTTCGACGATCTTGCTCGAGATGAAGAAGACGCCATTGGAGGCGACAATCGCCGGGTTGAGGTTGCGCGGCTCGGAATCGGCGGCCAGCACCAGGCGCCCGCCCTTCTTCGGTGTCTGCGCCCAGCCTGATATCGGCATGGCGGTGGAAGCGAGCAGCATTGCCGAGCCGGCAAGCATCGTGCGTCTGGAAATCGTGAAACCTGACATGATCGAACTCCGTCCTCTCCGCGACCCGGCCGGGTGCGCCAGTACCCCTCGAACGCTGGCGAGCAGCCAACGTCCTTGCTGGCGATTATGAGCCTTGCCGAGGGTTTCGCCAGAGACGGAATTGGCGCATCCTTGCTTGGCTTTGAAATTTTCGTCCGCTGGACCAGTTTGGAGGAAGTGGTTCAATTCGATCGATCTGGTAGGACCAGATTGATAAGTATGTGACGGATGACGAGTTGGTGACTGTCGAGTGGTGCTATTTCGCCTGTTTCTGGCTAGACCAGAGCGGGCAAAATGGTGCAGATTTGATCGCCGCCAAAGGATCGGAGCCAGGCCCGACAGCGATCGGGCAGACCGGCCAGGCAATTCAGGGAGAGAGAGATGAACATTGCTCCGGGCAAGAATGCCGTCAGCAATATCCCGTTCGACCAGGCAAGGGTCGATGGGCTAATGGAGGAGGCCGGCATCGATGTGCTGCTGGCGACCTCCAAGCACAACACGCAATATCTGCTGGGCGGCTACAAATTCATCTTTTTCGCCGCCATGGATGCGATCGGCCACAGCCGCTATCTGCCTGTGGTCATCTACGAGAAGGGCGGACCGGACCACGCCGCCTATATCGGCAACCGGATGGAAGGCGGCGAGCATCAGAACAACCCGTTCTGGACACCGACGCTGCACGCCGCCTGCTGGGGCACGCTCGACGCGGCCAACCTCGCGGTCGAACATCTGCAGACAATCGGCAAGGCAGGCGCCCGCATCGGCATCGAGCCCGGCTTCCTGCCGTCGGACGCCTACACGCTGATCCGCAAGGCGCTGCCGGATGCCAGGCTCATCGATGCGACCGCCATGCTGGAGAGCATGCGCGCCATCAAGACTGATGCCGAACTGGAGAAGCTGCGCACCGCCTCCGAACTGATCACCGATTCCATGCTGGCAACCATTGCCTGGGCAGGCGAAGGAACGACCAAGGCCGAGATGATCGAGCAGCTTCGGCGCGAGGAAACCAATCGCGGCGCGCATTTCGAATATTGCCTGCTGACGCTGGGCTCCAGCCACAACCGAGCCGCCTCACCGCAAGCGTGGAAGAAGGGCGAGGTGCTGTCGATCGATTCCGGTGGCAATTATCATGGCTATATTGGCGACCTGTGCCGGATGGGCATTCTTGGCGAACCGGATGCCGAACTCGAAGACCTGCTGGCCGAGGTCGAGACGGTGCAGCAGGCTGCGTTTTCCAAGGTCAGGGCAGGCACGCTGGGCGGCGACATGATTTCCCACGCCGAAGCCGTGCTGAAGGCGTCGAAGGTCGCGCCCTATACGGATTTCTTCGCCCACGGCATGGGGCTGATCACGCACGAGGCGCCATTCCTGATGACCAACCATCCGGTGACCTATGAAGGCACCTATGCGGCAAAGCCGCTGGAAAAGAACATGGTGCTGTCGGTCGAGACGACCATGCTGCACCCGACGCGCGGCTTCATCAAGCTTGAGGATACGCTGGCGGTTACCGACACCGGTTACGTGATGTTCGGCGACCGGGGCCGGGGTTGGAACAGGGGTGGGGCTTGATAGCGGATGGCAGGCGCTGCCCCGGAAATGCTATTTGCCGCCCGGCGGCAGCAACCTGAAATCCGGTAGCTCGCGCAGCACCAGTTCCGGCCCTGCCGGCGAATAGACGACGAAAAGCTGCATCGGTCCGTCACCGGTGTTGAGCGTCGAATGAAAACGACTTTCCGGCACATAGATGGTGCAGCCCGGGCCGACCTTCTCGACCACCGGATTGCCCTTCTCGTCCTCGACCATCTGTTCGCCGTTGCCTGAGATGACGAAGATGATTTCCTCCGCGCCGGGATGATTGTGGCGCGTGTGGCCCTTGCCTGAGGGCAGGTCGACGACGCCGCCGGAAAAGCGCGTCGCGCCATTCACTTCGGGCGCCACCGTCAGCGCCAGTCGGCCCCAGTCGAAACCGAAGGCGCTGACGTCCTTCGGATAGACAAACATCTTGCTCTTGTCGGTCATCGTCTCATCCCTTTTTCTTCGTGGTATTTCTACCAAGTGTCACTGCCTTGAAATCCGCCGTCTGCCGGGCGATCGCCGCCTCGGCCGGCAGTCGCTCCATCGAGCTGGCGCCATAGAAACCGTGCAGGCCCTTGCAGCGATCGAGTATGTATCTGGCGTCGTCCGGCATCGAGATCGGCCCGCCATGGCAAAGCAGGATGACATCCTTGCGCACCGAACGCGCCGCATTGGCGATGGCGTCGATCTCCTGCACGCAGTCGTCGAGCGACTTGGCCGAGGTGGCGCCGATCGAGCCGCCGGTCGTCACCCCCATATGGGCGACGACGATGTCGGCGCCGGCTTTTGTCATGGCGCGGGCCTCATCGGTGTTGAACACATAGGGCGTGGTCAAAAGGTCGAGCTTGTGCGCCTCGGCGATCATGTCGACCTCCAGCCCGAAGCCCATGCCGGTCTCCTCGAAACTGCGCCGCATGTTGCCGTCGAACAGGCCGATGGTGGGAAAATTCTGCACGCCGGAAAAGCCCATCGTCTTCAGCTCGGCCAGCAGCAGCGGCATGATGACGAACGGGTCGGTGCCGTTGACGCCGGCCAGCACCGGCGTCCTCTTGACCACGGGCAGCACCTCGTAGGCCATCTCCTTGACGATCTCATTGGCGTTGCCATAAGCGAGCAGTCCGGCGGCCGAGCCACGCCCGGCCATGCGGTAGCGGCCGGAATTGTAGATGATGATGAGGTCGATGCCGCCGGTTTCCTCGGCCTTGGCCGACAGGCCGGTGCCGGCGCCGCCGCCGACGATCGGCACGCCCTTGTCGATCATTCCCCTGAATTTCTTCAGTATGTCCTTGCGCGGTATGGCGGGCATGTTCTTGGACCTCACTGTCTGGCGATGTCGAGAAAAGCCGCAACCGCGGCCTTGGCGAATTCGGGATCGTTGATGTGCAGCGGCAAGCGCATCACGCGGCGCGCGTCATTCGGCTTGATCGTGCGCTCGATGGCTTCGAACAGAACGGCGTCGGCTTCCGGATCAAAAAAGGCGCCACCTTCAATGTCGAGCGCCGAGACACCTTTTTCCGGGATCAGGACACGCACCGACCCCTCGCAGAGAGCGAGCCTGGCGCCGATCCATTCACCAATCGCACGGCATTCCTGTGCCGTGGTGCGCATCAGCGTGACATTCGGATTGTGTTCGTAGAACAGCCGGCCGCGATAGTGTTCCGGGATGGTCGAAGGCGCCCAGAAATTGACCATGTCGAGCGCGCCGACCGAGCCGACATAAGGCAACCTGGTGCGGGCGATTGCGCCGAAACGATCCTCCGTCGCCGGCAGCACTCCGCCGAACAAGAGGTCGCAGACTTCCGTCGTGGTGATGTCGATGACGCCGGACAGCAGGCCGCTGTCGGCCAGCTTTTCCATGCTGCGGCCGCCGGCGCCGGTGGCGTGGAAGACCATGCAGTCATAAGTCGAACGGAGTTGGTCGGCGATGGCGGTCACGCAAGGCGTGGTGACGCCGAACATGGTGAGGCCGATCGACGGCTTGCCGTCGGGCGGCGGCGCCGGCCTGGCTGCCATGCCTGATATCGCCTGGGCGGCATTGTGCAAGACGACACGGGACAGACGGTTCAGCCCGGCCATGTCGGTCACCGATGGCATCATGACGATGTCGGAGACATCGACATAGGGTGCTGTGTCACCGGAGGCGAGCGTCGAGACCATGATCTTGGGCAAGCCTAGCGGCAGCGCACGCATGCCCGATGTGATGATCGAAGTGCCGCCGCCGCCGCCAATGCCGATCATGGCGGCGATGTCGTTTCTCGATTGCGCAAAGCGGGCGAAGGCGACGCCCATGGCGGCGACCGCGGCGCCACGGTCGTTGCCGCCGAGCACGTCGTTACGGCCGCCGGGGTGGTGGCCGGCAATTTCCTCCGCGGTGATGTCCACGGCGATGGTCGCGTCGCGCGTTCCAACATCGACGCGGCAAACGGCGGCGCCCGCGGTGGCGATGGCATCGGCTAGGAAGGCGAGTTCCTCGCCCTTGGTGTCAGCGGTGCCCACCACATAGATGCGCTTCATTGCGTTCCCCAATCCAGGTGGGCGCAATGCTGCGCTCCACCGCTCATTGCCCGGCCGCTCGACGATGCGAAGGTCATTGCAAATTTTTGAGACGCGCGTATCGTATTGACATGAATGTCTCACGTCAACAATCCACGGCGAGCGACGACGCCGAGCGGGGAGGCGGCCCAGCGCTGGAGCGTGGGCCGCGCGCGCGCACGAAACGGCTGATGCTGGAGACAGCGACAAGGCTGATGCAGGCGGGCGTCACGCCGTCGGTCAGCGAGGTCGCGGAGGCGGCACAGGTTTCCCGTGCCACCGCCTATCGTTATTTTCCGAGCCAGGCCGCGCTGGTGCAGGCTGTCGTCGACGAGGGGCTCGGACCAATCCTCACCTGGCAATCGACCTCCGTCGATGCAGAGCGCCGGGTCGTCGAATTGATCGACACCGCCATGCCGCGCATCGAGGCCTTCGAGGCAACGTTCAAGGCGGCATTGAAACTGTCGCTCGATCAGTGGGCGCGGCGCCAGGCCGGTACGCTGGGCGGCGAGCCGGCCTTCACGCGCGGCCACCGCATCGACTTGCTGCAGGCGGCGATAGCGCCGCTCAAGGGCCGCTTGCCGCCGCGCGACTTCAAGCGGCTGGCCCAGGCGCTGTCGCTGATCTTTGGCGTCGAGGTGCTGATCGTGCTCAAGGATATATGGGGGCTGGACAGCCGCAGGACGATGTCGGTCGCGCAGTGGGCGGCCGGGGCGCTGGTGCGCGTGGCGGTCGCGGAATCCATCGGTGAAGGAGACAGCATCGATCCGGCGGCGGTCGTGAAATAGCGCCTATCTGGTTCGACCAGATTGGCATGCCGATTACCGATATTAACCGCAGTGCGGGGTGCCGGACAACACCTGCGCGTATCACTGAGTAGGAAAATCTTGGTAAAACAGGCAGATAAAGCCGAAATCCGATAGCAATGGCCAAGTCGAGCTGCCAAGATAGGGCTTGACGTGCAGCCAAGATTGGTAATACCAGATTGGAGCAGAAAAGCGGATCGAAAGTGAGGGCTGCGATCCATTTTCCGGCAGGGCGAGGAGGCCCGAAACCGGAAAGGTGCGATCACGGGAGGAACTACCAGGGCCGGCCCCGTTGCCGGCTCGCATGACAAGGTAGAATGCGCACAAGGGAGGAAATCATTATGCGCAAGTTTGTGACCAGCGTGCTTGCTGGTATCGGCTTAACGCTTGCCTGCGGAACGTCCGTCTACGCGCAGGAAAAGTCACTCACCATCTTCTGGGCGGAATGGGATCCGGCCAACTATTTGCAGGAGCTCGGCAACGAGTACGAGAAGGAAACCGGCGTCAAGATCACTGTGGAGACCACACCCTGGCCCGACTTCCAGACCAAGGCCTTCACCGAGTTCAATGCCCATGGCGATGCCTATGATATGGTCGTCGGCGACTCGCAATGGCTCGGTGCCGGCTCGACCGGTGGCCACTATGTCGACCTGACTGACTTCTTCAACAAGCACAAGGTCGGCGACGTGATGGCACCGGCGACGGTGAAGTACTACGCCGAATATCCGGGCGGCAGCAGCAAGTACTGGGCCATCCCGCTTGAAGGCGACGCCGTCGGCTGGTCCTATCGCAAGGACTGGTTCGAGGATCCGAAGGAAAAGGAAGCCTTCAAGGCCAAGTACGGTTACGATCTCGACGTGCCGAAGGATTTCAAGGCGCTGCGCGACATCGCCGAATTCTTCTACCGGCCGGACCAGAAAAAATACGGCATCGCCATCTACACAGACAATTCCTATGACGCGATGGCGATGGGCTTCGAGAACGCGCTGTTCTCCTACGGTGGCGAACTGGGTGATTATTCGACCTACAAGGTCGATGGCTTCATCAACTCCGACAAGGCGGTCGCGGCGCTCGACGCCTACAAGGAGCTGTACAAGTTCACGCCTCCAGGCTGGGCCAAGGCGTTCTTCGTCGAAGACAACCAGGCGATCACCGAGAACCTGGCCGCGATGAGCATGAACTACTTTGCGTTCTTCCCATCGCTGATCAACGAAGCGTCGAACCCGAACGCCAAGAACACCGGCTTCTTTGCCAATCCTCCCGGCCCGAACGGCGACCAGTTCGCCGCGCTCGGTGGGCAAGGCATCTCGATCGTGTCCTACTCGCAGAAGCAGGACGAGTCGATCAAGTTCCTTGAATGGTTCATCAAGGACGAGACCCAGAAGAAGTGGGCAGCGCTTGGCGGCTACACCTGCAGTGCCGCCGTGCTCAAGTCGCCTGAATTCCAGAACGCAACGCCGTACAACAAGGCCTTCTACGAGACCATGTTCAAGGTGAAGGATTTCTGGGCGGTGCCGGAATATGCCGAACTGCTGCAGCAGCTCAACCAGCGCGTCTACCCCTACATGATCGGCGGCGAAGGCACCGCCAAGGAAACGCTTGACGCATTGGCGGCTGACTGGAACGCGACCTTCAAGAAGTACGGCCGCGGTCAGTAACAATCATGTTTCACGGAGGGGGCGTTGGTGCCTCCTCCGTTTCTTTTTCTGCAAACGGGAGCAGGGTCTTGGCGACCACGATGATCACCACACTGGACAGGTCTTCAAGAGCGGCCGCGCGCGGCCTCAGCGACATTTCGATCCGCAACCTCTTCATCATCCCGACGGTCCTGTTCCTGATCGTCTTCAACATCTTTCCGCTGATCTATTCGCTCGGCTATTCCTTCACCGACTTTCGCGCGTCGACCAACGCGCCGGCGAATTTCGTCGGACTGCAGAACTATCGCGACCTGCTCAACGACCCGTATGTCTGGTCTAACTTCGCCATCACCGCGAAATACGTCATTATCTCGGTCGCCGGCCAACTGCTGGTCGGCTTCGGCGTGGCGATGCTGCTCAACCGCGACATCCCGCTGAAGGGGTTGCTGACGACGCTGCTGCTTTTACCGATGATGCTGTCGATGGCGGTCGTCGGCCTGTTCTGGAAACTGCTCTACGATCCGTCTTTCGGCATCATCAACTATGCGCTCGGCCTCGGCACCTTCGAATGGCTGTCGGATCCGAAGATGGCGCTCTATGCCGTCGCGCTGACCGACATCTGGATGTGGTCGCCCTTCGTCATGCTTTTGTCGCTGGCCGGCCTCTCGGCGGTGCCGAAGCATCTCTATGAGGCGGCGGCGATCGACCGGGCCGGGCCGTTCTACACCTTCTTCCGCATCACGCTGCCCTTGGTCGCGCCGATCCTGATGATCGCGGTCATTTTCCGCACCATGGAGGCGTTCAAGACCTTCGACCTCGCCTACATCCTGACCAGCCAGCCGACGGCCGAACTGATCTCGATCCGGCTCTACAAGATGGCGTTCCAGGAATGGCAGACCGGGCGTTCCTGCGCACTCGCCTACATCGTCCTGATCATGGTGCTGGCGATCACCAACATCTATGTCAAATACCTCAACAAGGTGAAGGAGCGCTGAGATGGCTGCCGTGCGCACTTCTTCCGAAATCGGCCTCAACCGTGTCGCCATCGTCGCCGTCCTGTTGGTGACGATCATCTTCCTGGCGCCGATCTACTGGATTGCCTCGACGGCGTTCAAGCCGCGCAATCTCGCCACCACCATCCCGCCGACGGTCGTCTTCCAGCCGGAAATATCGCCCTTCGTCAAGCTGTTCGCCAAACGCTCGCAGATGCGCAACCCAGCGTCGCCGGAGGAGTATGCAGCCGCTCCATGGTGGGAGCGCGTTGTCTTCGACGGCGGCGAAAAGATCGTGCGTGACGGCAAGGGCCAGGTGCAGTGGTCGGGATATCCAAGCCGCTTCCTGAACTCGCTGATCGTGGCCATAACCTCGACAGTGCTGGCGGTCGGCATGGGCACCTTCACCGCCTACGGCTTTTCGCGTTTCAAGGTGAAGGGAGAGGCGGATCTGCTGTTCTTCATCCTGTCGACGCGCATGCTGCCGCCGGTGGTCGTCGCCATCCCGATGTTCCTGATGTACCGGGCGGTCGGGCTCAACGATTCCCATGTCGGCCTGATCATCCTCTACACCGCCTTCAACCTGTCCTTCTCGGTGTGGCTGATGAAGGGCTTCATGGACGAGATCCCGAAAGAGTATGAAGAGGCAGCCCTCGTCGACGGCTACACGCGCATGGAGGCCTTCTTCAAGAACGTGCTGCCCGAGGCCGCAACCGGCATCGCCGCCACCGCCGTGTTCTGCTTCATCACGGCGTGGAACGAATATGCCTTCGCGCTGATCATGACCAGCCGCCGTGCCCAGACAGCACCGCCCTTCATCCCGAGCCAGGTCGGCTCCGGCCTGCCGGACTGGTCGGTGATCGCCGCCGGGACCTTCCTGTTCCTGCTGCCTGTCGCGATCTTCACCTTCCTGCTCCGCAACCATCTGCTGCGCGGCATGTCCTTCGGAGCGATCCGCAAATGAGCTTTCGCGCCATCAATCAGAAATATCTGGAGCCGGGCAGCCAGGTGCTGATGGTGCTCGGCATCGTCGCGCTCTGCCAGCCGTGGAACATGCTGCTGCACACATATGGCCTGACCATCATCCTGATCGGGCTGATCGGCTTCAACATCACCTCGAAGATCGCGCCAGAGGAGAAGACCGGCACCGGCCAGGTGCGAAATCCGGGAGCACAGCATTGACCCAGATCGAGCTTCGCGGCGTCCAGAAATTCTTCGGCGCCGTCCAGGTCATCAAGGACCTGAACCTGAAGATCAACGACAACGAGTTCATCGTTCTGCTCGGTCAGTCGGGCTGCGGCAAGACGACGACCTTGCGTGCCGTCGCCGGGCTGGAAACGATCGACGAGGGCGACATCCTCATCGACGGCAAGCCTATCCAGCATTTGAAGGCCGCCGACCGCGACATCGCCATGGTCTTCCAGTCGTTCTCGCTCTATCCGCATATGAGCGTCTACGAGAACATCGCCTTTCCGTTGCGCGCCACCCGCAAGAGCAAGAGCGAGATCGACTCAGAGGTGCGCTCGGTCGCCAAGACGCTGCAGATATCAGACTTGCTCGACAAGAAACCGTCGGCGCTTTCGGGCGGCGACATGCAGCGCGTGGCCATCGGCCGGGCGCTGGTGCGACGGCCGAAGGCGATGCTGATGGACGAGCCGATCGGCGCGCTCGACGCCAAGCTGCGCGAGGAGATGCGGGCCGAGATCAAGCGGCTGCACATCAAGCAGGGTTCGACCACCATCTATGTCACGCACGATCAGATCGAGGCGATGAGCCTCGCCGACCGTATCGTCATCATGCATGAAGGCGTGCTGCAGCAGGTGGGAACGCCGGACGAGGTCTATTCGCACCCGGCCAATCTGTTCGTGGCGCAATTCGTCGGCAGTCCGGTGATGAATGTCGCCGACGCGGCGGTCACCGAGACGGCGTCCGCGGTCTCGGTGACCGTCGGCGGGGCTGCCGCCGGCTTTGAATTCCCACGGGCGCTGCTGTCTAAGCTCAACGGCCATGCCGGCGGGCAGCTGGCGCTCGGCATCCGGCCGGAAGGCGTCCTCATCCGCCGCGATGCGGCGGATGGGTTCCTGCCGGTCGAGACGCAGATCGTCGAGCCACTCGGCTCCTTCGACATCGTCGACCTCAAGGTCGGCTCAAAAATGCTGCGCGCACGCACCAAGAGCGGCTTCGTCGCCGGTCCCGGCGAGAAGGTGTTTGCCAGGATCGATCCGGCTCAGGCGCATTTCTTCGACACGGCAAGCGGCAAGTCGCTGGGGGTGAGACTCTGATGGCCCATATCCAGCTGAAAAACATCTCAAAGACATTCGGCAATCATACTGCCTTGACCGGGCTCGATCTCGACATCGCCGATGGCGAGTTCTTCGTGCTGCTCGGCGAGACGGGCGCCGGCAAGACGACGACGCTGCGGCTTATCGCCGGGCTGGAAAAGCCCAGCGAAGGCCAGGTCTTCATCGACGGCGTCGACGTTGCCGACTGGGGTGCGGCCGAGCGCGACGTGGCGCTGGTGCTGCAGCAATACTCGCTCTATCCGCGCTACACGGTGCGGGAGAATCTCGAATTCCCGCTGAAGCCGAAGATCCGCAGGCTGCCTGACGCCGAGATCAAGGACCGCGTCGACCGCGCCGCTCGCACGCTCAGGATCGAGCATCTGCTCGATCGCAAGACCGACAAGCTGTCAGGTGGCGAGATGCAGCGCGTTTCGATCGGCCGCGCCATCGTGCGCAAACCGCGCGTGTTCCTGATGGATGAACCGCTGTCGGCGCTCGATGCGAAATTGCGCGAGGCGCTGCGCACCGAACTCAAGAACCTGCAGATGCAGCTTGGTGCCACCTTCCTGTTCGTCACCCACGACCAGATCGAGGCGATGTCGATGGGCGACAAGGTCGGCGTGCTCAACCACGGCCGCATCGTCCAGACCGGCACGCCGAACGAGATCTACAACAATCCGCGCGACACCTATGTGGCAAGCTTCGTCGGCTCGCCGCCGATGAACCTGATCGACGGCAAACTGGTGAATGGCCGCGCGGTGATGGCGCCGCTGAACTTCGAACTGCCTTTTTCAGGGGGAGCCCAGGCTTTTGGGGGGCCAAAGGCGGCGGGCGCGGCGACCGATGGTCGCCCGCTCGTCTTCGGCATTCGTCCCGAGGACGTCTATCTGGAGAGCGGCGCGCCGGTCGAGGCGCGTGTCCACGATGTCGAGAACCATGGCGTCGAAAAGATCCTGACGCTGCGAGTCGGCGACGCGATGTTGCGCGCCACCGTGCCGGCGAGGACCGATGTCGCCATCGAGCAGCCGGTCCGCTTTGCCTGGAATCCCGACAAGGTGGTGCTGTTCGACAAGGGCAGCGGCGTCAATTTGCGCCACGCGTCATAGGCCGCAAAACCTCGTCTATTTCGGCAGGTAGGTCTCATAAGGCGTGTCGTTGATCAGCAGGATTACGCATTCCGTGTCCGACAGGCAGGCGTCGTCATGCATCTCATCAGCCTTCTGGGTCCAGTAGGATCCGGGAGGCAGCTCGACCTTGGTCGCTTCGCCACCATCCATCTGCCAGTGCGCCCACAGCCCCTGGATCACCACCGCGCGATAGTCGGCGGTGTGCGCGTGAACAGGAGCACGCCAGTTGCCCGGGACTTTCAGCAAGGTTCCTGCCGGGCCCTTGGCGCGCTCACCCCAAAGCGCACCGAGGCGCTGCGGCTGGTCCGGTGCCTCGGCGACATAGGGAATCTTGTCGGTCGGCATGTAGCTGTCTTCAAGGGCAAAGGCGCGCCCCGGGACCACGAGCATGGCGGCGAGCGCCAGGACCTTCAGATGATTTGGCATCGGCTCTCCTCCTGAGTCGACTTGCCGCCGACCCCTCATTTGCTGTGCAATGGCAAGCTATTGCATGCAGTCAGCGCGGCAATGACGTTGCGTCCGGAAGGCTTGGCAATTCATCCAAATCCGGCAGCCTACGGCAGCGGTTCGGTATGACCTCAATGTTGTTCGGAGTTGCCGTTGACGGTGCGCAGATGGCTGGGCGCGATGCCGACGATCCGCTTGAACGCCCGGCTGAACGACGCTTCGGAATCATAGCCCAGTCTGGCGGCGACCACTGATATTCGCATTCGCTCGTCCATCAACCACAACCGTGCCTGATGCATGCGCACCCGGGAGACATATCTTGCCGGTGTCTCGCCAACGATGGCGGCGAAGCGTTCTGCGAAAGCCGAACGTGAGGCGCCCATCTCGCGGGCGAGCGCTTCGACGGTCCAGTTCCTGTCGGGCTGCATATGAATGGCGGCCAGCACGCGGCCAATGTCACGATCCCTGATCGCCGCGATCCAGCCGGTGGTGTCGCTGCCGCTGTTTTCTACCCATGAACGGATGATGGAAGCTGCCAACACGTCGGCGAGCCGCGCCAGCATGCCGCCAGAACCGGGTCGGTTCATGGTGACTTCGCTTGCCATGGCTTCCAGCAGGTGCGGAATGCCTGGCTCACCCGCCATCAATTCTCCCGCGCGCATCATATCCGGCATCATGCCCAGCAAAGGGTGCGATCCGCCCAGATTGAAGTGCATGCTGCCGCAAAACAGCAAGGTCTTCGCGCCATGGCCTCCATTCGAGACATTGAAGACATTGTCCTGCAACGGCTCGACACTGTAACTCTCGATCGGCTCGGCATGGACGCCGGGCGCGCTGGCAAGGACATGCTCGGCGCCGCTCGGCAAGAGCACCGCATCGCCGGCCTTCAGGTTCAACCATTCCCCGGATGGCGAAAACAGCCAGCATCCGAGCCGACCGATGAAGTGAAACCGCGCCGCCTGCTGGGCTGGAAACAACACGGCCCACGGCTCGCCCAGTTCGCAGCGGCCGTAGTCGACGCCATCCAGCCGCAATCCACGCAACATGTCGGTCAGAGGGCCGCCCGAGGCCGGCAAGATGGTCTTGGACGAGCTGAAACCCATGCGGATTTCTAGCTTGGAATAATCAATCCGTCACGGCCAATGTACGCCAGAGCGGTTCACCGTTTCACGGAAACGGCGAACCGCTCTATCTCTTTGTTTTGACGCAATTCCCAAGGGAAAGCGCTATTTGCTTTTCCCAGGAAAACCGTTTCACGCTTTTCCCGGAATTGCTCAGCCGGCCTGGCGGATATCAGCCTGTTCCTCGGCGCGAAGGTGGCTGGGCGCCGAGCCGATGACGCGCTTGAAGGCACGGCTGAAGGCGGCATCCGATTCATAGCCGAGACGCGCAGCAACGACGGAGATCTTCATCCGGTCGCGGACCAGCCACTGCCGTGCCTGGTGCATTCTGACCTGGGTGACATATTTTGCCGGCGTTTCGCCGACGATGGTGGCGAACCGCTCGGCAAATCCCGACCGCGAGGCGCCCATCATCCTGGCCAGCGACTCGACCGTCCAGTCGTGGTTCGGCTCGAGATGGATGGCGGCCAGCACGCGGCCGATCTCTCGATCCCTGACCGCCGCGATCCAGCCGCTGGAATCACCGCAGCCGCGTTCGACCCAAGAGCGGATAACGGTGGCGGCCAGCACGTCAGCCAGCCGCGCCAGGATGCCGCCGGAGCCGACGCGCTCCATCGTCACTTCGCGTGCCATCGAATCCAGCAGATGCGGAATGCCCGGCTCATAGGCTTCCAGCTCATGCGTGCGCATCACGTCCGGCATCATGCCGAGCAGAGGATGCAGGCCATCGAGGTTGAAATACATGCTGGCGCAGAACAGCAGCGTTCCCGGCTGGCAGTCCTTGCCGCACATCTCTTCGTTCGACGTGCAGTAGACGTCCTTGCAGACCTCTTCGAGCTCGTAACCGTGGATCGGCCAGGCCTGGGCGCCGGGTTCGCTGGCCAGCACATGGGCAGCGCCGCGCGGCAGCAACACCGCATCGCCGGCATTGAGTTCCACCCATTCGCCGGATGGCTGCTTCAGCCAACAGCCTTTGCGGCCGATGAAATGAAACCGCGCCCCGGGTTGGGCGGGGAACTGGACACCCCAGGGCTCCTTCATTTCGCAGCGGCCGTATTCGACGCCATCAAGGCGCAGCCCGCGCAATATGTCGGTGAGCGGATCGCCCGTAATCGGGATTTTGGACGAATGGTCAAGCATAATGGGGTTTCTAGCATGGAAACTCCAGACGGTCACTCCCTATGTTGCACTGCAGCCAGATGCTGCGCTGCAAACAGGATCGGAGACCGGCCACATAGCCAAGCCGTGATGGCAAGGCATGTACCGGGTGGAGCCCCGGTCGGTCGTTCCCTATGTGGCGCTGCAAACAGATCGGAGACTGACCATGGCCGAACCCGCGACAGGTGTTATCGACGCCACTCTTCTGAGCCCTGCAGACTCCGACGAACGAACCGAGCCGGCATGGGGTGCCGTGGTCTCGCTCGCGCTTGGTGTTTTCGGCCTCGTTACCGCCGAGTTCCTTCCCGCCAGCCTGCTGACGCCGATGGCGCGCGATCTCGGCGTCACTGAAGGCGTGGCCGGACAAGCGGTGACGGCGACCGCCATCGTCGGCGCCATTGCCGCGCCCACCATGGCCATCATCACCAGGCGCATGGACCGCAGGCTGGTGATGTGGATGCTGACGATGTTCCTGATCCTCTCTAACCTGCTGGCCACCTTTGCCTCATCGCTTACCGTGCTTCTACTTGCCCGCGTCGTGCTCGGCGTGGCGCTCGGCGGCTTCTGGGCGATGTCGGCGGCGATGGCGCTGCGGCTGGTGCCGATGCGGCTGATGCCGCGCGCCATGTCGATCATCCTCACCGGCGTTTCGCTGGCGACGGTCTGCGCTGCACCGGTCGGCGCCTATGTCGGCGACATCTGGGGCTGGCGCACGGCGTTCATGATCGCCACCGTCGTCGGCGCTCTGGCGCTGCTGGTGCAGGTGGCCACCATCCCGAAATTGCCGCCGGTGGGTGTGGCAAGCTTCCGCACCTTGCTCGATGTGCTCGAGCGTCCTTCTATCAGGGTGGCGCTGCTGGTCGTGCTGCTCGTCGCTTCGGGCCACTTTGCCGGCTTCACCTATGTCCGCCCCTTCCTCGAGAAGGTCCCCGTGCTCGACATCGAGACGATTTCGCTGGTGCTGTTGGCCTATGGTGTAGGCGGCTTCTTCGGCAATGTCGCCGGCGGCATCCTCGCCGAACGCAACCTCAAGGCAGCCGTTGCGCTGGCGCCCTTGCTGATCGCGGCGGCGGCCGCCTCGATGCTGGTCTTCGGCGCTTCGTCCACGGTCGCTGCCGCCGCGGTTGCGGTCTGGGGCTTTGCCTTCGGCGCGGTTCCGGTCGGGCTGCAGAGCTGGCTGGTGCGGGCCGCGCCCGATCAGGCCGAAAGCGCCGGCGGACTGATGGTGGCGACGTTCCAGGTCGCAATAGCCCTGGGCGCTGTCTTCGGTGGCCTGCTGGTCGACCATGCCGGCGTGGCCAGCGCCTTCGCCTATTGCGGCACGGCGACATTGCTGGCGGCTATCGTGGTGTTCCTGCGCGGCCCGAAGCAGGGCCGAGTAGTCGTCGTACTCACCATCTCCCGATAGCTTCCTGACTTTAGGCACCGGCCCGAGAATCATCATGGTTTTCGGGCCGATGCCACTGTGATGCGGTGACAAACGAGCTGATACGGCGGGGTACCGACAGGCTCAGACCGAGCGTCCGTCGAAGTCGAAGACCGGCAAGGTGGATGGGTCAAAATCCGCAACGCAATGCATGTTGACGTAGGCGCTACGCTCGCTGCCTTCGCTGACATCCTCCGCGAAGGGGTGGATCCCGCAGGCTCGGCAAAAGCGGTGCGCGATAGCATGGTTGCCGAATGTGTAGGTGCCGAGATCATCGCCCCAGGCAAGAACCTGCAAGGTCTCGTGCGGGATGGCACACAGCAGGGCACCTTTGCGCGAGCAGATTGAGCAATTGCATCGCACGGCGCCAGTCAGTTCGGCTTCGAACTCGAAGGCGACCTTGCCGCAGTGACAGCTGCCTTTGTAGAGCATCGGGTTCTTCCTCGTGTTCGGCAGGGTGCAAAACCGCCTGCGCCGGGTTAAGTCTCGGCAAGCCAAGCGCTGGCCCCTACCCCTTAAGACGTTCAAGGCGTCCGGAGTCCGACACCGAAATGCAATCAATCCGCGATCATCTCGAAACCATCTTCGCGCGGCTTGCCGCCCGTGCCGGCGAAGAACGCGTGTTTACGAAGCTCTATGCCGAAGCCGCGCGGGCCGCGGCTGACGCCAGCGATGCCCGCAAACGCGCGGGCGTGACGCTTGGGCCGCTCGATGGCACCATCGTCTCGATCAAGGATCTGTTCGATGTCGCCGGCGAGGCTACCACGGCCGGCTCGCTGATGCTCAAGACCGCTGCACCAGCCCGGCGCGACGCCGCCATCGTCGGCCGGCTGCGGCAGGCCGGTGCGGTGATCATCGGCAAGACCAACATGACCGAATTCGCCTTCACCGCGATCGGCGACAACCAGCATTACGGTACGCCCGGCAATGCGACGGATGCCAGCCGCATCCCAGGCGGCTCGTCTTCGGGTGCCGGCGTTTCCGTCGGTGAAGGCACCTGCGACATTGCTATCGGCTCGGACACTGGCGGCTCGGTGCGCATACCGGCATCGCTCAACGGAGTCGTCGGCTTCAAGCCGACGGCGCGGCGCGTGCCCTTGGCGGGTGCCTATCCATTGTCCGCGACTCTGGATTCAATCGGACCGCTGGCGCTGAGCGTCGCTGCTTGCGCGATCGCCGACGCCGCGATGGCCGGCGAGGAGCTGCCGGCACTGCACCTGCCGCTCCCGCTTGCCGGGCTTCGCATAGGCATCCCGCGCGGCCTTCTTTTCGAAGGCACCGAAAATGCGGTCGCCGCGGCGTTCGATCGCAGCCTTCGCAAGATCGAGCAGACAGGCGCGCGCCTGGCGGACATATCGATCGACGACCTGCTTGCCGATATGCGCGCGGCCACCAAGCGTGGCTCGATCGCTGCGATGGAAGGGGCGGAAATCCATGCCGACTGGCTGGCGACAGGGGCACCGGTGCCGGTCGACTCACATGTCAGCGGGCCTTTGTCGCGGGCGGCAATGCTGCCGACCCCGGTCTACATCAGGGCAATGCGTCGTCGCGCAGCACTTGCCGCCGCCATGCACGAGCGGCTGGCATCGGTCGATGTGCTGGCCCTGCCAACCACACCGGTGACGGCGCCGACCATCGTTTCGATGACCGAGGATGCCGAGTTGCGCGCCCGCACCGAGGGCCTGCTGTTGCGCAACACGCAGATCGCCAACCAGTTCGACCTTTGTGCGATCTCGCTGCCGATGCCGGGCATGGTGCGACAGGCAGGATTGATGCTGGTGGCGCGCAATGGCCATGACCACCATCTGCTGCGGATCGCTGCTGAAGCAGAGCGGTTGCTTGGTCCGTGACCCTTGTGAACATCAGCGCGACGAACAGTGCTGGCGTTCGCTGTCCTTGGCAGTGCGTACGATGCCGGTCGCGACCAGCCAGGGCAGGCTGTATTCCTTGCCGGTGATGGTCTGCGTGCGATGCTCGATCGATCCCCTGACAACGACCTTTCCTGCGTAAAGCGCGTCTGAAAGGTCCGCTATCGCCTTGTCGGCCTGCGGCAATCCGCTGCTGTCGATCGACACGCCCTTGATGATCGTGCCGGTGGCAAGGTCGAGCGCGCTGTTCGACGGGCAGGGCGCCTTGAAGCAGCGCAGCCCGTTGTCGCAATAGACATAGCTGCTCTCGGCTGCGGCAAGCGACGGCACGACGCCTGTCGAAGCGGCGGCAAGAAACAGCAACGCGGAGCGAAGACTGGACATGGGAGCGAGCCTCGCCAGAAAATGAGGCTAAACGGCGATGTCTACACGCTCGCCGAAAACCGTCGCCGGTAGTGATCGACCACGTCGGGATTGCGCAGATTGACCGGCAGTTTGTTGGCCAGCACCAGCAAGGCTTCCCCGGCCGCGCCGACGCCCATGCGCATCATCGATTCCTCGGTGATGCCGGCCATGTGCGGGGTAATGATGACGTTGTCGAAGCTGAAATAGGGATGATTTGGCGGCAGCGGCTGCGTCGAAAACACATCGAGCGCTGCACCGCCGATTCGGCGTTTCTGCAAAGCCTCGATCAGCGCGTCGTCATCGACGACCGGTCCGCGAGATACGTTGATCAGCAGCGCGTTGGGCTTCATGCGGGCGATGCGCTCACGGTTGATCAGGCCGCGCGTCTCCGGCGTCAACGGGCAGCACAGAACGATGATATCGCTCTGCTCGACCAAGGCGTCGATCGAAAGGAAACCGACTTTCTCCGGCGCCGGCTGCATGCTGCGCGTCGTTGCCACCACGTTCAGATCGAAGCCATGCGCCGCAATATGGCCGACGGCCTGCCCAACGGCACCGAGGCCGACGATGCCGATGGTCTTGCCGGCCAGTTCGCTGTTGGAGTTGGCGTGCTCGCGGCCGGCGAGCCAGCCCCTCGCGCGCAGGTCACGGTCGACGATGCGGAAGCTGCGAAGCAGGGCAAGGGCTGCAAACATGACATGTTCGGCAACCGAGCGGGCATTGACCGCCGGCACATTCGCCACCAGCACACCGGCGGCGAAAGCTGCTTCCATCGGGATCATGTCGAGCCCGGCGCCATGGCGAATTGCTGCCCTCAGCTTCGCCGCGCCCTCGAAAAGCTGCGGCGGCAGAGGCGCGCGCACGATGACGATATCGGCATTTTTCGCCTCGGCAGTCAGCGTTGCCGGATCGAGAGCGGAGGCGACGACAAGCTCACCGGCGCCGGCCAGCATGGCCGAGGCGCGCGGATGCAGTGGGTGTGTGGTGAGGATGCGGGCCATGTCGGTCAGGCTCTTTCGAGCGTCGGGCTTTGTGGTTCCTCGCCATGGCCCTCGATCAGGCCCTTCCAATAGCTCTCGGCGCCCTGCAGATGAGCGCTCATCAGCGCCTGGGCGAGATTGCCATCGCGGCGCAGCAGCGCCTCATAGATCTGGATGTGCTCGGCATGCGAGCGCACGCTGCGCTCGGGGTCGTTGAAATAGATCGGCAGGCGCTGCTCGCCCATCATGTAGTAGACGCTGCAGACATTGTGGAAGACGCTGTTCTTGGTCGCGCGTACGATCTCGAGGTGGAATTCGCGATCCTCCCTGGCAAGGCCTTCGCCTGCGGCGATGCGCTCTTCCGACGCTTTCAGGATTTCGCGCAGCCGCTCGAAATTCTCCTCGGTGGCGCGCGAACAGGCAAGCTCGGCCGCCTTGATCTCGTGGATCTTGCGCAACTCGACTGTCTCGTAGATCTGGATCGGATCGAGCGGCAGGCCGGCGCGCGCGAACAGTGCCATTGCCTCGACGCTGGCCTGCTTGGTGTCGATGTAGATGCCGGACTTGGCCCGGCGCTCGACGATGCGCATGGCTTCGAGGATGGCGAGCGCTTCGCGGATCTGGCCACGGCTGACGCCGAAATGCTCGGCCAGCTCGCGTTCCGACGGCGTTCGGCCGGTCTCCTTGTCCGAATGGGAGAACAGGTAGGCGGCGAGTTCCGCGAGAAGGTTCTTTTCTTTCATCGTCAACCGCGTTGCGCGTGCGCCTCCAGAAACCGCTCCGAAATGGTGAATCCCAGACCCGGCCTTTCCGGGATCGCTATCATACCGTCCTCGGCTTCGACAGTCTCTTCGATCAGATCATGGATCATCGGGTTGGCGCCGAGCGAATATTCGACTGTGAAACTAGCCGGCGAAGCAGCGCAGACATGCAGCCCGGCGAAGAAGCAGGGCGCGCCGGCCCACAGATGCGGCGCAAAGCGCAGGTTGAAGGCGCTGGCGATGGTGCCGATCTTCATCGCCTCGCTGATGCCGCCGCAGAAGGCCGGATCGGGCTGGAAGATGTCGGCGGCCTTGAGCACGGCGAGGTCGCGGAAGGCATAGCGCGTCGCCTCGCTTTCGCCGGTGGCGATCGGGACGGCGCCGCTTGCCCGCACTTCGGCCATGCCCGGCTTGTCGTCGGCGATGATCGGCTCCTCGAACCAGGCGAGGTTCAGATCGTTGACGAGGTGGATGAAGCGCTTGGCTTCGGCCACCGTGTAGGTGCCATGGGCGTCGACCATCAACTCGACATCCGGGCCGAGCGCCTGCCGTGCGGCACGGACGCGCGCGGCGGAAACATGCGCGGCGCCATCCATGGCTCCAACCCGCATCTTCAGCGCCTTGAAGCCGCCCTTGGCGATATAGGACTTCAATTGCTCGCCGATGGCGTCGGCGGCGGCCCAGCCGCCGGACGCGTACGCCGGCATGCGGTCGAGCTTGCGGCCGCCGAGGAGCCGCCAGACCGGAACCCCAAGCGATTTGCCCAAAATATCCCAGAGCGCGATGTCGACCGCGCTGATGGCAGCGATGCTCATGCCGCGCCGTGCCAGTTGCGGCATGGCGTGGCCGGCGCGGGCCGCGCTGTCGTGGCGCACGCCGTTGTAAAGCATCTCCCAGATGACGCCAATGTCGGCCGGATCGCGGCCGATCAGTTGCGGCCCGACCTCGTGGTTCAGCATGTGGACAAGCGCCCCGTAGTTGCCGGCGCTGCCGGCGGCGTTCTTGCCTTCGCCCCAACCGACCAGCCCGTCATCCGTCTCTATGCGCAGGATGGCGGCGTCAAAGGTCGTCACCTGACCGAAGTCGCTGCGGTGTTGCCGAGCGGCTTCGATCGGGATGCGGACCCACCAGGCTTGGACGGTCTTGATGCGCATGGTCTTCCCCAGCCCTGCCGCCGGTCAGGGCGGAAGGACAAATTCCCAACAGGCGGTCGACTACTTGATCAGCGGCAGCAACGTTTCGGCGGTGATGCGCATCTGATCGGTGTAGAATTTTTCCGTCAGCACGCTGGAGCCGTGATCCTGGATGAACTTCAGCTGTTCGGGCGAGATGTCGACCGGGTGGCGCTCGACCATGTCGGGATAGGGTGCGGCCGGCGTGCGGTCGACGGGTGCCACGAACTCGTTGGTCAGCGCGCCGTCGTAACCGACCTCTTTCAGCGTGGCGACGATCCTTGGCCAGTCGATCTGGCCGAGGCCGGCGGCGAAGCGGTTGTTGTCGGCGACATGGAAGTCGAACAGCCGCTTGCCGACCTGCCGGATCGCGTCATGGACGTTAAATTCCTCCATGTGGATGTGATAGGCGTCGAGGCAGACGCCGCATTCGGGGCTGACCGCGTCAGCCAATGCCAGGGCCTGGGCGCCACGATTGAACAGATAGGTTTCGAAACGATTGAGCGGCTCGACGGCGATCTTGACGCCGACTTTCTTGGCATGGGTAAAGCATTCACGGGTTGCGTCGACAACCCATTTCCACTCCTCCTCCTCGGTGCCGTCGGGCACCACCTTGCCGACGGTCGCCGGAACCAGCGTGATGATCTCGCCATCGAGTTCGCTGACCATTGTCAGCACGTCCTTGACGTACTGCACCGAGCGCTCGCGCTGGCCCTGGTTCTTGGCGGCGAGGTTGCGCTCGCCCAGCATCAGCGTCACCGCGCCCCAGCAGCGGATGCCATGCTCCTTCAGCAGGGCCCGCGTCTCCTTGGTCTTGTACTGCTCGGGCTCGCCGGAAATCTCGATCGACTCATAGCCGAATTTCTTGATGCGCTTGAGCGTCGTCTCCAATGGTTCCGCCCGCATCCAGTTGTGCGTCGAAAGATGCATAGTCTGTCCTTCCCAAATTCGTCTTTATGGTTCGCCTGCGACATGCATCGCCAAAGGCGACGCAAGGGTTCCTCCCCAAGGCATCCCCAGCCTTTTCTCGCAAACTGGTTCGACCAATTGGGCCTGGAGCGAGGTCTACAGCAATTTGTTCTGAACGGCAAGAAGTGTGGGAATGCTACTTTCCGCCCAGATCATTTCATTGATTATATTGAGATATATATCCCTCTTTCATATGCCCGAAGGGCTCATGCGGCGCATCGCGAGGCTTGACCAAATCCTTGCATTTGGTAATACCAGAATGGCGGCGCGCACAAGCGTCCGGTGCGAAAAGACCAAAGTGGCTGGCCCTGCTTCCAATCGGCGCTATGCTCGGTCGCGAGAACAATGAGGAGGATGCCGATGCCGACGACAATGAAGGGCCCTGGACTGTTTCTGGCGCAGTTCGCGGGCGACGCGGCGCCGTTCAATTCACTGGCGTCGATCACCAAATGGGCGGCCGGTCTCGGCTACAAGGGCGTGCAGATCCCGACCTGGGACGCGCGCCTGTTCGATCTCAAGAAGGCGGCCTCTTCCAAGACCTATTGCGACGAGGTCAAAGGCATCTGCGCTGACGCCGGTGTCGAGATTACCGAACTGTCGACGCATCTGCAGGGGCAATTGGTGGCGGTGCATCCGGCCTATGATGCGCAGTTCGACGGCTTTGCGCCGGCTTCGGTGCACAACAATCCCAAGGCGCGGCAGAAATGGGCAGTCGAACAGATGAAGTTCGGCGCCAAGGCCTCGAAGAACCTTGGCCTCAAGGCCTCGGTGAGCTTCTCCGGAGCGCTGGCCTTCCCGTACCTCTATCCCTGGCCACAGCGGCCGGCCGGACTGATCGAGGAAGCGTTCGCCGAATTGGGCAAGCGCTGGAAGCCGATCCTCGATGTCTATGAGGACAATGGCGTCGATGTCGGCTACGAGATCCACCCCGGCGAGGACGTGTTCGACGGCGCCACCTTCGAGATGTTCCTCGACGCGGTCGGCGGCCACAGACGCTGCAACATCAATTACGATCCGTCGCACTTCCTTCTGCAGCAGCTCGACTATCTCGAATTCATCGACATCTATCACGAGCGCATCAAGGCGTTCCACGTCAAGGACGCCGAGTTCAATCCTACCGGCCGACAGGGCGTTTATTCCGGCTATCAAAGCTGGACCAATCGCGCCGGCCGCTTCCGCTCGCTCGGCGATGGACAGGTGGATTTCGGCGGCATCTTTTCCAAGCTGACCCAGTACGATTATGATTCCTGGGCGGTGCTGGAATGGGAATGCTGCCTGAAGCACCCCGAAGACGGTGCGGCAGAGGGCGCGCCGTTCATCCAGCATCACATCATCCGGGTGACGGAAAAGGCATTCGACGACTTTGCCGGCGGCGCCACAGACAAGAAAGTGCTGCGCGGCATGATGGGAATATAACGCGGCTTTCCTCCCCTTGATGGAGGCTGGTCCGAAAGGTACCTCTACGACCCCATCCCGATCCGCTGCGCGGATCGCCCCTCCTTCAAGGCGGAGGGCCATTTCAGACACGAGGAGAAGAAACATGGTCGGCGCATCGAAGTCGGAAACGGGAGGCGGCCCGATCCGCTACGGCATGGTCGGCGGCGGGCAAGGCGCCTTCATCGGCGCGGTGCACCGGATCGCGGCGCGCATCGACAATGATTTCGTGCTGGTCGCCGGTGCGCTGTCCTCCGATCCGGCACGCGCCAAGGCCTCGGCCGCCGAACTCGGGCTCGACCCGGATCGCAGCTACGCCTCCTACGCGGAGATGGCCAAGGCCGAAGCGAAACGCCCCGACGGTATCGAGGCGGTGGCCATCGTCACCCCCAACAATGTGCATGTGCCCGCAGCAAAGGCCTTCCTCGAGGCCGGCATCCACGTCATCTGCGACAAGCCGCTGGCGACGACACTTGCCGAAGCCAAGAAGCTTGCCGCCGTGGTCGAGAAGACCGGCAAGGTGTTCGTGCTCACCCACAACTACACGGCCTATCCGATGATCAGGCAGGCGCGCGAGATGGTGGCCAAGGGCGTGCTCGGCGACATCCGCATCGTGCAATCCGAGTATCCACAGGACTGGCTGACCGAAGACCTCGCCGCCACCGGCCAGAAGCAGGCGTCGTGGCGCGGCGATCCAAAACAGGCAGGCGCCGGCGGCGCGCTCGGCGACATCGGCACGCATGCCTACAATCTGGCGCGCTTCGTCTCGGGACTGGAGCTCGATTCCCTGTCGGCCGATCTCGACGCCTTCGTGCCGGGTCGGTTGCTCGACGACAATGTCAACGTCATGCTGCGCTTCAAGCCGGCCGGCAAGACGCACCCGGCCAAGGGCATGATCTGGGCCAGCCAGGTGGCGCCGGGCCATGAGAACGGGCTGAAGCTGCGCATCTATGGCTCGAAGGGCGGGCTGGAATGGGTACAGGCCGACCCGAACTATCTCTGGTACACGCCGTTCGGCCAACCGAAGCAGTTGATCACCCGCAACGGCGCCGGCGCGCTGCCGGTGGCGGGGCGTGTCAGCCGCGTGCCGTCGGGCCATCCCGAAGGCTATCTCGAAGGTTTCGCCAACATCTACCAGGAGGCCGCGCGTGCCATCCGCGCAGCCCGCAAGAAGGGCGGCAAGCCGGGCAGGGATGTCGTCTTCCCGACCATTCAGGACGGCGTCGAGGGCATGGCCTTCATCGAGGCCTGCGTGAAGTCGTCGAAGAAGAATGGAGCCTGGACGAAGCTTTAGGCTGAATGGATCTGGGGGGATCAAGGGGAGGGGCGTCGATGAAAATCGGCATGTGCATGTTCTTGTGGACGACGGCGGTGTCGAAGAAACACGAGCCGTTGCTCCGCGACATCAAGGCAACCGGTTTCGATGGCGTTGAGATACCGATCTTCGCCGGCACCCCCGACGACTACAAGAAGTTGGGTGAGTTGCTCGATCGCATCGGGCTCGGGCGCACCGCTGTCTCGGCGATGGGCGATCCGGCGATGAACCTGATCGCGGCCGACGCCGCGACCCGCAAGGCCGGCATCGACTACATGAAATGGGCAATCGACTGTGCCGATGCGCTTGGCGCCAGCACGCTGAGCGGGCCGCTGCATTCGACGCTAGGCGCCTTTTCCGGCTCCGGGCCGACAGCTGCCGAGAAGAAGCGCTCGGTCGCTTCGCAACGCGCGATCGGTGACCATGCCGGCAAGCAGAACGTCACCATCGGGCTCGAGGCGCTGAACCGCTTCGAGTGCTATCTTCTCAACACGATGGCGGATCTGTCGGAGCATATCGATGCCATCGACCGGCCGCACATCAAGGCGATGTACGACACTTTCCACGCCAACATCGAGGAGGCCGACCCGATCGGCGCCTATACAAAACACCGCAGGAATGTCGTCCACATCCACATCTCCGAGAACGATCGCGGCGTGCCGGGGCGCGGCAACATCCCGTGGAAGGAAACGTTCTCCGCCATCCGCAAGAGCGGCTATGACGACTGGCTGACGATCGAGGCGTTCGGCCGCTCGCTGAAGGACTTGGCGGCGGCAACCAAGGTGTGGCGCGATTTTTCCGAGAGTCCGGAAGCCGTCTACCGCGACGGCTACAGGCATATCAAGAATGGGTGGAAGAAAGCGGCATAGGGCGTGTCGATATTCAGGTGAGGCCGCTCTGACCTGAATCTCAACACCCTGAAGCGCCGGGATGGCTAACGCTGCTCGGCCTGGATCCTGTTGTAGTCGTGGATGGTCTGGCTCAGCCGGCGGCGCAGGAAGTTGGAAATGTTGTCGAAGATGAAGACGACGACCAGGATCAGCAGCACCATGTAAAAGACATTGGCCCAGTTGGAGTTGGTGCGCATCGCTTCCCACAATTTCAGGCCGATGCCGCCGGCGCCAACGGCACCGATGATGGTCGCACCCCTTGTGTTGGATTCCCACTGGTAGAGCGTCTGGCTGATGAACACCGGCACCACTTCCGGCAACACGCCGTAGCGCTGCACCAGAAGGCCATTGGCGCCGGTCGAGATGACACCCTCGGGCGGCTTGTCGTCGATGTTTTCCAGCGCCTCGGAATAGGTTTTGCCGAGCGTGCCGATCTCGGTGAAGAAGATCGCGGCACTGCCCGCCAGCGGTCCCGGGCCGAAGGCGCGGGTGAAGAACAGCGCCCAGATCAGCATGTCGATGGAGCGCATGAAGTCGAAGAAGCGCTTGAGCACCTGGTTGACCAGGCGGCTCGGCGTGATGTTGCGGGCGGCGAAGAAGGCCAGCGGGAAGGCGACGATGCCGCCAAGCATGGTACCGAGAAAGGCCATGACGATGGTCTGCAAAAGCTTGGTCCAGACGTCGCCATGCTGCCACTGGGCGTTGTTCCAGATGTTGTCGCCGGCGAGCACCAGATTGGACGTGCCCGGCTTGAGCTCTGGCCCGGACACGATCAGCGAAGCGACTTCGCTTGCCGACTTGCCGAAGAAGGGCGAGCGCGTGTCGAAGACAAAATTCGCCCAGCCGAGAAAGCGCTTGCGTATCTTGACGCGGTCGGCGGCGACGCGGACCTCGCCGGCAAAGCCCATGTCGGCGACGACCTCGTCCTCATGCGCGGTGATCCAATCGGGAACCGGGCCCGAGATCAGCGGCTTGCCGGTACCCAACGAGACCGGCACGGCCTCACCGTTGGCAATGATCGTGGCTTGTGTCTTGTCGAAGGTGACCGACTTGGCGGCGCCGTCGATCAGAATCGTCACCGAACCGTCGGCATTGGTCTTTTGCCAGTCGGGATGCGGATCCTCGCCCAGCGCGGAAAAGCGCGGGTATTTGGCGGTGATCTGTGGCTCGTCGAGGCGGAAGATCGGCTGCACGTCGTAGCTGATCCACTGGGTCAGGAACAGCGGCAGGCGCTCCCAGTGCGATTCCCGCATCACCTGCGGCAGGTTGAAGAACCACAGCGCGTAGAGGAGGTAGAGAAAGGTGCCGCCAAGCAGCAGCAGCGGCCCGAAGCGCTTGTAGAACGGTCGATGGAACACCTGCGGGAAGCGCTTCTCGATCGACTGGATTTCATCGGCGGTCATGGCAGCCATTGGCTATGCTCCCATCACGAATGCCTGCTCGCCAACCAGCTTGCGGCGCAGCCAGGCGGAGAACTGATCGACGATGAAGATCGTCGTGAACAGGAGCAGCACCAGCGCCAGCGTCTTGGCGCCGAAGCCGCGCGAAATGGACAGCTTCAACTCCTCGCCGATGCCGCCGCCGCCGACCGCGCCCATGATTGTGGAAATGCGGACGTTTATCTCGACGCGGAGCAGCGTGTAGGACATGAAATTGGGCAGCACCTGCGGCAGGCCGGCAAAGCGCACGCGCTCGAACCAGTTGGCGCCGACCGCCCTCAGGCCTTCCTCGGCGCGCATGTCGATGTTCTCGTTGATCTCGTAGAACAGCTTGCCCAATGCGCCGATCGAATGCAGGCCGATGGCGATGATGGCGGCGATCGGGCCGATCGAGACGATGGCCGCGAACAGACCGGCGATGACGATCTCTGGAAAGGCGCGCAGCAGTTCCATGAAGCGCTTGACGACAAGCCTCAATAGCGGATGCGGTGTCAGATTGCGCGCCGCGATGAAGGAAAACGGCACGGCAAAGACGAAGCCGATGAAGGTCGAGACCAAGGCCACATTCAGCGTGGTCAGCATCAGCTCGAAATATTCGGGAATATAGAAGCTGCCCCAGATGTAGGAGCGGCCGAGCGGAAAGTTGAATTCCTGGGTGCCGGTGTCATGGGGGGAGGCGATGTCGAACATCGCCCGCCAGACATCGTTCCAGTCCTTGGGGACGAGCCAGCTCAGGAAATCCAGTATGTGCGGCAGCCTGTCGAAGAAATGCCCGGCATTGGCTTCGTCGGCGAACCACATGGTGCCGCCGAGCGCGACAAGCAGCAGGCCGACACCGATGGCGGTGTAGAGCCGGCGCAAGGACGTCTGGCGACGCCAGGCGTCGGCTGCCCGGTGCGTCGCGTCTGAATGGACTGTCACGGAAAGGGTCATGATCGGGCATGCAGAAAGGGCAGCGTTTTCTCGACGCCGCCCTTGCTGATTTGCCGTTAGCCGCCGATGGCTGCCTTACGGGCTTCGACGATGACGTTGTAGAAGTCCGGCTTCACCGGGACGTAGCCGGTAAAATCGCCGCCTTCGAAGCCTTCGAAGCAAGCCTTGTCCTTCTTGGGCAGTTGCGTGAAGAAGTCGGCAAGTTTGGCGGTCATCTCGTCGCCGAGCGCGGTGCGCACGACCAGCGGGCCGTTCGGGATCAGGCCCGAGCGCCAGACTTCGACGAAGTCGTTGGCGTCGACGGCGCCCTTGGCGACTTCCTTGTGGAAGGTGCCGGAGGTGTAGCCGTCCTTGAAGTCGCCGATGCCGGAGGAATCGTCCACCGCCACGTCAACCTTGCCGTCACGCACTGCCAGAACGTTGTTCTCGTGGCCGCCGTTGAACTGGGTCGAAGCGAAGAAGGTTTCGTTCGAAGCGCCGGTGTCCTTCGGAATCTGGGTCAGCGGGATCAGATAGCCGGAGGTCGAATCCGGGTCGGCGTAGCCGAGCTTCTTGCCCTTGGCCGACTTGATGTCGGTGATGCCGGAGGACTTCAGCGCCAGGCCGATCGAATAGTAGCCGGTCGCGCCGTCGGTCTGCTGGGTGGTGAGGATCGGGGTGACCGCCTTCGGGTCCTTGAGAACGACGCTGGCATAGCCGGAGGCGCCGAGTTCGGCGAAGTCGAGCGTACCGCCGAGCAGGCCCTGGATGACGCCGTCATAGTCGGCGGCGGGGAACAGCGAGACCTTTTCGAAGCCGAATTCGGCCTTCAGATGGTCGGCGAGGCACTGGTAGTTGCGCAGCCGGTCGGTTTCGTTTTCACCGCCGAGAATGCCGACGCGGAATTCCTTCATATCGGCGGCGTGGGCCGCACTCGTCGCCATGGCGAGCACCGAAATGGCGCTGAGAACCATCTTCCTGAACATTGGACATCTCTCCTGTAGGTTCCGGCCCCGCGCCGGTAGCGTTCGTTATCTTGACGGGTGCCCTTGACGCGGGCTGGCGATCCAGGTCGCTCTCAATATCCCGGGAAAGCGGGCTCGAGCGGTCCGGCGGATGCGGCGATCTTTTGCTTGAAGGCAACGCTGGTCGAGGTGATGGCCTCGGAGATTTCGCCGCCATTGCTGTCGGCGCCATAGACGAGACGCACCGCCTCGCGGTTGAGCTCTTCCGGCGGGCCGTCGAAGACGACCTTGCCGGCAGCCATGCCGATGATGCGGTTGCAGTAGGTGCGTGCGGTGTCCAGCGTGTGAAGATTGGTGACGACGGTGATGCCTTCGCGCAGATTGATGTCCTGCAGTGAATCCATCACCACCTTGGCATTGAGTGGGTCGAGCGAGGCGATCGGCTCGTCGGCGAGGATCACCTTGGGCTGTTGCATCATGGCGCGGGCAATGGCGACGCGCTGTTGCTGGCCACCCGACAAGGTGCCGGCGGGCTGCAATGCGGTGCGGGCGATGTCGAGCCGCTCGAGTGCCGCGACCGCCTCGGCGCATTCGGCGCGGGAGAACATGCCGAACATGTTGGTGAGGGTCGAACGGTGGTTCAGCTTGCCGAGCAGCACATTGGTCAGCACGTCGAGGCGCGGCACTAGGTTGAACTGCTGGAAGATCATGGCGCAGTCGCGCTGCCAGCGCCGCAGCGGCGAACCGCGCAATTGGGAGACCTCGGCGCCGTCAAAAAAAATCGACCCCTGGCTGGGATCGATGAGACGGTTGATCATGCGTAGAAGGGTCGACTTGCCAGCACCCGAACGGCCGATAATGCCGACCATCTCACCCTGCGGGATCGAGATGTTGATGTCGCTGACGGCAGTGTTCTTGCCAAATCGTCGGGTGACACCGCGGATTTCGAGCGTGGCTGACATGGTGGTTTCCAGTCCAGTCGCGGTTGAGGGTCTGTTAGCCTTGGCTAGCGCAGCGCCATGAACCTGCGGTGTCGGATTGATGTCAGTTTTGTTACTGCCCACAGGCGCTGCGTCAGGCGCCTGTTGGCGTCGATCAGCCCAGCACAAGCAATTCCTCGAAATGCTCCATGTCCCTGAAGCTGCAGAAGGCCGGAGCCCTGATCTCGATCGCGGGAGCCTGCTGCTCGAAAAGCGCAAGAGAGTCATCGAACAGGTCCTGCCATGCTGCTGCCCTGTCATCCGCAAGACGCTGGATCTGATAGGCGAAGGTGATGTGGAAAACATAGCTGTCGTGGTCGGGATGGCGGTAGCCCAACGGCACTGCCAGTGCATCGCGCCAGGCGCGCATGATGCGCACGTCGTCGTCCGTCGCACCGGCAACGGTGAGGCCGGTCGGTACGATCTCGACCACCTTGATGTTGAACGATCCGAAGCCCTCGAAACCCTTCAGGCGTTCCAGATAGAGGCGGGTCATCGCGTCGATGCTGGTGTCGAGCGGCACGTCATGCGGCCAGTAAGGCAACCGGCGGCGATATTCGATGATGCCCTGGAACAGCGTCATGTGCAGGCTGGAGACGGGCGTGAACGCCAGCCGGTCGGCGTCGGGCATCGCCAGCATCTTCTCGCGCACCGCAAGCACCAGGGCCTCGGAGGGCGAACCGCCGACCAGATGACTGACGACCGTGTTGCCAGGCTCGATCAGGAAATTGCCTAACGTGTCGTAGCGCGTGCCGAGATGCACCGGCGGCTTCGGATTTGAGCCGGCAAAGAATCCGGCGAGCGACGGTTTGACAGAAGCAGGCATTGCGATCTCCAAGGTAAGATGGCGTCCTGCCCCGGCGCTGTGTCAGGGATATGAAACGGGCTCACCCCATGACAATGATGTGATGGATACGAGCGGTGGTTTCACCGCCAATTCCGGACGGAAAACCGTTCCACACTTTTCCTGGAATTGCTTATCCGCCGTATTTTTCCAGAAAAGCGTCAGCCTCAAGCGAACGAAAATCATCGAGCGCAGCACGCAGCCTTGCATGGTCCCAGTCCCACCAGGCAAGCGCCTGGTAGCGTTCGGCGGTGCGGCGGTCGAAACGCTCGCGGATCGTCTTGGCCGGCACGCCGCCGACGATGGTGTAAGGCGCGACATCCTTGGACACGACGGCACCGGCGCCAACCGCGGCGCCATCGCCGACGGTGACGCCGGGCAGGATGGTCGAGCCGTGACCGAGCCAGGTGTCGTGGCCGATGGTGACGCGCTTGGCGCGTCGCTGGGCGAAGAATTCGCTCTCGTGCTTGGCGTCGTCCCAATAGTCGGAGGCGCGGTAAGTGAAATGGTGCAGCGTCGGCCGCCATGTCGGGTGGTTGGTGGCGTTGATGCGCACGCTGGCTGCAATGTTGGAAAACTTGCCGATCGTCGCGCACCAGACGGCGCAGTCCTGCATCATGTAGGAATAGTCGCCGAGTTCGCTTTCCGAAACCCGGCTGCGGTCGGCGATCTCGGTCCAGCGGCCGAGCGTCGAGTTCTGTACATCCGCCGTCGGGTGTACCAGCGGCGTCTCCGACAGTTTTTTTCGTCATGCGGCGATTTTTCCGGGGGCGAAAGCGGTGACGTCGATGATGCGGTCGGCGACCGCCTCGCGCACGTCGTGGTCGTGGAAGATGCCGAGCAGGGCGACGCCCGCCGCTTTCTTGGCAGCGATGAGTTCGATCACCACGTCGCGATTCCTGGCATCGAGCGAGGCGGTCGGCTCGTCGAGCAGCAGGATCGGGTGCTCGGTGATGAAGCCGCGCGCGATGTTGACGCGCTGCTGCTCGCCGCCGGAGAAGGTTGCCGGCGGCAACGCCCAGAGTTTTTCCGGCAGGTTGAGCTGCGCCAGCAAGGCGCGTGCCTTGCCGCGCGCGCTTTCGCGCTCCTCGCCGCGCTCGACCAGCGGTTCGGCGACGACATCCAGCGCCGAGACGCGCGGCACGGTGCGCAGGAACTGGCTGACATAGCCGATGGTCTGGCGGCGTATGGCAAGCACGGTGCGCGGGCTGGCGGTAGCGAGGTCGATCAGTCCGTCGTCGTGCTTGACGATGATCTGGCCTTCGTCGACGGCATAGTTGCCGTAGAGCATCTTCAGGATCGAACTCTTGCCGGCACCGGACGGGCCGCCGAGCACGGTGCATTCGCCAGCCCTGATCGAGAACGAGACACCGGCAACGACAGGCAGTTTGATGCCGTCGCGCAGATGCATGGTGAAGCTCTTGGCGACGTCGGAGACTACAAGGGGCGTCGGCATGGTCACACCTGCAATATCGAGGAAACGAGGAGCTGGGTGTAGGGCGCGCGCGGGTCATCGAGCACGCGGTCGGTGAGACCGCTTTCGACGACGCGGCCGTCCTTCATCACCATCATGCGCTGCGACAAAAGCCGTGCCACCGCGAGGTCGTGGGTGACGACGATTGCCGCGAGACCAAGATCGGTGACCAGGCCGCGCAGCAGGTCGAGTAGCCGTGCCTGCACCGACACGTCGAGGCCGCCGGTCGGCTCATCCATGAACACCAGCCGCGGCCCGGTGACGAGGTTGCGGGCGATCTGCAGGCGCTGGCGCATGCCGCCGGAAAAGGCGCGCGGCTCGTCGTCGATGCGGTCCTCGTCGATCTCGACGCGCGACAGCCAGTCGACGGCGGTGGCGCGGATCTTGCCGTAGTGGCGGTCGCCGACCGCCATCAGCCGCTCGCCGACATTGGCGCCGGCCGAGACAGTCATGCGCAGCCCATCCGCCGGGTTCTGGTGAACAAAACCCCAGTCGGTGCGCATGAGGAAGCGGCGCTCGGCCTCGCTCATGCGGTAGAGCTCGCGGAACTGGCCGTCGCGCATGCGGTAGCTGGCGGTGCCGGAGCTCGGCAGCAGCCGGGGCGACAGGCAGTTGAGCAGTGTCGTCTTGCCGGAGCCGGACTCGCCGACCACCGCCAGAACCTCGCCCGGCCACAGGTCGAAGGAGACGTTGTCACAGCCGACGCGCGAGCCGTAGAATTTGGACAGCGCCGAGACGCGCAGCAGCGGTTCGTCGGTCATGGGCGGGATCCTGGCATGAATTCAGTGCTGTTGGCTTCGCTGTCGATCTTGCCGGCAAGGAGTGCGAGGAAGGCATTCCCGACCTCAACCAGGCCCTTTGTTTGGTAATCCAGCCCCCAGGAGTTCGTGAAACCAAGAAGGTTCATGGTGGATGCAGGGAGCTCGTCGCCATGCCGGGACAGTGCTTTGAGCAGCCTCTCGATAGCGGCGACGACGGCAGCTTTCGTTGCGGCGTCGCCTGCGGCTCCGTCGAGATGGGCGTCCATTGTTCCGACAATCTCAGTCTCTGACTGCCACAACCATTCGTCGCGCAGCAGCATAACCGGATCTGCTCGATCTGGCTTGCTTTCCAGGTTCAAAGCCAACAGTCGCAGCCAAAGGGACAGGACGGAGTCCTGCATCCAGAAGCCTTTGTCGCCAATCGCGACGAATGAGGTGCCCATTATGCCCGCTCCTCAAGATTCCTTGCTGGGCGCTCTCCGTGGCCGTCCGCACGCCGCTTCTCGCAGTGGTCGGTATCGGAGCAGGCGAACATGTGGCCGCCATGGTCGTCGAGGATGACCTCGTCGAGATAGACATTCTCGGCCGCGCACAGCGCGCAGGGCTGGTCGAAGGTCTGCACCTCGAACGGATGATCCTCGAAGTCGAGGCTGACGACCTCGGTGAACGGCGGCACCGCATAGATGCGCTTTTCGCGGCCGGCGCCGAACAGCTGCAAGGCCGGCGAGCGATGCATCTTGGGATTGTCGAATTTCGGCGTCGGCGACGGGTCCATCACGTAGCGGCCCTCGACCTTGACCGGATAGGCGTAGGTGGTGGCGATGCGGCCGTGCCTGGCGATGTCCTCGTAGAGCTTGACATGCATCAGGCCGTATTCCTCCAGCGCGTGCATCTTGCGCGTCTCGGTCTCGCGCGGTTCGAGGAAGCGCAGGGGTTCCGGGATCGGCACCTGGTAGACCAGCACCTGTCCCGCGGTCAGCGGATGCTCGGGAATGCGGTGGCGGGTCTGGATGATGGTGGCGCTGGCGGTATCAGTCGTCACCGCGACATTGGCGACCTTCTTGAAGAAGGCGCGGATCGAGACCGCGTTGGTGGTGTCGTCGGCGCCCTGGTCGATGACCTTCAAGACATCGTCGGGGCCGATGATCGAGGCGGTGACCTGGACGCCACCAGTACCCCAGCCATAGGGCATCGGCATTTCGCGTGAAGCGAACGGCACCTGATAGCCGGGAATGGCGATGCCCTTGAGGATCGCGCGGCGGATCATCCGCTTGGTCTGCTCGTCGAGATAGGCGAAGTTGTAGGTGGCGATGTCGGTCATGGCGATCACATCCACATGGTGCTATTGAAATGGCGTCCAAGACGCGGAAACAGGGCCAAACTCAGATGACCGCAACCGGATGGGTGCACCTTGGAATTCTGCTGCTGGTGTTTGCCGGCGTAGTGGCGTTTGCCCTTCGAAGAATGGTTCTTCCTGCACCGAAGGAAAGCGCACACGGCGAGACCGTTGCCGGGAGCAGTGGTGGCTATGGCGGAGGGTATGGCGGCCATTCCAGTGATGGTGGCCATGGGGGTGGCGTGCACTGATTTCATTGCGCTGCCTCCAGTCCCTTGGCGTAGCGGGCCAACCGCCCCGCGAGCGTACCGGTATGCAATTCGAACATGTGGTTGTTGTCGTCGTAGAAATAGACCGAGCGGCCTTCGCCCTCGACGCGTGGGCGCGGCGGACGCATGTCGAGCCCTAGCTTGCCGATGCGCTCGGCGTAGCGATCGAAATCGGCGTCATCGATCTTGAAGGCGATGTGGTTGTAGCTGCGCTCCGGCAGCTTCTCGCCTTCCATGACGGCGATCCAGATGTCGCCGATCATGAAGAATTTTTCACGCGACAGCGAGAATTGCCTGGCGCCGCTGTCATAGACCTCGCGCGCGTCGAAAATCCCGGCCAGGATCGCGGTCATCCGGTCGAGATCGCGGACGATGAAAGTCATGTGGGACAGGCCTTGAATCATTCCGCGGCCTCCCGCTTCTCTTCGACCTTTGCGGGATTCTCGCGGGCATCGTATTCGGCGCGCATGCGGCGCACGAGGTCGAGTTCGGCCTGGAAGTCGACATAGTGCGGCAGCTTCAGATGCTCGACGAAGCCGGTCGCCTGAACATTGTCGGAATGCGAGATGACGAACTCCTCGTCCTGCGCTGCGGCGACGACATCCTCGCCCAACTCGCTGGCGCGCAGCGCCCGGTCGCAGAGCGCCATCGCCATCGCCTTGCGCTCGCTCTGGCCAAAGACGAGGCCGTAGCCGCGAGTGAACTGCGGCGGCGCCTTGGCAGACCCCTTGAACTGGTTGACCATCTGGCATTCGGTGACCCGCACGCTGCCGAGCGGGACAGCGAAGGGCAGTTCGGGCACATCCAGCTCCAGCTCGACCTCGCCGATGCGGATCTCGCCGACGAAGGGATGGTTGCGGGCATAGCCGCGCTGGGTGGAATAACCGAGCGCCAGCAGAAAGCCCTCGTCGCCGCGTGACAGCGCCTGCAGGCGGATGTCGCGCGCCATCGGGAATTCCAGCGGCTCGCGGGTGATGTCACCGGGGACATGGTCTTGCGGCATCTCGCCATCCGGCTCGATCAGGCCTTCGCGGGCCAGGATGGCCGAGACGCGCGGCATGGCTTGCGTTTCCGTCTCGCGCTGCTGCGGCTCGGCGACATCGCCGCCGGCGGCAAGCTCGGGATCGAGCAGCCGGTGCGTATAGTCGAAGGTCGGGCCGAGCAGCTGGCCGCCGGGCAGGTCCTTGTAGGTCGCCGAAACGCGCCGCTCGACCAGCATGGTGGCGGTGTCGATCGCCTTGGAGTAGCCGAAGCGCGGCAAGGTGGTGCGATAGGCGCGCACCAGGAAGATCGCTTCGATCAGGTCGCCGCGCGCCTGGACGATGGCGAGGGCGGCCAGCTCCCGGTCGTAGAGCGAGCCTTCGCTCATCACCCGGTCAACGCCAAGCGCCAGCTGCTCGACGATCTGGTCGAGGCGAAGCGCCGGCACCGAACGGTCGCCGCGCCGGCGGTCGGCAAGCAGGCTGTGGGCGTTGGCGATTGCGGCTTCGCCACCTTTCACCGCGACATACATGCTTTAAGCCTCCATCGTCTTGATGCGCGTGGTGCGCGGCAGGCAGGCGACCCCGTCTGATGTGGCGAGGATGATGTCGACGCCGCGCGGAAAGCGCTTGATATTCTGCTTCCACTGCTCGACGAAATGACGCGGCATCTGCGCCGGCGCGATCTTGGCACTGGTTTCGATGCCGGGACCTTCGAGCAGCAGCGGGGCGCCGGAGACGAGATCACTCACCAGCAAGATCAGCGTGGTGGAGCGGTCGGGATAGTCCTGCGTGCCTTGCGAAAAGCCGTCCAGAGCCATCATCTCGGCCGGCGTGGCGATCAAAGCGAAATGGGCATCGGCCGGCGTGTTGGCGAGTGGCGCGCCAGGGTGAAAGCCAAGCCAGGATTTGATTGCGGCGGAGGCTTGCAACGCCGGGTCGAGCCACAGCGGCGTGTCATTGTCGCAAAGCGCGAGTGCTACGGCGCCGGCGGTTGCCGAGAGCGGCGCCGGCGGGCGGGCGAAGGCGGGCAGGGGCTGCACGCTGCCCGGCCGCGCCATCGCGTCCATGACGGCGCGGAACACGGTCTGGGCGTTGAAGACCGGATCGGCGAAGCCGCCCTCGATCGATCGCGCTGCGATGTCCATCAGTCTTCTCCGCGAACCATTGTGAAGAAATCCACCTTCGTTGCCGCCGTCTCGGCGCGGCGCCGTTCATGCGCCGTGGTCAGGGCAGACCGCAGCGGCGCTATGAGCCCGGTCTCGACCTCGGTGCGGCGGGCTGGGTCCTGCCACAGCGCGTCGGCGATGGCCGCCAGCCTCGCCTTCTGCTTGTCGCGGCCAAGCGCATAGCAATGGCCGACCTGTCCGGATGGCAGCCGTACTGTCGCGCGGGTGACGGTTGCCTCGCCGACATTGAAGGGGGCGCCGCCACCGCCGATGCGGCCGCGCACGGTGATCAGGCCGGTCTCGGGGCCGCGCAGCAGCTCGGCTTCGGAAGGCAATCCGGCTTCATTCCAGAGCCGGACGATGTCATCGCCGCTGGATTGCGCCAGTGTTGCCATGGCGGCCTTGCGCTCGGCCTGGTCACGAGCTTCCTGTCCTCGCATGAGCAACATTCCTCTTGTCTAAATTTGTCTATTGATATAGACAACTATACAAATTATACCTTTTATCTAACGCGAGTCCATGACGTGTGGATGACAGGGATAAACGGCTGGGGGCAATCAATGGTCGGGCAACTGGCAGCGGACAGCATCGAGCGGCGTAGCGGTGTGTCGCTGTGGCGGCAGATTGCCGACAAGATCCTGCATGCGATCGCCATCGGAGATTTCGCCGAGAATGCAGCGCTGCCGCCGGAGGTGGCACTTGCCGAACGTTATGGCGTCAACCGGCATACAGTGCGCAGCGCCATAGCAGCCCTCGTGCAGGAAGGGGTGCTGCGGGCCGAGCAAGGGCGGGGCACTTTCGTGCTGTCGCGCAAGCGGCTGTCCTATCCGATCGGCGCGCGCACACGCTTTTCGGCAGGCCTGCAAGGGCAGGCGTTGGAACGGCATACCGTCCTGCTTGCCTCGTCGGTCGAGCCGGCCAGCCATCGCGTCGCCGAGGGGCTTGGCCTTGCCAGGGGGACTGACGTGATCCGGCTGGAAACGCGCGGCGAAGCCGATGGCCGCCCGGTGTCGCGGGCTGCCGGCTGGTTCGAGGCCAGGCGCTTTGCCGGCATCGATGCCGCCATGGTGGAAACCGGCTCGATCACCGCATCGCTGGCACGCTTCGGCATCGACGATTATCTCCGGCAATCGACCATGCTGTCGGCGCGCCATGCCGATGCCGCCGACCTTGCCGATCTCGACCTCCAGCCCGGAGCCATCGTGCTGGTCACGGTCGCCGTCAACGTCACGCCCGACGGCCAGCCGATCCAGTTTTCAGAGTCACGGTTCCCGGCCGAGCGGGTCGAGCTCAAATTGTCGGCGCTTTAGGGTGTACTGAGATTCAGGGGATGCCGGCCTGACCTGAATCTCAACACACCCCTATCTTTCGGCGGCTCTGCCAAGACACCGCCGCTCGCACGAGCGTCGGGTCAGCCGACCTCGATCACGGCCTTGATCAGACCGGATTTCTCGTGTGTCCAGCGGGCGAGATCGCGTGGCGTGTCGGCCAGCGTGGTGCGGTGGGTGACGAGCTTGGCCAGGGGCACGGCGCCGTTGCGGATCGAGGCGGCGACGTGGTCGAAGTCGGCGCGCAAGGCATTGCGGCTGCCGATCAGCGTCATCTCGCGCTTGTGGAATTCCGGATCGGAAAAAGCGATGTCGTCCTTGACGACGCTGACCAGCACCAGTGTTCCGCCATGCGCGACATGGGCGAAGGCCGACTGCACCGACTGGGTGTTGCCGGTCGCGTCGAAGACCACATCGAAGCCTTCGCCGGCGGTTGCTTGCCTGACCAGATCGGGCACCGCGCCGCGCGAACCGTTGAGAGTCTGGAAGCCGAGTTCACTCGCAGCGAAGCCGAGCCTTTCGCTGCTCATGTCGAGCAGCGTCACGTCAAGCCCGGCGATGTGGGCGAAAATGGCGGTGCCGAGCCCGATCGGGCCGGCGCCGATGACCAGTGTGCGGGCGCCGGGCTGACCCTGCGCGCGCCGCACGGCATGCGCGCCGATGGCCAGGAACTCGACGGCGGCGGCGTCGGCCAGCGACAGGCCGTTGGCCGGATAGAGATTCTGTGCCGGCACAAGGATCCGTTCGCACATCGCTCCGTCGCGATGGACGCCGAGCACCTCGATCCTGACGCAGCAATTCGGCTTGCCGTGCCGGCAGGCAATGCATTTGCCGCAGGACAGATAGGGGTTGATGACGACCGGTTCGCCAATGGCGAGATCGACGCCGTCGCCAGTCTCGATCACGGTTCCCGACACTTCATGGCCCATGATGCGGGGATAGGCGAGGAACGGGTGCTTGCCTTCGAAGATATGATAGTCGGTGCCGCAGATGCCGACATGGCTGACAGCCACCAGCGCCCAGCCGGGAGCGGGCGCGTCCGGCGCGGGCCGGTCTTCCAGAACAAGATCGCCGGGCGAGCGGCAGACGACGGCTTTCATGCTTCAATCCATCTGTCATGAAATCGCCGGCCCGTCATGTGTGGCGGGCCGGCGGTCAATTGAGGTCGACTTACTTGCCCCGGCGGCGCAGCCCGTCGAAGTAGACGATAATGATGATCAGCGCGCCGGTGATGATGCGCTGCCAGAACGAGTTGACGTTGAGCAGATTGGCGCCGTTGTTGATGGTGGCGAGGATGAAGGCGCCGAGCAGCGGCCCGTGCACCGAGCCGACGGCGCCGAACAGCGAGGTGCCGCCAATCACCGACGAGGCGATCGCCTGCAGCTCCCAGCCCTCGGCCTGGGTAGGGTTGCCGATGCCGATGCGGGCGGCGAGCAGCACGCCGACGAAAGCCGCGCACAGGCCGGACAGCGTGTAGGCCATGTAGATGGTGCGCTGGACGTTGACGCCGGACAGGCGCGAGGCCTCGGCGTTGGAGCCGACCGAGAACAAATACCGGCCCCAGCGGCTGTGATGCAGGAAAATATAGGCCGGAATACCGACCAGGATGACCATCCAGAACAGGTTGGGAATGCCGATAAAGGAATTGCGTGAGAACGCCGTGAAGGTGTCGCTGTTGATGTTGATCGAGTTGCCGTTGGTCATCAAAAGCCCGATGCCGCGCAGCGAGGTCAGCGTCGCCAGGGTGATGATGAAGGGCGGCAAGCCCATCTTGACGATGCCGAAGCCGTGGAACATGCCGATGGCAACACCGACCAGCAGCGTCACCAGAATGGCGAGCCAGATGGGGAAGCCGGCGTTGATCATCATGGCGACGACGACGGTGGCGAAGCCGACCACGGCGCCGACCGACAGGTCGATGCCGCCGGTGATGATGACGAAGGTCTGGCCGACCGCCATGATGGCGATCATCGAACCCTGGCGCAAAAGATTGGCGATGTTGTTGCCCGAGGCGAAGCTTGGCGTGGCCACGGAAAGCACGATCCACAGCAGAACCAGCAGCGCGAGAAGCGTCAGCCCAAACAGGACGTTATAGTTGCGCTTCGGTTTCTCGACAGCAATCGCCTCGGTGCTCATATCTGTCCTCCCAGCTTTTCTTGTTTCTCGGCGAGCGCCTGCGTCAACACGTCTTCGTGGCTGGCGGCGCGAAAGCCATGGCTTGCCACCAGTTTGCCGCGCCGGAACACATGCAGCGTGTCGGCGAGCTCATAGACTTCCGGCAGATAGGACGAGATCAGGATGATGCCGGCGCCCTTCGACAACAGCGCGCCGAACAGTCGGTAGATCTCGGCCTTGGTGCCGACATCGACGCCAACCGTCGGCTCGTCGAAGATGAACAGCTTGGCGCCATGCGCCAGCCATTTGCCGATGACGATCTTCTGCTGGTTGCCGCCCGACAGGCTGGAAGCCAGCGCGCTCCGCGTCGGTGTCTTGATGCGAAGATCGGCGATCTGGCGATCGGCTTGCGTCTTCTCCTGCGCACTCGAAATCAGCAAATTGTTCGAGATGCGCTTGTAGATCGGCAGGTTGAGATTGAGGCCGACCGGCAGGTTGAGGCAGAGACCCTGGTCACGGCGGCTTTCCGGCGCCAGCGCCATGCCGAGCTTGATCGCGTCGTGCTCGGAATTGATCTGGACGTCCTTGCCTTCCCAGAGTACCTGGCCGGCCGATTTGCGGTGGCGGCCGTAAAGCGTGGTGACGAATTCGCTGCGCCCGGCGCCGATCAGGCCGTAGAGTCCGACGATCTCGCCGGCGCGGACCGTCATCGAGACATTTTCAAACCCCTTGCCCGACAGGTTGCGTGCTTCGATGATCGCTGCACCCGGGGTGAAGTGCTCCTTGTGGTAGACCTGCTCGATCGAGCGGTTGATCATCATCTTGACCAGCTCGGCGTCGTTGGTCTCGGCGATGTTGCGGGTGCCGACCAGCGTGCCGTCGCGCAGCACGGAAACACGGTCGGCAAGCTCGAAGACTTCCTCCATGCGGTGGCTGATGTAGATGATCGTCACGCCCTCGGTCTTCAGCCGGCGGATCAGGGTGAAAAGCTGGTAGGCCTCCTTGCGGGTCAGGTAGGCGGTCGGCTCGTCGAAGATCAGGAATTTGGTGCCGCGCACGGTGGCGCGGGCGGCAGCAATCAGCTGCTGCTGGCCGATGGTCAGATCGCCCAGCGTGACATGCGCCGGCAGGTCGAAGCCGAGATCATCGATGATCTTCTGCGCCTCCTTGACCATGGCCCGCTGCTGAAGGATGCCGAAGCGCGAATTCTCCTCGCCGAGGAACATGTTGGCGGCGACCGTCAGATGACGGCAGAGCACGACCTCCTGGTGCACGGCATTGATGCCGAGCGCCATTGCCTCATGCGGCGTCGCCAAGGCTGCCGGCTGGCCCTCCCAGATCACTTCTCCGGAGGTGCGCGGCATGACGCCGGTCAGAAGCTTGATGAGCGTCGATTTGCCGGCGCCGTTCTCGCCGACGATGGCGTGGATCTCGCCGGACTTGAAGGCGAGGTTGACCGGCTTCAGCGCGTGGGTACCGGGATAGCGCTTCTCCAGCCCGCGCAATTCGAGGATGGTCCGCCCTGGCTCCAGCACGGGAGCGGGATGCAGTTCCTGCGCCGTCGACGTCATGACAATCCTCCCAGATCGGTCTCACGATTGGCACGCGGCGAGGCAAGGATATGCCCCGGAAAACAGCCTAGCCTAAGCTTGTGGATTGCCAAGCCGTTTGTGCCGGCAATGGATGTTTCCGGGGCGCGAGGCCCCGGAAACGATTGGATACGACGGCTCAGAGCTTCGGGTTGAGCAGTGCGTCGATCTTCGGGTCTTTCATGTTGTCCTTGGTCACCAGATTGGCGCCGGTGTCGACATTGGCCTCGACCTTCTCGCCCTTTGAGGCGGCGAGCGCGGTCTTGATGCCGTCATAACCCATCCGGTACGGATCCTGGACGACGAGCGCGGAAATCACGCCGTCGTTGAGGAACTTGATCAGCTTCTCGTCGCTGTCGAAACCGACCAGCGCCAGCTTGCCGCCAAGGTTGTTTTCGGCGACAGCCTGACCGACGCCCTGCGCCATGATCAGGTTGGAGGCGAAGATACCCTTGAGGTTGGGGTTGGCGGTGATCAGGTCGGTGGCGATGTTGAGGCCGGTGGTGGCCTGGCCGTCGGCATACTTGTCGGCGACCAGCTTGAGGCCCGGATATTTTGCCTTGAGCTGTTCGGTGAAGCCCTGCTTGCGCTGCTCGAGCGAGCCGGCGCCCGGTGCGTTGGTGATCAGGGCGACGTCGCCCTCGACCTTGCCGCCGTTGGCGGCGCCGATGGCGGCTGCGAGACCGTCGGCGGCGACGCGGCCGCCCTGCACGTTGTCGGTGGTCAGGAACGAGGTGAAGGCCTTGGAGTCGGCGCCGGAATCGATGCCGATTACCTTGACCTTGGCAGCGGCTTCATCGATCGGCTTGCCAAGTGCCTTGAACTCTGTGGGGGCGATCACGATGGCCGCCGGGTTGCTGGCGACGGCGTTCTCGAGGATCGAGACCTGGCCGTTGACGTCGGTTTCAGCCTGGGCGCCGAGCTCCGGCACGTTGACGCCGAGATCCTTGCCGGCCTTGCGGGCGCCGGCCAGAACGATCTGCCAGTAGAAGGACGTGGTGTCCTTGACGATGATCGGAATGGTCACGTCCGCCGCCGAAACCGGCGCCGAATGCATGACGCCGGCGAGCATCGACGCTGCTGCCAGTGCCATGACGGCGCGGCGGTTGAGAATGCTGGTCACAAATTTCATTAGGAATCCTCCCTAAGTCGCCCGGTGAACGTTACGGAAGCTCCGTCCGGATAGGCGTGGCCCAAACAGAACTTTATCAATAAAAAACAGTTGCCATGTTTTGATAGTGCATCGACCCGGCCGATGCAAGCGGTGTTTGACCAGTCTTCGCGGGCCTGGCAGAGCCAGATGCACCGCGCTGCTCCTCCCCTGCCGCCGTCAAACGCTCCCGTCTCCGTCCCGCCGACGCATGGAATATTAATTCCACAAATTCGTCAATATGGAATGTTCATTCTTTTATGGGATCGCAAGAATGTGAAGCCCGGGTCACCCGTACACCGCGGTGGATGCGAGTTCACGCCAGCTCCTGCACCAGCGTATAGGGGCGGTATCTGGCGTATTCCGTCTCCGGCACGTCGACGTCGAGCAGTTCGAGATTGCGGGTCAGGTTTGCCAGCTTGGCGGTGCCGGTCAGCACCGTGGCGACCGCCGGTTCATGCAAGGGAAACTGGAACGCGGCAGCGGCCAGCGGATAGCCGGCCTCAGTGGCGATCCTTTCCATCGCGCCGACGCGGTCGAGCACATCGTGGCTGGCGGGCAGGTAGTCGAAATGCGCGCCTTGCACCGGCCCGGTCGCCAGGATGCCGGAGTTGAACACGCCGCCGATGACCAGCGACGTCTGTTGCGCCCGGCACAGCGGCAGCAGTTCCGCTTCGGCACTGCGGTCGAGCAAGGAATAGCGGCTGGCGAGCAGGATGCAATCGAGCGGCGCCCGGCGCATCACGTCGAGGCAGATCTGGACCTCGTTGACACCAAGTCCGTAGGCGGAAATGACGCCGGCTCGCTTCAGCTCCTCGAGTGCCTTGAGGCCGCCATCCATCAACTCGCGAAAGTGTAGCTTGGTCTTCTCGACGCCATGCGTATAGACGCCGATGTCATGGACGAACAGGATATCGATCTTGTTCAGGCCAAGCCGCGCATAGCTGAAATCGACCGAACGCATGATGCCGTCATAGGAATAGTCGTAGTCCAGCGCGAAGGGCAGCGGATCGACATAGGAGTGATCGGGAACCTGGTCGTCCGGCACCGGGCGGAACAGGCGGCCGACCTTGGTCGACAGCACATAGGAATCACGCGGCTTGTAGCGCAAGAAGTCGCCGAAGCGGCGTTCCGACAGGCCGAAGCCGTAGAAGGGCGCGGTGTCGAAATAACGCAGACCGGCCTCCCAGGCGCCTTGCAGCGTCTCCATCGCCGCCTCGCGCGAACAGGCGCGGTAGAGCCCCCCGATCGCGGCGCCGCCAAAGCTGATCTCGGTGACCTCGAGCGCGGTCTGACCGATGCGGCGCTTGTTCATGCGAAAACCTCCCCGTTGCCGACCGTTGTCCGGCCCGGCAGTCTACCAGATATCAGTTCAATCTAGAGCAATTCCAGGAAAAGCGCATAGCGCTCTCCCTTGGGAATTGCGTAAAAACAAAGAGTTAGAGCGTTGCGCCAAGATGCCAGGGCACGAACTCGTTGTCGCCGTAGCCAAAATCCTCGCTCTTGGTCTTGCGGCCGGAAGCCGTCTCGACGATCAGTTCGAAGATCTCGCGGCCCATGCCGGCGATGGTTTTCTCGCCAGAGGCGATGACGCCGCAGTTGACGTCCATATCCTCTTCCATGGTGTGATACATGGTCGAGTTGCTGGCGACCTTGATTGACGGCGTCGGCCGGCAGCCGAAGCATGAGCCGCGGCCGGTGGTGAAGACGATGACGTTGGCGCCGCCCGCCACCTGGCCGGTGGCAGAGACCGGGTCGTAGCCGGGGGTGTCCATGAACACCAATCCGCTGCCGGTGACTTTTTCTGCATAGCCGAAGACGCCGTTAAGCGGCGTCTGGCCGCCCTTGGCGACCGCACCCAGCGACTTCTCCAGGATGGTGGTGAGGCCGCCGCGCTTGTTGCCGGGCGACGGGTTGTTGTCGATCGAGGCGCCATGCTTGGCGACATGATCTTCCCACCATTTGACGAAACCGTCGAGCTTCTGCGCGATCTCCGGCGTTGCCGCGCGATAAGCGAGCAGATGTTCGGCGCCATAGATTTCCGTCGTTTCGGAAAGGATGCCGATGCCGCCGACGCCGGCCAGGATATCGACCGCGGCGCCGAGCGCCGGATTGGCCGTAATGCCCGACATGCCGTCGGAGCCGCCGCATTGCAGGCCGACGACGATCTCGCTGACCGGGATCGGCTCACGCTGCAACTGGCCGACTTCCTCGGCGATTTCCGCCAGCACCAGCATCGCCTTTTCCACCGATTTGCGCGAACCGCCGGCATCCTGGATGTTGAAATGACGTTTGCCGGCAGCGACACCCTTCTGGCCATAGAGGGTGAGCTGGTTGACCTCGCAGCCGAGCCCGACCATCAGCACGCCACCGAAATTCGGATGGCGGGCATATCCGGCGAGCGTGCGGTGCAGAACCATCATGCCGTCGCCGGTGCCGCTCATGCCGCAGCCCTGGCCGTGGACGATCGGGACGAAGCCGTCGATGCCTGGATATTTGGGCAGCAGCGTGCGGTTGGCCTGGTCGGCAATGGCATGGCAGACGGTGGCCGAGCAGTTGACGCTGGCGACGATGCCGATGAAATTGCGCGTCCCCGCACGGCCGTCGGCGCGGCGATAGCCCATGAAGGTGCGGGCGCGGTCGGCCTCCGTCGCGTGCTCGGCCTCGCTCGGCGGCACGACCGGCAAGCGGCCGGATTCGAAGACCAGATTGTGCGAATGAACGTGCTCGCCCGGTGCGATGTCCTGTGTCGCGCGACCGATTGCCTGAGCGTATTTCACCACGGCCTCGCCGGCGGCAATCGGCTTGATCGCCACCTTGTGGCCAGGCTCGATCAGTGCGGCGGCGACGGCGCCGCCCGGCAGTGTGGTGCCGATCTCGATGCGGCCGTTGGCGACGGCGACATTGTCCGCAGGGGACAGAAGAATGCTGTTGGAGGCGTTCACGGGCGGTTTCCTGGGTGATCCTGGGATGCGCGGGCGGATTGACACGCGCCGGTTAAAAGATAATGTCTTTTATCGTGAAAAAACAGTTTTGCGTCAATTGTTTTTTCGCCGGGGAGTTCCGCATGTCCTTGGGTGTTCCGAAAAGCGATTTCGCTTTTCAGAGGTCATGGGAACGTCATACTGCGCTTCAAGCCAGCAGCCGCAAGCGACGGCGTGCAACGGGTCAGGAATGTCGAAGAGCAACAACGTCTACAAGGATGCCTATAACAGGTGCCTCAGGCTGCTCGATGAAACACGCAGCCTGCCTTCGGAGCCGGAACTAGGGACGCTGCTCGGCGTCAGCCGCACCACAGTGCGCACCATTCTTGCACGCATGGAAGAGACCGGGCTGATTGCCTGGAACAAGCGCGCCAAGACGGTGCTGCGCGAACCGCGTCCCGAGGATTTCTTCCCCGAGGAAGAGACCGACACATTGGCCGAGATCATCGAGCGGTCGTTCATGCGCCGGCTGCTCGCCGGCGGTGCCGAGGCCGGCATGCAGATCAACGAGCTCGAACTGGCGCGCGAGATCGGCGTCGGCACCACCAGTGTGCGCGAGTTCCTGATCCGCTTCTCCCGCTTCGGCCTGATCGAGAAGCGCCGCAACAGCCATTGGGTGCTGAAGGGTTTTACGCGCGCCTTCGCGCTCGAACTGACCGAAATCCGCGAAATGTTCGAACTGCGCTCGGCGGCTGCCTTCGCCGCCCTGCCGCAGGACAGCGCGGTCTGGGCCGATCTCGACCGCCTGGAAGGCGAGCATCGCCTGCTGGCAAGCGAGATCGCCACCCGCTTCAACGAATTCTCCGAGCTGGACGAGCGCTTCCACCGGCTCATCCACCGAGCGTCGCGCAACCGCTTCATCGTCGATTTCTACGACGTCATCGCCATGATCTTCCACTACCACTATCAGTGGAACAAGGCACAGGAGCGCGAGCGCAACGAGGTCGCGATCGGTGAGCATCTCGCCTATATCGAGGCACTCAAATCGCGCGATCTCGGCAAGGTGGATGCCGCCTGCCGCAAGCACCTGAAGTCGGCGCGCCAGACGTTGCTGACCTCGATCCCTGAAAGCCGGGCGTCACAAAAACCTTGATATGCCGCGTTGCCGCAGTGTCGATTTGGCGATTTTCGACCTCCGGCTGCCGTGGTAGGTATCTGTCGTTGATTGCTTGACGAGGCAGATCGTTTGAACAGGCAAGTCATTTGAACAAGAAGGGGAGACGGTGGAGCATGTCGGTCGCGCTTGTCGCGGCCTATCTGCTGTTGCTCCAGTCGACGCTCGGTGCGTTCGCCTTCGGCACCGGGCCGAATGCGTCGCAACTCGATGCCTTCGGCAACGTCATCTGTACCCGTGAGGGTGCGGCCCAGCTTCCTGGCGGCAACCCGCCGCCGTCACATCTGCCGGCATGCTGCGTGCTTGGCTGCGGCATGTTTTCGGCGGCCTTTGCGCCGCCGTCCGAGGCGGGGCTCGCACTTGGCAGCCTTTCCTTCGAAACGGTCGCCTTCGTCTTTCCGACAGCCATCCATCTCGACTTCGCGCGCGAGCGCTCGCCGTCGAACCCACGCGCGCCGCCGCGAACGGCCTGAGCCTGTTTGCCCGACGGAACCTTTCGCGGGCGTACCCATCCAAAGAACAGAACGGCTCGCGACCGGCAACGGCGCGACCATCACTTCATGGAGCAACCATGTCCCAACTTTTCCGCATCGCCGCGCGTCCTACGCTCGGCGGCATTTTCCGCAGCTTCGAAGCGCGTCTCGGCATTGCCATGCTGGCGTTTGCGCTGCTGTTCGCCGGCGCCCAGACTGGCTTCGCGCATGAGTTCAAGGTCGGCGATCTCGAGATCGGCCACCCTTGGTCGCGCGCCACGCCGGCCGGGGCCAAAGTCGCCGGCGGTTATTTCACCATCACCAACAAGGGCAGTGCGCCGGACCGGCTGCTGTCGATTTCCTCCGATGTTTCCGAGAAGGCAGAGCTGCACGAGATGGGCATCAAGGACGGTGTCATGACCATGCGGCCGGTTGTCGGCGGCCTGGAGATTCCGGCTGGCGGCAAGGTGGCGCTGGCGCCTGGCGGCTATCATCTGATGTTCATCGGCCTCAAGCGGCAACCCAAGCAGGGCGAAAAATTCTCCGCCACGCTGACCTTCGAAAAGGCCGGCGCCGGCAGCGTCGACTTCGCCGTCGAAGGCATGGGTGGCGGCATGGACGATCACGCCAATTGATCCGGCCAGCAATTCCTGACTCAGAGGGACCATCATGAACAAGTATCTTTTGTCGGCCGGCGTGTTTCTCGTCCTCGGGACAAGTGCCGCTTTCGCGCACATCACGCTCGAAACCCAGGAAGCGGCCGTCGGCTCGACCTACAAGGCTGTTCTGCGCGTGCCGCACGGTTGCGACGGCAAGGCGACGACCGCCGTGCGCGTGCAGATTCCGGAGGGGGTGATCGCGGTGAAGCCGATGCCGAAGCCCGGCTGGACGCTGCAGACCAAGAAGGGCAAATACGACAAATCCTACCAGCTCTACGGTCAGCCGGTGACCGACGGGGTCAAGGAAGTCGACTGGAGCGGCGGCAGCCTGCCGGATGAATTCTATGACGAGTTCGTCTTTCGCGCGACGTTGACGGCGGACCTCTCCGTTGGCCAGAAGCTCTACTTCCCGGTGGTGCAGGAATGCGACGGTGCCGCCGATCGCTGGATCGAGATCCCGGCAGCGGGGCAGGATGAAGACGCACTGGAGAACCCGGCGCCCGGCATCAAGCTGTTGCCGAAGAAATAGTAATGTCTTTTCGGCGGCGCGCTCCGTTCGCGGAATGCGCCGCCATTTCATGGCAATGGCAAGAACGCGATGTCCACACGGCGGATGATTCATATGGCCGGCAAGCTCGTCAGCCGGCTTGCCGGCGGCCTGTTGGCCGTGGTCATGCTGCTCATCGTCCTGGCCTCGACAAGTCCGGCCTTTGCCCATGCCGCGCTGATCAAGACCGACCCCGCCGACGGCGCGGTGCTGGCGGAAGCGCCGGTACAATTCTCATTGACCTTCAGCGAGCCGATCTCGCCGCTGGTGCTGACACTGGTGAAGCCCGACGGCACGCCGGTTCCGCTGACCGCCTTCCGCCTCACCGACCAGACGGTCGAAATCGACAATCCCCAGAGACTCAAGTCCGGTACGCATGTGCTGAGCTGGCGCGTCATTTCCGCCGACGGTCATCCGGTCGGCGGCTCGCTGCTGTTTTCCATCGGCGCGCCAAGCGAGCCGCCGGTCGTGTCCGAGGCCGTCGACTGGCCGCAGCGGTCGGCGATCTGGATCGGCAAGGTCTTTCTCTACATCGGTCTTTTCCTCGGCGTTGGCGGCGCCTTCACCCTTGCCTGGCTGACCCAGGGTGGCCGCGCGGGACAGCGCTTCGTTACAACTGCAATCCTGGGCGGCCTGATCGCGGCACCGCTGTCGCTCGGCTTGCAGGGACTGGATGCGCTCGGGGCACCGCTCTCCCATCTGGCGCAACCGGTCATCTGGCGGACCGGGCTCGGCACCAGCTTCGGCTGGACGGTGCTGGTCGCCCTGATCGCGCTGGGGCTCGGCCTGCTGTCGCTGGCCGGACCGCGCCCGATCGCCAAGCCATTTGCGCTGGCCGGACTGGCCGTCGTGGGGGTCGCGCTGGCCGCCAGCGGCCACGCCAGTGCCGCCGAACCGCAATGGCTGACACGGCCGATGGTGTTCCTGCACGGCGTCGGCATCGCCTTCTGGGCCGGTGCATTGATGCCGCTCGGCCTGGCGCTGAAAGGTCAATCGGCGGAGGCCGCGCCATTCCTGCGGCGGTTCTCACGCATGATCCTGCCTGCCGTGGCCGTGCTTGCCGTGGCCGGCATTGTGCTGGCGATCATCCAGGTGCAGACGCCGGCAGCACTGGTCAGCACTGCCTATGGCAGACTGTTGCTGATCAAGCTCGGGCTGCTGGTCTTTCTCTTCACGCTCGCCGCCGTCAATCGCTGGAAACTCACCGCATTGGCCGAGGCCGGAGCGACGGAAGTGCAGCGCAGGCTCGCCCGCTCGATCGGCGTCGAAATGCTGATCGTGCTGGCAATCTTCGGCGTTGCCGCGGGCTGGCGCTTCACGCCGCCGCCACGGGCACTGGCGATCGCGGCGGCGCAACCGGTCTCGGTCCACATCCATGCGCCGCAAGCGATGGCCGATCTCAGCATCACGCCCGGCCATGCCGGGCCGGTCGTCGCCTCGATGATCATCATGACCGGCGACTTCGGACCGCTCGACGCCAAGGAGGTGACGCTGGTGCTGTCGAAGCCCGATTCCGGCATCGAGTCGCTCAAGCGTACCGCGACCAAGCCCGGCGATGGGAGCTGGCGCGTCGACAATCTGGTCATTCCGGTGCCCGGCCGCTGGACGGTGCGCATCGACATCCTTGTCTCGGACTTCGAGATGGTGAAGATCGAAGCACCCGTAGACATCAGGCCATAATGCAGGACCGCCAAGCGCCTCGTACGAGCTCGACCGACAATCGATGCAACACAATTCGGCGAGGCGGTTGACGCGGCCCGAAAGGCCCGTCAATCATCTCGCCGAAGAATGGGCATCCCGGTAAACCGCGAGCTCGAACCAACAAGATCCGAAAGCAGGGAAGAAACGATGGAAAAAGCCGAAATCGGCCTGATCGGCCTTGGCACGATGGGCTCCAACCTGGCGCTCAACATCGCCGAGCATGGGCACCGCATCGCTGTCTTCAACCGCACCAGGGCACGCACCGACGCTTTCGTCGAAAATGCGGGCGCGCTGAAGGACATGGTGGTGCCGTGCTACAGCCTGGAGGAACTCGCCGCCGCGATCCGGCCGCCACGCCCGATCATCATCATGGTGCTGGCCGGCAAGCCGGTCGACGAACAGATCGAAGCCTTGCGCGGCGTACTGTCGGCCAACGACATCGTCATAGATGCCGGCAACGCCAATTTCCGCGACACGATGCGGCGCTTCTCCGAACTGTCGGGCTCGGGCCTGACTTTCATCGGCATGGGCGTGTCCGGCGGCGAGGAGGGCGCGCGCCACGGGCCGTCGATCATGGTCGGCGGCACCGAGGACTCGTGGAAGCGTGTCGAAAAAGTGCTGACCGCGATCTCCGCCAAATTCAATGACGAGCCCTGCGCGGCGTGGCTCGGAACCGACGGCGCCGGCCATTTCGTCAAGACCATCCACAACGGCATCGAATATGCCGACATGCAGATGATCGCCGAAATCTACGGCATCCTGCGCGACGGTCTCGGCATGGGGCCCAAGGACATCGGCGCGGTGTTTTCCAACTGGAACAAGGGCAGGCTCAATTCCTACCTGATCGAGATCACCGCCAAGGTGCTGGCATCAGACGACCCGAAGACCGGCAAGCCGGTGGTCGACATCATCCTCGACCGCGCCGGCCAGAAAGGCACCGGCAAATGGTCGGTCATCGAGGCGCAGCAACTCGGCATTCCGGCGACCGCCATCGAGGCAGCGGTGGCGGCGCGCGTCCTGTCGTCGATCAAGGACGAGCGGCTGGCGGCGGAAAAAGCCTATGGCAGCATCGGCGTGACGAAGATTTCCGGTGACAGGGACGCGCTGCTGAAAGACCTCGAACTGGCGCTGTTCGCCGGCAAGATCGCCGCCTATGCGCAAGGTTTCGCGGTGATGAGCGGCGCCTCGAAGGAATTCAACTGGAACCTGCCGATGCCGACCATCGCCAGGATCTGGCGGGCCGGCTGCATCATCCGCTCGCAGATGCTCGACACCATGGCGGAAGCCTTCAGCAAGGGCGGCGCCTCGACCAACCTTCTGATGGCGCCGGCCTTTATTTCGTTGATGCAGGAGGCGCACCCGTCGTTGCGGCGCGTCGTGGCAAGGGCATCGGAGGCCGGCTCGCCGGTGCCGGCATTGTCTTCGGCACTTGCCTATTTCGACAGCTACCGCCAGGGCCGCGGCACTTCCAACCTGATCCAAGCGCAGCGCGACTTCTTCGGTGCCCACGGTTTCGAGCGCATCGACGGACCGGGTGCGTTCCACGGGCCGTGGGGAAGTGGTGCGTCTGGCTAGGATATTGCCTGGCTGAGCGAAAGAACGTCACTGGCTGCGCTCAGGCTCTGCAACGAGCCGGGTGCGGCGCCGCCGATCCAGCCCAGCACGGAACGAGCAAGCTCTGAGCCTGCCAGCCGGAAGTTCTCGTTGACGACCAGCAATTCCGGCCGGAACAGGTGCAGCAGGTCCGACGACTGCTTGGACACCACATCGACGTCGCGGCCGAGCTTGAGGCCGGCATCCTCGATGCCGGCGACGATGGCGAGTGTCGCGGCGGCAGCGCTGCTGACGAAGCCGTCCGGCCGGTTTTCGCGGCGCATCACCTGTGCGGTCCGGCTCCTGATCTGCTCGATCGTATGGTCGATGGAAACAGTGTTGAACGGAATTTCGCTGGCGCCAACCTCGCTCAGCCCATCGGCAAAGCCGTTCAGCGTGTGGCCATAGTAGGTCAGCCCGGGCGGCGGCGACAGAAGCGCCAGCTTGTGCCGACCCCTGCTCGCCAAGCGGCGCACGGCCGCCACCGCGAAAGCATGGTTGTCGAAGTCATGGTAGGGATGGACGAGGCCCATGTCGGTGCGGCCATGCGTGGCAAACGGCATGCCATGCTCCAGCATGTAGCGGGCGCGCGGGTCGTTCGGTTGGGTGCGCGAGATGATAACGCCGTCGGCGGAGCCGGTCTCGACCAGATAGCGTATGGGGTCGAGCGGATCCTGCGAGCGTGAATAGGGCGTGACGATCAGGTGATAGGGCGTTTCGGCGAGCACTTCCGAAACGCCGTAGATAATGTCCGAGACGAAGCTCATGATCTCGCGATCGGTGTTAAGCACGAGGCTGATGACATTGGTCCTGCCGGTGCGCAGGCGCACCCCGGCACGGTTCGGCCGGTAGCCGATCTGCTTGGCGACGAGTTGGACACGGCGCCTGGTTTCGGCGCCGATTTCCGGAGCGTCCTTCAAGGCGCGCGATACGGTGGTGACGCCGAGCCCGGTCATGAAGGCAAGCGTCTTCAACGTCGGCCGGCCCTGCGCCAACGCCTCCTCGTTCTTTTCCGTACGCCGTCTGTCCATTCGTCCCGCCCGTCAGGCGCATAGCAGCAGCAGGCCGGGTCGGCAATCGCCGCCATAGCGATACGATATGCGTTCCAGCCCCGTCGAAGCGTCAATATACTGAAACGTTACAGATTGCCAGTATCGAGATGCCCGACCGCTCGTGGCGAAATGCAGAGCTCTTTTCGAAACCCATTGGGATTCCAGCAGAAATCGCCCTTGCCATCGCCTTTTGCCGGCTTTCACGTGCAATTCCGTTGTTTTGCAGTGCAGTGATCCATGTTGCAGTGCACATGAGAGCGGCTGTTCATGCGAATTTGTTCGCGACTCGAAAAAATGTCGAAGTCGCCTCGTTCATGGGGTTGCGCAGTCCGCGCAATTCCCGTATCCAAAATCTGTAACGTTTCAGATTCTGGGAGGAACCGAAATGCGATACAAACTTTTGACCGCTGCGCTGGCAGCGACGGCTGCCCTGCAATTTGCCGGTTCGGCCGCGGCGACCGATCTCGAAGTGATTCACTGGTGGACGTCGAAGGGCGAATCGGCGGCGGTCTCGCAGTTCGCAAAGGCCTTCGACAATGACGGCCACGGCGACAAATGGGTGGACAGCGCCATCGCTCTCGGCGAAACCGCCCGCTCGACCGTCATGCAGCGCGTGCTCGGCGGCGATCCGCCCGGTGCCGCTCAGTTCAATCCCGGCCGGCAGTACGAGGAACTGATTTCGGGCGGGAAGCTGCTCGACCTCACGGACATTGCCACCGCCGGCAAGTGGGATGAGGTCATTCGCCCGAAGGCGATCGGCAGCGCCTGCCTCGTTGATGGCCACTGGTGGTGCGTTCCGGTCAACATTCATTCCAACTACTGGGCCTGGTACTCCAAGCCAGTGTTCGAGAAAGCGGGCGTGCCGGAGCCGAAGAGCCTGGCTGATTTCATTGCAGCCGCGCCGAAGATCAAGGAGGCAGGCCTCATACCCTTCGCCATTGGCGGCGACGGAAACGGCTGGCAGATCCAGTTGCTCTTCCAGGATATGGTGACCGAAGCTCTCGGTGTCGCCAAACGCGATGAGATGTATACTAAGAAGAGCGCCGAAATTGCCGGCGGCCCGGAGATGAAAGGCGTCTTCACGCAATTGCGGGCCCTGAAGCAATTCACCGACAACGGCTACGCCAACCGTAACTGGAACGACACCACCAACCTGGTGATCACCGGCAAGGCCGGGCTTCAGGTGATGGGCGACTGGGCGCGTGGCGAGTTCGCGGCGGCCGGCATGACTGGGGTCAAGGATTTCGGCTGCATGATCGGTCTGAACGAAGCCAAGCCGGTGGTCAGCACTGACGGCGACATCATCGTGTTCTTCAAGCAGGGCAATGCGGATGTCGAAGCAGCTCAGAAGCGTCTTGCGGCTCTGCTCATCAGCCCGGAGGTTCAGGTCGCCTTCAACAACGCCAAGGGTTCGATGCCCGTGCGTGGCGATGTCGACATGTCGACGGCCGACCCGTGCATGCAGAAGTCGCTGAAAGCGGTGGAAGACCCGTCCAACGTTGTCACCGCGACGAACTGGTTCATCACCGAGAACACGACTCAGCAGATCAATGAGCTCGTCGGGCAATTCTTCGCGGACGACTCCGTGACAGCTGACGACGCCACTGCGAAGTTCGCTACGATCATCGGTAATTCCGACTAGGAACCGATCAATTGCCCGAGGCGCTGCCCTTGCCGCGGCGCCTCGGTCGCATCCCGATCCGACAGGATTCTTTCTCGACAGTAGCAGGATGGGAAGCTGCTGCGGTCCCGAGCCCGATGGTTCGGAAAAGGCTGGCTTTTATGTCGGCAAACGACCCCAGGGTGTCGGTGGAAGCGGAGAAAAAGAACGATGCAGAAGAGCTGGAGGCACAGATTTCACCTGCCCGCCGTCATCGGGACGATACCGATGATTCTCGTTGCCGTCGGCGTGTTCGTGATCGGCATCGGCTTCTCGGTGCTATGGTCCTTCACCAGTTCGAAGCTCTTCCCGACCTACGATTTCGTCGGTCTGGCGCAGTACAGGCGCCTTTGGGCCGATAACCGCTGGCTCGTCTCGGTCAACAACATCTGGTTCTTCGGACTGATGTCCATCACCTGCAACATGGTGTTCGGCTACCTGCTCGCCGTTTTCATGGACCAGCGCATCCGTCAGGAGGACCTGTTCCGCTCGATCTTCCTGTATCCTTTCGCCATGTCGCTGATCGTCACCGGACTGGTGTGGCAATGGGTGCTCGACCCCAACCTCGGCCTGCAGGCGGCGCTCCGCAACTGGGGCTGGTCGAGCTTCAGTTTCGCCCCGCTGGTCGATGCCGATACCGCGCTGTACGCGCTGGTCTTTGCGGGCATCTGGCAGGGCTCGGGCGTGGCGATGGCGATCCTGCTTGCCGGCTTGCGCGGCGTTGACGAGGAGATCTGGAAAGCAGCGAGGGTCGACGGCATCCCAACCTGGCGCACGCACTTGTCCATCGTGGCGCCGATGATGAAGGGTGCCTTCGCCACCGCCTTCGTTCTTCAGTGCGTAAGCGTGGTGCGAGTCTACGACCTTGTCATTGCCATGACCGGCGGTGGGCCTGGCATCGCCACGTCGATGCCGGCAGTCTACGTCATCCAGCTCATCACGGTTCGCCAGAACGTCGGCCAAGGCATGGCTGCGGCAACGATGATGCTGCTGCCGGTCCTGGTCGTGCTGGCTTTCGGCGGAATTCTGACATGGCGGCGAAATCGTCAGCGAGAGGCGGGCGCATGACCGCCGGCCAGATCACAGAAATTCAGCCGGCCCAGCAAGCGCCTAATCAGGCTGGCGTGGCGCCCTTCGGGCCGAAGCCGCGCCGGATATCGGCCGGCCGCATCGGCATCTATGCTTTCCTGATCGTCGCGGCGCTCTTCTTCCTCATCCCGGTCTACATCATGATCGTCACCTCGCTGAAGGGGATGCCGGAAATCAGGTTGGGGCACCTCTTCAACCTTCCGGGCGAACCGACCTTTCAGCCCTGGGCCGACGCCTGGCTCCATGCCTGTACCGGTCGCGACTGCTTCGGCCTCAGCCCAGGCTTTTACAATTCGGTGAAGATCACCTTGCCCAGCGTGGCCATCTCGATCATCTGCGCGTCGATCAACGGCTACGCGCTGACCTTCTGGCCATACAAGGGCGCGAACTTGCTGTTCGGGTTGCTCGTGTTCGGCGCCTTCGTGCCCTATCAGGTCGTGATCTATCCATTGATCATCGGACTGAGCTCGGTCGGGCTGTTCGCGTCGCTGCCTGGCATCATCATCGTGCACACGATCTTCGGAATGCCCATCCTGACGCTGCTGTTCCGCAATTTCTACGCGGCAATACCGGTCGAGCTGTTCAAGGCAGCGCGTGTCGACGGCGCGGGCTTCTGGCGCATCTTTTTCTACATCATGCTGCCGATGTCGGTGCCGATCACTGTCGTCGCCGTCATTCTGCAAGTTACCGGCATCTGGAACGACTTCCTGTTTGGCATCGTGTTTGCCGGGCGGTCCAACTGGCCAATGACGGTGCAGCTCAACAATATCGTCAACACCACCACCGGCGTGAGGGAGTACAATGTCAACATGGCGGCGACCATTCTGACAGCCGCGGTGCCTCTGCTCATCTACTTCATCTCCGGAAGATGGTTCGTGCGCGGCATCGCCGCTGGCGCGGTGAAAGGCTAGTGGATATGGCTCAGAACGGTACCAGCGTTTCGATCCAGGACCTGTCGCTAAGTTTCGGCGTGGTGACCGTCCTGCAGACGCTCAATCTCGATGTCGCCGAGGGCGAGTTCATCGTGCTGCTCGGTCCCTCCGGCTGCGGCAAGTCGACCTTGCTCAACTGCATTGCCGGCCTGCTCGACGTCTCTGAAGGCAGCATCTTCATCAAGGGCAAGAACGTCACCTGGGAAGAGCCCAAGGACCGCGGCATCGGCATGGTCTTCCAGTCCTATGCCCTCTACCCGCAAATGACGGTGGAGAAGAACCTGTCCTTCGGCCTGCGTGTCGCCGGTACTCCGAAGGACGAGATTGCCAAGCGCATCGCGCGGGCGGCCGAAATCCTGCAGATCGAGCCGCTGCTGCAGCGTAAACCGGCGGCGCTTTCCGGCGGCCAGCGCCAGCGCGTGGCGATCGGGCGGGCGCTGGTGCGCGATGTCGACGTGTTCCTGTTCGACGAGCCGCTCTCCAATCTCGACGCCAAGCTGCGCGCCGAGTTGCGCGTCGAGATCAAGCTGCTGCATCGCAGGCTGCAGAACACCATGATCTATGTCACGCACGACCAGATCGAAGCGATGACGCTGGCCGATCGTATCGCGGTGATGAAAGGTGGCGTCATCCAACAGCTCGATGCGCCGCAGACCATCTACAACCGTCCGGTCAACCGCTTCGTTGCCGGCTTCCTCGGCTCACCCGCGATGAACTTCATCGATGGGCAAACGGAGGCCGGCGCGTCTGCGGCCTTCAAGACCGGAAATGTATCCATACCGCTCGACCGCTACGCTTTCGATACGGCGGGCAACAGCAGCGGGCCTTGCGTGTTCGGTATCCGGCCCGAGCATGTCGCCTTTGGCGAGGCGGCAAATGCGATGCCCTTTGCCATCGATGCCGCCGTCGAGATCGTTGAGCCGATGGGCTCCGACACGCTGGTGTGGACGAAGCTCGGCGGCCAGAATTTCTCCTTCCGCGTCGAGGCGGAAAAGACGCTGCGCAATGGCGAGCCGATCCGGATCGGCTTTGATCCTGCACGCGCCTCGCTGTTCGACAGCCAATCCGGCAACCGCATGTAGCTCCCAAGCCCTACTACTCCATCCCCAAGCAGAACGGACAGAGACGATGAACTGGTCATTCCAACTTTACAGCGCCCGCAATTTCCAGCCCTGGGAAGGCGTCCTCGCGACGCTCGGCAAGCTCGGCTACACCCAGGTCGAAGGCTTCGGTGGTGTCTACGACGATCCCAAGGCCTTCCGGGCCGAACTCGACAAGAACGGGCTCGCCATGCCGACCGGGCATTTCTCGATCGACGCGCTCGAGAACGATTTCGACGGCGTGTGCAAAACCGCCGACGCACTCGGCATCACGCTGCTCATCTGTCCTTTTCTGATGCCCGACCAGCGGCCGTCCGATGCGGCCGGCTGGCGTGGCTTCGGGGAGCGCCTGGCCAAGGTCGGCGATACCGCAAAGAAGGCCGGCTACGGCTTTGCCTGGCACAACCATGATTTCGAGTTCAAGAAGCTCGCCGACGGCTCGGTGCCGCAGGATCTGATCCTCACGGCGGCCCCCGACATCGGCTGGGAGATGGACGTCGCCTGGGTGGTGCGTGGCGGCGACGATCCGCTGAAGTGGATCGACAAACACGGCCAGCGCATCAGCGCCGTTCACGTCAAGGACATGGCCAAGCCCGGTGAGGGGCTGGACGAGGATGGCTGGTCGGATGTCGGCCATGGCACCATCGACTGGGCCGGCCTGATCAAGGTGTTGCGCGCCAAGAGTGCGGCCCAATACTACGTCATGGAACAGGACAACCCGAACGACATCGAGCGCTTCGCCCGCCGCTCGATCGCAGCCGTCAAGACCTACTAGGAGCAATCAGCATGGCAAAGAAACTTGGCATCGGCGTCATCGGCTGCGGTAACATCTCGAAGGCGTATTTTTCGCTGTCACCGCTGTTTCGCGGCATCGAGATGCGCGCCTGCGCCGACATCAACATGGATGCGGCGAAGGCGCGCGCGAAGGAGTTCAAGTTGCGCGCCGAAACCGTCGACGATCTGCTGAAGGCCGACGACATCGACATCATCGTCAACCTGACCATCCCGGCGGTGCATTTTGATGTGTCGAAGCAGGTGCTCGACGCCGGCAAGCATGTCTATTCGGAAAAGCCGTTCGTGCTGTCGGTCAAGGAAGGGCTCGACCTGAAGAAACGCGCCGAGGCGAAAGGGCTGCGCATCGGCTCGGCGCCCGATACCTTCCTCGGCGGTGCGCATCAGCTGGTGCGAGAGCTCATCGACACCGGAAAGCTCGGCAAGATCACCAGCGGCACGTGCCACGTCATGGGCCACGGCATGGAGCACTGGCACCCTAATCCCGACTTCTTCTTCCAGCCGGGCGCGGGACCGGTGCTCGACATCGGCCCGTACTACATCACCAATCTGATCCAGCTGATCGGACCGGTGAAACAGGTCGCCGCCTTCGCGTCGACGCCGGCCAAGGAACGCACCATCAGTTCAAAGCCGCGCGCGGGCGAAAAGATCCCGGTCAACACGCCGACGACCATCCATGGCCTGCTGGAGTTCGAGAACGGCGCCGTGATCACGCTCAACACCAGCTGGGACGTTTGGGCCCATGGTCACGCGCCGATGGAACTCTATGGCGAGACGGGTACGGTGTTTGTGCCGGATCCGAATTTCTTCGGTGGCGACGTGCGCTTCACCGAAGACAGCAAGCCGGTCAAGAAGCTGCCGAAATGGCAGCACCCGTTCGGCGTTCCCAACGAGATGCATTCGCAAGGCATGATGGCCAACTACCGCACCGCCGGTCTCGCCGACATGGCGGTGGCGATCGCGGAAGGCCGGCCGCACCGCTGCTCGATGGAACTGGCGCTGCATGCCGTCGACGTCATGACCGGCCTGCTGCGCTCCGGCGAAACCGGCAAGTTCGTCGCCATGCAGACCAGTTGCGAACGGCCGGCCGCACTTGGCGTCAAGGAAGCCAAGGAGCTGCTGGCGAAGAAGAAGTAGGCCACGTGCCTCAAGCCTCTCCCCGTTCCGACGGGGAGAGGATAAGGGTGGGGGGCAGAGCCGACTCGCCGCGTTGTCGCGATGGCAGCCGACCGGCTCGCTTCCATTTGAGGATTTTCCGATGCCCTACATACCCGCCGAAAACCGCTACGAAAAAATGGTCTACAACCGCTGTGGCCGCTCCGGCCTGAAGCTGCCGGCGATCTCGCTGGGGCTGTGGCACAATTTCGGCAATGACACGCCGCACAAGACCAAGCAGGCGATCGCGCGCAAGGCCTTCGACCTCGGCATCACGCATTTCGACCTCGCCAACAATTACGGTCCGCCGCCCGGCTCGGCCGAGACCGCTTTCGGCGAAATCCTGCGCACCGATTTCGCCGGCTACCGCGACGAGCTGATCATCTCGACCAAGGCCGGCTACGAGATGTGGGCCGGACCTTACGGCGAATGGGGCGGGCGCAAATACATGCTGGCCAGCCTCGACCAGAGCCTGAAGCGGATGGGGCTCGACTATGTCGATATCTTCTATTCGCACCGCTTCGACCCCGATACGCCGCTGGAAGAAACGATGGGCGCGCTCGACCATGCCGTGCGCTCGGGCAAGGCGCTCTATGCCGGCATCTCGTCCTACAATTCTCAGCGCACGCGCGAGGCCGCCGATATATTGAAGCAGCTCGGCACGCCTTGTGTCATTCACCAGCCGAGCTATTCGATGCTCAACCGCTGGGTGGAGGAAGACGGCCTGCTCGACACGCTCGAAGGGCTCGGCGTCGGCTCGATCGTGTTCTCGCCATTGGCGCAAGGCATGCTGACCGACAAATATCTCGGCGGCATTCCCGACGGCAGCCGGGCCTCGCAAGGCAAGTCGCTGAGAACAGCCTTCATCAACGACAAGACCATCGCCAACATCAAGGCGCTCGACGCCATTGCCGGCAAGCGCGGGCAGACACTGGCGCAGATGGCGCTGGCCTGGGTGCTGCGCAAGGGCAAGGTGACTTCGGCGCTGATCGGCGCCAGCCGGCCGGAGCAGGTCGAGGACTGCGTTGGCGCGCTCAAGGTGCCCGACTTCAGTGATGCCGAACTCGCCGAGATCGATACCTACGCGCGCGAGTCCGACATCAATCTGTGGGCGGCTTCGGCCGAACGCAAAGGCCCGCCGAGGAAATAAGCCACGCTCTAGCTAATTGTTTTTGCGCAATTCCCAAGGGAAAGCGCTATGCGCTTTTCCCGGGAAAACCGTTACACGCTTTTCCTGGAATTGCTCCTGACAAGCCGGCAAACAAAAACGGCGGGAACCTCTCCCGCCGTTTTTCATGGACAAGCCAAATGGCCGTGCTTCAGGGCGTCTTCGGCTTCTGTGCAGTGCCAAGCCCGGCCTTGGGCTTTTCCGGTGCCGGAGCCGGGGTCTTCATCTTCGCATCGATCCAGCCGGTGTAGTTGGCCAGCCGTGTGTAGATGCCGTAGGCGTCCTTGTGGCCGCAGGCAGCACTCCCGTCCGCCGGGCCTTCGCCCCAGCTGACGACGCCGATCTGGACCGGGCCGTCGGCGCCGGTCATGAACAGCGGGCCGCCGCTGTCGCCATTGCAGGCATCGCGCACGCCGCTGGTGGTGCCGGCGCAGATCATGTTGCTGGTCAGCGGGTCGGTCATGTCGGCGGCGATCGCATTGGCGGCCGCATCGATGCCCTTTTCCGAATAGCGCATGCGGTGGGACAGATCGCCCAACGCTGCCTTCAGATCATGTGCGTAGATGGCCTTGATGCCGCTGTTGCAGGCCTGGTTCGGCTGCAGGTCGAGATCGGCAACCATCAGCGTGGTTGGAAAGGTGCCATCCTGCATCTTGCCCCAGCCGGTGACGGTCGTCTTACCGGTGTCGGGGGTCGCGTCATGGGTAAGCTTGATGGTCGGCGCATCGGCCGGCTCGGCAAGCCGGAGCAGGCCGAGGTCGTTGTCGAGCGTCTGCTCGCTGTAGCCTTCGTTGACGATGACCTCCACCACCTTGTGGCGCTTGCCCTCGCTGAGATCGGTGGCGCCCGTCAGCACGGTGACGGCACCCGGCGAGATCGGCCGGCCCTTGTCGTTGAGGCAGTGCGCCGCCGTCAGCACCCATTGCGGCGCGATCAGGCTGCCGCCGCAGAATTGCGCATTGGCCTGCGAGGCCGGATTCTCGTCCAGCCTGTCGGTGGTAAGCAGCGCAACCTGGAACGGATAGGCGCCCTTTTCGGCCTGGTTGCCGCCATAGACGCGATCGGCGCCGTCGGGATTTTCCGCCGCGGCCTTCGCCCTGGCATCCGCGACACGGTTGATCGGCGAAACCGCCTCCGGTCGGGCGGCACCTTCGTCCGCCTGGGTGGAATTGGCGGCCGCAAGGGCGGCAGCGATGCCGAGCAGCGACGCGGCGGCGATCGGCCTGAACCGATGGATGATGTGCACCTGAAATCCTCCTGAGACACGTTCCCGAACGAGCCAGCCCCCGGCGCATGATCAACGAAACAGTCCCGGCAAGTCAGGCGTTGCTTCGCGGAGTGCGTTCCCGTGCGGAACCCGTTCAAAACCCTATAGCCCCCCACGGACTACGTGGAAGCGAATTGTCATTCCAATGTTGTATTAATTTAGGCAGTATATCGGCGCGGGTGTCTTTGGCGGGGGCCTTAGACAGACCGCTTGGGGTGATGATCAGGTTCGGGTAACGGTAACCAAACTCATTTTTCGGCTTCACCACGATCTCGACAATATTTCTGTATTTTGATCCAGTCCTTGCTGACTTTTGGGAGAGTCTCACCATGACAAAACTGACAAACGCTATCATTGCGTCCGCATTGCTTTCCACCGCAATGTGGACGGCCCCGGTTTTCGCCGCCGATCCTGGCTCCGCCAGCACCGGTAATGGCGAAAGCATGCGGGACGTGACTTCAGGCGACTATAAGCCCGGGCGGGCAAAACCAATCGCGCCGCCGCAGCTGACTGACGAAGACAGCCGCGCCGCGCCGCTTGCTGACGAGGCAACGGCTGTCAAATCCTATGGCATCGTCGGACTTTCCGCCGATGGCAAGGAGATCAAGATCGAGCCGAGCGAAGCGCTGAGGAACCTCATCATCAAGGAACTGAATGCGCCGGCCAATGGAAAGGACGCGGGTCCGCGGAAGACCGAAGATCCTGACCTTGGCGAAGGCGAAGCCGGCCGTCAGGTTTTCGGGCCCGACGATCGCGAGCAGGTCAAGAACACCAAGACCTATCCGTTCTCGGCAATCGGCTATCTGGAAGCCAAATCGCCGAAGACGGGCAGCTTTGGCAGCTGCTCGGCAACGCTGATCGGCCCGCGCACGGTGCTCACCGCGGCGCACTGCCTCTACAGCCATGAAGACAAGGACTGGCTCTCCGACTATCTGTTCGTGCCAGGCCTCAACGGCAGCACTGCCGACGACGCACCATTCGGCGCCTTCACCTTTGAAAGCGCCTATGTGCTGCAGGGCTTCATCGACAACTACCAGGGCTATTATGGCTCGGTCCTTCTGTGGGATCTCGGCATCGTAACCCTGAAGCAGGACGTCGGCACCAACCTCGGCTGGCTGGGCTATGCCAACTATGACGATCTGGGCGACTTCACCGCCAACCTCGTCGGCTATCCCGGCGACAAGCCTATGGGCACGATGTGGAAGGCGAGCTGCGAAGTGCATGCCGAAAACATCGCCCCGGAATATTTCCAGTATGACTGCGACACGTTCCCGGGGTCGAGCGGCAGTTCGGTCTATGCCTACGACACCAACTCCAAGCAGCGCATCATCACCGGCGTCAACGTGGCGGAAAGCCCCGACGCGAACACCGCCGTGCGCTTGAACGCCGCCAACGTCCAGTGGATCAACAGCCTGTATAAATAATCGCCGCGGAGTTCGCGGTTGAAACAAAAGGCGGCGGGGGCAACCCCGCCGCCTTTTTCGTGCCAGGGCTCAAATGCGGCTTCTCTTGCACGCGGCCGGCTCGCCGACTACGCTCGACCGGCCAAGGGGTTGGCATCCGAAGGGGTTCAAGGGATGGCGCGGGCAAGGGCAGTGTTGGGGATTGCGGCCGCATCGCTGCTGGCGGCGTTGATGGTTTCACCGGCTTTCGCCGATCCGGCCGCCGCGCCTGCCAGCGGTGCCTGGGCGGAACGGGTGCAGATCCTGTACCAGGCAGACACGCGCTCGGTGCTGCGCAGGATGGTCCGTGTGTGGGACTTCCATCCCGAGAAGAATCTCGACTTCGTCTGGGAACCGGCGGCTTCTCAGTCGCCCGACCGGACTATCGCCGAAGACGGCACCATCAACGGCAAGGGCAGGCTGGTGTGGCGGGTGCGCGGCTCGGCGAGCTATGACCCCAAAACCATCTATTCCAGCTATTTCGGCGACATCCGGAATGGCCGGCCCGACGGACAAGGCCGGCTCGAGCTGCGCTCGGGCGAGGTTTTCGACGGGCATTGGCTTGCCGGGGAACTCAACGGAAAGGGCACCCATCTCGATGCCGACGGCAACCGCTATGAGGGGCAGTTCGTCGCCGGCGAGCCGAATGGTGAAGGCCGATTGCTGTCGAAGACCGGCGAGATATTTGCCGGCTCATTTGTCGACGGGTTGAAGAACGGCAAGGGCCGTACCCGGCTGGCCGGAGGCACTGTCTACGAGTCGCAATGGGCGATGGGCAAGGAGGTCGGCGGCTCGCGCCCCGACGTGCTGGCCGATGCCAGGATCGGCGGACTGCTCAAGGCGCAGACCGGCGGCGGCGATGCCGACAAGGTCGAGATCGGCGTGGCGGTCGACCAACGCATGACCCAGCAATCCGACATGCAGTACCAGCATCTGGTGCGCGACGAAGACATCGCGATCTATCCGCAGGCAGACCAGTACAATGACAGCTGGAACGGCACCGGCCAGGTTACCACCAGCAATGTCTATGAAGGCATGGACTGGGAGGATGCGCCGGCCTTTGCCGAGGTCGACCTGAAGACGTCAGACCAGTCCAGGGTCAAGCTCGACAGTCTGGAAATGAAGGTCGCCGCCAGCGACGCCTATCGCAAGCCGATGCTGTCGATCTCTGAGCATTTCGGCTGCGTCGGCTTCCGGCCGGATTTCTCGATCGTCAACAATGGCTGGGGTGACGCCAAGGACATGAAGATGTCGATCCAGTTCACCACGGTCGATGACGAAGGCAACCCGACCGGTGATCCCAGCCGCATGTTCAGCAAGGACGTCGGCAGTTTCGGCGACGGCGTCGATGTGTCGATCAAGAGCGTGCTCACGGAAGCCGGCGTCGACACGGCGAGCCTGGAGACCGGTCGCTTTCCCTGTCCTTCCGTGGACAGTCTCAATGTCTGCCGCAGCCAGCTGACCAACAAGATCAAGTTCGGCGAGGTCGCCGACTATCTCGGCAATATGCAACAGGCGATGACGCTGAATGCGATCGGCAAGTTCGATTATTCCTGGGCGGATGATGAAGGTCATGTCTACCAGCAGAGCGAGCCGTTCCGCACGTCCATCACCATGGCGGTTTTCGAGACGCCGGAATCGATGGCCGAATGCGGCGATGGCGGCGGTGGCACACCGGAAGCGATGCGCTACCAAAACATCGAGTTCCCGATCGGCAAGCATGACTACACCATCGCCATGCCGGTGCGTGGCAACAAAAAGATCAGCGCCTACACGGCGCGGCTGAAGATGTGGTCGTCGATGTCGTCGATCCATAGCTTCAGCATCGCCGCGCACTTCGCCGATGGCAGCGTGCGCGAGAGCAAGCCGGTGACCTTCTTCTATTTCCGGCCGAAGCAATCGCTGTTCGAGACCAAGACCGAGCCGGCGGCCTGCTATCTGCCGCGCGACATGGTCGGCTGCGGCTAGGGGTATGTTGATATTCAGGTGATGCCGGCCTGCAAACGGCGGCCTCCTGCGCTTCCGGTGCTCACGTACCCAAAAGTACGCTCCGCTCCGGTTCTCGGAACCCACCTTTTTCGCCTCGGCCCGACCTGAATCTCAACACACCCTAGTTTGGGAGAGCCTATTTGCGGCCCATCTCGAAATAGTTGGGCAGTGGCAAAAGCCGGGTGAAGATCGTGCCCTGGGCGAAGACGCGCAATTCCAGCATCGATCCCGATGACCGCTCGGCGCTCTGGTCGAAGAGGAAATTGCCGAGCGAATAGACCTCGGCCACGTCGCCGCCAGCAAGTGGAACGATCGCCTCGCTCGAGACATGCGGATGGCCGCCGACGATGGCCGAGACGCCACGAAGCCGCATCTGGTCGGCAAGCATGTCCTCGCGCGCCGACGCTTCGGTCCTGTATTCGCGGCCCCAGTGGACCAAGGCGACCACCGGCCGCTCGGCATTCTCGTGCAGCAGCCGGTCGAGCAGGGCAGGCGTCAGCAGGTCGGTGTTCTTCGAGCCGTTGGTGTCGATGTCGGTCAGGCCGACAAGGTCGAGATCGGCAAGCGCCAGCGTCTCACCCTGACCGAAATGCGGGATGCCGGCCTCGTCCAGGGCGCGCAGCGTCTCGGCATAGCCTGACGGGCCGAGATCATAGGCGTGATTGTTGGCGAGCCCGACACCGGCGACATGCAGCCGTTTCAGCATGTCGACAGCCAGGCCTTCCGGCATCGCCAGCGTCATGTCGTCGATCGCTTCCGGCACGTTGGGCAGGATGACGCCTTCGAGGTTGACGATCAGCGGCCGTGAACCGGTCAATGAAAGGATGCTTTCGACGATCCGGTCGGCGACGCCTTCGCGAAGCAGAATCTTTTTCATGGCACGGCCGAAATTCACGTCGCCGGCCAGATAGTATATCCTGTCCTTTGGCCGTGCCGGGTTGTTGAAGCCGGGACCGAAGGCGCCGAACAGCGCCACCACATAGCTGGTGGTCCGCTCGACATAGTCCGAGGTGTGTTCCTGCGAGTTCTCATTGGCGACGACCAGCGGCTGGGCACCGAACAGTTCGCGCTGCAGCCTGGTCTGGATGTAGAGCGCACCGACGGAATCGGCATGATCGGGTTGGCGAAGGGATGCAATACCGTCGAGCGTCGCGGCCGCCAGCATGGTTAGGGACTGCTGGTCGAAGCGCCGCGCGTCGTGCTGGGGCAGATAGTGCGAGAAGTCGGTGGATTCGACAATCAGCGTGTCCTGGTCGACGATAGGCTTCAGAGCCTCGGCCAACCTGTCCCAGTCGCCGCGCCGCGCCTTGACCGACATCGCCACGGGGACGATCTTTGCCTCGGGAAAATAATGGTGCAGGAAAGGCAGCATGCCGCGCACGCCATGCTCCTTGTCGAACAGGCAGGACTCCTCGACCATGTCGCTATTCGTTTCGAGCTGGCGTACCGCTTGTACGTCGGCGGCGACCGGGCCAAGCACGGTATCGAAGCCACGCAGCGTGGTGGCGTACAGTTTGTGCGTCTTGTGGAAATGGTCCGGCGACAGGATGACGATGCGCTTGTAGCGGAAGCCGGACGCCGACCGGAAACCCAACGCCACCAGCTCGGCAGCCAGAAGGTGATGTGGAACGGTGATGCCGGTCAGCCGCTGGTTTGATGGCTGGACATTGGCGACGCTGGCGATGGCATCCTTGAACAGCGTGGCGTCGTCATAGAAGGGCGGGAAGTGGTTGGTGCCTGACGGGCAGACGACAGGGGCGGCCCGCGTCGCGCCGCTGACAATCAAGGAAAAGACGATGATCGTCAGCAGGCGGGCCATCATGGCTCGGCCAGGACGATGTTCTCCACGCCGCCGACATAATAGAACGGCTTTTGCTTCGACGATGTCAGCCGCACCACTTCGCGCGAAATGTAGTCGGCAAGGCCGAACAGCGTGACGCCGCCGTCGGACGTCCTCGCCTTTCCGCGCAGGCCTTCGAGGATCGAATAGGTGAAGACGCCGTGGCCGAGCTCCGGCAGTTCGGCGGCGGTGTTGTTGGCGGCGGTGGCCGAAAACACGACGATGCGCGCGTCCTGCGCGTCCTTCTCCAGGCGCGGGTTGAAGGCGTTGGCGGCATGGCAGGTGTCGAGCAGCATGAAGCGCATGCCCTTGGCCCGCTCGACCGATTTCTGGATGTCCGACCAGTCGACAAGCGAGGAGCGCTTCCAGCGCTCGGCATCCTGTTTGCGGCCGTCGGTCGGGATGAAATAGTAATCCTCGTCGATGTTGATGCCGTGGCCGGCGACGAAAATGATGGTGGTGTCGTGCTCGCCCGGTCTGTCGAGGAAATCGGCGAGCTGGTCGTCGATCGTATCGGAGTCGGGCTCCATGACGGTGTCGGCACTGGCGATCGTGTAGGTCTGCTTGGCCTTGTCGGGGGCCTCGTCGAGCGCTTCACGGTTGACCAGAACCAGCGTCTCCATCGATGAGAACAGCGGCGCCGATTTCTGCGAAATCACCTTGAGAAACTCGGTGGCATCATCGACGGGGTAGCGCAGGTCGCAGGCGTGGCCCGAACAGGCGTCGGTCAGGAACGGATATTTGTCGACGCCGATGACCGCGACATAGAGCTTGCCCTTGGCCTCGGCCTTCTCGGTCTTTCTTGCCAGCGCCGTTACACTGCGCTCGGTCAGATAACCGAATTCGTTGGTGCCGGTGATGCGGATGGTGTTTTCGCCATTCTCGACCGGTATCTCGACAATGGTGCTGTTGCCGTCCACCGACCGGGTGGTGACATCGCCGACATTGCGGCTGTTCGACAGGATCGAGAAGCCGGCGACATCGGTCCCGGCTTGACGGGCGCCGGTGATCTCGACGGCGACATAACCGTCACGCACCTTGCTCTGGTCGTCGGAGAGGCGGATGTCGAATTCCGGCGGCTTGCGCTGCAGCAGCTTCTGCAACTCATTGTCGACGCCTGGCCGCATCTCCCTGACCGCCTGCTTGGCGCTGCGCAGGATGATCGCCCGGCGTACCATTTCCGGGCTCCAGAGGTATTTCTTCAACTGGCCGGCGCGGATGAGGCGGCCTTCATGGTCGCGGCCCTGGTTGACCTGCCAGCCGATCAGCTTGTCGCCCTCGTCGGAGGAGTAGTAATAGCCCTGCGGCATCCAGGCGATCCATTGCGAGCCGGCAAAGAACATCGAGACGATCAACTCATGCGTCTTCAGGTTCCACAGCCGGAGCGTCTGGTCGGCGCTGCCGGTGATCAGAAGACCGGCTTTCTCGGAAGCAACCATGGCGTTGACCTCGCCGGTATGGCCGGTGAACTCGCCAGACACTTTCGCGGTCGCGGTCCGGTATTCGATCAGCGTGCCATCATTGCCGCCGGTGATCACCCCAAGGCCATTGTCGATCAGCGTATAGGCCGAATGGACAAAGCCGTTGGTGGCATCGTTCTCGATGCCGCGCACCATCTTGCCGTCATTGGCGATCTCCAGCACGGCGTTTTCCAGCGCGTCCTTGCCGCCTGGCGCGGTGCGCAGCGACCACTGGCCGTCGGCCAGGGCGGCGCGGTCAAATGAGCCCGACCCCGTCAGCGGCAGCGGGTCCTCGAAGAACCGCTCGGTGGTCGGCAGCACCAGCCTGTTGTCGAGCGCGCCTTGCCGTTCAGGACAGGCCACTCGCTCGGGGCATGGGTTGGTGCTGCTCCAGGCGATGACGTCGTTTGCCACGTCGATGCCGACGGCGGTCACCGGTTCGCCCATTCCCTGCAGGAGCGCCTTGCGCTCGCCGGTCGCGGGATCCCAGACCTGGATAGCGTTGCGGGTGCCGCCGGCGGTCGCCACCAGCGAGCCATCGACATTGGCAGTGCTGGCATAGACCGTGCCGTCATGACCGGTGTAGTCGAGCACCTTCTCGCCAGTGTCGGTGTTCCAGACGATGGAGCGATGCCTGTCGGCGCAGCGATAGCCGCAGGAGGCGACCAGCCGCGCTCGCTTGGCAAAGGCCAGCGAGCCGATGAGGAAATCCTGCTTCGGCATGGCGCGCACCAGCGTGCCGTCGGCGGCGTGCCAGAGCTGCACCTGCCCATCCTTGCTGCCGGTGGCAAACAGGCTGCCATCCTGCGACACGGCCAGCGCCATGACACTGATGTCCCGCAGCGGCTCGGCCTCGGTCGGCAAGACGATCTCCTCGCCCTTTGCGACGTCCCAGAGCCGGATGCCATTGTCGGTGGTGGTCGCCGCCAGCCGGGTTCCCGCCGCTGCGAAGGCGAGCTTGTCGATGTGCCAGGTATCGGCATCGAGCTTCTTGTCCAGCGCCCAGCCGGTCGCGGACTTGTCGTCCAGCCGCCAGAGATAGACGACGCCATTGGCGCCACCGGCGGCCAGGGTTTTTCCATCGGGAGAGAAGGTGAGGTCGTAGGTCGCGTAGTCGGCGGCGGTGAGCACCGCCTTCATCTTGCCGGTGGCGAAGTCGAACAGCCTGATGTCGCCATAAGGCGGCTTGTCGCCGAGGCTGGCGCCGAAATAGCCGCCGGCGGCGATCGTCTTGCCATCCGGCGAGACCGCGACCGCGAAGATCTTGCCGTCGCTGCCGTTGCCGAGATAGCCGCGAATGGTGCGCAGCGTCACACCGCTCTGCCAGTCCCAGATGCGGATGGTCTTGTCGTTGGATGCCGAGACGATGTCCTCGCCGTCGGGCGTGAAGGCGAGGTCGGTAACCTGCGCACTGTGGCCGCCAGTGTCGAGATCGAGGTGGAAGTCAGGCGCCTCTTCGGCGCGAGCAGCCGATGAGACAGCAAGCGCACAGGCCATTGCCAGCCAGCGGCAGGCGCGCATGAGGCGGACGCTCATGGCGAACTTTCCCATCGCTATTTGGCTTCGGCAGCAGGTGGCCCATTGCGCACATAGGCCTCGATCGCCGAGGCGAAAGTGGGCGAACCCGCCTTGCGCTGCTTGTCGACATAGCCGGCAAAATAACTCCAGAACGAAACGGCATAGTCGCGGAAATAAGCATCCGTCACTTTTCGCGAACACAGATCGCCGTCGACGCAGAAGGACAGGCGGTTGAGGAAATAGACAATGCGGTCAAAATTTTCACTGAAATCGGCAAGTGGCATGTCGCCACCTGTGGCAGTCATCGCCTCGATGCCGATCCGCTGCCGGAACACCTGTTCCTCGGTCGGCGACGGGTTGGCGCTGAGCAGATTGTCGTATTTGGCGTTGAGGGCAGCAAGACGATCTTTCAGGGCGCGCTGCGCCTGCTGGTAGTCCTTGGTTTCCCAGAGCTCAACCAGCGACATGGTCTGCTCGACGCGCTTCTGCTCCTGGTTGGCGAGGAACTGGTAGACCGAGAACATCAAGGTGAAGATGATGGCGAGACGCACTGCCATACCCGACCAGGCATAGACCAGCATGCGCCAGTCGCGGTCGGTGAAGGGGTTCGATTCCTTCTTGATCTCGTGGCTGCTCGGCCACGGAAAACCTTCGGTGGTTTCCGGCAGCGCCGGTTTCGCGGCTGGCGTCTTTGCGGACGCGGCAGCTGCTGTTTGCCTGGTGTTGCCCGTCGGCTTCTTCATCCGCAGCTGTCCAGTTCGATGGTGGCGGAGGGATCGAGCACGATGCCGGGCGCCTCCAGCTTCTTTTTCAGGCATTCCAGCTGCAGGCGCGAAATCATGAACTGCACATCAGGTTCCGCTGTCCCCTTGTTCGGTGACGGCAACGCTTCGACCACGCCGCGCGAGGCGCAGTTGCTGAGATCGACGACAACGGCGCCGCTGCTGCTTTTGGCGATCTGGTCGTACTGATCGAGAAAACAGGTCGCCAGTTCCGAGTTGGTGACGATCTGCTTGACACACAGGCCACAGGCCTCGTCCGCCGAAGCATTTGCGATCAGCATCAGGCTGCCGGCAAGGCCGGCAATCGTTCCACGCCAGGAAAGCACAGAGTTCTTCACAATCGATCCTATCCGCTTCATCCGGCCGGCTGCGCCATGGCTGCGTCCGGGAATGTTCTCATATCGCGCCGATCGCGCAAGGGCCGGCTCTTGTTCCGGCATTCATTCAGGCGCGTGGCACCGTCTCCATCGGGAAGATCATCACCGCGCCCTTCGGGCCGCTCTTGTCGGCAAGCCGCATCACCGAGCGGGTTGCCGGCGCCATGCCGAGATCGGTCAGCATGTCCGAGAAGCTGGCGGGCCCCATGCCGCGCGTCATCGACGCGACGCCGTCCTGCGCCAGGAAGCCCAAATCCTCCTTCTCGCTCTCCGGCGGCGCCTCGGTCAAAACCGCGATCATCCTTTCCATGCCGAAGCTGGTGTCGGTGAAGGCCAGCAGCCCTTCCTCGAGCGTGGCTTGCGGCGCGAGGCGTTCGGCGACGATGTGGGTGATCGAATAGTCGCTGCCGACATAGAGCACGTTGATGTCGACGAGCAGGTCAGAGCCGTTCCTGGCCAACACGTGCACTTCGTCGCCGGGCGAGACGCGGGGGACCACCGAAGCCTGCAACGGTTCGAGGCCATCCTTGTCGCGGCGTTTGACCTGGAACTGGACGTCGACATCCTCGGGCTTGTAGTCGGAGGCCGCCGCCAGCCGCGACAGCCCGGTGGCGCGGAAGATGGTGCGCAAGTTCGTGGTGGTGGCATCGACAAGCTTTTTCCGGTCATCCATGTGAATGATGATCAGCGGCGGCTTGCTGCCGTCCTTCAAGGTCACGTCGCCCGAGGCCGGCAGGAACCACAACGCCGGCTTGTCGGTCGCGTCCTTGGCCGCACCCGCAATGGCATTCTCGCGCATCACCGCGAAGCGAAGCTCGGCGCTCTTGCCGGGGTCGACCAGTTCGATGTTGAAGCCGGTCTCCTTGGCAGCGGCCAGTTCGTCGAGAACCGAATTGACGAGAGCGGTTTCCTTCTCAAGTCCCTTGGTCGCGGCCGGCCGCGCCACGACAAGCTTGTAGTCGACGGCGATCTCGGCCACCCGCGCATAGGCATTGGCGGGAATGTCGGCGAGCTTGAGCGCCGGCTTGTTGTCGAATTCGACCGGCTTGACGCGGCTTTCCAGGTTCTTGGCAGACTGCACTTCGAGATAGCCGACCGCGTCGGAAAGCGGCGACAGCGCCGAAGGCAGGATGGCGAGCTTGCTGCCGGGGGTGAGGCGATGCAACAGGCCGGCGCCGATCGTCGCGTCACCGTCCTTGATGACAACAGGCCACTGCATGACCGCGTCCGTCTTGTCGGTACCGAACACGCGTGCGTCGAGTTCGCCCTCGAACAGTGGTGTCGGGCGCGTGCGGCTGTCGGCCGAATATTGCTGCAGCACGGCCTGGCCCAACTGGCGATAGGTGACGTTGGGGTTCTCGGCCAGCTTCGACAGTATGGTGAAGGTGAACAGACCGAAGCGTGGTGCATCCGTCGCGCCCTTGGGCAGCGGCATCTCCGGCGTCGTCTCGACCGTCTGCGCGGCATAGAAGGCGACCAGTTTGCCCTTGGTGATCGGTTCGCCGCCGGTTGGGGTCAGGTTGAAGGCGGGTTTGCGCGTGCCGTTCTCGTCGACGCCGCGCGAGCCGGCGGCGGATGTCACCTCGTCGTAGGCCTTGATCGCGGCGGCCCGCTCGGCCTCGCTGCCGCCGACCAGGTCGGCGAACTCGACCTTGCGCTCCATTTCGTCGTCGACTTCGACGGCACGTGTCGCGGTGCCGGAATGGCAGCAGTCGAACACGACCCAGACGAAGGCGCCCTTGTTGCGAATGGCGTCGAGCGCGGCACCAATCTCGTTGTCGACCAGCGCATTCGGCACGCCGGCATCGCGGTTGATCCACTTGTCGATGTCGACGGGTAGAAAAATCTCGTCGAGCCCGTCGGTCTCGTCGCCCTTGACCATCTCCGGCTGCTGGGCGCCATGGCCGGACAAATGCAGATAGACGAAATCGTCGTGCTGCACCTTGGCGGCGAGATCGGCCAGTGCGGCCTTGATCGCCGCATGGGTCGGCAAGCCGTTGGCGCCCGGGACGTCCTTGGCCAGCAGCGTGACATTCTCCGGTGCGAACCGCACCGGATCGGGCACGTTCTTCAACAGGTATTCGTGGACGAGGCCGGCATCGTTCTTCGGCCCGATCAGCCAGTTCCTCTGCGGCAGGTTCGGATATTCGGTGCAAGCGATCAGCAGCGCATGATAGGTGCGCGATGCGGCCATGGTCCTGAACGACACCATGCCGGCCATCGTCAGCGCGGACGTGCCGACCAGCAGCGTCCGCCGCGTCAATTTGATCATGATTGCTTCCCCAAGCCCGATCGAATTTCCAAGCGCGGCAACTCTTGCCGAGGATTTTGTCAGTATTTTGAATGTTGCATCGGAGAGCAACCCGCCTGTTGCTCCGCTCCGGTCGACGATAGTTGGTTGTCGACAGTCTTCCGGGCAGAGATGTTGGAAACAGTAGCAAAAATGCCTGTTCGTCGCTATCTGGTTGGGACAGGGATCGTTTGCGCGCGGAAATGATGCGCAAGCGACGCAAGACAGGTCGGAACAGGATCATGGCGGCAAGGGATGTGCTGACGAAGAACCAGCTGTGCGTGCTCGAGAAACTCGAGGCGGCCAGCGGGCCACTCAGCGCCTATACCTTGCTCGACCAGCTGCGCGAGCGTGGTTTTCGCGCGCCGCTGCAGGTTTACCGGGCGCTCGACACGCTGGTGAAGTCCGGCTTCGTGCATCGGCTCGAAAGCATCAATTCCTTCGTCGCTTGCGCCGAGCCGCACGACCACAGCCATTCGATGACGGCCTTCGCCATCTGCGACACCTGCGGGCAAGTGACCGAAATGTCCGACCACGATGTCGACCATCGGCTGGACGAATGGGTGCGCTCCACGGGCTTCGCCGCCAAGAAGGCGGTGATCGAATTTCGCGGGACGTGTGCCAAGTGTCTGGCGCAGGCGGCTTAAGGTTGCCATCAAGGAACCCCTGACTGTGCCGTGCCACGCCCTGTTCCCGTCGCGATCCGTGTTGGTTGGTCTGGCTCTCATCTAACGTCACAGACATGCCTTCGGCACCTTGCCAGGATTCTTATCGACAGCGGAAAGGTCGATTGAGGGCAAATGAGCGGCTCATACTGCTCCTATTCTACCCCAGCGTAAGTTTGCTATTGTGCAGTGCAGCAACGATGTTGTTGAATGTGCATTGTGCTCGGACTTCGCCACCCCGGCGGTCAAGGATCTCGTTTTGCGGAACATCTCAGATACGATCACTCGCCTGACCGCGATGCGGGGACGGGCAAGTCTTTCGCCACAACCCCACCACGACAATTTATCCGACATAGCCGCATTCGGGTCCAATCCTGGTGCCTTGCGGGCGCGCTTCTACGTCCCCGTCCCCGAGAATTTGCCGCGCGGAGCCGCACTGGTCGTCGTCTTGCACGGCTGCACGCAGACTGCGGCCGGCTACGATTATGGGTCTGGGTGGTCGCGGTTGGCGGCCAAGGAAGGGTTTGCGGTGCTGTTCCCGGAACAGCAGCGCGCCAACAATCCCAATCTCTGCTTCAACTGGTTCGTACCCCAAGATGTCAGCCGCGATCGAGGCGAAGTGTTGTCCATCCGCCAGATGATCGAAGCCATGGTGACAAAACATGGCCTCGACCGACGGCGCATTTTCATCACCGGCCTTTCCGCCGGCGGCGCCATGACGGCAGCGATGTTGGCCACATACCCGGAGGTGTTCGCCGGCGGCGCAATCGTTGCGGGCCTCGCTTACGGCACCGCGGCGACGATCCCGGAAGCGTTCGATCGCATGCGTGGTCATGGCGGTCCGTCCAGGGCGGAACTCCAGCGGCGCCTGGCGGAGGCTTCGCCCCACAAAGGGTCATGGCCGACGATTTCTATCTGGCAGGGCACGGCCGACAATACCGTGGTGTCGTCCAATGCGGAGGCCATCGTCGCCCAATGGCAGGGGGTTCATGGCGTGGGGGGCCAGCCCTGGTCGAAAAGAAACGGTTGATGGACAGACTCGGCAGATCTGGTGCGGCGCCGATGGCAAGGTTTTGATCGAGAAATACACCATTGCCGGCATGGCTCATGGCACCCCTCTAAAGACGGTCGGTGATGACGGCTTGGGCAATGCCGCGCCATTCATGCTGGACGTCGGAATATCGTCGACACGCCGCATGGCGGCCTTCTGGGGTCTCACAAGCCAGGATGCACGAATTGAAGCGAGCTTCCAGACTGCCCCAAGCCCTCTCGCTGCAAGCACGGCTTTGCGGACATATGTTGCTCCGGAAAAGTCAAGGCCAGCCCGTGTTGATCGCGCCGAAGATCCGCGTCCGGATGATTCACGCAGTTCCGCAAATGGCATTGGCAAGGTGATCGAAGACGCTCTTCGCGCAGCCGGATTGATGCGTTAGCTAACGCACGCTGCGCTCAGCAATGACGATATCCTCGGTCCCGCGCCACTGGTCACGGTCACGGTGGCGATCGTGGCGGATAAGAGCCTCTCCATTGGCTTTCCTGAAGGGTGTGTCCCTTCGGTGCGGTCGTTACCTCGCGGCGCTACGTGGTGCACCGGGCGAATCTTCCCCCCTTGCGGGGAAAAGTCCGAAAGGACAGAGGGGTGTGAAGGATCGCGGCGCGTCCAGTCCTTAAGAATTGCTAATGCGCTTCGTCCCAGTTGTTGGCGGCGCGGGCGTCGACATGCAGCGGCACCGACATCGATACCGCCGGCATCGCCGCGTTTTCCATGACATGGCGCACGACCGGGATCGTCGCCTCGACCTCCGCCTCGACCGTCTCGAAGATCAGCTCGTCATGCACCTGCAGCAGCATGCGGGCGGAGAGTTTCGCTTTTTCCAGCGCCTCGTCCATGCGCACCATGGCGCGGCGGATGATGTCGGCGGCGGTGCCTTGCAGGCGGGCGTTGATCGAGGCGCGCTCGTTGAAGGCACGCAGCGACGGGTTCGACGAGCGGATATCAGGATAGTGGATGCGGCGGCCGAAGATCGTTTCGACGAAGCCGTGCTCGCGGGCATAGGCCTTGGTCTCCTCGATGTAGTCGCGGATGCCGGGGAAGCGCTCGAAATACTTCTTGATGTAGTTGCCCGCTTCCTCGCGTGGGATCGACAGCTGGTTGGCGAGGCCGAAGGCGGAAATGCCGTAGATGATGCCAAAATTGATCGCCTTGGCGCGGCGGCGGATTTCCGAAGGCATGCCCTCCACGGGCACGTTGAACATTTCCGACGCGGTGATGGCGTGGATGTCGGCGCCATCGGCGAAGGCTTGCCGCAATTGCGGGATGTCGGCGACATGGGCGAGCACCCGCAGTTCGATCTGGCTGTAGTCGGCCGAGACCAGCCGGTTGCCCTTGTCGGCGATGAAAGCGGTCCTGATCTTGCGGCCTTCGGCGGTGCGCACCGGAATGTTCTGCAGGTTCGGATCGGAGGATGACAGCCGGCCCGTCGTCGTCGCTGCCAGCGCATAGGAGGTGTGGACGCGCCTGGTGTCCGGATGGATGAAGCCCGGCAGCGCATCGGTGTAGGTCGATTTCAGCTTGGTCAGCTGGCGCCAGTCGACGATCTTGCGCGGCAGTTCATGGCCTTCGGCGGCGAGGTCTTCGAGAAGCTGCGCCGAGGTCGACCATTGCCCGGTCTTGGTTTTCGAACCGCCAGGCAGGCCCATGCGCCCGAACAGGATGTCGCCGAGCTGCTTGGGCGAGCCGATGTTGATGCGCTCGCCGATGAGTTGGTAGATTTCCTCTTCCAGCCGGGCGGCGCCTTGCGCCAGCTCACCCGAGAGCCGCGACAGGATCTGCCGGTCGACCGAGATGCCGCGCTGTTCCATGCGCGCCAGGACAGGCACCAGCGGCCGCTCCAGCCGCTCATAAACCGACACCAGGCCCTTGGCGGCGAGCCGTGGCTTCAGCACCAGCCAGAGCCGCAGCGTCACATCGGCGTCTTCGGCGGCGTGGGCGGTCGCCCTGTCGATGTCGACTTGATCGAAACCAACGGAGCTTTTGCCGGAGCCGGTAACATCCTTGAGCGGGAGAGGGGTGTGGCCAAGCCATTTCTCGGCAAGCGAGTCCATGCCGTGACCATGAGGGGTGCCGGCATCGAGGACATAGGAGATCAGCATGGTGTCGTCAAAAGGCGCGACATCGATGCCATAGCGGCTCATGACGACAAGATCGTATTTCAGGTTCTGCGCGATCTTGAGAACCGACTTGTCTTCCAGCAGTGGTTTCAGCACGGCCAGCGCTTCGCGAAGCTGGATCTGGTTTTCGACCGTGCCGCCGCCGAGCAGGTCACCGTTGCCGCTCTTGTGGGCAAAAGGAATGTAGGCGGCGCGGCCGGGCGCCGTGGCGATGGACATGCCGATCAACTCGGCCTGCATCGGATCGGCCGACGTCGCCCTGACGTCGAAAGCGGCAAGGCCGGTCTCGGTTGCCTCGGCGACCCAGGCTTTCAAGGTCGCGACATCGCGGATGCAGTAATAGGCTGACGTATCGATCTTGCGAGTGACCGCGCTCTCCAACCGGAGCGCGGCGAGCAGGGAAGGGGTGTCGCCTTGCCTTGGCGTTTCCGTCGCCGGTGTGGTTGCCGCTCCGCCGACCTGGCCCAGTTCGGTGCCGGCCGCGCTTCGGGCAACGGCGGGCGCTCCAGATCCGACGTCCGGGCCATGCGCGGCGTCGGCACGCTCGACGGTCACGGCAACGGCCTGGACGTCACCGGCCTCGGTGCCGGTCGCCTCCGCCACGCGGCGGGTCAGCGAGGTGAATTCCATGGTCTTGAGGAAGCCGATCAGCTTCGGTCCGTCCGGCGCGTGCAGGACGAAGTCGTCCAGCCCCTCGGTCACCGGCACATCGTTCTTCAGCGTCACCAGCTGGCGTGAAATGCGCGCCTTGTCGGTGTTGGCGATGATCGATTCGCGCCTTTTGTCCTGCTTGATCTCGCCAGCGCGGGCCAGCAGCCCGTCGAGGTCGCCGAACTGCTCGAGCAGCTGCGCCGCCGTCTTCGGCCCGATGCCGGGCACACCAGGTACATTGTCGACGGAGTCACCGGTCAGCGCCTGCAGGTCGACCATCTTCTCCGGCGGCACTCCCCATTTCTCGATCACTTCCGGAATGCCGATCTGGCGGTCCTTCATCGGGTCGTACATGCCGACCGTGGCGCCAACCAGTTGCATCAGGTCCTTGTCGGAGGAGATGATGGTGGTGTCACCGCCCGCTTCGCAGGCCAGCCTGGCATAGGTGGCGATGAGATCGTCGGCCTCATAGCCTTCGATCTCGACGCAAGGCAGGTTGAACGCCCTGGTCGCCTGGCGGATCAGGCCGAATTGCGGGATCAGGTCTTCCGGCGGCGCCGAGCGGTTGGCCTTGTATTCGGGGTAGAGATCGTTGCGGAAGGTTTTTGACGAATAGTCGAAGATGACGGCGAAATGCGTCGGCACAATGCCTACATCGGTGTTGCGGGCATCCAGCATCAGCTTCCACAGCATGTTGCAGAAGCCGGAAACGGCCCCAACCGGCAGACCGTCGGATTTGCGGGTCAGCGGAGGCAGTGCGTGATAGGCACGGAAGATGTAGCCGGAGCCGTCGATAAGGAAGAGATGATCGCCTTTTTTCATGTCGGCAGGGATAGCGCGGCACGATGCTGCGGTCCATGCCAAAGGCAGCCTCAAATATCGGTTCCGGCAACACCCTGACAGAATGGCTGCGGGCCGGCCTGCTCACGCCCATGTTACAAAAGTGTAATTTTCATGCCCTTGAATCGCCACGTTCAAAGACACAAATAAAGGTCATCGGCAGTTTTCGCCGAGTCCGGAGCAAGGCCCGTCCCCCGCCTATCCCGGACACCTGCGGCAGCCTATCCCCCCTCTCCGGGCTGCCGCATCGTTTCGAGTAGAAGGCCGCCGTGGTTCCCCCTCCACCACGGCGGTCTTTTTTTGTCGTTCGACAGGCGTTGCGCGTCTTGGTCCAATCGTCCCGGGCTTTTCGTTTGACCGGTCTGCCTTTACGGTTCCGGCACTGAATCGAAAGGCTTTACAAATGTCCGCAGTTTCCCCCGTTCTCGATCGTCTCGACAAGAATCTCGACCAGAGCCTCGAGCGGCTGTTCGGCCTGCTCAGGATCAAGTCGATCTCCACCGATCCGGCCTATGCCGCCGACTGCCGCAAGGCGGCGGAATGGCTGGTGGCGGAGCTCAAGCTGATCGGCTTCGACGCCAGCGTTCGCGACACGCCCGGACATCCGATGGTCGTTGCGCATCATGACGGACCAGCCGGTTCGCCGCATGTGCTGTTCTACGGCCACTACGACGTGCAGCCGGTCGATCCGATCGAATTGTGGGAAAGCGATCCGTTCGCGCCCGCGGTCAAGGAGGTCGAACCTGGCCACAAGGTGATCACCGGGCGTGGTTCGGCCGACGACAAGGGCCAGTTGATGACCTTCGTCGAGGCTTGCCGCGCCTGGAAGCAGGTGCATGGCAATTTGCCGTGCCGCATCACCATACTGTTCGAGGGCGAGGAGGAATCCGGCTCACCGTCGCTGAAGCCGTTCCTCGAGGCCAATGCCGACGAACTCAAGGCCGATTTCGCGCTGGTCTGCGATACCGGCATGTGGGACCGCGATACGCCGTCGATCTGCGTTGGATTGCGCGGGCTGGTCGGTGAGGAGATCACGGTGAAGGCCGCCGATCGCGACCTGCATTCCGGCCTCTATGGCGGTGCCGCCGCCAACCCGATCCGCATCCTGGCCAAGGTTTTGGCCGATATCCACGACAAGGACGGCCATATCACCATCCCCGGTTTCTATGACGGCGTCGAGGAAACGCCGTCGCAGATCCTGAAATCATGGGAGACGCTTGGCGAAACGGCCGAGACGTTCCTCGGGCCTGTCGGCCTGTCGATCCCGTCGGGTGAGAAGGGCCGCTCGGTGCTGGAATTGACCTGGGCGCGCCCCACAGCCGAGTTCAACGGCATCATCGGCGGCTATACCGGCAAGGGTTTCAAGACGGTGATCGCGGCGGAAGCCTCGGCGAAGGTCTCTTTCCGCCTCGTCCACAAGCAGGACCCGGCCAAGATCCGCGCCGCGTTCCAGAAATTCGTCAAGGAGCGCATTCCGGCCGACTGTTCGGTCGAATTCCACCGGCATGGCGGCTCGCCGGCAATCCAGCTTTCCTACGACTCTCCGTTCCTGGCCAAGGCCAAGAACGCGCTGTCCGACGAATGGCCGAAGCCGGCGGTGACGACGGGCAGCGGCGGCTCGATCCCGGTGGTCGGCGATTTCCAGACCTATCTCGGCATGGAATCTCTGCTGGTCGGCTTCGGCCTCGACGACGACCGCATCCACTCGCCCAACGAGAAATACGAGCTGAGCTCCTTCCACAAGGGCCAGCGCTCCTGGGCGCGGATTCTCGACGCGTTGACCCGCTGAGCTGGGTGACCCAAGTTTTCCTGTTGATTTTTCAGCGGATCGCGGCGAGGACGGGCCACGAGATAAAGCGCCGCGGCGTCCCTTGCCGGTCAAGGGATGCCCAAGGTTCGACCGGAGAAGACAATGGCCGACATCCGTTTCCACAAGAATGACCTGCCCGACCTTTCACACTACGATGTCGAGGCGGTGGCCATCGACACCGAGACGCTGGGGCTGAACCCGCATCGCGACCGGCTGTGCGTGGTGCAGATTTCGCCGGGCGACGGCACCGCCGACGTGATCCAGATCGCGCCCGGCCAGAAGAAGGCGCCGAACCTCGTCAGCCTGCTGAGAAATCGCGGCGTGACCAAGCTGTTCCACTACGGGCGCTTCGATCTTGCCGTGCTCTACAATGCGTTCGGGGTGATGCCCGAGCCGGTGTTCTGCACCAAGATCGCCTCGCGGCTGACCCGCACCTACACCGACCGGCACGGGCTGAAGGACATCTGCTTCGAGCTTCTCGGCGTCGGCCTGTCCAAGGCGCAGCAATCGTCGGACTGGGCGGCCGAAACGCTGTCGCCCGAACAGCTCGAATATGCCGCTTCCGATGTGCTCTATCTGCATCGTTTGCGCGATGTCTTGGCCGGACGGCTGGCGCGAGAGGGGCGGACCAAGGAGGCCGATGCCTGCTTCCGCTTCCTGCCGACGCGTGCCAAACTCGATCTGATGGGCTGGGGCGAAGAGGATATCTTCGCCCACAGCTGAGGCCCTGGGAGGATCGGCTCCGGCGGCCAGTTGGAACCAGAAGCAGGCCGACGCGTTCTGTCGGCTCGGTTTGTCGGTTCAAGGGGGGATGACGTGGCGGACAGAAAGCCGATATCGACTGCGCCGAGGGACGGCTCAAAGGTCTCCGTCACCTGGAAGGACAGCGACGGCGTCATCAACGAATCCATCGCGCAATATCGCGACGACGGCTGGTGGGTCTACACCGACAGCCACACGCAAAAGAAGGTCGAACCGACCAGCTGGCGGCCTGCCGCAAGCGGCGATGACGATCAGTGAGCGCGCCGCTGGCGAGGCTGGCGGCTTTCGAATAGCCTGAAGTCGTTGATATCGAGGCCGATTCGGAGCTTTCCGTTCCGCCGTCGCCCTCTTGCTCGGAGGAAATCGCTATGGGTGTCGAAAGCCTGATCGTCTTCATCATCATTGGTGCCATCGCCGGCTGGCTCGCCGGCCTCATCGTCTCGGGTTTTGGGTTCGGCCTGATCGGCAACATCATCGTCGGCATCGTCGGCGCGTTCATCGCCGGCTGGCTGTTCCCGCGGATCGGCTTCTCCATAGGCGGCGGCGTTCTCGCCTCGATCATCCATGCCACGATCGGCGCCATCATCCTGCTGGTGCTGGTCAAGGTCCTGAAGCGAGCCTAGCTCGATAACCGAAAGAGCGCGCCATGAAACAGAATACGCTCTATCTCGTTATTGGCGCGCTCGTCGTCGTGGTCATCGCACTCGGTATCTATGTCTATCGCGAGCAGACCAAGCCGAAGGGCGTCGAGCTCAAGATCGACGACAAGGGCATCTCGATCCAGCAGAATTGATAGCATCGGACCGGCGCTGACCGCCGTCGCCTCGTTGCGCAAACGGGCGGCGCTGACAGGCCGTTCCGGCCGATCCGCGAGCAATTGAATCCACATTGCTTCGATTTTTCCCGACTTAACCCGCCCTTAAATCGCCGCATCTACTCTTCAACTCGAACGCCATAGGCATCGGGGACAGACAGCACAGCGCATGGCGAACCGCAGAGACAGCCGCATCGAACCCAGTTTCGAGGGACCGCCGCAGGCGAGATCCTCGGCGGGTCTTTCGGCGAACGAAGAGGATCGCGTCGTGCCGAGCAACCGCAAAGCCTCCGCAAAACGCAAATCATCGAAGGCGAAATCGTCGCGCGGTGGGCGTGGCAGAAGCCGGCGCGGCCTGTTCGGGGTGTTCGGCCGGCTGTTCTACTGGTGCTTCGTGCTCGCCATCTGGGGCGGCATCGCGGTGGCTGGCATCGTCGTCTACTACGGCGCCAAGATGCCGGCGGCGACGACCTGGTCGATCCCCGACCGCGCCCCCAACATCAAGATCGTCTCTGCCGATGACCAGCTGCTCGCCAATCGCGGCATGAGCGGCGGCGAGGCCGTCGGCCTGCACGAAATGTCGCCCTATATCCCCGAAGCCGTCATCGCCATCGAGGACCGCCGCTTCTACTCGCATTTCGGCATCGATCCGATCGGCCTGTCGCGTGCGATGGTGACCAATTTGCTTGGCGGGCATTTCTCGCAGGGCGGCTCGACGCTGACCCAGCAATTGGCCAAGAACCTGTTCCTGACGCCCGACCGCACGCTGGAACGCAAGGTGCAGGAAGTGCTGCTGGCTTTGTGGCTGGAGCACAAGCACACCAAGGACCAGATCCTCGAAATGTACCTCAACAGGGTCTATTTCGGCTCCGGCGCCTATGGTGTCGAGGCGGCCTCGCGCCGCTATTTCGGCAAGAGCGCGCGCGACGTCACCTTGTCGGAAGCGGCACTTCTCGCCGGCCTGTTGAAGGCACCGTCGCGGCTGTCGCCGGCGCGCGATCCGAAGGCCGCCGAGGAACGCTCGCAGCTGGTGCTTGCCGCCATGCGCGACGAAGGCAAGATCAGCGTCAAGGAGCTGGCTTCGGCGATGAGCGCGCCGGCAACGCGCGCACCATCCTACTGGACCGGCTCGGAGAACTACGTCGCCGACACCATCATGGAAGAACTGCCTGACCTGATCGGCGACGTGCGCGGCGACATCATCGTCGACAGCACCGTCGACCTGACGCTGCAGAAGCTCGCCGAACAGTCGATCCGCAAGTTGATCGATGACAGTGGCAAGAAGCTCAACGTCACCCAGGGTGCCCTGGTGTCGATCGACGATTCCGGCGCGGTGCGCGCCATGGTCGGCGGCTACGACTATTCGACCAGCCAGTTCGATCGCGCCTCGGAGGCACGCCGCCAGCCGGGTTCGGCGTTCAAGCCGTTCGTCTACATGGCAGCGCTTGAGGCCGGCCGCACACCCGACAGCGTGCGCAACGATGCGCCGATCAAGATCGGCAACTGGACGCCCGACAATTACGGCGGCAAGTATTTCGGCAAGGTGACGCTGGCCACCGCGCTGGCGAAATCGCTGAATTCGGTCGCCGCCCAGTTGACCATGGAGGTTGGGCCAAACGCGGTTGTCGAGGCGGCGCACCGCATGGGCATCCAGTCCGACCTGCAGTCCAACACCTCGATCGCGCTCGGCACCTCGGAGGTGACGCCGCTGGAGCTGACATCGGCCTATGTGCCGTTTGCCAATGGCGGCTACAAGCCGGACATCCATTTCATCCGCCGCGTGACGACCACCGACGGCAAGGTGCTTTACGACAGCGGTGGCGGCAATGCGCCGCGTGTCGTCAAGCCTGAGATCGTCGGCATGATGAACTCGATGATGACGGGCACGGTCGAGATCGGCACTGCCAGGAAAGCGGCTTTCGCCTGGCCATCCGCTGGCAAGACCGGCACCAGCCAGAATTCGCGCGACGCCTGGTTCGTCGGCTACACCGCCAATCTCACCACGGGCGTCTGGTTCGGCAATGATGATGGCAGCCCGATGAAGAAGGTCACCGGCGGCGCGCTGCCGGCGCAAGCCTGGCACGAGTTCATGGTTGCCGCGCATGAGGGCGTGCCGGTGCGGCCGCTGCCCGGCACCTGGAAATCGACACCGGCCGACACCATCGTGCCTGACGAAATACCCTCGGCAAACAACAGCCAGCCGGCGCCGGTTCCGTCTGTGTCCGTTGGACGGCAGGCGCCTGATGCGCAGGCAGCGGCGCCGGTTGCCCAGGCGCCAGCACCGGTCCGCGCGGTCCGTCCCGCCCAGACTGTCGATGCCGATGGCCTTGCCATGCCGGAGGACGACGGCGCCACCGCGTCGATCAAGCACCCGGTGCCGCCCGGCAATGTCGGCGGCCCGCTGAAGAAGAAGCAGACCTCGATCCTCGACATACTCGGCGGCGGCTGAGCGGCAACTCGCCTCTCGCCACCTCGACGTCGTTCAGCTACATCTCCGGCCCGGAGATCCAACATGCCTGAACTCGACACCAGAAAAACCATCGTGCTGACCGGCGCCAGCCGCGGCATCGGCCACGCCACGGTCAAGCGGTTTTCGCGCGAAGGTTGGCGCGTCATCACCTGTTCGCGCCAGGCCTTTGCCGAGGATTGCCCATGGCCGGCCGGGCCGGAAGACCACATCAAGGTCGATCTCGCCGACCAGGAAGATGTCGGCATCGCCGTGTCGGAAATCCGCCATCGGCTGGAAGCGCATGGCGGCCAGCTGCATGCGCTGGTCAACAATGCCGGCATCTCGCCGAAGCTCAAGGACGGCAACAGCCGGATGGACTCGATCGAAACGCCGATGCATGTCTGGCGCGACGTGTTCCAGGTCAATTTCTTCGCACCGATCATGCTGGCGCGCGGGCTGTTCAAGGAACTGGCGGCGGCCAAGGGCTCGATCGTCAACGTCACCTCGATCGCCGGCACCCGCGTGCATCCCTTCGCCGGCACCGCCTATGCGACATCGAAGGCGGCACTCGGCTCGCTAACGCGCGAGATGGCGCATGATTTCGGCCCGCACGGCATTCGCGTCAACGCCATTGCGCCGGGCGAGATCGACACCGCGATCCTGTCGCCGGGCACGGACAAGATCGTCGAGACGATACCGCTGCGGCGCCTCGGCACCACGGCGGAAGTCGCCGACATCATCTTCTTCCTGTGCTCGCAGCAGGCATCCTACGTGACCGGCTCGGAAATCCACATCAATGGCGGCCAGCACGTCTGAACCGGTTGGCAGTCAGATCGTCCTTGCCCGTCCGGCAAGAGCACCGAAAGCCGCCATCAGCAAGGATGCGACGGCGCAAATTGCCAGGGCCGCGCTCCAGCCCCCGGTCGCATCACGCGCAAGGCCGACAAGCGGCGGACCCGCTGCCGCCAGCGAGTAGCCCAGACTTTGTGCCATTCCAGAAAGCGCCGCCGCTTGATGGCTGTTCGAGGCTCGCAGGCTCACAAATGCCAGGCCGAGGACGAAGGCGGCAGCCGCGCCGAAGCCGAACAGTGCGACCCATAGCGGTGCCAGCTCTGGAAGTTGCCATAGACCGAGCAGCGAAAGGCATGTGAGAACCGATACGCCGATGGCGAGGGCCTGCTGGTTCTTCATGCGGCGGACGGCCGGACCGAGGACCAAACCGGGAACCGCGGTCGCCAGTTGCAGCAGCCCGTGCATGGAGCCAGCGCCAGCCGCGGAATAGCCCGCCTCCATAAGAATGGCCGGCAGCCATCCAACGACGACATAGAACACCAGCGAGGTCAGGCCGAGATAGGCAGTCACCTGCCAAGCGAGCAATGACTGCCAGATGTGGCCGGCACTGGACGCAGAAGTATTCTCCGCGGTTGGAACCGAGCTGAGCCGCAGTTGAGGAAGCCAGGCCATCAGCGCCATTGCGGGAAAGATCAACGTGCCGGCGAGGGCAAGATGCCAGTTCGACCCCGGCAGTGCGGCAAGGGGGATCGCTGCTGTCGATGCGAGCGCCTGGGCCAGTCCGGAGGTGATGGCATAAGCCCCCGTCAAGCTGGTGATCCGGTCCGGAAAATCTCGTTTGAGCAGGCTTGGGAGCAGAACGTTGGCGACGGCAATTCCGCCTCCGAGGATGGCCGTGCCGAGGAATAACGGACCGGTCGAACGCACGACGATCCCAGTCGTGATGACAAGCAAAGCGCCGAACAGCGATCGTTCCATGCCGTGTCGGCGCGCCAGGATGGGTGCGAACGGTGAAATCGCGGCGAATGCGAGCAATGGCAGGGTCGTCAGGAGCCCGGCCTCGGCCGCACTGATCCCATTGGTGTCGCGGATCATGCCCAGCATGGGTGCCACGCCAGTGAAGGGCGCGCGGAGCGTCGCGGCGATCAGCATGATGCCGACCACGAGAAGGCCATGGCCGCTGGAAGTCCGAACGATCTCTCTCGCCGTCATCGCGCGCTCCTGATCTGCGTAGGTGCGACCATGGTGAGAACGGCCTTGCCGCTGAAGCTGCGCTGCCGGAGGGCTTCCAGGCCTTTGGCGATGTCTGTCCACGGCACGGTCAAGGCCACGCGTGTTTCAAGCCTGCCGACCGCGACCAGGGCGAGCAGCGAGGCGATGTCCGCGCCAATGCCTGAGCCGGAAGTGTAGTAGGCGAAAGTCTGAAGCCTCGCCCCCTCGTGACCCGGAACGAACTGGCGAAATCCAATGGGCGTGAGCTCGCCGCTGCTCGAGCCGAACATGACAATGGTGCCGCCCGGCGCGACCCGTTCGATCGCGCGTGCGAGGCTTTCGCCGCCGACCGACTCGGTGATCAGCGAAAACCGCCCCTCAGCAATTTCTATCGCTTCGACAACCAGTTCAGCGCCAAGGCCGCGAAGATCCTCGGCATGCCGGGCTGCGGCGATCGCGGTCACCGACGCGCCCTGCTCGCGGGCGATCTGGATCTGGAAACGACCGACCGCGCCACTTGCACCGGTGATCAGGACCTGCTGGCCGGCAAGGTCACCGCCGAGGCGCAGGGTGCGCAGCGCGGTCGTGCCCGCGACCGGCAGCGTGGCGGCGGAGACGAAGCTGACGTCATCCGGCAGGACGGCGAGACGGTCGGTTGGAACGGCCACACGTTCGGCCCAGCCGGCCTGGTCGACCAAAGCCACGACCCGGGCGCCTACAGCTGGTCCAGAGCCATCCACTGCTGCGCGTTCGACAATCCCAACAATGTCCTGGCCGGGTATCCAGCCGTTCGGACGTATGGCGAGCAGGCGCAATTCGCCACGGTTCAAAGAGGTCGCGTGGACCGAGATCAGCGCTTCGTTCGAGGTGGGCTGAGGCTCGTCGAGCTCCGCGAGCTTCAGCCCGGTGGGGCTATCGGGAGAGATGACTAGGGCGAGCATGGTTCATACCTCATTGCCGCGTGGTGGACGCATACCTTCGGGCGGCTGCTCTTGCCGGTTCGCAGGCGGCCGCTGATCGAAGAGCCGGAACCTATCGACTTTCCCTCCTGAATAATTTAGATATCAAAGCAATCGATCGCTAAAAATCGTCAATCATGAGACAGCCTCTCCGCTACCCCTGGCTCAATTTCGATGTGGATGAGCTTTCCGAGCCGGTGATTGTCGTGCGCGTCGACGTTACCGAGACCAGGGCTGAGGTCCCCTCCCATCGGCACCGCAAAGGCCAACTTGTCTTCGCCCTCGGTGGTGGTGTCACCTGCCGCGTCCCCAGCGGTCTATGGATGGTGCCGCCGCATTGCGGGGTGTGGATTCCGGGCGGCATGGAGCACAGCAATATCGCCACCGCCAATGCCCGGATTTTCTTCGTGTACATCGAGCCTGGAGCCGCCGATCTGCCGGACCGGTGCTGCACGCTGTCGATCTCGCCTCTGCTGCGCGAACTGATCGTCGAGCTGGCCGATCATGGCCAGGACGACGATTCACGCATGGCTGTGCTGACCACGGTTCTGCTCAGCGAGCTGCCGTGCATGCCTGTCCAGCGGCTGCATATGCCGATATCGTCAGAGCCGCGCTTGAGGCGGATCGTCGATGCCTTGGCTGAAAATCCTGCCGACCGCAGCAATCTGGCAGAATGGGCCCGGCGTGTCGCTCTCAGCGAGAGCAGCCTGGCACGCCTGGTGGTGAGAGAGACAGGCCTGAGCTTCGGACGCTGGCGCCAGCAATTGCATTTGATCGTCGCGATACGCGAACTGGCCTCGGGCGCGAGCGTGCAGCAGGTTTCGGCAGATCTCGGCTATGAGTCCGTCACAGCCTTCATCACCATGTTCAAGAAGGCGCTGGGCAAGCCGCCCGCGCAGTATCTCAGCAGCGTCGCGCAGAATGGCGGCTCCGCGTTCGTTGCGTGATCAATTCGATTGAGGGCAGGTTGTCGAGTTCGACAGGCCAAATGTCGCCGGTCACCGGGCCATCCCTGGGCATGCGGAAGCTCAGGCCGCGGCCTGCGGCTTGTGACCGAGGACCTCTTCGACAATGCCGCGGGCGATCTCGCGCTCGCCCATGATCACCGTGTCGGCGCCGAGCCCCTTGAGATGCTCGACCTCGGCGTCGGAATGGGCGCGGGCGATGACGTTGATGCCGGGATTGGCGGCCCGCGCCCGCAGCACGATCTGGCCGGCCTCGAAGGCGTTGGGGATGGCCAGGATCAGCCGCTTGGCGCCTTCAGGATTGGCGGCGGCGAACACTTCGGCATTCGCTGCATTGCCGGATACGGCCTCTATGCCGTCGGCCTTCAGCCTGGCCAGTGTCTTGTCGGCGTCCTCGATGACGAGGAAGGGCAGGGCGGCCTCTTTCAGCGCCGCGCCGACGAGGCTGCCGACACGGCCATAGCCGATCAGGATGGCGTGGTTGGCGAGGGTTGTCCTTGGCGGCGGCCCATCCTCCTTGTTGGTCGTCGCCGCAACCGAGGCCACCTGGCCCGGTTCCGTCGCCGGGCCGACCGGCTTTGCCTCGACCGGCGGCGCCGTCCTGGCGGCCCGCTTCTCCAGCCACGGCTTCATCCAGTCGATGGCCAGGAACATCAGCGGGTTGAGGACGATCGACAAGATGGCGCCGGCCAGGATCAGGTCGCGGCCCTGTTCGGGCAACAGCTTCAGCCCGACACCGAGCTCGGCCAGGATGAAGGAGAATTCGCCAATCTGGGCCAGGCTTGCCGAAATCATCAGCGCCGTGGCCAGCGGATAGCCGAAGGCAATGACGATAACGAATGCCGCCAACGATTTGCCGATGACGATGATGGCCAGCGTCGCCAGGATCGGCCAGCCATTGCTGATCAGGCTGAACGGGTCGAACAGCATGCCGACCGAGACGAAGAACAAGACGGAGAAGGCATCGCGCAGCGGCAGCGATTCCTCGGCGGCGCGATGGCTGAGCTCGGACTCGCTCATGATCATGCCGGCGAAGAAGGCGCCCAGCGCCAGCGAGACACCGAACAGTTTCGCCGCGCCGAAGGCGACGCCGAGCGCGATGGCCAGCACGGCCAGGCGGAACAGTTCGCGCGAGCCGGTGTGGGCGACGTAGTGCAGGATCCAGGGAATGACCCGGCGGCCGACTACAAGCATGACGACGACGAACGCGGCGACCTTGGCCAGCGTCATGCCGACGACGCCCCAGATGCCGTAACTGGCCGGCAGAGACAGCAAGCCGCTCGCGTGGGCGTCCGCCTGCTCCTGGCCGCCGAGCACGCCGGCAAGGGCCGGCAGCAGCACCAGCGCCAGCACCATGGCCAGATCCTCGACGATCAGCCAGCCGACGGCGATGCGGCCGCGTTCCGTCTCGATCATCCGCCGCTCCTGCAAGGCGCGCAGCAGCACGACGGTCGAGGCGACCGAGAGCGCCAGGCCGAAGACTAGGCCCGCGCCCATCGACCAGCCGAGCATCCAGGACAGCCCGGCACCGAGCGCGGTGGCAAAGCCGATCTGGACGATGGCGCCGGGCACGGCGATGGCCCGGACCGACAGAAGATCCTTCAGCGAGAAGTGCAGGCCGACGCCGAACATCAGGAGAATGACGCCGATTTCGGCCAGTTCATTGGCAAGGCCGGCGTCGGCGACAAAGCCCGGCGTGTTCGGCCCGACCAGCACGCCGGCTACGAGATAGCCGACCAGCGGCGGAATGCGGAAGCGATTGGCGAGAGCCCCGAAGACGAAAGCCAGCCCCAGACCGGCGACGATGGTGGCGATAAGGGGCGTGTCATGCGGCATTGTCTATGGAGCACCTTTCAAACCAGGGATGTCGGATGTGCGCCGCCCGAAGCCGCCGCCTGTTTGCAATATGGTGGATGGGGTGTCGGCGGTGCAACCCGCAAGGGCGCGAAATCGACGGTGAAGCCGCAAATACCCGACCGGCGGCCGAGGAAGCCACCAGTCGGTTTGAATTCCCGCAATGGCCAACGATCAGGCTGCCTGCAGCAGGGCCTCGATCTCGAATATGGCGTGGTTGGTCAGTGTCTTGGGAATTTCGGCGGTCACTTTGTCCTCAACTTCCTTGTGCAGTTTCTTGCGCATGGTTCCGAGCACCATCGGCGGTGCGACAAGCACGATCTCGTTGAACTCACCGCTATGCGCGAGCTTGTAGAGCCGGGCGGCGATCTCATCGGCGAAGCGCTCCTTGCCGATCCTGTGCCAGTCCGTGTCCTCGACCGCGCTGCGATGCACTGATGGACCATCATTGTATCGACCGGGGCTGTCGGTGCCTTGCTCACGTGTGGGCGGGTTGTCCTGTTTCATCTCATGCACCACCTCTAGGTTCGGAAATTTGTTGTCGCCCGCATTTCTGAGGAAAAGCGCCTTCTCGCCATCGGCCACCATGACCCAGATGCCGTGCTTCATGTTGATCGTGTTCACGATGACTATTCCTTATTCGACTGCCGCGGCATTTCGTGAGCCCGCGCAGCCGGGTTTCGAGGTGACGTGATGGACTTGTGGGCAACGCGCCCCGAACCGGTAATGTTCCACCAAAGGGCCGAGCCGGCGTTCGTCATCACACGCGGAACGGCGTCATCCGATGCATATGACTTTAATCTACTAAATTGGTAGAATTTAGAAAAAACTGTTTTGCGACATTTCGCGCTGGGCGCTAAAAGAGGCGCAAATCAAGGCCTGCGGCAGCAGCTTGAATCCGCGCCATGCGCCAACGAGGAATATTTTTCTCTTGGCCAGGAAGCTTTCAGAAAAGCGATTGCATCCCGACAAACGATGCGCGAGTGCGTTCCTTCAGGTTTTCCGCGCCCGCGCGTAAAACTGCAAGCCTGTTCAGGATTCCGCTCGCGCCCATGTCGCACACTGCTCCCAAGCTCAACGCCTTTCCCGTCTTCATGCGGGTCAAGGGCGAAGCCGTGGCCATCGTCGGCGGCGGCGAAGAGGCGCTGGCCAAGGCGCGGCTGATCGGACAGTCGAGCGCGGTCTTGCGCATCGTTGCGGAACACGCCGAGCCGGACCTCTTGACCTTCATCGCTCAGACCGGCGCGAACCATTTTGCCGCGGCTTACGACGCGTCGCAGCTCGAAGGCGCGGTCATGGTGTTTGCCGCCAGCGGCGACGAGGAACTCGACCGCCGCGTGGCCGCCGATGCGCGCCGGCTGGGTATCCCGGTCAATGCCGTCGACCGGCCGGAACTCTGCGATTTCTTTACCCCGGCGCTGGTCAACCGCGCGCCGGTCGCCATCGCCATCGGGACCGAAGGCGCAGGCCCGGTGCTTGCCCAGATGCTGCGCGGCCGCATCGACCGCATGCTGTCGCCGTCGCTCGGGCCGCTGGCAACGCTTGCCGCGTCGTTTCGGGGTGCTGCCGAGAAGCTGCTGCCGAAGGGCAATGCCCGCCGCCGCTTCTGGAGCGACTTTTTCGGCGGTGCGCCTGCCCATGCCGTGGAAGCTGGCCAGCTTTCGCAGGCGCATGACGCCGCCGTCGATCTTCTGCTTTCGAACACGCCGGCCTCGGGCCATATCGCGCTCGTCGGCGCAGGTCCTGGCGCCGAGGATCTTTTGACCTTGCGCGCGCACCGCCTGCTGATGGAGGCCGATGTCATCGTCCATGACGCGTTGGTGCCGGAGGCGGTGGTTGCCATGGGCCGCCGTGATGCCGAGCGCCTGCCGGTCGGCAAGCGCAAGGGCTGCCACACCAAGAGCCAGGCCGAGATCAATGCGCTGCTGGTCGAGCTCGGCCGCCAAGGCAAGCGTGTCGTGCGGCTGAAGTCGGGCGATCCGTTGGTGTTCGGCCGGGCCGGCGAGGAGATGGCGGCATTGCGCGACGCCGGCATCGCCTATGAGGTGGTTCCGGGCGTCACCGCGGCCTTCGCCGCCGCCGCCGATTTCGAATTGCCGCTGACCTTGCGCGGCGTTTCGTCGTCGATGGTGTTCACCACAGGCCACGACCTCAAGGGCAATTCGCTGCCCGACTGGGCCAAGCTTGCCATTTCGGGCGCCACGGTCGCTGTCTATATGGGCCGCTCGGTGGCGGCCGAGGTTGCCGGCCGGCTGATCGAGGCCGGTCTGTCGCCGGACACGGCGGTGGCCGTGGTCGAGAATGCCAGCCTTGCCAACCGCCGGCGCTTCCATGGCACGCTTGCCGACCTGCCGTCACTGGAAGCGCGCGCCGATCTTTCCGGCCCGGTAATGACCATCATCGGTGACGCGGTTGCCGGCGCCAACTTTGAACGGTCCGAGCCGCTCGCGGCACACAGGCATGAAGGCGTGTCCGCAGCTGCCGCCGAAGGAGTCCAGCAATGAAGATACTGACCGCCAACCGCCTGACCGACGGCATCGCCGTCTGGTATGCCGATGGCGGCTGGGCCGAGACGGTGGACCATGCCGATCTCGCCCATGACAAGGCGGCCGAGGATCGCCTGGAAGCGATCGGCACCAGGGCCTATGCCGCGAATGAAGTGGTTGACGTCAATTTGATCGACGCGGATGTCGTCAACGGCATCGTCGTGCCGGTGCGGTTGCGCGAGAAAATCCGCGCCGCCGGCCCGACCATCCGCAACGACCTCGGCAAGCAGGCTGCCCGGGCAGCTTAACAGGACACCAGGCATGGGCGGACGCGCCCTGAAAGACGAAGCATGTACCGTTACGATGAGTTCGACCACGATTTTGTCCAGGCCCGCGTCGCCGAGTTCAGCGACCAGGTCCAGCGCCGTCTTGCCGGCGAGATCACCGAGGACCAGTTCCGGCCGCTCAGGCTGATGAACGGCGTCTATCTTCAGCTGCATGCCTATATGCTGCGCATCGCGGTGCCCTATGGCACGCTGAACGGCAAGCAGTTGCGCATGCTCGGCCACATCGCCCGCAAATACGACAAGGGCTACGGCCATTTCACCACGCGCCAGAACATCCAGTTCAACTGGCCGGCGCTGTCGGACATCCCTGCGATCCTGGCCGATCTGGCAAGCGTCGAGATGCACGCCATCCAGACCAGCGGCAACTGCATCCGCAATGTCACCGCCGACCATTTTGCCGGTGCCGCCGCCGACGAGGTCGCCGATCCGCGCCCCTATGCGGAAATCCTGCGCCAGTGGTCGTCGGTGCATCCGGAATTCTCGTTCCTGCCGCGCAAGTTCAAGATCGCGGTGACGGGTGCCGAGCGCGACCGCGCCGCCATCCAGACCCATGACATCGGCCTGCACCTGAAGAAGAACGCCGCCGGCGAGCTCGGCTTCGCCGTCTATATCGGCGGCGGCCAGGGCCGCACGCCGATGGTCGCCCGGAAGATCCGCGACTTCCTGCCGGAAGCCGATCTTCTCTCGTACTGCACGGCGATCCTGCGCGTTTACAACCTCTATGGCCGCCGCGACAACAAGTACAAGGCGCGCATCAAGATCCTCGTCCACGAGACCGGCGTCGAGGAAATCACCCGCCAGGTCGAGGCCGAATGGCAGGAATTGAAGGATGCCGAGCTGAAGCTGCCGGATGCCGATATCCGCGCCATCGAGGCCTATTTCGCGCCGCCGGCGCTGACCGAGCGGCCGGAAGGTGATGCGGCGGTGAAGTTAGCGCGTCTCGACTCGAAGAGCTTTTCCGATTGGCTCGACCAGAACGTGGTGACCCACCGCCATCCCGACTATGCGGCGGTGACCATTTCGCTGAAGGGCATTGGCGAGGTGCCAGGTGACGCCTCCGACAGCCAGATGGAAGCGGTCGCCGACATCGCCGAGAAATACGCCTTCGACGAGCTGCGTGTCAGCCATGAGCAGAACCTGATCCTGCCGCATGTGGCGCGCGCCGACCTCAAGGCGGTCTATGACGCGTTGGTCGACATCGGGCTGGCGACGGCCAATTCCAATTTGATATCGGACATCATCGCTTGCCCCGGCCTCGACTATTGCGCGCTGGCGACGGCGCGCTCGATCCCGATCGCGCAGGAAATCTCGCTTCGCTTCGCCTCGCTGGAGCGGCAGCGCGAGATCGGCGAACTGAAGCTGAAGATCTCCGGCTGCATCAATGCCTGCGGCCATCACCATGTCGGCCATATCGGCATCCTCGGCGTCGAGAAGAAGGGCTCCGAGCTCTATCAGGTGACGCTGGGCGGCTCGGCCGACGAGAACACCTCTGTCGGCGAGATCATCGGCCGCGGCTTCAGCTCGGAAGAGATCACCGACGCCATCGAGCAGATCGTCGAGACCTATCTCGGCCTTCGGCTCAACCCACAAGAGAAATTCATCGACGCCTACCGCCGTGTCGGTCCCGCGCCGTTCAAGGAGGCGCTCTATGCTGGCGAAGCCAAGGCCGCTTGACCGTATCGTCGACGTCGATGACGGCATCGCCGCCGAATCGGCGGGGCTCGATGCGCTTTATGGTCATCTGAACCCGCTCGAGATCATCGAACGCTCGGCCCGCGAACTGTTCCACGACGAGATTGCCGCCGTGTCGTCGTTCGGCGCGGATTCGGCTGTGCTGCTGCACATGATCTCCAAGATCGACCGGACGCTGCCGGTCATCTTCCTCGACACCGGCAAGCATTTCGAGGAGACGCTCGGCTATCGCGATGCGCTCGTCGCCGATTTCGGGCTGACCAATATCCGGGTGATCAAGCCGGAAGCAGCGGCGCTCGAACGGATCGATCCGACGGGCAATCTGCACCAGAGCAATACCGATGCTTGCTGCGACGTACGCAAGGTCGAGCCGCTGGCGCGCGGCGTCGCGCCGTTCCGCGCCTGGTTCACCGGCCGCAAGCGCTTCCAGGCCTCGACCCGGGCAGCGCTACCGGTGTTCGAAGCGGTCGGCCCGCGCATCCGCATCAATCCGCTGGCGCACTGGACGACGTCGGACCAGGCGGACTACATGCGCGCGCATGCGCTGCGCGAAAATCCACTGGTCGCCTACGGCTATCTGTCGATTGGCTGCTTCCCGTGCACGCAGCCGGTGCAACCGGGTGAGGACGCGCGCAGCGGCCGCTGGGCCGGTCATGCCAAGACCGAGTGCGGCATTCACCTGTCGGGGTTGGAGAAGTCGCTGACCGACGCATCGCTTTAAGCTATGTTGATCAGGTGATGCCGGCCTGCAAACGGCTGATACCTGGGCTTCCGGTGCTGGCGTACCCAAAAGTACGCGCCGCTCCGGTTCCCGGAAGCCATCATTTCCGGCTTGGCCTGAGCCAAGTTTCAACATCTTGGGATTCTTTTGGGCTTTAGGAATTTTTGATGACCGAACCGACGACACCGGAGACCCGCCTCTGGACCCCGACGGGTTTTCGCGAGGATGAATGGGCTCATGCCGAAAGCGCGGACGCACTGTCCGGCAATGGCCGCTTCATCCTGCCGCTGCAGGCGTTCCTCGATCTCGATCCGGAGGTGCGCCGGTCCGCCAGCGAACGGCTCGGTGTCGTGCTGCAACCCGGCGATCAGCTCGAGAAGATAGCTGATCTGCTCGAGCAACTGTCGCTGGTGGCGCTGGCCGTTCCGGCCTTCAGCGACGGCCGATCCTTCTCCAAGGGCGAACTGCTGCGCAGCCGCTATCATTTCGAGGGTGCGGTGCGTGCCACCGGCCAGGTGCTGGTCGACCAGCTGCCGCATATGCTGCGGCTCGGCTTCGACGAGTTCGAGATCTCGAATCCGGTGCTGTTGAAGCGCCTCGAAGAGGGCCGCACCGGCGGGTTGGGGCTCTACTACCAGCCAACCGCCGTGCCGGAGCCAAACGGGCCCGGCTATTCATGGCGGCGGGTGCGGGCCAATTAGTGCCGCGTTGACGCAGCGGTAATTCCGCGCGCCTTTACAACGCCCCTGATCGGGCCTTCTCTCGGCCATCCGGACGGAAACATCCGCCGGGTGTGCATGAGTCTTGGAGCGTCCTTTGCGCGTCCTTTGGACGTGCGGCGCTCCAACCGGGAGGAGACCATGGTTTTCGACTATGTCATTGCCGGTGGCGGATCCGCCGGCTGCACGCTTGCCGCGCGGCTCTCCGAAGATCCATCGAAAACGGTTTGCCTGATCGAAGCCGGCGGCGATGGCAGAAATCTGCTCATCCGCGCACCGGCCGGCGTCATAGCGCTGTTGCCGGGCCGGCCGAAGATCAACAACTGGGCTTTCGAGACGGTGCCGCAGCCGGAACTTGGCGGCCGCAAGGGGTACCAGCCACGCGGCAAGGCGCTGGGTGGCTCGAGCGCCATCAATGCCATGCTCTACACACGCGGGCACCGCGGCGACTATGACGAATGGGCCGATCTCGGCTGCGACGGCTGGTCATGGGACGAGGTGCTGCCCTATTTCCGGCGTGCGGAAGGCAATCAGCGTGGCAGCGATGCCCTGCATGGCGGTGACGGACCGTTGCGGGTCGCCGAGCAGCAGGAGCCGCGTGCGCTCTCCCGCGCCTTCATCGAGGCCTGTGGCGAAAGCCAGATCCGGCGCAACGATGATTTCAATGGGGTCGAACAGGAAGGGGCCGGACTGTATCAGGTCACGCAATTCTGGGGCGAATGCCGCAATGGCGAGCGCTGCTCGGCGGCCGCCGCCTATCTGCATCCGGCGATGAACCGGCCAAACCTTACCGTTGTCACCGGAGCGCATGCCACGGGCATCGTCCTTGACGGCAAGCGGGCCACCGGCGTGCGATACCGCGCGGGCAAGGGTGAAGCCGTTGCGAAAGCCAGGCGCGAGGTCATCGTCTGCGGTGGTGCCTTCGGCTCGCCACAACTCTTGTTGCTGTCCGGGATCGGCCCAGCCGTCGAGCTTGCAGCGCACGGAATTCCGGTCGTTCATGAACTGCCAGGCGTCGGCAAGAACCTGCAGGATCATCTCGATTTCATCATGGGCTGGACATCGAGGGATGCCGACATGATGGGCATCGGCCTGCGCGGTCTGCCTAGCCTGTTGCGGCATCTGCGGCGCTGGCGCAAGGATGGCGGCGGTATGATCGCCACGCCCTACGCGGAGGGCGGCGCCTTCCTCAAATCCGACCCGGCGATCGACCGGCCCGACCTGCAACTGCACTTCTGCATCGCCATCGTTGATGATCATGGCCGCAAGCTGCATATGGGCTATGGCTTTTCCTGCCACGTTTGCGTGCTGCGGCCACATTCGCGCGGCGAGGTCGGGCTGTCGACGCCGGATCCGCTGGCGCCACCGCGCATCGATCCGCGTTTTCTGTCCGACGAACGCGACGCCGAGCTGTTGCTCAAGGGTGTCAGAATGATGCGCGGCATACTGGAGGCGCCGGCGCTGGCCAAATACCGCGCCAAGGAAATCTACACCGCCGGCGTTTCGAGCGATGCAGAGCTGATGACCCATATCCGAGCCCGCGCCGATACGATCTATCACCCGGCGGGCACCTGCAAGATGGGCATCGATGATCTGGCGGTGGTCGATCCGCAACTCAAGGTGCGGGGCATACAGGCCTTGCGGGTCGTCGACGCCTCGGTGATGCCGACGCTGATCGGCGGCAACACCAATGCGCCGACGATCATGATCGCAGAAAAGGCGGCGGACATGATCAGGGCGGCTATCTGACCGGAATTCTGGTCGAACCAGTATTGCCGTTTTCGTCTGCCGTGAAACGTCCGGCGCCGATGCAAGTCGTAATGTGCATGAACTGGTCGTACCAATGGTGCGATTTGGTCTTTCTCTTTTGTCGTCCTGCCCTTAGGATAGGTCCATTATTTCGCGATCCGAAATAAATGTGACCACAAGGGAGGAACCGGGAATGGCTGGCAAGAAGATATTGATGCTCGTTGGCGAGTTCAGCGAGGAGTACGAGATTTTCGTCTTTGAACAGGCCATGCATGCGGTTGGCCATACGGTGCATGTCGTCTGCCCCGACAAGAAGGCCGGCGACATTCTGAAGACGTCGCTGCACGACTTCGAAGGCCACCAGACCTATACGGAAAAGCCTGGCCACGACTACATCCTCAACAAGACCTTCGCCGAGGTGAAGCCGGACGACTACGATGCCGTCTATGCGGCGGGCGGGCGCGGGCCGGAATATATCCGCATCGACAAGCGGGTGCAGGCGCTGGTGCGGCATTTCCACGAGGCCGGCAAGCCGATCTTCACCATCTGCCATGGTGTGCAGATCCTGATCGCCGTCGACGGCGTGGTGCGGGGTCGGGAAGTGGCGGCGCTACACTATTGCGAGCCGGAGGTGACGCTCGCCGGCGGCATCTATATCGACGTCGCGCCGACCGGCGCCCATGTCGACGGCAATCTCGTTTCAGCCAAGGGCTGGCCAGGCCTGTCCAATTTCATTCGCGAATGCCTGAAGGTGCTGGGCACGGAGATCCGCCATGGCGAGATCCTGATGCGCGACGAGCGCCAGGCGGCCTGATCCAAGTCCAGGAAAAGCGTGTCCGGTTTTCCGCCCGGAATCACGTCGAAAGACATATCCAGGAGTTGCCAATGCCGCCGCGCCTTATGGTGCGGCGGCTCTTTATGCTGCTGCCCGCGCCTCGCGGAACGACACCAGCTTGCGGCGGTTTTCGTCCCACAACGCTAGTTTGACGCAACGCAGGCTGTCGAGCAGCGTGACGCGACCGATGCCGCGCAGTTCGGGATAATCCCGCAGCACTTCCTGCAGCCGATAGCCCGGCACCTTGGCGGAGAGGTGGTGGACATGATGAACGCCGATGTTGCCGGTGAACCAGTTCAGCACCGGCGGCAGGTCGTAGTAGGACGATCCGTGCAGGGCGGCGTGCTGGAACTCCCAGTCGGCATCCTTTGCCCATTCCGTCTCCTCGAACTGGTGCTGGACGTAGAACAGCCAGATACCGGCCGACCCGGCGAGGATGACGATCGGCAGATGGACAACCAGGAACGCGCCGGGGCCGACGAACCAGATGAGGATAGCTGCCGCAACCGCGATGCCCAGATTGGTGGTCATTGACGACACCCAGGGCGTCAGGCCGCCCCGCATCATGCCGATGGGCAGCCTTTGCTCGAAGATGAACAGCCAGATCGGCCCCAACCCGAACATCACCAGCGGGTGGCGATAGAGACGATAGGCAAGGCGGCCTCGCCACGACATTTGCCGGTATTCGGCAACGGTCAGCGTCCTGATGTCGCCCATGCCGCGCTCGTCAAGATTGCCGGCGCTGGCATGATGCGTCGCGTGCGCGCGCCGCCAGCAGTCGTAGGGCGTCAGCGTCAGGATGCCGAGCGCGCGGCCGATCCAGTCGTCGGCATAGCGGTTGGCGAAGAAGGAGCCATGGCCGCAATCGTGCTGGATCATGAAAATGCGCACCAGAAACCCGGCCGCGGGGAGGATCAGAACCAGACCCCACCAATGGCCATAGGCATAGGCGGCCGAGGACAGTCCCCAGAGCACGGCGAACGGAATGAGGGTGATGGCGAGTTCGACGGTGCTGCGGCGCCTGTCAGGCTTCTTGTAGCGCGCCAGAATCTTAAGCCAGGCGCGCTTGCTGTTGGCGGCCGCCTCAGGGGAAATCATGTTCATCAGGAAGCATAGGCGGGGCGCCCCGCCGCCGCAAGGCAAGCTCACGCAAAATTACTGTGCGTAATTGTCGCGTGGCCCCGGTCGAGCCAGCCAATCGGAGCTTGATCAGCGTGATGGTCCACCCTGGAGCGGAGCTTTGAAGCCCGGTCGCTAGGAGCCCGTTGCTCTCTGTCGCTTGAGCATCGGGTTTCCGCTTTGGGGTCGATCTCTACTCGCGGTCGAGGATGGGACAGCCGCGCTCGGTTCCAAAAGTCACGCGCACGCGGTCGCCATCCTGTCTGCCGCGGACCGTGATCTCCCGGCGGCCGACGGACTCTATCCTTGCCCGACGGATGCCCATTCGGTCCGCCTTGTCGAGAGCCCGGTCCTCCGTGCAGCCTCGTGACTGACGGCGGTCGCGCCGGTAGTCGCGTCGGTTGCCTTCGCAATCGTTGTAATTGGGATCGCAATCTTCCAGGAGCTTCAGCTGCGGGCCGTGTTTGCCCAGTTGCAGCTGCAGACTGTCTGCCTGTGATGGAAAGGCCACCAACGTAACGGCACCGAGGCCGACAAGCGCCGACAGCAATGAGGTGATCGAAACCTTGCGCATTACGTCCTCCATGTGAACCACACTGCATCTGTCATTAGATGGTTCGGCTCTCTCAGGCTATTGCCGATAGAGGTTTGCTGACAAGATTGGTCGTTGGATTACTGCCGGCGCCAGCCGGCGTCACCGTCCTCCGCCCCGTCGAGGCGGTCGAGCAGCTCCCTGAACCGGTCGGGAATGTCGGCGTCGGTGCGGAAGGCCGGCAAGGTACGCAGAAAGCGCGTCACCGTCTCGGCGCCGAACTGTCGCCTGACCTCGGCGGCCAGCTTTTCTCCCTTTTCGCCTTTTTTGCGGGTCATCATCTCAAATCCTGTGTCGGCTTCGAAACTCCTGCAGCAAGGGAATGGTTCCCGCATCACGCGTTTGTGGCAAGCAAAGCCGGCGGTTAGGGTAAAATTTGAATTAAAATCGAGGGATCTTGCCATTCGTTGTCCTGCCCCGGCCGCGAGCCCCCACTATCGCTTACCCCTTGATTTTTGACCGCCAAACCTCGATATCGGGCTCAAAATCCACATCATTCGAGATTGACGGGAAACGGCGATGAGCGACCAGGCAAAAGACGAACGCGCGCCCGATGAAGTCGAGGCGACCGAGGCCAATGCCGAGCGCACGGAAGGCAGCATCGATGGCGACTATGAAGCCCTTGTGCGGCTGCTGAAGGAAAATGAAGAACTGAAGGACCGCGCGCTGCGCGTTGCGGCCGAGATGGAAAACCTGCGCCGCCGCACCGCACGCGACGTGCACGACGCGCGCACTTACGCTGTGGCGAATTTCGCACGCGACATGCTGTCGGTGTCGGACAATCTGCGCCGCGCGCTTGACGCCATCCCGGCCGAGGCCAAGGCATCGGGCGATGCCGGCTTCAAGGCGCTGATCGAAGGTGTCGACCTTACCGAGCGCGCCATGCTGTCGGCGCTGGAGCGGCACGGGGTCAAGAAGCTCACGCCGGAAGGCGAGAAGTTCGATCCCAATTTCCACCAGGCGATGTTTGAGGTGCCCAATCCGGATGTCCCGGCCAACACCGTGGTCCAGGTCGTGCAACCGGGCTATTCGATCGGCGAGCGGGTGCTGCGCCCGGCCATGGTCGGCGTTGCCAAGGGCGGCCCCAAGCTTGCCGCCGGCGAAACGCCGGTCGAGCCGGGGCCTGTCAATGAGCAGGCCGAGAAGGATGCCTAGTTAGGGGAGTGGGCAGTAGGGCAGTAGGGCAGTAGGGCAGTAGGGCAGTAGGGGGCGCTCCAATCGTACGCCTTCGTGCTAAACATACTGCCTTACTGCCCCATTCCCTTACTCTCCTGGTCCTACAATGAACCCGATCGCGCTTCTCGACTATGCCGGTGTCGCCGTCTTTGCCGCGACCGGGGCGCTTGCCGCTTCACGCAAGCAGCTCGACATTATCGGTTTCCTGTTCCTGGCCAGCGTCACCGGCATCGGTGGCGGCACGTTTCGCGACCTGATCCTCAACGTGCCGGTGTTCTGGGTGGGAAACCGCGACTATGTGCTGATCTGCGCGGTGGTGGCGGTTGTGGTGTTCTTCACCGCGCACCGCGTCGAATCCCGCTACAAGCTGCTGCTCTGGCTCGACGCCATCGGGCTTGCCGCGTTTTCCGTGATGGGCGCGGCCAAGGGACTTGCCATCACCGGCTCGCCGGCGGTGTCGGTGATCACCGGCATGCTGACCGCCACATTCGGCGGTATCCTGCGTGATCTTCTGGCCGGGGAGCCTTCGGTGCTGCTGAAGCCGGAAATCTATGTCACGGCCGCGCTCGTGGGTGCCGCCATCTTCACAGCCGGCGATGTCGCCGGCTTGCCACAGATTGTTTCAGGATGGGCCGGCTTCGCCACGGCGTTCGCCGTGCGCGGCGGCGCGCTTCGTTTCGGCTGGGCGTTTCCCCCCTACAAGAGCCGGCCCGGCCGGCGGCCGGAAGACATCCCGTGAAAAGAAGGGGATAGCGAATAGGGAGTAGCGGATAGTGGCTGTTGCCGCGCAACTCCCGGCACTACGTCCTATTCGCTATTCACGCCGCGAAACGCTGGGCTTCCCCGCCATAATAATTGACGTAGCGGGCGCCGATTTCCTTGACCGGCATCACGACGAACACGTCGACCGTCGAGAATTCGCGGTCGATGACGCAGCCATCGCCGATGCGGGCGCCGACGCGCAGGTAGCCCTTGACCAGTGGCGGCATCGCCGCGATCGCCGCCTTGGCGTTGACCGCCTCGATCGGCATCAGATCCATCGAACAGTAGCGTCCGGACACCGCGCGCACGTCCCAGGCGGAATTCGTCCGGCAGTGGTGGGCGAGATAGGTGAGCGCCTCGGCATGCGCCGCCGGCACGGTGCCGTGGAAGGAAGCGCAGCCGGTCATCACACCGATTTCGTAATGGTTGATATAGGCCCAGATACCTTGCCACAGCGCCTCGATGGTGCGCTTCGAGCGGTATTCCGGCAAAACGCAAGAGCGGCCGAGTTCCAGAAAACGCTGGCCGGGGTGACGGGCGATGAGCTTGGTCAGCTCGAATTCGCCTTCTGAGTAGAACCCGCCAGCGGCGGCCGCGATTTCTTGCCGCAGCAGGCGATAGGTGCCGACGATGCGGCGATGTTCGGGGCCGGAGAGCGAGGTATCGAAGACAAGCAGATGGTCGCAGAGCGGATCGAACCGGTCGGCGTCGCGGCGATCCTGTGCCTGGAACAAATCTTTCCTGGCGCCAAGTTCATCGTAAAACACCCGGTAGCGGACTTCCTGTGCGGCCGCGATCTCGGCCTCGTTGCGGGCGAGCCGCACTTCGAGATTACCGATTCGGGCGAGTGCTGCGCCCTTTATGACGGAATCGACGTTACGCCCGGCAAGCAAGGCGCTGCTGGCGTTCGGCCGAGTGTCACATTCCGGCATAACTGTATGCACGAGTGATTCTCCTTCGAGCCATCCCTCTTGGCACGGGGATACGGTGTAGGTGCAACAGGATTGTGACAGTACCGTGATACGACGTCGTGGGCAATACTTCGTCGGCTGGCGAATACGGGCAACCGGCTACGTTACGGGAGGAAACGGACCGGCGCAGAGGAAGAAAAGCGGCTCAGGCCGCGACCTGTCCCTCGACGGCATTGACCAGCGCGTCAGGGTCGAGTGGCTTGGTGACGAAGCCGCTGGCGCCATGGGCCAGCACCGCATGGCGGGTCTTTTCCTGGCTGTCGGCTGACAGCACCATGATCGGCACCGGCGGCACGGCGGTTTCCTCCTCGTGGCGGCGGATGGCGGCGATCGCGTCCAGTCCGTCCATGACCGGCATGTGCAGATCCATCAGAACCACGTCGAAGCGGTTCTTGTGTCCGGCGCCGGTGACAGCCTCGACGGCGGCCTTGCCATTGCCGACCACCTTGACGCGGTGCCCGGCCTTCAGCAGCGTGGCGCGGGCAAGCATGGCGTTGATGTCATTGTCCTCGGCGATCAGCACCGACAGTCCCCGCTGGCGGCTGCCGATGGCACGAGGTGCGGGGGCGCCACCCTTTTCCGGCTGCGGCTGGGTGAGGGTGGGAGCATGGCTGCTCAACAGCACACGCAGAAGCGTTCCGCCCCGCACCGGCCTGGCAAGGAACGTTGCGTAGCCGCTGGCGCGGAACTCGCCGAGCATGCCGCGATCGGTCGGAGCGATCAGCGTGATGGCCTCGCATTCGGCGAAACCGCTCTGGCGCAGGCGCTTGAGCAACCTTCCGTCGCTCTCTTCCATGGCCGCGTCGACCAGGAGCACATCGCAGCCGTCGGCGAAGGGCGCCGCCTGCGCGGCGGTGGTGGCGACGTCGACCGCGCCGCCATTGGCGCGGATGGTGCGGGCGATGGCATCGGCCTCGACGGCGTTTTTTCGACAGGATCACCGCGCGCTTGCCCGAGAGCGCGTTCTGCCGGCTCTGCGGTGCTTCGGTGGCCGATATTGCCGGGATTTCGAAGACGAATTCGGATCCCTGGCCGAGCCGGCTGGATACTGAAATCGCGCCGCCCATGGCCGCCACCAGGCGTCTTGAGATGGCAAGGCCGAGGCCGGCCCCGCCATGCGTGCGCGTCGACGTGCCGTCGGCCTGTTCGAACTCTTCGAAAATGCGCTCCAGGTCCTCCTCATGCAGACCCGGACCGGTATCGGCGATGGTGAAGCAGATACGGTCGGTGGTTTCGGTGCGTGCGCGTGCGATGCTCACCAATACGCCGCCGCTGTCGGTGAACTTGATGGCATTGCCGATGAGGTTGAGCAGCACCTGCCTGACCTTGCCCGGATCGGCGGTGATCAATTGCGGCACGTCGGGCTCGACGTGACAGCCCAGCCCGATATCCTTGGCGAAGGCGCGGGCGGCGAGCAATTCGACGATGTTGTCGGCGATCTCGCGCACCGACATCGGCTGCGGCTCCGGGTCGAAGCGTCCAGCCTCGATCTTGGAGTAATCCAGCAGATCCTCGATCAGGGCGAGCAATGCGCTGGCCGAGGTCGAGACGGCGCCGACATAGGTCTGCTGTTCCGGCGACAGGCTGGTGTCGGCCAGCAACCTGGCCATGCCCATGATGCCGTTCATCGGCGTGCGAATTTCATGGCTGACGGTGGCAAGGAAGCGCGATTTGGCCTGGCTGGCGTATTCGGCCCGCTCGCGAGCGGTGATCAGTGAGGATTCGGCTCGTTTCCGGGCGGTGATGTCGCGGGCGATGGCGCGATGCGAAGCGGCGCCGCTGTCCTTGTCGCGCACCGACAGTTCGATCCATGAGAACCAGCGCGGACCGCTCGGCGTACGGATGGAGACGTCGGTGGAACTCAGGCACTCATGGTCGGAAAAGGCGGCATCCGGAACGATGCCGACATCGATGCCAAGGTCCGCCAGGGTCTTGCCGGCAAGGTCGCGTTGATCGGTTTCGACGAGATCCGCGAAGACCTTGTTTGCATAGACGATGTAGCCATCGCGGTCGCGATGAATGACGAGGTCGCCAAGTGCGTCGATCAGGCCACGAAAGCGTTCCTCGCTCTCCTGCATTTCCCACATGCGGTCGGCCAGCGTCTCGATCTCGGCGCGGCTGCGGGCAGTGGTCTCGTCAAGCAGGAACGCGGTACGGTGTACGCTCCGCCTGGCGTGCAGGTGCGTGGCAAGGCCGGCGAGGCCTGTTGCCAGCAATCCGACGCTGATGAAGATCGGCGCCCCGGTCAGATGCGCCAGGCCGGCCAGCACGACGATGGCGACAAACGTCAGCAGGGGCAGGCTTTCGCGCGTGGAGAACTGCGGCTCGGGCACCAGCGGCGGCGCGACGACAAAGCGCCGCGTCGACGCCGGCGGAGTCGCCGCATCGATGTCTTCGCCTGTGTCCGCCTGTTGGCTGCCGGATTCCGCGATCATGCGAAACCCTTGCCAGACAGAGATTATGGAAGATTGCGGCGGATCGTTCGAATTTTAGCGGATCGGCGTTTTCTGCGCCGGCAGCCGCGGATTCGCTGGCAGGCGAGGCCTTTCCATCCGCCTGTTATGAGGCCGTACTGGCTTACATATCCACGACGACGCGGCCGCGGATCTTGCCGTCGACGATGTCGTGCGCGGCATCGATGATGCCGTCGAAACCTATGGTTGTCGACAGGCCGGCGAGCTTCTGCAGATCGAGGTCGGTGCCGATGCGCCGCCATGCTTCGAGGCGGACTGCCTTCGGCGCCATCACCGAATCGATGCCGAGCAGCGAGACGCCACGCAGGATGAAGGGGGCGACGCTCGTCGGCAGGTCCATGCCGCCGGCCAGACCGCAAGCAGCAACCGCACCGCCATAGGAGGTCATCGACAGGACGTTGGCCAGCGTGTGGCTGCCGACCGCGTCGATGCCGCCGGCCCAGCGCTCCTTGGCCAGCGGTTTGGCCGGCTGGGCAAGCTCGTCGCGCGATATCACTTCGGCGGCGCCAAGGTTGATCAAATAGGGGCTTTCGGCGTTGCGGCCGGTCGACGCGATGACGTGGTAGCCGAGGCTGGACAGGATCGAGACCGCGACCGAGCCGACGCCGCCGGCTGCTCCCGTGACCACCACCGGGCCGCGATCGGGCAGGATGCCGTGCCGCTCCAGCGCCATCACGCAGAGCATGGCGGTATAGCCGGCGGTACCGACCGCCATCGCGTCATGCGGGCTCATGCCTTGCGGCAGCGGCACCAGCCAGTCGCCCTTGACGCGGGCGCGGCCGGCATAGGCACCGAAATGGGTTTCACCGACGCCCCAGCCGTTCAGGATGACCTTGTCGCCGGCACGCCAGTCGGCATGGGAAGACGAGGTGACGGTGCCGGCGAAATCGATGCCCGGCACCAGCGGCCAGCGGCGGATCACCGGCGCCTTGCCTGATATCGCCAGGCCGTCCTTGTAGTTCACCGTCGTCGCCTCGACTGCGATGGTGACGTCGCCTTCCATCAGGTCGGCTTCGGTGAGATCGGTCACGGCTACCGATTGCTTTTTCTCGGCGTCACGCGAAACGAGGATGGCTTTGAAGGTTTCGGACATCTCTTTCTCCGCGATCTTGTTTGGCGACGTGGACTGTGCGGCGATGGCCGCACGGGGTCAATCGTTCGAAGGTCTGGGCTCGCGCCGCCAGCCGAACAGTTCGTCGAAGACGACCAGCGCCGCGCCCACCGAGATGAAGGCGTCGGCAAGGTTGAAGACGGCGAAGGACCAGACCTGTGTGTGGAACAGGATGTAGTCGATGACGTGGCCGTAGACGGCGCGGTCGATCAGATTGCCGAGAGCGCCGCCGACGATCAGCGCAAAGCCGGTGCGGGCAAGGATCTGGGATGGCGCGATCCGCGTCCCCAGGAACAGCACGAAGGCAACGACCGCCAGCGAGATGACGATCAGCCCGGTGTCGCCGAAGGACGAGAACATCGAGAAGGCGATGCCGGTGTTGTAGGTGCGAAACAGCGCCAGGAAAGGCACCAGATCGAGCTTTTCCTGAAACGGCAGGCCAGTCTCGACCAGATATTTTATCCACTGGTCGAGCGCTATGGCCGCGACGACGAGCAGCGCGTAGGGGGACCATGATTTCAAGGGCGGGCAACCTTCATTGCTGGTCCACGACTGGTTCGAGCTTCAGCGCGCCGCGCCGGATCTCGAACAGCATGACGCCGGTGGCAACGGCAAGATTGAGCGAATCGGCCCGGCCCGCCTGCGGAATTCTAAGCAGCCTGTCGCAACTCGCGGCCAGGCTTTCGGGCAGCCCCTGCTGTTCGTTGCCCATCATCAGCAGCACCGGGCCGCGGGAAAAATCGACCGAGCGGTAGTCGACGGCGCCTTTCAGGTGGGTGCCGGCGACAAGACCTGAAAATCCGCCTCGCCAGGCGAGGAAAGCTTCGGTCGTCGCCCTGGCTACCGGCACGGCAAAGATCGAACCCATGGTGGCACGCACCGTCTCGACGGAAAAGGGATCGGTGGTGTCGCCGACCAGGATGACGCCCTTGGCGCCGACGGCATCGATGGTGCGGATGACGGTGCCGAGATTGCCGGGATCGCGCACCCGGTCGAGCGCCACCCAGACGTCGCCATTGTCGGCGCGGACATCCTTCAAGGGCAGGAATCTCTGCGAAAAGACGCCGACCACCATTTGCGGATTGTCACGGCGGGTGATGGCGACAAGCACCTTTTCCGACACTTCGAGCACCGTGCCGCCGGCGGCAACCGTGCGTGCGGCTACTTTCTCCACCGCGGCGTTGCCACGCCCGGCCTTGGCGAAAACCAGTGTCCTGATCTGCCAGCCGAGATCGAGCGCGTCGATGACCAGCTTCAATCCCTCGGCCATGAAGGCGTTCTGCTGATCGCGGAATTTCTTCTGGGCGAGCGCCTTGATGTCCTTGACCAGCGGGTTGGCGAGGCTGGTGACTTCCTTCACCAGCCCGGGTGCGCCTGCATGCCGCTCGTTCATTCAGGCCACCCAACGCGAAAACAATGAGGTCGATAGCGCCCGGCCGGCGGACTTCTCACGGATGATCAGCTCACCCGATTCGACCGTGCCGCCCATGCCGGCAAAGGTGTCGCGCGTCAAGGCATGAATGGCGAAGAACGAGGCGCGGATCGAATAGGCGGTCAGCACCACGGCAAGCGGCTTCGGTGTCAGGATCGCGCGACAAAGGTCGGTCAATGCCGGCAGGTCCTCGAACAATTGCCAGACCTCGCCCTTGGGGCCGCGGCCATAGGCCGGTGGGTCGAAAAGGACGATGTCGTAGCGGCTGCCGCGGCGTTCCTCACGCTCTGCGAATTTCACCGCGTCGTCGACGATCCAGCGGATCGGCTTGCTGCCGAGCCCGGCCATTTCCTGGTTCTCGCGGGCCCAGCCGACCGCCTTCTTCGAGGCATCGACATGGGTGACCTCAGCACCGGCGCGGGCCGCCACCAGCGAGGCGAGGCCGGTATAGCCGAACAGATTTAGTACCTTGACCGGCCGTTTCGCGGCCGCAATCAACCCGGCCATGTGGTCCCAGTGCGAGGCTTGTTCGGGAAAGACGCCGACATGGCGAAACGAGGTGAAACGGCCGAGATAGTCGATGCCGTCATGCTTCATCGGCCAGGTCTCGCCGAGCGGCGTCTTCGGGAAGCGCCAGCGGCCGATGCCCTCCTCGTCGGTGTCGCCGGTGAAGATGGCGTCGGCGCGCTCCCAGTCTTTTGCCGGCAAGGCCTTTTGCCAGATCGCCTGGCCCTCGGGCCGCACGATGCGGTAGGGCCCGTATTGTTCGAGCTTCTGCCCGGCACCGCTGTCGAGCAGCGCATAATCGGCATTCGGCGCCACTTCGAGGATCACAGGAAGATGTTCGGTGGGCAGGGCGCCGTCGCGGCGGGCAAGGACGCGCGGCGCCGATTTCGGCTCGGAGCGCTCATCGGTTCTGGCCTCATGCGGCGCGTGCGGCCTGGCGTCCGGCCTTGCCGCGCCACGCCCCTCATGCGGGCGCGCCTCTGCGGTTCCGCCCTTCGCGGGCGAGCGGTTGTCGCGGCGTTTGTCGCGAAAAGACTTCAAGCGGGAGCATCTCCGAGCGGCGTGGCCGCTTTTGGCATGAGGACAGCGGCGGTGCAACAAGCGATGGCCTGCAGAGTGATTGGAGCAGGCTGGAAGCCGTGGCGTTCGAAACAGTGCGGCGGGTGTTGCAGCATTACACTTGTTTTTTCGTGCGCTTCGTTTACGAGGCCCGCATTGTTTTCTGGAATGGGAGCGAAAGATGACGAACATCTTCACCGCGCACCCCTCGAGGGTTCCGGCCTAAGCCAGCATCTTTGCTGACTGCCGCCGGTCGAACGGATGCCTGATGGCGTCCGCATTCTGACCTGTATCCAGAAGTGTTCCATCATGGGCAATTTGACCGGGGGCTTAGCCTCCTCTTCGCCGCGCGTTGTCGCGACGGCGCATATCCAGCATTGTTTTTCACCGCGCACCTGGATCGAAGGTGCGGCGCTTCAGCAGTTGCAAACGGTCGCGGCTCTGCCCGGCGTTACCTCGGTTGCGGCTTTCCCGGACCTGCATCCCGGCAAATATGGTCCGACCGGAATTGCCGTGTTGTCGGAACGGCTGCATCCGCAGCTGATCGGCAATGACATTGGCTGCGGCATGTCGTTGTTCGAACTCGATTTGCCGCTGCGCAAACTCAGGATCGACAAGGCCGTCGAATGCCTTCGCCAGATCGAAGCGGAGGATATCGACCCGCACGCCGCGCTCGCGGCTGCGGACCTGCCGCTGGATCTCTATCCGAACGCGCTGGGCACGATCGGCGGCGGCAATCATTTCTGCGAGTTGCAGGCGGTCGATCAGGTGATCGAAACGGCTGATGAAGGCCGCTTCGACCGCCAGAAGCTCTATCTCCTGGTGCATTCCGGCTCGCGTGGGCTGGGTGCCTTTGTGTTCGGGCAGATGCTCGACCTTCAGTCAGCGGTCACGGCCGGGCTCGACCCAAAGTCGGCCGCGGGACGGAGTTGGCGTCGCCAGCATGATCTCTGCGTCACCTGGGCATCGCTCAACCGCAGGCTGATCGCCGAGCGTGCGGCAAGCGCCCTGCGCAGCGATGTCCGGCTGGTGGCCGACGTACCGCATAATCTTGTCCGCGACCGGGCCGATGGTTTCGTCCACCACAAGGGATCGGCCGCGGTGCGAATGGGGGATATCGCACCGATCGCGGGTTCGCGCGCCAGCCTGAGCTATGTCGTGCGGGCACTCGACGGGACGGGTCCATCGCTGGGCGGCATCTCGCACGGCGCCGGCCGCAAATACGACCGCGCCACCATGCATGGCCGTGCCGGGCGCAACAGGTCGGAGCGCGACGCCTTGCTGAGAAACGTGTGGGGAGGGCAGCTGATCTGCGATGACCGCAACCTGGTCGTCGAGGAAGCGGCTTCCGCCTACAAGGATGCCGGGCAGGTGGTGCAAGATCTCGCCGATGCCGGCCTGGTCGTGACGCTTGCGGCGATGAAACCGCTGGTGACCTACAAGAAGGCGATAGACGGTCCGCCCGACCGGACACGCAAGAAGCCATCGCGTGAACGCGTTCCAAGGAGGGCAGACCATGGCCGCAATTGACATGCTTGTCACATCGGGCAGCGGACCGGTGGAATGCCGCATTGCCCTGATGGCACTGGTCGATATCATCGAGAGCGAAGCCGGTCGGCTTGGCTGTACGATCGAAGTTACGCTTGGCCACAAACCGGACCGGCATGGCGCCAAATCCGCCATACTTAGCGTTGAGGGGCGCAACGCCGAGGCACTTGCTGAGGAGTATTGCGGCACCGTCAAGTTCGTCTTCAAGAGCCCGGTGCGGCTGGGACACAAGCGGCAGAACTGGTTCGTCGGCGTGCAGACCGTCGATTTGACGGAGGCCGCTGCCGTGTCGGTCGCATCGTCCGATGTCCGTTTTGAAACCTTGCGGGCCGGCGGTCCCGGCGGACAGCATCAGAACACCACCGACAGTGCGGTGCGGGCCGTTCATCTGCCGACAGGCATTGTTGTCACGGCCCGCAACGAGCGCTCGCAACACCGCAACAAGGCGATCGCTCTGCGGCGGCTGGAAGCGATGCTGCGCGTCCTTGCCGACCGTGAAATCGACATGTCGAAGACGCAGATGTTCGTTGCCAACAAGGCCTTGGAACGCGGCAACGAAGTCAAGGTATTCCATCTCTGACGTCGCGGATTGGACCACTGCACAGTTCCGAGCGAGATGCATTATCGTGGAGACAACAAAGCCGGAGAATCATGTCCCGCTCAGAACGCCTGCTCGACCTGATCCAGACGCTGCGCCGGCACCGCCGGCCGGTGAGCGGGCAGGCGCTGGCCGATGAGCTCGGGATTTCGATCCGCACGCTCTACCGCGACATCGCCACGCTGCAGGGCCAGGGCGCACCGATCGAGGGTGAGGCAGGACTGGGCTACGTGCTCAAGCCCGGCTTCATGCTGCCGCCGCTGATGTTCAGCGACGAGGAGATCGAAGCCATCGTGCTCGGCTCGCGCTGGGTCGCCAAGCAGCCGGACCAGCGTCTCTCGGCCGCTGCCGCCAACGCGTTGGCCAAGATCGCCGCCGTGTTGCCAGACGATCTGCGCGAGGATCTCGATGCGAGCACGTTACTCGTCGGGCCTCCCGCCGCGGCCATCGAGGGCATCGACCTCGGCCTTGTGCGGCAGGCCATCCGCAACGAGCGCAAGCTCGGCTTCTTGTACCGCGATGCCGGTGGCGCCGCCTCCGAACGCGTGGTCTGGCCGTTTGCTCTGGGGTTCTTCGACAAGGTGCGTGTGGTGGTGGCGTGGTGCGAGATGCGCCAGGACTTCCGGCATTTTCGCGCCGATCGCATAACTGGCCTCAACACCACCGATACGCGCTATCCGCGCCGTCGCCAGGCGCTGCTGAAGGAATGGCGGGCGACGCTCGACAAGCCGCGCGGTTCGTGACGGCTACTGCCAGAATCTGGGTAGTGGGTCAGTTTGAAATCCAAACTGACCCACTACCGGAATTTGCAACATGGCGGAAAGAATGAGCGCCAAGGACTTGCCGACCAGCTTCATCGTGCACAGCCGGCGCTTCGCGGGCCTAGGTAGGTCGTGGGCCAACAAAGGCCCGGACAGTGTCGCTGCGCACCTGACGGGTGCGCATACACCAGCAACGCTTGACAGCAACCCCGACAGCCTTATCCAGGTGCATCAAGCTGAGTGGCTGGTGCCATCACGACACGTCATACTGCTGCGCCAGCGAGGCGGAAAGCTGGTCGGCGAAACGGGCAGCGGCCACCGGTAGGGTGCGGCCCTTGAGTTGGCCGACATAGAGCATGCCAGCGGGCACGTCGCGCGGGTCGAGCGGCCGGGAGATCATGTCACCAGTCATCGTCTGGTGGGACAGGCCAATTGGGAAATGGAAGGTGATGATATCCTCCGAGATAGCGTGGTTGCGCAGGAATTCGAAGCTGTCCGATTGAATCACCGGCTCCAGCTGCAGCGATGACGATTGCGCCCCGATGTCGAGCAGGTAGCGCACGCCGTAACTTGATGTGGGAAGCGCGATTGGATAGTCGAGGCAAGCGCGCAAGCGCACCGTCTCGTGAGAAGCCAGCGGATGATCGGGCCGCATAACCGCATGCACTGGCTGGTGCACCCGCATCAGCGTCATGAAAGCAGCGAGCCGGGTTGGCTCGTAGACGATGGCGATGTCGGCCGTGTGATCGACCAAGGCACGCTCGGCCTCCTCCCGGTCGCGCAGGTGCACTCCGAAGGTCACATTCGGATGTTCCTTGCGGTAGAGTGAGATCTGCATCGGCAGGTGGTAGGGCAATAGCGCCTGGCTGCAGGCGATCGCCACATGGCCGCGCCGGGCGCCAGCAAGGTCTGCAATCTGCGATTTCACGTGCTCCATATCGGATAACTGGTTGCGCATGTGCTGCACTAGAAGCTCGCCGGCGCTGGACAATCGCACGCCGTGAGGCAGTCGCTCGAAAATCGCAACGCCGAGTTCGGCCTCCATCGCCAATATACGCCGGTTGAGCGCCGTCGAGGTTATGGCGAGCAATTCCGCGGCGGCGCGGATCGAACCGGTCTTGGCCACCACATTGATATAGTGAGCGGAGTTCAGGTAACGCATCGGCGGCCTCTGGCATCACCGCTGCAATTTTTGCAGCAGGCTGAACAAAACATAGCACAAGACAGCAGCACGTCATCGAGATAATTAATTCGCAGCGCTCCCATCTCCGGTGACTTGGCTAGCAACCAGCTCCGACAAGAGCTTTTTTGCGATCTTCAAATACTGATCAAACAATTGCCTGCTAGACCACGCCAGCGCCGGCTCGATTGTGCCAAGATCGGAAATCATGGAGCAACCGAACCGTAGATGCAACTTCAACCTGAAGGAACGACTAGATGACGTCGACCATCTCTTCCAGACTTACCTTCCTTGTATTTACCGCCGGATGCCTCGCATTGGCGTTACTCTTCCATTACGCACCGGCTGGGGATTTTCCCTCGAAATATGCCAGGACCGCCCCGGCGGGGCTGGCCGCGCAACCGACGCGCATAGACATCGACAACGAGGCGCACGCGATCCGCTTCTACATCGACGGCAATCAGGTCGCCGTGCTCGACGAGTCTGGTTTCAAGCCATGAGGCCACAGAGCCAGGAGAGCAAAACCGTCAGGAAATTCGTTATGTCAGGGCTGTTCGTCGTGCTTGCCCTGTCGCAGACGGCGGAGGCCCAGAAGAAAGTCCCGGTGACGCAGGACGTTGCCGCCAAGGCCGAGCAGGCCAAGCCGCCGCTGGACAACATGGCCACAGGCGGGGTCAAGCCCGCGGCGCAGGCAAATGTGCCGGCCGCCGACGGGTCGCAGTACCCGCCGGCACTGTATTTCAATTTCCAGTAGGTCGTTGCTTGCCGGCGCGGGGATCGACGACCTCCGCGCCACGGGGGGTCGGCGCCGACCTTGGAGCGATTGCCCGCTTGATGAGGCGGCGGCAAGCAGGAAAGCTCGGCGGGAGGCTGGCGGGGGCCAACGCGGCGCCGGTCGTCGGCTCGCAGAGCTTGGTATCGTCCTGCCCGGGCCGCTGAAGCTGCCGCCTGGCATGGTGCTGCCCTTTTCCTGGGTGAATGTGCGCGGCGACCGGGCCTTGATTTCCGGGCACGGGGCGCAGGAGCCGGACGGCTCGCTGGCCGTGCCGTTCGGCGTCGTCGGCGACGATGTCACGCTGGACGAGACCGGCCTGTCGGCGCGCAAGGTCGGCCTGTCGATGCTTGGCAGTGGGTAACTGACCCACTGCCAGATTCTGACAGCAGCTCATCCTATGGTCGGCAAGTCGAAACGCTGAACCTTGGAGAGCTGACATGGCCGCCCCGAACTTCATCATCCTCTATGTCGACCAGCCGCAGCAGAGCGGCGCCTTCTACAGTGCGCTGCTCGGTCGCGAGCCGGTCGAAAGTTCGCCGACCTTCGTGCTGTTCGTGCTCGATGCGGGCTTCAAGCTCGGCCTCTGGTCGCGCCATACGGTGGTGCCGGCCGCAGCCGCGTCAGGCGGCGGCACCGAAATCGTCTTTGCGCTGGATGCGCCGGACGCGGTCGACGCTACCCATGCCGACTGGGCTGGGCGCGGGCTGAAAATCCTGCAGACGCCGACCGACATGGATTTCGGCCGTACCTTCGTTGCGCTCGATCCCGACAACCATCGCCTGCGCGTTTACTGGCTGTCCGACGGGGAACAGGCCAACGGGGAACGCAAATGAGCGCGCATTGGATCGCGGTGGCGTCGGCCGAACATGTCCGGCGCGGGCGGCATGGCGGCTTCATGCAGGTCAATCACGGCAAGGCGGCACCGCTGCGCCGCATAAAGCCCGGTGATGGCATCGTCTATTATTCGCCGACCACCATTTTCGGCGAAAAAGATGGCCTGCAGGCGTTCACGGCGATCGGCGCGGTGCGGCAAGGCGAACCCTATCAGGGCGAGATGGGCGGCGGCTTCACGCCGTTCCGGCGCGATGTCGCGTGGGCAATGGCCGAGGAAACAGCGATCAAACCGCTGCTCGACAGGCTGGAGTTCACAGCCGGCAAGTCGAACTGGGGTTATCAGCTTCGCCTTGGCCTTTTCGAACTCAGCGCGCATGATTTTTCGCTGATCGCCGAGGCGATGGGCGCAAAAATGGCTGCGGTAGAAAACTAAGCCACGAGCGCCTTGTAGACGGCAATGCCGGCGGCAAGATCCTCGAGCGCTGCGCCGACCGACTTGAACAGTGTGATCTCACCGGCGCTCTCGCGGCCCTTTTTCTCACCGCGCGCCAGTTCGTGCAGATCGGCGACTATGGCGTCGGGCTTCAGCACGCCGGAGGCCAGCGGCTGGACGATGTCGCCAGCCTCCTTGGAGGCGCCGGCGCGGGTGTCGACATAGACGCGGGCGATCGCGATCGCGTCATCGTCGCTTTCGCGCATCGTCGGGGTGAAGCCGCCGACCAGGTCGACATGGGTGCCCGGCCGCAGCAATGTGCCCTTGATCAGAGGCGTTGTGGTGATCGTCGCCGAGGAGATGATGTCGGCCTGCCCAAGTTCGGCATCGAGATCACTTACGGCGCTGGCCGCGAAGCCTTCGGCGCGCAGATCGGCGGCGACCTTCTCGGCATTGGCCGGCGTGCGGTTCCAGATGCGGATGGTCTTGATCGGCCTCACGGCGCAATGCGCCTTGGCGAGGAAGGGTGACAGCGCGCCGGCGCCGACCACAAGCAGCCGCGAGGCATCGTCGCGGGCGAGGTAGGAGGCGGCCAACGCCGAAGCGCAGGCGGTGCGCCATTGCGTCAGCCGCTGGCCGTCGATCAGGGCTTCGGGTTCGCCGGTGGCGCCATTGAGCAGGAGATAGAGCCCCATCACCGCGGGCTTGCCGATCGTGTTGTTGTCGGGCGAGACGGTGACGATCTTGACGCCGATGTGACCGCTGGCCGACGTGCCGGCGGCGTTGAAGTCGGTCCAGGCAGGCATCAAAAGCAGCGTCGAGGCGGCGCCGTCGGGCCGTTCGACCGTATGGTGATGCCTTACCGGCTGTACGGCACCATCACGAAACGCCGTGCGCAGCGTCTCGACCAGGCCGGGAAAGGTCAGCGCATGATCGACCTCGGCGGCCAAAATGGTCAGCATGGAAAACTCCGTGGAGCGAAAACCGCCGACCGGCGGTTCAAGTGGTCGGTTTCGGCAAGGCTGATGCTTGGGCCGATCCTTGGGCCGACCCTGGGACCGGGCCTTGCGGCGCCGCTGGCGCGCGGCTGACTGCCTGGCGCAGGTTCTCGGCCTCGACGCCGCGCTGGCGCGCCAGCTTGCGGTAGCGGCCCTGCTTGACCCAGGTTGCCAGGCTGCCGACGACCATGCCGACGGCGAGAGCCAGGAACAGGAAGATGAACAGCGGCAAGGTCAGCGTCAGCTTTGGATTGCCGGGATTGAACGGGTCCAGCGTGAAGGCGACCAGTTCGCGGTTGGCGACGGCGAGCGCGATCAGGATGACCGCCAGGGGCACGAAGACCACGATGAGCATGAAGCGATTGAACATGATGTTTTCCGTCGGAAGCTGGCCGAAAGGCCGTCTGGCGCTGACGCCGCGCCTACTTGCCGCCGTTCAGCCTTTCACGCAGCTCCTTGCCGGTCTTGAAGAACGGCACCCATTTTTCCTCGACCTCGACGGATTCGCCGGTGCGCGGATTGCGGCCGGTGCGGGCGGGACGGTTTTTCACCGAAAAAGCGCCGAAGCCACGCAGTTCGACCCGGTTGCCTTCGGCAAGAGCGTCGGTGATCTCATCGAAGATCGCGCCGACGATGTTTTCGACGTCGCGCAGGAAAAGATGCGGATTACGCGTGGCAATAATCTGCACAAGTTCGGACTTGATCATGAGACGGGTCCCCGTGAAAGCAGTGCGGTCAAAATTATGAGGATGATTTTATTTGCTTTTTTCACTTGCCCCAAACGGCATCTCAAGGGTGCCAGACGGAAACGAGACCGTCAAGAAACAAGCGGTCGGCGCCCAGTTCATGAATAACATCGCCGCTGTAGGCCGGCAAACCGAGTGCGCTGCCGATCGTTTGCGCCATCGCTTTCGAGAACAAGAAGCCGCCGCGGCTTTCCGTGTCTTTCCATTCGATCACCTTGAGCTTGGCGTCGACGCCCTTGGTCGCCAGCCAGCCGACAGCTTCGGTCTCGCCGCCGACGGCGTCGATCAGCCCGTTGGCGACGCCCTGGCGGCCGGTGAAGATCGAGCCGTCGGCGAGCGCCAGCGCTTGCTCGCGGGTCATCTTGCGGCGTTCGGCAACGATGCCGACGAACCAGTCGTAGCTGTCGAGGATGAGCTTGCGGACCATGGCGCGCTCGTCGTCATTGGTCGGCTTGAAAGGAGACGGCGAGGCTTTCAGCGGCGAGGATTTCACTTCCTCCAGCTTGACGCCGAGCTTGTCCATCAGGCCGCTGACATCCGGATACTGGATCAGCACGCCGATCGAACCGACGATCGAGGTCTTGCGGGCAACGATGTGATCGGCGGCACTGGCGATCATGTAGCCCGCCGACGCGGCGAGCGTGCCGACTTCGGCGACCACCGGCTTGTCGGCGGCCAGCTTGCGCACCTCTTCATAGATCGATTCACCGCCGACCGTGGTGCCGCCAGGCGAATCGATCGACAGGATCACGCCTTTCACCTTCGACGACTGGCGGATGGTTTCCAGCCGCTTGATCAGTTCCTCGTCCTCGGTGATGGTGCCTTCGATCCTGACCTTGGCTATGTGGTCGACGGCCGAGCCGGTGAAGTCGTCGCCGTAGAACCAGGCTGAAAGCGCAATCACCCCGAGTGCCACGATACCGATGGCGGCAACGCGCCAGAACGTCAGCTTGCGCCGCAGGCGGCGGCGGTCGATCAGGTCGTCGGCTCTCAGTGCCATGGTCAGCCTTTCAGTCGGCGGGAAGACACGCTTCTAGACCATGATCCGCCCATCTGGAAGCAATTCTCTTTCCGGTGCGACGAGACAATCCGCGCGGATTGTCGAAATGGCCGTGCCGGATGCACGATCGATTGGGGTGGCCAGGCGGGCATCCGCCCCTCTCCAGGCACAGGTCTCTTCACGCATTTGTGCAATCGCCGCGAGGTTCGGCGACGGGATCGACAGATGACAATCTTACGCCGCATGGCTGTTTCTGCTAATGAAGAACGTGCAGTTGTGCAGATCTCGTTTTCATCTGTACAAAAGCGGCCGTCACATTTTTGCAGTTTTCATGGGCTTGTGCTTGCTTGAAGGCGCGGGCGTCCCACCTATAGGCGGTGTTTCCAGGTGGGCAGGGGTTTAGAAGAAAGCAGTGAATGTTAGCGCGACCGATTGAACCGACCAACGACGAGACGGAGTTGGTCCCACCGGCGGACGGCCGGATGCGCGGCGATGCTTTCGACCGCGCGCAACGTCATTCGCGCCGCGTGCGCGTTCTCAAGTTTGCAGTGCCGCTGGCTGCGGCACTGATCGCCATTGCTTTCCCGGTCTATTCCTATCTCGCCGCACCCGTCTCCGTGACGGTTCAGGCGGAAGGCACCGCCTTTTCCAACGGCAAGCTGGTGATGGCCAATCCCAAGCTCAACGGGTTCACCAAGCAGAAGCAGCCCTATTCGATGACGGCGCTGCGCGCCATCCAGGATGTCAGCACGCAAGGGATCATCGAACTGGAAGGTATCGACGCCAAGGTGCCGGTTGGGCCTGACAATGTGGCGGCGATCAAGGCCTCGCGCGGCACCTACGATCGCAACGGCAATACGATGAACCTGACCAGCGACGTTACCATCACCACAACCGACGGCATGCAGGCCAAGTTCAAATCGGTCTTCCTCGACATGGGCAAAGGCACTATGAAGACGGGAGATCCCGTCGATGTCAGCCGTGAGGGGTCACGGATCACGGCGGATTCGATGTCGGTCCAGGACAATGGCAGGGTCCTGGTTTTCGAGAACAAAGTGCGCGTCAACATCGATTCCGCCGCCTTGAAAACGGCAGAGGGAAACAGCGGAGAAACCAATGCGGCTCAGTAGTTCGACGCGGCTCGCGGCTGCAACTTCGGCGTTGCTGCTGCTCGGACTGGTGCCGTCCTTGGCGCAGTCGACCAGCCAGTCAGGTCTCAAACTGTCGGGCGACAAGCCGATCCAGATCGAAAGCGACAAGCTGGAAGTCCGCCAGGCCGACAATGTCGCCATCTTCACCGGCAATGTCAGCGTCGTCCAGGGGCCGACTTTGATGAAGGCCGGCAAGATGACGGTCTATTATGTCAAGGATCCCAACGCCGCGGCCAAAGGCACGGAAGCCGCGGGTGCTGCGATGACCGGCTCGGCCAACATCGATCATCTGGAAATCTCCGACAAGGTTTACATCAAGTCGGATGCGCAGGTCGCGACCGGCGATCAAGGCAGCTTCGATATGAAGAGCCAGGTTCTGGTGCTGTCGGGCAAAAAGGTCGTTCTGTCGCAGAACGACAACGTCCTGGTCGGCTGCAAGCTCGTCGTGCAGATGAAAACCGGGTTGGCCCAGGTTGATCCATGCGCTGGGCAACGTGTCCAGATGTCGATCACACCGCCGCCGAAATCGGGAGCGGCGAACCCCTGATGGCCAGCCTGTCGTCGCTGACGGCGCGTCTTACGGGACGGGCCGCCGGCAAGCTTTCGGCGCCGGCCACGGTGACCGCCGATAAGAGAAAGTTCAAGGGGACCCTGATCGCCAAGGGTCTGACCAAGAGCTACAAGGGCCGCAAGGTCGTCAGCGGCGTCACCATCGGCGTGCGCGCCGGCGAGGCTGTCGGACTGCTCGGCCCCAACGGCGCCGGCAAGACGACCTGCTTCTACATGGTCACCGGCCTGGTGCCGGTGGATGAGGGCACGATCGAGATCGACGGCTTCGACGTCACCTCGATGCCGATGTACCGCCGCGCGCGTCTCGGCATCGGCTACCTGCCGCAGGAGGCCTCGATCTTTCGCGGCCTGAGCGTCGAGCAGAACATCCGCGCCGTGCTCGAAGTGGTCGAAAAGAGCCGCAAGGAGCGCGAGCGCAATCTCGACGAACTGCTCGAGGAATTCCACATCAGCCATCTGCGCAAGGCGCCGTCCATGTCGCTTTCCGGTGGCGAGCGGCGGCGCCTGGAAATCGCGCGTGCGCTGGCGACGCGTCCGGCCTACATGCTGCTCGACGAGCCTTTTGCCGGCATCGATCCGATCGCCGTCGCCGATATCCAGCAATTGGTGCGCCATCTGACGGCGCGCGGCATCGGCGTCCTCATCACCGATCACAATGTGCGCGAAACGCTCGGCCTGATCGACCGCGCCTACATCATCCATGCCGGTCAGGTGCTGACCCATGGCCGGGCCGACGAAGTGGTGGCAAATCCGGATGTCCGGCGGCTCTACCTCGGCGAGGGTTTTACGCTCTGAGCGTGAAATTTGTTTCCTGACACGATTTTTGGTGCCCGGACGCCCCATTTTCTTCGATTTTGTTGCCCGATAACGCTCTGGTAAGCGAGTTTTGCTAGCTTTTGCCTTGACAAGCAAAAGCTGGGCCAGTTTCTATGACCGGCTGCAAAAATTCCTGTCCGGAAGCCCGGATGCGTAGACGAGGCGTTTGAAACCAGACAATGGCGTTGGCGGCGAAACTACAGCTACGACAATCGCAGTCGCTGGTGATGACGCCGCAGCTGATGCAGTCGATTCGGCTGCTGCAGTTCACCCATGGCGAGCTCGAGCATTTCATCGACGAGGAGATCGAACGCAACCCGCTGCTGGAGCGCGCCGAACCGCAGGAGGATGCCGCCAGCGACCAGGCGCAGAAGATCGAGGCGGAGCCGCAAGCCGCCGCCGACGGCGACTGGTTCGAAAACGAGACGCAGTGGAGCGCCGAAGCGATCTCCGACAAGCTCGATACGTCGCTGGAAAACCTGTTTCCCGACGATCCGGGGACCAGCGAGCGGCTCGGTCCCGACCTGACGGCGCAATGGAAATCGGCGTCCGGCAATGGCGCGAGTTCCTCATCCGAGGGTTTTGACGCCGGCGACATGGCGGCCGCGGCGATCACGCTGCGCGACCATGTCGGTGAACAGGTCGCGCTCGCCTTCGCCGATCCGGCGGCACGGCTGATCGCCGCCGACCTGGCCGACGGCCTCGACGAGGCCGGCTATTTGCGCGCCGACCTGGCCGAGATCGCCGCCCGTCTCGGCACGGACGTCGCCGCGGTACGCAAGGTGCTGGCGGTGTGCCAGACTTTCGAGCCGGCCGGCCTGTTTGCCCGCGACCTTGCCGAAAGCCTGTCGCTGCAGCTCGCCGTGCGGGATCGGCTCGATCCGGCGATGAAGGCGCTGGTCGCCAATCTCGAACTGCTGGCACGGCGTGATTTCCATGCGCTGAAACGGATCTGCGGTGTCGACGAGGAGGATTTGCTCGACATGCTGGCCGAGATCCGGGCACTCGATCCTCGGCCCGGCATGGCGTTTTCAGGCGGCGCCAGCGACGCGATCGTTGCCGATGTCGAGGTGCGTGCAGCCAATGACGGCAGCTGGACAGTCGAGCTCAATGCCGAAACGCTGCCGCGCGTGCTGGTCGACCATATCTATTTCGCCCAGGTCTCGCCGCAGGCGAAGAACCAGGCGGAGAAGGATTTCCTGGCCGAATGCCTGCAAAACGCCAACTGGCTGACGCGCAGCCTCGACCAGCGGGCAAAGACCATCCTCAAGGTCGCCTCGGAAATCGTTCGCCAGCAGGATGCCTTCCTCGTCCATGGCGTGCGCCAGCTGAAGCCGCTCAACCTGCGCACGGTCGCCGACGCTATCGGCATGCACGAATCGACGGTCAGCCGGGTCACCGCGAACAAATACATGCTGACGCCGCGCGGCGTGTTCGAGCTGCGTTACTTTTTCACCGCCTCGATCGCCGCGTCGGGTGGCGGCGATGCGCATTCCTCGGAATCGGTGCGTGACCGCATCAAGCAGCTGATCGACGAGGAAAAGCCAGCCGACGTGCTTTCCGACGATGCGATCGTCGACATGCTGCGGGAGAGTGGCGTCGACATTGCCAGGCGCACCGTCGCCAAGTACCGGGAAGGCATGAATATTCCCTCCTCGGTACAGCGCCGGCGCGAGAAACGGGCGCTGGCCAGTGCCGGGCGCTGACACGGTTGGATTTTCCACAGGCCAGCACTTCATTGACAAGCCGCGGTGAAGTGGCTAGAAGCCCGCCCGCATGAGACGGGCTAGATGCCTGCATGCGGATGGTCCGTCACGACGTTGGCCTCGGGACGGTCAAAGGGCGGCTTGTGATCAACCGGAAAGTTCGGATTTAAAATCGGCGCGAGTGACGCCGCAAAGCTTGTGCGCACGGACCACGAGTATAAACTCGGGCCAGTTTGAAGCCTGAGCAAGGAAGGTCAGTTTTCAGATGAATCTGCGCATATCGGGAAAACACATGGATATCGGCGATGCGTTCCGTACACGCATCAACGATCGCGTCGGCGAAGCGATCGGCAAATATTTCGATCGCGGCTTTGCCGGACACGTCACGGTCATCAAATCAGGTTCGCGCTATTCGGCGGATTGCATGATCCGGCTCGATTCCGGCGCTTCGCTGCAGGCCACCGGCGATGCCCAGGATCCGACATTGGCCTTCGAGGCCGCGGCGGATCGTCTGGAAACCCGGCTGAGGCGCTACAAGCGCCGGCTGAAATCGCACAATTCGGGCAGCGCCAACGGCGATCTGACCGACATCGCCTACACGGTGATGGCGCCGCTGGCCGATGACGACGAGGACATCCCGGAGAATTTCGCCCCGGCCATCGTCGCCGAATCAACCATGACGCTGAAGACCATGTCTGTGGCGTCGGCGGTCATCGAGCTCGACACCAAGGACAGCCCGGTCTTTGTCTTCCGCAACGCTGGAAACGACCATCTCAACATCGTCTATCGCCGGCCCGATGGAAACATCGGCTGGATCGACCCGTCCACGACCAAGGTCGCACAGGGATAAAAGCCGGCCGCACGAGGGGTGAGGGCTGGTGACGGCAGGCGAACAAGGGATTTTCAAGCATGGATCTGAGCGATCTTATCAACGTTCCGGCGATACTGCCGGCGTTGAAGGCGAACTCCAAGAAGCAGCTGTTGCAATTGCTGTCCGAACGGGCAGCGGCGATTTCCGGCATTCCGGAACGGGAAGTGTTCGACACCATCCTGCAGCGTGAACGGCTGGGCTCGACCGGCGTCGGCAACGGCATCGCCATTCCGCATGGCAAGCTGGCCGGCGTGAAGCGCATCGCCGGGGTTTTCGCGCGGCTGGAGACGCCGGTCGATTTCGAGTCGCTGGACGATCAGCCGGTCGATCTGGTGTTTCTGCTGCTGGCGCCGGAAGGGGCGGGCGCCGACCATCTCAAGGCCTTGTCGCGCATCGCGCGGGTGCTGCGCGACGCCGACACGGTGGCCAAGATCAGGGGTACGCGCGACGCCGCGGCGATCCACGCGCTTTTGTCGGATACGCAAGCCTCGCACGCGGCCTGACATTTTCTGGATTGGACGACACTCGAGGGCCGCCGCGGGCGGCCCTGTGCGTTTGAGCCCGGCCATTCGCCGGGCGCGCCGCGCTCAGTGAATGGCGACCGTGGTCAGGTCGTTTTCCATGGCGCCGGCCAGCGCGCGGTCGCGCGCGTCGGAAAGCAGGATCGGCTGGCCATTGGCGGCAAACAGCGCCCACAGTTCCATGCCGGGAGCGATTTCACCGAGGTTCGGGAAACGGCCGAGCAATTCGTCGCTCGAGACCTTGCGCAGATAGGCGACCGAGCCCTCGCCGAGATGGGCGAATTCGCCGCTGGTCATGGTGAGATTTTCATCAGTTCTGGTCATTTCAAAGCCTCCTTGGCGCGAGGACGCCGCTCAAGGCCATCCCGCATGAGAGCCATCGGTAAAGATCAGTCTTTCACCGATATGTTTATTTTCCGTACCAGCCGTTCGGACTCCGGCCGATCGAGATCGATCGACAAAAGGCCATTCTTCAGTTCCGCCGCGATCACCCGCATGCCGTCGGCCAGCACGAAACAGCGCTGGAACTGGCGCGCGGCGATGCCGCGATGTAGAAATTCGCGCTCGGTATCGTCGGTCTGACGGCCGCGCACGACCAGCTGGTTTTCCTCCGTGGTGACATCGAGATCGCTTTCGGCGAAACCGGCGACCGCCAATGTGATGCGCAACCTTTCGGTCCTGCCGTCGGCGCCGCTGAGGCGTTCGATGTTGTAGGGAGGGTAGCTGTCACCGGACTTCGCCAGGCGTTCCAGCGTCTTTTCCATGGCGTCGAAACCAAGGAGAAGCGGGCTGGAAAAGGGCGTCATTCGGCTCATGTTACACTGTCCTCTCAAGAGCGACATAAAGTGGAAAAACCCAGATGGCATTTTTCCCGGTGGTCTTGATATGGTCCGCCCCGCGACCAAGTTCAAGCCGTCAAAAGACCCGCCCAAAAAGACCAGGTCGTGGACTCACAGGAATGATCGACATGGCGCTTGAAACGGCGAGCGGATGCAAGGAGAAGCGCGCAGGTCGGGATTGTCTTCCCCGGTCGAGCGGTTCGACATGGCAGCTCGTAGCCGTTTCGGCGCCTCGGATGATTCCTCCAAGTCCATGGCCTCGCCAAACAAGGAATTGAAATGCCTCAATCACGCAAGATCATCATCGACACGGATCCCGGCCAGGATGACGCGGTCGCCATTTTGCTGGCGCTCGGCAGCTCAGAGCTGGAGATCGTCGGCATCACCGCCGTTGCCGGCAACGTGCCGCTGAAGCTTACCGAAAAGAACGCCCGCAAGATCTGCGAGCTGGCCGGCCGGCCGGACATCAAGGTCTATGCCGGCGCCATCCGACCGTTGATGCGCGAACTGGTCACCGCCGAGGAAGTGCATGGCAAGACCGGTCTCAACGGACCGCAACTGCCCGAGCCGACGATGAAGCTGCAGGACCAGTACGCGGTCGATTTCATCGTCGAGACGCTGATGACGGAAGAGAGCGGCACGATCACGCTTTGCCCGCTCGGGCCCCTCACCAACATTGCGCTGGCGCTGATCCGCGAACCGCGCATCGCCCCGCGCATCAAGGAAATCGTGCTGATGGGCGGCGGCTTCTTCGAAGGCGGCAATGTCACGCCGTCCGCCGAATTCAACATCTATGTCGATCCGCAAGCGGCCGACGTCGTGCTCAAATCCGGCATTCCGATCGTGATGATGCCGCTCGATGTCACCCACAAGGCGCTGACCACCGCCAAGCGCACGCAGGCCTTCCGCGAACTTGGCACCAAGGTTGGCACCGCGACTGCTGACATGCTGGAATTCTTCGAGCGCTTCGACGAGGAGAAATACGGCACCGATGGCGGACCGCTGCATGACCCCTGCGTCATCGCCTATCTGTTGAAGCCGGACCTGTTCAAGGGCCGCAACTGCAATGTCAGCGTGGAAACCACCTCGGAATTGACCATGGGCATGACCGTGATCGACTGGTGGGGCGTCACCAAGCGGCCGAAGAACGCCATGGTGATGCGCGACATCGACCATGATGGCTTCTTCGCATTGCTGGTCGAGAGGTTGGGGCGGCTTTAGGACCGCCTTCTCAGAACATGTACCCTGCACCAGTAGCCTACGCTCGGGGTAAGCCCGGGCGTAGGCTACCGGGTGCGTCACGGGTCGGGTTTACCCATTGAGCAATCGGTATGTGTCGGTGCCATTCTGGTGGTGCTGTCGTTCGAGAGAAACTTCCGAACCGATCCTATGTGGCGTGTCGACTTCGCCTTCGACAACCACCACGGCGTTGATGTCCTGAAGCCGGACTTCATAGGTGAAATAGAATCCACGGCCGATGGAAGCGTTCGGATTTTGCGGCATCGTAGCGTATTCGACGATGCCGCTCACAAGTTGCGTGTCGACAATCGGGCTATTCTGTCTTGTCAAGATCGGCAAGGACTTCGCCAGAGCAATCGCACAAAATAAAGCGACACCAATCACTGCTTCACGATATTCTTCTTGAAACAGAATTAGTCGATTTCTAAGAGAAAGCCGCGTTTGGCCCATGCCCTATATTTGAGTAGGGCGCGATCCTTGTTCAATGGTTTCCTCTTAAAAATGCCGGCTATTGCCGTTACTTCGACCGCGAAAATGCCAGCCACAGGCCGCCGCCAACCAGGAAGCTGCCGCTGATCCTGGACATGAGCTTGATACGGCTGGCCGACAACAGACGCCCGGCGCGGCCGGCGGCGAGTGCGTAGGTCGAGTCCGAGATGGCGGCGAAGATCATGGCGGTGAGGCCCATGACCACGATCTGCAGCGAGTAGTTGCCTTGAGGCGCGATGAACTGCGGGAAGAAGGCGCCGAAGAAGACCAGCGTCTTGGGATTGCTGAGCGCCACCAGCAGGCCCTGGAGGAAGAAGCCGCCGCGCGGTTTCCTGGCCGTTCCGTCGGCGTTCAGCGTTCCCTTGGAACGGAACATCTGCACGCCCATCCAGATCAGATAGGCGGCGCCGATCAGCCGCACCCACTCGAACCAGTGGCCCATGCCCGAGATCAGCGTGTTGAGGCCGATGCCGACGATGGCGATCATGACGGCGAGTCCGGCCTGCGTACCGGCGACATTGGCAAGACCGGCGCGGGAGCCATGGCGGATGCTGTTGGCGATGATCAGCGTGACCGTTGGGCCCGGCACCAGGATGATGACGATGCAAGCGAGGACATAGGCGGCGTAGAGTTCCAGCGACATGATTTTTCCCTTGGAATGCCGTCGATGCGGCGCAACTGGCGATAATCAATGCATAGCAGCGCGGCCGGTGCAAGCCGGTACGCGAAGCGCCTCAATACGCCAATGCATCCGGTTCAGGCGCCGGCCTGCCAGGGCAGCGTCGCCTCATAGGCCGCCGCCGCCTTCAAAACGGCGAGGTCACCGCGCGGCCGTCCGATCAGTTGCATGCCCATCGGCCGGCCTCTGTCGTCGAAGCCAACCGGGACGTTGACCGCCGGACAGCCGCCCAGAGTGGCAAATGCGGAAACCTGCATCCAGCGGTGATAGCTGTCCATCGCTCGTCCCGCGATCTCGCGCGGCCAGTGCGTGCCGACATCGAAGGGGAAGACCTGCGCGGTCGGCAGCGCGATGAGGTCGAAGCGGTCGAAGATCGACAGCAGCGTGCGATGCCAGGACGTGCGGATGACCGAAGCCGCGCGGATCTGCGGTGCCGTCAGCCGCGCCGCATTCTCCACTTCCCAGACGGCTTCCGGCTTCATCAGGCCGCGCTTCGAGGGATCGTCGTAGTGGATCTTGAGCGCACAGCCGCTGCTGGCCTGGCGCAGCGTCACGAAAGCCTGCCACAGCGCTTCGAAATCGAAATCTGGCAACAGCGGTTCGCAGGGGAAGGATGCATCCGCGAACCGGCCGAGCGCGACCTCGCAGAGGTCAAGGATGCCGGCTTCGACCGGCAGATGACCACCGAGGTCGTCGAACCAGGCGATGCGGCCGCCGGTCGTCGCTGTTGCAAGCCCTTCGCGGAACGAGCCCGGTTTCTCATAGGACAATGGCGCGTGCGTGTGATAGCCCGCCTGCACATCGAGCAGCAATGCCATGTCGCGGACGTTGCGGCCCATCGGCCCGTCGACGCCCATCTGTGCATGAAAGACTTCAAAGTCCGGTCCGCCGGGGACAAGCCCTTGCGACGGGCGGAAGCCAAAAACATTGTTCCAGGCCGCCGGATTGCGCAGCGAGCCGCCGAAGTCGCTGCCATCGGCGACAGGCAGCATGTCGAGCGCCAGCGCCACCGCCGCGCCGCCGCTCGAGCCGCCGGCGGTGAGGGCCGGATCGAAGGCGTTCAGCGTCGGTCCGAACACGGTGTTGTAGGTGTTGGAGCCAAGTCCGAATTCGGGGACATTGGTCTTGCCGATGATGATGGCGCCGGCATCGCGGATACGCTCGACGAAGAAATCGTCGTGCTGCGGCACGAAATCGGCGAAGATCGGCGAGCCTAGCGAGGTCCTGAGCCCCTTCGTCGAGGCTAGGTCCTTGATGGCGATCGGCAGGCCGAAGAGCGGACCGGTTTCGACACCTGCCTGCCGCCGGGCATCGGCAGCGTCGGCCTCACGCAGGATGTCGCCACGGTCGCGCAAGGAGACGATGGCGTTGACCAGCGGGTTGACCGCCTCGATGCGGTCGAGGAATGCCGTCACCACCTCGCCGACGGAAAGTTTCTTTTGGCGGATCGCGTCGGCGAGTGCGACCGCGGACAGGCGGCAGATGTCGCCGGCCGGCGCCACGGCATGTTTCGTCCGGGGGCGCGGCATCTCAACGGGTTTCCTGCAACGCCTGGTCGACATCCTTGGCCAGCGGAATCGCCGGCTGGGCGCCCGGCTTCAGGCAGGCAAGCGAGCCGGCCGCGCCCGCGCGTGCCAGCGCCTTGTCGAGCGCGAGGCCGGACGACAGGCCGGCGGCGAAATAGCCGCAGAACGTGTCGCCGGCGCCGACAGTGTCGACAGGGGTGATCTTCATTGCCGGAACGGTCAGGAAATCACTTGGGGTCGCCGCCATAACGCCGTCGCCGCCGAGCGTGACGACGATGGTTCGGCCGGTTTTCCCGGCATAGTCGCGCATGCGCGCCGCCCGGTCGCGGCCGTTCAGCGACAGCGCCTCGCCATAGAGGTCGAACTCGGTTTCGTTGGCGACGGCATAGTCGGCCTTGCCGAGAAAGGCCGCTGCGTCGCCCTGGAAAGGCGCGGTGTTGAGCACCGTGATGGCGCCTGCCGCTCTTGCCTGGTCGAGCGCGGCATCGACGGTCGCCAGCGGAATCTCATGCTGCAGGAGTACGACATCGCCCTTTTTCAGGAAGGTTTTCGAGAGATCGCCGGGCAACACGGAAGCGTTGGCGCCCGGCACCACGGCGATGATGTTCTCGCCGTCTTTGCCGACCATGATCAGCGCCGTACCCGTCGACGCAAAAGTTTCGGCGACGCCGGACAGGTCGACCTTGCCGTCGCGCAACAATGCCAGCGCCTCGGCGGCGAAGCTGTCCTTGCCAACGGCGCCGACCATGCGCACCGGAGCGCCGGCGCGTGCCGCCGCCAGCGCCTGGTTGGCGCCCTTGCCGCCGGGCGCCGTGACAAAGCTCGAGCCGCCTACCGTTTCGCCGGGGCTCGGCAAGCGATCGACATTGGCGATCAGATCGAGGTTGATCGAGCCGACAACAATAATCAAGCAAGGCCTCCTGCCAGGACAGATCCAAATGTTGGAGCGTCCTCTATGCGTTCGGGCGAACGCAGGTCGTTCCAATCGCGCGGGAAGCTAACCCGTAAGGCCGCGGCTTGCCAGACCACGCGAATGGTCCAGCTTGATTTGTGCTTATTCACAGCGCACGGTGACCGTGCCCTGATAGTTGCCGGCGGGAAAGAGACCGCTCGACTTGGTGGCGGTCAGGTCGACCTGCATGGGATGGGTACCATTGATGACCCTCTGCGGCACACTTCCGTTGATGTCGACTCCCGAGCCATCGAGACGGAAGACCGAGGTGAAGGTCACGTTGGTGCCGCCGCCGCTCGGCGCGGACGAGAACGCGGCAGGCGCTGGCGCCGAAACGGAATAGCAGTCCAGCAAGTTGAGCACGGAGCACAGTAGGGAGTTTGCCACGATGGTGGCGCTGGCGCTCGATCCGCCTGCCTGTTTGGAGCCCAGTATGCTGATGGCGGGATTTGCCTTCATCGTCCCCGACGCTCCGACCATGATGGTGCAGGTGCCGATGATCGCCGCTTGCGCCGGAAGGCAGAAGCCGGCAAGTGCTGCCGCCGCAAGCAGCGCGCGGCTAGTTCTTCTTCTTTTTCTTGCCATTGCCATTTCCGGTCCTGATGCTCCAGCCTTCGTTGGCCCATCCAGGTGATGCGGCGGCAGGAGCGGGAGTGCTGGTGGCCACGCTCGCCGTCTGGCCGTCGGCGCCGAGCCCCATTTTGAGGAGTTTCAGCTCCAGTTGCAGGCGCTCGACCTCAAGCTCGTAGAGGCGGCTGCAGTCGACGCGCTTCGGCGAACGCCCGATCGGAATCACCACGCGGCCGTAGGTGGCGACGTCATTGTTCGACTGGTTGTTGCCTCTGATGACGCCGAGGTCGACATAGGCGCCGGTGCCCGATACCGCGGAACGGCAGGTGGTGCCGTCGGAAGCGTGGACCTCATCCTGCCCCTGCGGCAAGGTCACACCGGGCAGGTTGAAGCCGCTCTCATTCTGATTGAGATTGTAGACATCCTCGGCCAGAACCGGCGAGATCCCCGTCGACATCGCCGCAAGCGCGACTGTCAGGACTTGCGGTGCCCAAAAAACTTTCCGCATATCTGTGCCTTTATCTGGGTCTGCTGATTGGGAAAGGGGATGCTTTCGGTACAGATACGCACTTTACGCTCGGCGGCGCCGGCAAAGGGCACGACCACAAGGACAGGACGGGAGGCCTGGGAAGCCAGTTGGAAGACACTCGGAGAAATCCTGGCTTCCACCGGCTGAAAATCCTGATCGTAGACGTGGATTTCGACCCTGATCTTCTGGTCGTAGGGATTGGCCGGAAAAAACGCGGACCGCGAAGACGTCGGTAAAGCTGTTGACCTCGCCTCGCATCGGCGACATCGACTGGGCCACGGCGGCAATAGGCATCAGGCCGACGGCCAGCGCCGTCGCCAAGGTTCGAGCATGTGTCAAGGACCCCTCCTTCCGAGAGCTTATTCGCAGCGCACCGTCACCGTTGCCTGATAGTTTCCGGAGGCGAAGCGGTTGCTGCCCCCCTTGGTGCCGGCGAGGTTGACCGAGACAAGCGAGGCGCCGGGAGCGGTCAGGCTGGTGGCTGAGCCCGTTTCGGCGACAGTGTGGGCGCCGCTGGCGGAATAGGTCGGCGTCCAGGTGGTAGCCGTCACATCGGCAGCCGGCGCCGTGGTCGTGGTGACCGGGTCTACGCTGAGCGATACACCTCCGGTCGTCGTCAGCGTGACCGTTCCGGCCAAGCCACCACTGTTGTGTGAGCTTAGCGACTGGAGATCGGGGCTCACCGTCATCGTGCCGTTGGTGGCGATCAAGAGTGTGCAGGTTGCGGTGATCGTGCCATTGAAAATGACATTTTGCGTTGTGGCCAATGCGGTCTGGTCAACACAGGTGACCAGCAGAGCTGCGCCAAAGCCGGCGCGGAACAACGTCATCGAGACCTCCTATCAAGTCGGATCGCCCGAATTAATATGGGTCATCATCACTTTATCGTGGTTAATTTAGAGTTAAGTTAAATAACCTGTGAAAATAACAATCGGATAAACCGGAGGTTGCCTTTGGTTGCAATCAAGAAAATCCGATACAATAATCGTACTTATACTTAGTAAGTCTGATATTTGTATATTCTTCCAGCGACAATTAGAAAAATCGACATTCACGACGACACTTGCCCCGCCTCCCAGCCCAGGATGGCCCGCTTGCGGGTCAGGCCCCAGTGGTAGCCGGTGAGGTCGCCCGACTTGCCGATGGCGCGGTGGCAGGGAACCACGAAAGAGAGCGGGTTGGCGCCGTTGGCGGCACCAACGGCGCGGCTGGCGCTCGGCGCGCCGATGCTGGCGGCGATCGAGGAATAGGTGCTGGCCTTGCCCATCGGAATCTTGAGCAGTGCTTCCCAGACGCGAACCTGGAAGTCGGTGCCGATCATGACGACATGCAGCGGCTGGTCGGGGCGCCACAGCGTCGGGTCGAAGATGCGCGCGGCATAGGGCCCGGTCGCGGCCATGTCCTCGACATAGATGGCGTTCGGCCAGCGGCTGGACATGTCGGCGAAGGCGGCGCGTTCCTCGCCCGGGTCATTGAAGGCGAGGCCGGCAAGCCCGCGGTCGGTGACCATGATCAGCGCGGTGCCGAACGGCGAGGGGTGGTAGCCGTAGCGGATGGTCAGCCCTGCTCCGCGCGTCTTATAGTCGCCCGGCGACATCGCCTCATGGGTGACGAAGAGATCATGCAGCCGGCCGGGGCCGGACATGCCCAGCTCGAACGACGTTTCGAGCAACGGCATGCCGGAATCGAGCAGTCTGCGGGCATGGTCCAGTGTCACGGCCTGCAGGAAGGCTTTTGGCGACAGGCCGGCCCAGCGGGTGAAAAGCTTCTGCAGACCGGTCGGCGTCTCGCCGACCTCCTCGGCCAGTTCTTCCAGCGACGGCTGGTCGCGATAGTCGAGGCTGATCTTCTCGATGGCGCGGCGCACGATCTCGTAGTCACTGCCTTCGGGCGTGATGTCCTTTTTGAGGACTGCTGTCTGTGTGCTCATGGAACTGTCTCCTTGAGCTGGAATATCGCCCCTTGGGGCGTCGATCGCCACCCGAAACTTGCCTTCTTGCGGCGCATACCCAGATAGACTCGGTTCTCGAGGGCGTGTCCCCTCCCGACGTGATCGGGATGGGGCTCGATCTCGGTGTTTGAGCAAGGTGTCGCGCATGGCTGGCGAGAAAGTGCATCTGACCGGCGAGAAGGAGACCTTGCTGTTGACGCTCTACGGCAAGGCGCTGGAGAGCCGGTTGCCGGATTCGCTGCTCAGGGATCACTTCGCCGCCGAGGCGGTTCGCAACATCGACTATGATTTCTCCAGGCTCAAGGTCGACGACAATCTCGGCGTCGGCCTGGCGATCCGGGCAAAGACGCTGGACGTCCGCGTTCAGGACTTTCTCGCCAGAAATCCCGACGCCATCGTGCTGCATCTGGGTTGCGGGCTCGATACGCGTATCTTCCGTGTCGACCCGCCACAAGGCGTTGACTGGTTCGATGTCGACTACCCGGAAGTCATCGAACTCAGGCGCAAGCTTTACCCGTCCCGCGACTATTACCATCTGGTCGCTTCGTCGGTGATCCAACCGGATTGGCTGGCTGAAGTGCCCCGCAATCGCCCGGCCATGGTGGTGGCGGAAGGACTGACGCCCTATCTCCCCGCCAACGAGGGGCCACGCCTGTTTGCGCGGCTTGTCGCGCATCTTGCCAGCGGCGAGCTGATGTTTGACGCCTACAGCCGTTTCGGCCTGAAGCTGTTGCGCTTCAACCCGTCCTTCAAGGCGACGGGCGCCAAGGTCTACTGGAACATCGAGGATCCGCACGACCTGGAACTGGCTGTTCCGAAGTTGCGGTTCATCGAGGACATCTCGGCCTACAAGCCTGAACACGCCGCCCGCATGGGCTGGTTCGCAAAACTTTTCATCCGCCTGTGGATACACATTCCGGCGCTGCGCAAGGTCGGCAGGCTGTTGCGCTACCGCTTCTGAAGCGCTGGTTCAGCGCGCCTTGGCGGTCGCCAAAGCGCGCGAAAAGGCTGTAGCAAAACTCTCGCGGTCGTCGGGATTGAGGAAGCCGCCGATCGGCACGTTCTGGCCTTGTCCTTCCACCGTCATCCTGGTGATGCCGATCTCGGCATGACGGGCGACCGAAAACCGTGCCCAGAACGGGTTGAAGCGATGCGCTTCCGATTTTCCCGAGGGTGCTGTCTTGCGAATGTCGAGGCTGGTGCGCGAAACCGACACTTCCTCGCGGGCGCGGGCGGCACGGTAGTTGGCGAGGAAGGCTATGTAGACGGCGATCACGTCGAGGCCGAAGAAGCCGAACACCGGCCAGGCGCCGCGCGACAGGAAAAACGCGCCCGTCACCAACCAGCCGAACAGCAGCGCGCCCATCAGGATGAAGAAGCCTGTCCTGCCCAGCGACCGGTGCGGGGTCAGCAGTGCGTGAAAAAATGGCTCGTCGGCCTGAAATGAGGCGTTTGTGTCGCTCATGGCGGGATACTATAGGAAGGGAATGGCGAGCCCCAAGTCAAAAAAATCCAGCGCACCCAAAAATGAACTTTTGCCCGGCCGGCGCGACGGCTCGAACGCCAAGCCGCGCCCGCGGCCGGTGAGGTCCGGTTCGCGCTACAGTGCGGCAGAAGTGCACGAGATATTCCGGCGCTTTTCCGTCCAGCGGCCCGAACCGAAGGGCGAGCTCGAACATGTCAACGCCTTCACCCTGCTGGTGGCGGTGGTGCTGTCGGCGCAGGCGACCGATGCCGGCGTCAACAAGGCGACGCGGGCGCTGTTCGAGGTGGCCGACACGCCGCAAAAGATGCTGGCGCTGGGTGAAGCCAAGGTCGGCGACTATATCAGAACCATCGGGCTCTGGCGCAACAAGGCCAAGAACGTCATTGCGCTGTCGGAGGCGCTGATCCGCGACCACGGCGGCGACGTGCCTGACGACCGCGACCAGCTGGTCAAGCTGCCGGGGGTCGGGCGCAAGACCGCCAATGTCGTGCTCAACATGGCCTTCGGCCAGCACACGATGGCGGTCGATACCCACATTTTCCGCATCGGCAACCGGCTCGGGCTGGCGCCCGGCAAGACGCCGGAGCAGGTCGAGCAAGGGTTGTTGAAGATCATCCCGGACGAATACATGCGCCACGCGCATCATTGGTTGATCCTGCACGGCCGCTATGTCTGCAAGGCGCGCAAGCCGGATTGCCCGGCCTGCGTCATCGCCGATATCTGCAAGGCCGGGGAGAAGACGACCGATGTGCCGGCACCGCTGGTCGAGCTCGCGCCGCTCGATTCAACACCTTAACTCTCCTCCACAAACACCTCCTCGCGCTTCTTCTTGACCGCGGGCAGGAAGACGATGACGAGCACGGCGAGCGCGATGAGCAGCAGGCTGGCGCTGATCGGTCTCGTCACGAAGGTGCTCGGGTCGCCGCGCGCGAGTATCATGGCGCGGCGCAGGTTTTCCTCGAGCAGCGGGCCGAGCACGAAGCCGAGCAGCAGCGGGGCCGGTTCGCAGCGCAACTTGGTCAGGAGATAGCCGAGGAAGCCGAAGAAGGCGACGGCGTAGAGGTCGTAGACGTTGCTGTTGACGCTGTAGACGCCGATCGAGCAGAACGCCATGATGATCGGGAAGAGCACGTAATAGGGGATCGTCAGCAGCTTCACCCAAAGCCCGATCAGCGGCAGGTTCAGGATGATCAGCATCAGGTTGCCGATCCACATCGAGGCGATAATGCCCCAAAACAGCGCCGGCTGTTCGGTCGCGACATTGGGGCCGGGCACGATGCCCTGGATGATCATCGCGCCGATCATCAGCGCCATCACCGGGTTGGCCGGAATGCCGAGCGTCAGCATCGGGATGAAGGAGGTCTGCGCGCCAGCATTGTTGGCCGATTCCGGTCCGGCGACGCCTTCGATGGCGCCCTTGCCGAACTCCCCCGGATTTTTCGAGATGCGCTTTTCGACTGTGTAGGAGGCAAAGGCTGCAAGGATCGCACCGCCTCCCGGCAGGATGCCGAGCGCCGAACCGATGATCGTTCCGCGCACGATGGGCGCTGCCATGCGCCGAAAGTCCTCGCGGGTCGGCATAAGGCCGGTGACCTTTCGGATCAGCACCGAGCGCTCGTCCTCGTTTTCGAGATTGCGCAGTATCTCGGCCACGCCAAAGACGCCGACCGCCACCGCAACGAAATTCAGCCCGTCGGCATACTCGCGGATGCCGAGCGTGAAGCGCGGCGTGCCGGTGTAGATGTCGGTGCCGACAATGCCGAGCAGCAGGCCGAGCACGACCATCGCCAGCGCCTTGACAATCGAGCCGTGGGCGAGCGCGACGGACGAGACGAGGCCGACGATCATCAGCGAAAAATATTCGGCCGCACCGAATTTCAGCGCTATCGCCGTCAGTGGCGGGGCAAAGATGGCGACGAGGAAGGTAGCCACCGTGCCGGCAAAGAACGAGCCGATGGCCGCGATCGCGAGTGCCGCCCCGGCGCGGCCGTTCTTAGCCATCTGGTAGCCATCGATTGCGGTGACGGCCGACGAGGATTCGCCGGGCATGTTGATGAGAATGGCGGTGGTCGAGCCGCCATATTGCGCGCCGTAATAGATGCCCGCGAGCATGATGAGGGAGGAAACCGGGTCGCCGATCTGGAAGGTGATCGGCAACAGCATGGCGATGGTTGCGGTGGCGCCGATGCCGGGCAAGACGCCGATCAGCGTGCCGAGAAGGACGCCGATCAGGCAGAAACCGAGGTTTGCCAACGATGTGGCCGTCGAAAAGCCGAGCGCGAGGTTGTCGAGGAGTTCCATGTTCATCGCCTCATAATGGCAACCATGGGCCGAAGCGCCGGAACGGCAGGCCGAGCGCGTAGCTGAAGACCAGGAACGCAAACAACGTCAGGCCGGCCGACAGTGCGAGCGCGGTCAGCGGCTTCATGCGACCGCTGGCAAACGACGCGATCAGCGCCGTCAGGAAGATCGACGGGATAAAGCCGAGGCCGCGCACCGTCAGGCCGAAGAAGATCGGAGCAGGGAGGATGAGCAGCATGCCGCGCCACGCAATGTGCCCAATTGGCTCGCTGCTATCGAAGCGAACTGCCTGGATGAGGATGATGGCGCCCAGCAGGATCAGCACGACCGCCAGGACCAGTGGAAAATAGCCTGGTCCCATGCGGAAGGCGGTGCCGATTTCGAGGCCGAGCGACTGCAGCGCGAAACACGCGCCGAAGCCGATGAACAGTGCGGCGCAAATGGCGTTGGTCCTGTCGATTGCGAAAGGTTTCATGACATCCTCCCAGGCCCGCGCCGCGGGCGCGCCGTTGCATGCGAAAACGGGGGCAGAAGCAAAAACGCAGCGCTGGCAGCGCCCCGTTTGGAGCCCTCAATCGGCGTACTGACCGGCGGCTTCGATGATCGGCTTCCAACGCGTGATCTCACCTTCCAGCTTGGACTTCAGCGCGGCTGGCGTCGCGTCGGCTTCGGGCGACGGCTTGGTGCCAAGTTCGGCGAAGCGGGCCACGACGTTCTGGTCCTTCAGCGCGACCTGAAGCGATTTCGACAGGCGTTCGGTGATCTCGGTCGGTGTGCCCTTGGGTGCGTAGAGGCCGTGCCAGATGCCGACCTGCACCTGAGGAAGGCCCGCTTCCGTCGCCGTCGGGACGTCCTTCAGGACATCGAGGCGTTCCGGCGAAGTGACGGCATAGGCCTTGATCGTGCCGCCCTGGATCTGCTTGGTGGTGTTGGTCGTCTGGTCGCACATGATGTCGACCTGACCGCCAAGAAGATCGGTCATGGCCGGGCCGGTGCCCTTGTAGGGCACGGTGACCAGCGGTGTGCCGATGGCGCTCATGAACAGCATGCCGCACAGATGCGAGGCCGCACCTATCCCGGCATTGGCGACGGTGAGGCTATCCTTGTTGGCCTTGGCATAGTCGACCAGCCCCTTCAAATCGGTCGGCTCGAGGTCCTTGCGGCCGACGATGGTCATCGGCACCTCGGTGACGAGGCCGACATAGTCGAAGGCGTTCAGCGTGTCGTAGGCGAGCTTTCTGTATAGCGTTGCGCTTGTCGCCATGCCGATGTGGTGGAGGAGCAGCGTGTAGCCGTCCGGCTCGGCGTTGGCGACGCGGCCCGCCCCAAGCGTGCCGCCGGCGCCGCCGACATTCTCGACGATGACCTGCTGGCCGAGATCCTTCGACATGGCTTCCGCGACAAGGCGCGTGACGGTGTCGGTCGGGCCGCCGGCGGCAAACGGTACCACAACGGTGATGGTTCGTTCAGGATAGGTCTGTGCGCCCGCTGCGAACGGATAAAGCGTGATGGCCGCAGCGGCAACCAGAGCGGCGACTAATTTTCTCATCGTGATCTCCTCCCAGGACATAAATCTCCAACCGCGCGCGGAGTTCTCCCAACACCGGCTGCGGATAGAGCAACAACTAGCGCAAACTAGCAGATTGCAATCGGCCTCAAATGGCAAACTGCGATTCTCTGCCGTTCGTCCGCTCTATTCTAGTAGCCGTAGCCCCGTGCCATCGCCGCCGCAAACACCGGGATCAGCAGGAAGATGAACGCCTCGGCGCGGATATAGGTCTTCACCGAAGCAAGCTCGGCCGCCGGCACCAGGAACGACGGGTTGGCGCCTGCCTGCCGGTTCCAGGAAATGAAGCGGATGGTCGGGATGATCGACAGCAGGCCGACCACGCCGAACGCCACCATCTTGGCCCAGAACACCCAGTTGTAGACGTAGAATTCCCAACCTTTGAGGCCATAGAAGACGCGGCCGATGCCGACGATGATGATCAGCGTTGCGATGATGCCATAGTGACGGTCGATGCCGGCGAGCCGCTTGAGCGTGGCGGCGGCCAGATCGCCGCGGATCAGCACGAATTCGGCGCCGATGATCCCTGCCAGGGAAAACACCAGCAGATGGTGGACGATGGCAAGCACGAGATCGGTGGTGTCCATGCTTTTTCCCTTGTTGGCAGGCACTGAGACCGGCCACGCTGAACCAGTCACCTTGCGAAGGGTAGCATCGTTCCGCAAAATTCCCACGCGCGAGCCCACTTTCGACCTGGCCATGAGCGTCATTGACGCCCGTTCCTGACAACCTAAAAAGTTCCTCGGATGACCGGATTGAAACGCGCCCTGAACCCGATGCCAGACGATGTCCGCGCTGCCCTGACAGAGCGCGGTTTGATGACGGTCTACGAGGCGCGGCCGGACGACCAGAAGAACGACTATCTCGGCTGGATCGGCCGCGCCAAACGGCCGGACACCTGGCGGAAGCAGCTCGACCAGATGCTGGACGAGCTGCAGCGCGGCGGCGTCTACAGGAACATGGCCTGGCGCGGCTGAAGTCCTGCCGCTATCCGGCGGGCGGGGCCTCCGCAGTGAGCCATGGTTCCTGGATGATGGCCCATGTCGCCCTGGCCCTTGCACCGCACCGGCGATTTGCTAAGCGCGGGCAACATCAGCGAGGCAGATTCCATGAGCGGTCCAAAGGCAACCAGCGCCCCTGTCATCGAGACGCAGCGAACCATCCTGCGGGCACACCGGCTGGGAGACTTCGACGCTTATGCGACGATGTGGACCGATCCCGTCGTCACCCGCTTCATCGGTGGCAAGCCGCGCACGCGCGAAGAAAGCTGGATGCGCTTCCTGCGTCATGCCGGCCTGTGGTCGCTGCTCGGCTACGGTTTTTGGGCGATCGAGGAGAAGGCGACGGGCCGTTTCATCGGCGAGGCCGGTTTTCACGATCTGAAGCGCGATATGGAGCCGTCGATCGAAGGCATTCCCGAGGCCGGGTGGGCGCTCGCTCCGGCCGTTCATGGCGCAGGCTTCGCCACCGAGGTGGTTGGCCGCATCCTGGCATGGGGCGAAGAGACGTTCGGGCCCGCGAAGACCGTCTGCATCATCGATCCGGAAAACGTCGCTTCTCTGAACGTTGCGAAGAAGTGCGGTTACCGGGAAGTGGTGCGGACCACCTACCACGATGCTCCGACCATCCTGCTGGAACGGCTCGCCTGAAACGGTTTTAGCCGGCCTTGCGGCTGAGCTTCCGCGCCAGATCGACCCATGGATCGGCGGTGTTTTTGGCGGCCGGTGCGACGTTCCGGCTGAGCAGCACCGTCGAAACATCGAGAGGCTGCGGCTTGGCGATCGCATAACCCTGTGCATAGTCGACGCCGATCTTTTTCAAGGCGGCGATGATGCCGTCGCTTTCGACGAACTCGGCGATGGTGCGCTTGCCCATGACCTTGCCGATGTGATGGATCATCTCGACCATGGCGTGGTCGATGCGATCTTCCAGCATGTCCTTGACGAAGCTGCCGTCGATCTTGAGGTAGTCGACCGGCAGGTGCTTCAGATAGGCGAAGGACGACATGCCGGAGCCGAAATCGTCGAGCGCGAAGCGGCAGCCCAGCCCGCGCAGGTCGGCAATGAAGCGCATGGCACTGGTCAGATTGGCGATGGCGCTGGTTTCGGTAATCTCCAGGCAGATCATGGCGGGCGAAATGCCATGGACGAGGAATTGCTCGCGAAGGAAGTCGAGGAATGTTTCGTCGCCGAAACTCGCTCCGGAAAGATTGATGGCGCATGTGGTAATCGGAGCCGTGCGCGGATCGGCTTGCCGCGCCGCCAGAATGGCGAAGGTGTTGCGGACTACCCAGCGATCGATCGATGGCATCAGGCCGTAGCGCTCGGCCGCGGGAATGAAGCTCTGCGGGGTGACGAAGCTGCCGTCTTCGTCGGTCAGCCGCAACAGGATCTCGATATGTGCGCCCGCCTCGGCGACGTCGTCGTTGAGCGGCCAGATTTCCTGGGCATGAAGCCTGAAGCGGTTTTCTTCGAGGGCGACGTGCAGGCGCTGCACCCAGGCCATCTCGCCGAAGCGCTCCCGCATGAACACATCGCCATCGCTGTGGATCTGGACGCGGTTGCGGCCTTTTTCCTTGGCCAAGTAACAGGCGACGTCGGCGGCCCTGAGCGTTTCCTCGATCGTCACTTCGGCATTGGCGATCTGCACCATGCCGATGCTGACACTGGAGTTGAAAGGCCTGCCATCCCAGGCGAAATGCAGATCCTGCACCGCCGCGCGCAGCCGTTCGGCGATGTCGGCCGCGCTGTCGCTATCGCAATCGACGAGCAGCACGCCGAACTCGTCGCCGCCCAGCCGGGCCAGCACATCGCCCGGCCGCAATTCGTGGGTCAGCAGCGCTGAAATCCGGCGCAGCAGCTGGTCGCCCGCGGCATGGCCGCAGGTATCGTTGACCAGCTTGAACTGATCGAGGTCGAGATACATGAGTGCGAGCTGGCGCGGCCGGTCCTGCAGGTCCGCGATCGTTCTTTCCAGTCGGCTCTCGAAGTCGCGTCGGTTGGCCAGTCCGGTCAACGCATCATGCGATGCCTGCCATGACAGCCGCTCGATATAGTCCTCTTCGCGCGTCATGTCGTGGAACGCCAGCACCGCGCCGGCGACGTGGCCGGAAACGAGCAGCGGGGCTCCGGTCAGCGCGACGGGTACAACGGAGCCGTCCGGCCGCTGCAGCAATTGCGGACGCGCGCTGGAAAGGTGCGGCTCACCGGCCAGCAGGCGCTCGACCAGGCCGGTGTCTTCGGCGCTGCTGTCCTTGTCCACAAGGCGAAACAGCGACGCGATCGGCTTGCCCCTGGCGGCACTGAGCGGACATGCAAGCAATCTTTCGGCGACGGCATTCATGTAATCCAGCCGCCCGTCGGCCCCGGTGCTGATCACGGCCTGTCCGATCGAAGCCAGGGTGATCTGGGCGCGCTCACGCTCGGCATTGAGCGCCATCTGGAATGCCTGACGCTGCGCCAGGAGTTTGCGCGTGCGCCATACGGCAAGCAGGATCAGCAAGGCGGCGGTGACCACATTGGCTGATGTGAGCAATATCTTGATGAAGCGCGATCCCTCGCCGAGGCTGTCCGAGAAGGCCTTGGATAGCGGGCTGATCTGATGATCGAGCTGATGGATTTCCGCTTTCCAGGCGCTGATCTCAGCCGCCGATGCCGGCCCCTTGCCCAGCCTCTCGTGCATGGCGTCACCGAGCCGCTGGATGGCGAGGATCATCGTGTCGGCGGCCGTCCAGTGCCGGATGGCGGCATCGAGATAGCTGAAGCCGCGGAAATTCTGGAACAGCCAGATCATCCCGGCTACGTCGTCGGCGTGATTCCTGCCCTGCAGGAAGCCGGTATGTGCCGCATTGGTGTCGGGCTCAGGCTTCTCAAGTGCGAGGCGGGCCGAACGATCAGCCAGCGGAACGGCGATTGCCCCGCTGTATTCGCGGAAGAACTCCTCTTTACCGGTGTCGGCATAGAGGCTGAGAAAATAGATGGCGTGCTTCTGCCCCTTGGACCACTGGCTCTCGCCGCCGACATAGGCGCGAACCGCCGACAGCGTGTGGAGGCTGAGGCTGGCAACCAGTGCCTGAACAAGAACGACGGCGATGAAAGGCCAGACGAGCCCGAGAAGACGGGGTTTCGGGTCCATCGATGACAGCTTCATCGAATTTCCATGGACTTGCCATGATCCTTGTCAGGCCGTCTGTCCGACTGTTTCATCCGTCGGTGGAGACGACGTTCTTCCCTCGTGTCGCTCATCTGGCGACATCAGTCCGGTTATCACGAGGGGGCTTAACAGCGAATAAATACTTCAACTATTTATATGGTCGATTCTTGCCGCGGGTGGCCGAATATTACGCTGCGTGATGTAACTGCTTCAAGTTGAATCAGATTGTATTCGAAGCTCCCGGAATCTCTTTCCGGGATTGGAACGCGGGGCAGGGTTGCGTGGACGCGCATCGCGCTTTGCTTCGGCCGACGGGCCGATCAACGCTACGACGCAGCGTCCGCCGCGAGGCTCGCCTGCTCGAGCATGGAGGCGTCCTCGCCGAAGGCGCGGGTGGCGCGCGCAGCCGCCTCGAGCAGCGGGCGTTTCATACGCTGCAGAAACGCCGCGTCGACGCGCGTGCTGGGACCGGCCAGCGTCAAGGCGCCGAGCAGGGCGCGGCCTGGCCCGAACACCGGCGCCGACACGCCGGCCGTCTCGGGGTCGCGGTCGCCGACGGCGAGACAGTTGCAGGTCTTGCGGATGGTCTCGTAGGGTTCGCCCTGCTGGCCGGAAAACGCCGCAAGCACGCGGCCGCCCGAGCCGACCAGCAGCGGCAGCACGTCGCCTTCGCGTATCGTGTAGCGTATCGGGTGCTTGGATTCGACGCGGTAGAGACAGGTGCGGACGTCGCCCGAACGAACATAGAAGGCAACGCTCTCCCAGCTTCGCTCGGAAAGGTCGCGCATGATCGGCAACAGGATGTCGACCGCCACCACCGAACGCTGATAGAGCGCGCCGAGCCGGAAGGTCGCGGGTCCGACGCGGTAACGGCCATCGCCCAGACGCTCGAGCAACTGCCCGCGCAGAAGGGAATTCGCAAGCCGCAGGATGGTGCTCTTGTAGAGGCCGGTACGCGCCGCGATTTCGGCCAGGCTGAGCGACCTGTCCGACGTGGTGAAGGCATCGAGGATGGTGATCGCCCGATCAAGCGCGGCAACCCCTTCGGCGGCCGCTTGCCGGATGTCTGGATCAGCCGGTTTGCCTGGTGAGTCCATTGCGGTTTCCAATTCGGAGAAGGCCCTAAGCAGACTCCGCTGGCTTCGCCAACGCGTCGAACACTTTTGCGGAACCTGCTTAGCGGAGCCAATGTGTCGCGCCGCCGACGCGTTCTGTCTAGTAGAATATCGTTCCCGTTGACAGAACTTGGTAACATCTGCTTGAACTCGATTACGGGTCTGGATTCAGGCGCGTTTTGGCAGGCACCGGAGGAGGTGTCGTGATCTGGAGGAATCCCCATGCTGAACAGACGCAGATTTTTGATGAGCACGGCGGCGGCTGGCGCTGCCGGCCTTGCAGGACTTCACCTTTCACCCGCTTTCGCCGAAGGCGCACCGCAGATCCAGATTTTCGTGCCGGCAGCACCTGGCGGCGGCTGGGATCAGACTGGGCGCACGATGGACCAGGTGCTGCGCAGTGAGAAGCTCATCTCCGGCTCGCAGATCACCAATGTCGGCGGCGCCGGCGGCACGGTCGGACTGCCGCAGTTCATCAACCAATGGAATGGCAAGGGCAATTCGCTGATGGTTGCCGGCATGGTCATGGTTGGCGCCATCATCGCCAACAAGGCTGCCAACAATTTGACGCAAGTCACCCCGATCGCCCGCCTCACCGGCGAGTTCGAGGCCTTGGTCGTGCCGGCGGAGTCGCCGTTCAAGACGGCCGCCGATTTCGTCGCCGCACTCAAGGCCGATCCGACAAAGGTTCCTGTCGCTGGCGGCTCGGCCGGCGGTTCGGACCACATCCTGTTCGGGCTGATCGCCAAGACCGTCGGCGTGCCGGCGACAAACCTGTCCTACGTCCCGTTCGCCGGTGGTGGCGAGGCCCTGTCGGCGCTGCTCGGCAACCAGGTCGCGGCCGGCATCTCCGGCTTTGGCGAGTTTTCCGAACAGGTCAAGGCGGGCGCACTGCGGCTGCTTGCCATCTCGGCCGACAAGCGCCAGGACGGCATCGACGCGCCGACGCTGAAGGAAGCCGGGATCGATGTCGAGCTGTTCAACTGGCGTGGGGTCTTCGCACCTCCCGGCGTTTCTGATGCCGACAAGGCGGCGATGATCACGATGGTCGAGAGCATGGCCAAGAGCGACGCCTGGGCGGCTGAATGCAAGAACCGCAACTGGACGCCGATTCTGCTCACCGGCGACGATTATGCAAAATTCGTCACCGAGGATACGGCCCGCATCGAGGCGATCCTCAAGGATCTCGGGCTTGCCTGATCTTCCCTGAAGGGGCGGCGCATGCCGCCCCTTCTCGCATGGAATGCAAAGCCGGCATGAAACTGCGGTGAGGACCCGGCCGTGCGGCGCCGGGCATCTTGGCCAGCTATCCTGGGGAGGACAATCATGAGCAGCAGCGACCAGCAGGCGGCGCCGTCGCGCCTTGCCGTGCCGGAATTGTTGATCGGCGTCGGGCTTCTGGCCTGCGCCGGCGCCGTGGCCTGGCAGACACTGGCGATCCCGGTGTCGCCGCTCTACTCCAAGGTCGGCCCGACCGTCTTTCCCTATCTCACCATGGTTGGTCTGGTGGTGCTGTCCCTGTTGCTCATCATCGCGGCGCTGCGCGGCGGCTGGCAGCCTGATGAGGAAAGGGAAACGCCGACCGACTGGAAGGCGATGGGTTTCGTCGTCATCGGCCTGCTCGCCAATCTGCTGCTCATCCAGCCGCTGGGCTTCACGGCGGCATCCGTCATCATGTTCGTTCTCGTCTGCTACGGCTTCGGGAGCAAGCGTACGCTGCGCGACGCAGGGCTCGGCCTGATCCTGGCGCTGGCCGCCTATTTCGGCTTCGCCAGGGCGCTCGGCGTCAACATCGGCGCCGGCTTCATCGAGAACCAGCTGAACACGGTGATCGATGCGATCATCGGCACGTTTGGAGCCTGACGCCATGGAAACGCTCGGCCATCTCGCACACGGCTTCTCGGTTGCCTTCACCCCGGTCAACCTTCTGTGGTGCCTGCTCGGCACCACGCTCGGCACCGCCATCGGCGTGCTGCCCGGGCTCGGACCGGCGCTGACCATCGCCTTGCTTTTGCCGATCACCTATCAGGTGGCGCCGGAGGCCTCCTTCATCCTGTTCGCCGGCATTTACTACGGCGCCATGTATGGCGGCTCGACGACGTCGATCCTGCTCAACACGCCCGGCGAAAGCGCCACCATCGTCACCGCGCTGGAAGGCAACAAGATGGCCCGGTCCGGCCGTGGCGGTGCGGCGCTTGCCACCTCGGCGATCGGCTCCTTCGTCGCCGGCACCATCGGCACGCTGGGCGTCGCCTTCCTGGCGCCGGTGGTGGTCAAATTCGCGCTTGCCTTCGGTCCGGCCGAATATTTCTCGCTGATGGTGCTGGCCTTCATCACGGTTTCGGCGGTGCTCGGCTCGTCCTCGGTGCGCGGCCTGACCAGCCTGTTCGCCGGCTTCGTCATAGGCATGATCGGCGTCGACCTGCAGACCGGCCAGCCGCGCTTCACCTTCGGCATGACCGAACTGCTCGACGGCGTCGACGTCATCATCGCCGCCGTTGGCCTGTTCGCCGTCGGCGAGACGCTCTACATGGCTTCGCGCCGCTACGCCGGCAAGGATGAGATCGTGCCGCTCAAGGGCTCGCTCTACATGACCGCTGCCGAGTGGGGACGCTCGTGGAAACCCTGGCTGCGCGGTGCGGCGATCGGCTTTCCGATCGGCGCCATGCCGGCCGGCGGCGCCGAAATCCCGACCTTCCTGTCCTACGCCATCGAAAAGAAGCTGTCGAAGCACAAGGAGGAGTTCGGCACGGTCGGCGCCATCGAGGGCGTTGCTGGCCCCGAAGCCGCCAACAATGCGTCCGCCGCCGGCGTGCTGGTGCCGATGCTGACGCTCGGCCTGCCGACCTCGGCGACGGCGGCGATCATGCTGTCGGCGTTCCAAAGCTACGGCATCAATCCCGGGCCGCTGCTTTTGACGACGCAGGGCGACCTCGTCTGGGGGCTGATCGCCAGCCTGTTCATCGCCAACGTCATCCTCGTCATCCTCAACCTGCCGCTGATCGGTCTGTGGGTGCGGCTGCTGAAAATCCCGGCGCCGCAGCTCTATGCCGGCATCCTGGTGTTCGCCACCGTTGGCACCTATGGCATCTCGCAATCGCCTGTTGACCTCGTCATCCTCTATCTCCTGGGAGGGGCCGGCTTCCTGATGCGGCGTTTCGATTTCCCGACCGCGCCGGTCATCATCGGCATGATCCTGGGGCCGCTCGCCGAGACCCAGTTCCGCCGGGCGATGACCATCTCGAATGGCGACTGGTCGGTGTTCTACAAGCATCCGCTGTCGCTGACGCTGCTGACGCTCGCCTTTATCGGCCTGGTCGGGCCGCATATCTGGGCCTATGTCGAGCACCGCCGGCGGCGCGGACCGGAGCATGTGCCCGGCGATGCCTGATCGATCCCTGATGCCATGACAGAACTGCTTTCCGGTATCCGCGTCCTCGACCTGACCAACGTCCTGGCCGGCCCCTATTGTGCCTATCAGCTGGCGCTGCTCGGGGCCGACGTGATCAAGGTCGAGGTCCCGCAAGGCGGCGACCTGGCACGCCAGCTGGGCGGCTCGCCAAAGCTCAACAGCGACGGCATGGGCGCCTCGTTCCTGGCGCAGAACGCCGGCAAACGATCGGTGGTGCTCGACCTCAAGACGCCGGCCGATCGCGAGCGCTTCCTCGATCTGGTCGCCAGCGCCGATGCGCTGGTGGAGAATTTCCGCCCGGGCGTGATGGATCGGCTCGGCCTTGGCTACGAGGCGCTGAAGGCGGTCCGTCCCGGCCTTGTCTATTGCGCGATATCCGGTTTTGGCCAGACCGGGCCGATGCGCGACAACCCGGCCTACGACCAGATCATCCAGGGGCTTTCCGGGATCATGAGCATCACCGGCACGCCGGAAACGGCGCCGCTGCGTGTCGGCTACCCCGTTGCCGACACGCTTGGCGGACTGGTCGGGGCGTTCGCCATTGCCGCGGCGCTGGTGCGGCAGAAGACGAGCGGCGAGGGCGCTTTTCTCGACGTTTCGATGCTCGAATGCACGCTCTCGGCGCTCGGCTGGCCGGTCTCCAACTACCTGACGGCAGCGGTCGATCCGCAGCCGATGGGCAATGAGAACATGACCGCGGCGCCGTCCGGCGCCTTTCGCACCGGCGACGGACTGCTCAACATCGCCGCCAACAAGCAGGAGCAGTTCGTAACGCTGTGCCGGCTGATCGGGCGGCCGGAGCTGGCAGTGGATCCGCGCTTTGCCGAGCGGGAGACGCGCAAGCGCAACCGGGCAGCGCTTAAAATTGAGATCGAGGACGCCCTGGCGGAGGCGCCGGCGGCGGTCTGGGAAGAGACGCTCAATCGTGCCGGCGTGCCGGCGGGCAGGGTGCTGACGATCCCGCAAGTGTTGGCCGAGCCGCAAGTGCTCGAGCGCCAGGTGACCGCGAGTTTTGCGGACGTGCCGGGTATGGACAGGCCACTGACGGTTCTGCGCGGCGGGTTCATGGTCGATGGCACGGCGCCGCTGCCGACGAAGCCGCCGCCGGCGCTCGGCGAGCATATGGACGAGGTTTTCGCCGATCTGCCGCCGCGCGCCAAGACGAAGGCACGGGCATGAGCGGCACGGAGAAGAAGACCGGCCGTGAGCGCGGCGAGGAATGGTGGCAGACCGACATCATTGAGATGCGGCCCGGTATCATCCGACTGCGCGGCTATGAGATCCAGGATCTGATCGGCCGCGTCAGCTTTCCGGCGATGATCTGGCTGATGCTGCGTGGCGAATTGCCGAGCGAGCACCAGGCGGCGCTGCTCGGCATTGCGCTGGGTGCCGCCGTCGACCATGGGCCGCAGGCGCCGTCGATCGCCATCGCGCGGATGGCTGCAACCTGCGGCGTCGGCATCAACAGCGCCATGGCCTCGGCCATCAATGTGCTCGGCGACGTCCATGGCGGCGCCGGCGAACAGGCGCTGTCCTTCTACGGTGACATCGCCGTGGCGCTCGATGGTGGCATGACGCTGAATGCAGCCGTCTCGGCACGGCTCGACCGGTTCTTTGCCGAGGAGAAGGGCTATGTGCCGGGGCTCGGACATCGCTTCCATCCCGTCGATCCGCGCGCGCCACGCCTGCTGGAACTGACCCGCGAGTTTGCCGCGCGGGGTGTCGTCAATGGACGCTTCGCCGATATCGCCGAAGCGATCGAGGCGGAAGTCGCGCGGCGCAAGGGGAAAAAGATACCGCTCAACATCGACGGCGCCACCGCCGTCATCTATGGCGAACTCGGCTTTCCGCCACCGCTGACGCGCGGGCTTTTCGTGTTGTCCCGCTCGGTCGGCATCCTGGCGCACGCCTGGGAACAGTCGCAGCAAGCCGAGCGAAACAAGGGGCCGCTGCCGCGCGAATGGTTGTGGGCCTATACCGGCACCCCTGTGCGCCCCTTTCCCGAAGGGGACGACACGAGCGAGTGAGGCCTGATCTCAGGTGGGGTCGACCGGTGGGGGCCGGGCAATCGTCAAGGTCTTCACCAGCGTCGAGAGGTCAGGCTCATCGATGAGCAAGGCCGCATCGGCCGGCGGCAGCCATGCCCGCTGTCGCCGTTTTGCTTCCTGCCAGTCGGCCAGTTCCTCGGTCACCTCCATCAGATAGACGATGACGTCGACGCGGACGAAGCGGTTGGCCAGCCGCTTCCAGTAGGAATAGGTGCCCGCCGGTTCCTTCAGCGTCTTGCCGAGCACGCCGGCCTCCTCCTGTGCCTCGATGGTGGCCGCCTTGCGTCCGCTCTTGCCCTTCATCGGCCAACCCTTGGGGACGATGAAGCGTCTTGTGGTTCGCGACGTGACCAGCATCACCTCGATATCGCCGCGCGCGTTCAGCCGAACCGGAATCGCCGCCACCTGACGGATGCTCTCGCCCTTCTTTGCCTTGCGTACGGCCTTTTTCTTGGTGGCTGCCATTCGTGAATCCAGTCGATGCAATGCCGCATAGCGCGACAAGGCATCGTTGCAAAACCAAAACTTTCGCGTGTGCCGAAAGCACCCCGAATACATAAGTCGGCTAAATAAACGAAAAACGCCGGCTTGTCAGCGGCAATTGCTCACGGCGGTGGCGCCGATTATCTGCGTCGAGCAGCTTGGCTTGAGCTGCGGCACCACCGGCCGCTGCTGCTGGACAATCTGGCGGTCCTGGGCGCGATACTGCTGCTGTTGCTGCTGGTATTGCTGCCGCTGCACCCTGTTCTGCAGGATTTGCAGGTCGTTCTGCCGGATCAGTGCGTTGTTGCCGGCGGCGGAATTGAGCGCTTGCGCCGAAGCGGGCAAGCAAGCGCCGACCAGCATTGCCGTCGCCAGCATTGCCGATGTGAAAACCGTAGATGGTCGAAGCGCCGACATCCGCTCATTCCCGCATGAAAGAAATCCTGACCCTAATATAGGGCGTCTGTCCGGTCGTGCCATATCTCGGTGCAGATCGAAGCGAAATCGGGGTCATCGATCACTGAAGGTTGCTTTGCGGTGGCAGAGAATCTGATTCGCAACCCCGCATTGCACTTGACGGAAGCCGTCGATTCGCCGCTCTATCGGGCCGGCGCCGGCCTTGAGCGGAATGGCGTCTACGGTGCCGGCATGTCTGTCAGGGATGACGGTGCCTTCGGCAAAACGGTAAAACAGAACGCGATCGGCGCGTCTCTCAAGGCCAGCTACCAGCTGGCCTAAGGCGGAGCCGGGAGGGAGGGGTCTTGATGAGGAAGTACGCGTATTTCGTGGCGATGCTGGGTGTTGCTTGCGCCGTCGGTGTGCCGGCCGTGGCTGCGCAAACCAAGACCGACAAGGCGGCAGCGCCGCCCGCCGCCGATGCGCCGCAACTGCCTGGCGGCGCCTCGGCGCTGTCCGAAACCCATGGCGACTGGACGGTCAATTGCCAGATATCAGGCGCGACCAAGGCCTGCAGCCTGTCGCATCAGCAATTCAACAAGCAGAACAACCAGCGCCTGCTGGCGATCGAGCTGTCGAGCAAGACCGGTGAGGATGCCACGGGTACGCTGGCTCTGCCGTTCGGCCTGGCGCTGGCCAAGGGCGTCAGCCTGACCATCGACGACCAGAAGCTTGATGGCAGCCTGCCATTCAACACCTGCCAGGTCGTTGGCTGCCTGGTGCCGGTGGCGTTCGATGCGACCGTCACGCCGCTGCTGAAGTCAGGCACCAGCCTGAAGATCGACGCCTTCGCCGCCGACACCGGACAAGCGGTGAGCTTTTCCATTCCGCTCAACGGCTTCGCCGGCGCGCTTGCCCGAACCGCGGAGCTTTTGGCCAACTGACCGCGCAGGTCGTGTAGGGCCGGAGGGGTGCGCCGCCTGAATGCCGTTTTAGCGGCAGGCATGTAGCAGGCAGCAGGATGTGGGCGGCAGATTTCGTTCCGGCGCCACCGCTCAAACGACGATCGATTTCAACCGTTCGGCGATCAGAGCGGCGAGCCGCGCCGCCACCTCGTCCTTGCTCATCTCGGGCCATTCGTCGACGCCGGCCTTCGACACGATGCGCACCCGATTGCGATCGCCGCCCATCACGCCCGCAGGACCGATGCCGCTTTCGTGCGACACGTCGTTGGCAACGATGAGATCGGCGCCCTTCTTCCTGAGCTTGGCCTCGGCGTTGCGCAGGAGATCCTGTGTCTCGGCGGCGAAGCCGATGACAAGGCCGGGTCGCTGTCTGTGATGGCCAACGCCGGCGAGAATGTCGGGATTCTCGACCATGCGCAGCACCGGCGGTCCTCCGCCCGCGACCTTCTTGATCTTCTCACCGGCCGAATTCTCGCTGCGCCAGTCGGCAACGGCTGCGACGAACACCGCCGCGTCGGCAGGCAGAAGCTGTTCCACCGCATCGCGCATTTCTTCAGCCCGTTCGACATGGATGGTCTTCACGCCGGCGGGATCGGCGATGCCGACGGGGCCGGAGACGAGGCGCACATCGGCGCCGAGCCTGGCCAGTGCTGCCGCGATGGCGTGTCCCTGCTTGCCGGACGAACGGTTGGCGATGTAGCGCACCGGGTCGATCGGCTCATGCGTCGGGCCGGAGGTGACGATGATCTTGCGCCCCGACAGCGGCCTTGGGCTGACATCGAGCAACGCTTCGATGGCCGCGGCGATCTCCAGCGGCTCGGCCATGCGGCCTTCGCCCGCCTCATTGCTTTCGGCCATCTCGCCCTTGGCCGGGCCGACGAAGGCGGTGCCATCCTTCTGCAGTGTCGCGCGGTTGCGGCGGGTGGCCGGATGCGCCCACATTCTTGGGTTCATGGCCGGCGCCATCAGAACTGGCTTGTCGGTGGCGAGAAGCACGGTGGAGGCAAGATCGTTGGCGTGGCCGTTGGCAAGCTTGGCCATCAGGTCGGCGGTGGCGGGCGCCACCACCAGAAGGTCGGCCTCGCGCGACAGCCTGATGTGGCCGACATCGTGCTCGTCCTGGCGGTCGAACAGTTCGGTGAAGACATGGTCGGCGGAGAGCGCGCCCACCGACAGCGTGGTGACGAATTCCTGTGCGGCTGATGTCATGACCACCCGCACCGAGGCACCGCGCTCGCGCAGCCGGCGGATCAGATCCAGCGCCTTGTAAGCGGCAATGCCGCCGCCGATGATGAGCAGGATGCGCTTGCCGGAGAGGCTGCCGCGCGGCAAGACCTTGCCTGCCGGAGCTGCGACGGTGACGGCTGCGGTGTGCGAGGTGGTCAGGTCGCGGAGGGTTTTCTCGATCTGGTCGATGCGACCCACAGGGCCGATCTGCCCATCAACAGCGGCCCGGATCATCACCCGCGCCTGCTCTTCCATGGAGCGGTCGTTTTCCGCCGCCAACCGGCGCAGCAACTCCTTGACCTCATCGTCAAGGTTGCGGATGGTGATGCTGGCCATATGATTGCACTCTGCCGCAGTTTGCCGATTGCAATGATAGCAATGCAATCAACCCGCTGCAAGTTGCGGAAACCGAATCCTGATGTGGCTCGACGCTACATGAGCTTCCAGGCGATATAGACCAGCGTCAGCGCGATCACCCACAGCGCCAGGCGGCCGGAGCGGCTGTAGCGCGCTTCGGCCTTGCCGATGGCGCGGGCGGTGGTCTCGTCGAAGCGCAGGCCGTGCTCGGCCATCAGGTCGATCTCGCGTGACAGCCGATCGGTACGCGCTAAAAGCTCGGGCGCCTGGCGGGCCAGCGTCAACAGCGCCTTGGCGCCATCGCGCGCATCGATCATCATGCCACGCGGTCCAAGATTGCCGGCGATCCAGCCGCCGACAACCGGTTCGGCCGTCTTCCACATGTTGAAGGCCGGGTCGAGCGTGCGTGCCACGCCCTCGACCACCACCATGGTCTTCTGCAGCAGGATCAGTTCCGGCCGCGTCGCCATGTCGAAGAGTTCGGTCACTTCGAATAGCAGCGTCAACAGCTTGGCCATCGAAATGGTCTCGGCCGGCTGGCCGTGGATCGGCTCGCCGATCGCCCGGATCGCTTGCGCGAAGGCCGCGACATTGTGCTGGCGCGGCACGTAGCCGGCCTCGAAATGCACTTCGGCGACACGCAGATAGTCGCGGGTGATGAAGCCGTAGAGGATTTCGGCGAGGAAGCGGCGCTCCTTCTTGCCGAGCCTGCCGGCAATGCCGAGATCGACGGCAACGATGGTGCCGTTAGCTTCGACGAACAGGTTGCCCGGATGCATGTCGGCGTGGAAGAAGCCGTCGCGGAGCGTGTGGCGCAGGAATGACTGGATCAGGTTGGCCGCGATGGTTTTCAGGTCATGGCCGGCAGCGGCAAGGCCGGCAATGTCGTTCATCTTGACGCCGTCGACCCATTCCATGGTCAGCACGTCGCGGCCGGTGCGCTCCCAGTCGACGGATGGCACGCGAAAGCCCGGATCGTCCTTGGTGTTCTCGCCAAGCTCCGAAAGGGCGGCAGCCTCGAGGCGAAGATCCATCTCGATCTTGGTGGTCTGCGCCAGCGTCTCGGTCACCTCGACCGGCCGCAGCCGGCGCGACGACGGTATGTATTTCTCCTGCAGGCGGGCGGCGAGGAAATAGCTTTCGAGATCATGGAAGAAGCGGCGGCGCACGCCCGGCCGGATCACCTTCACCGCCACCTTGGTGGCTATGCCGTCATGGACGGTGTCGGCGTCATGGACCTGGGCTATTGAGGCAGCGGCGACCGGATCGCCAAATTGCGCGTAGAGATCGTCGACCTTGCGCCCGAGCGAAGCCTCGATAGCCGCGATCGCCTCGGCCCTGGGGAAGGTGTGCATCTTGTCCTGCAACATGGCGAGATCGAGCGCCATGTCGTTGCCGACGACGTCGGGCCGTGTCGCCAGGAACTGGCCGAGCTTGACATAGGAAGGCCCGAGCCGGACGACGGCCTTGGCCAGCCGGTCGCTGCGCTCATAGGCCAGCGCGCGGCGGCGGGTGAACAGCCGCGCAAGCCGCCAGCCGAACTTCGGCAATCCGGACAGTTCCTCGCCCGGCAAGGCGGCGACGACGCCCTCGCGCACCAGCACCCAGCCGGCCCGTACGAGCCGAAATCCTGCGCTGACCGTGCTCATGGGTGCGGCCGTCCTGCCGGCTCGTCGAACCGGCATAGCGCATATCGACTGTGAGAAATGCGGTCCAGCCTCAAAGCTTCCAGCCCGAATGAAGAGCCGCGATGCCGCCGGAATAGTTGCGGAAGGAAACGCGATCGAAGCCGGCGCGGGAAATCATCGTCGCGAAATTCTGCTGGTTGGGGAACCTGGCGATCGATTCGACCAGATAGGAATAGGGTTCGCCGTCGCCGGTGACCATCTTGCCGATCGTTGGAATGGCGTTGAACGACCAGGCTTCGTAGGCCTTGTCGAGCAGCGGCATCTCGACTTCGGAAAATTCGAGGCACAGGAAGCGCCCGCCCGGCTTCAGCACGCGGAACGCTTCACCGAGCGCAACATCGATGCGCGGCACGTTGCGAATGCCGAAAGCGATGGTGTAGGCGTCGAACGTGGCGTCGGCAAAGGGGAGTTCCTCGGCATTGGCCTCGACGAAGTCGGTGTTGCCGGACAGGCCTTTCTTCTGTGCCCTATCGCGGCCGACGGCGAGCATCGAGCCATTGATGTCGAGCACGGTGGCATGGGCATTGCCTTGGCTGGCATCGACGATGCGGAAGGCGATGTCGCCGGTGCCGCCGGCAACGTCGAGCACCCGCCAGCCCATCCTTTTTGGAGGATTGAGCCAGGTGATCATGGCATCCTTCCACAGCCGGTGCAGGCCGGCCGACATCAGATCATTCATCAGGTCGTAGCGGTTGGCGACCTTGTGGAAAACATCGTTGACCAGGGACTGCTTGTCGCCAGCCCCTACACGCTTGAAACCATAGGAGGTTTCCATGCCGCCCGCGGCCGTGGTTCTCTCAACTGACATTTTTTTGATCCGTCATAAAACCGGCGGGACCATAGCCGATCGATGGTGCGGGCGCTATTGTTTAAGGCGCGGTGTTCAGCCGCGCTTCCAGGTGGTGGTTTCAAGACCTGGACTGACCGACGGGATGAGTGAATGCTTTTGAAAGCGGAACTGCACTGCCACATCGAAGGGGCAGCGGCGCCCGAACTCGTCATTCGCCAGGCGCAGAAATACGGCAAGGATACCTCGCCCTATATCCAGAACGGTTCCTTCGTCTGGCACGATTTCACCTCTTTCCTCGCGGCCTACGATTTCTCCTCCGATCTGTTCCGGACCGAAGAGGATTATGCGCGGCTGGCCGACCATTATCTGACCAGCCTCGCTCGCGACGGCGCCATCTATTCGGAGGTGTTCACGTCGCCCGACCATGCCACGAAGGCCGGGCTGTCGCCCAAGGCCTATACCGACGCGCTTGGCGAAGGCATGGCCCGGGCCAAGGCCAAGACCGGCATCGAGGGCCGCATGATCGTCACCGGCGTGCGCCATGTCGGCGTCGAGTCGATTGAAAAGGCGGCGCGCTTCGCGGCGCGCTGCGGGCATCCGCTGGTCACCGGCTTCGGCGTCGCCGGCGACGAACGCATAGGTGACATGGAGGACTATGTCAGGGCCTTCGAGATCGCCCGCGAGGCCGGGCTCGGCATCACCATCCATGCCGGCGAACTGACAGGCTGGGAGACCGTCAAGGCGGCGCTCGATCACATCCGTCCCTCCCGCATCGGCCATGGCGTGCGCGCCATCGAGAATCCGGACCTTGTCCGGCGCATCGCCGACGAGGGCGTCGTGCTGGAATGCTGCCCGGGCTCCAACATCGCGCTCAAGGTGTTCGACAGTTTTGCCGGCCACCCCTTTCCGGCCTTGCAGGCGGCCGGCTGCAAGGTGACGCTCAATTCCGACGATCCGCCCTATTTCTGGACTTCGCTGAAGCGCGAATACGACATTGCCGCCGAGCATTTCTCGATGAACGAAAAGGCGCTGACTGCCGTCACCAGAACGGCCATCGAGGCCGCTTTCGTCGACAGAAAGACCAAGACGGCGCTTCTTGCCCGCCTCAACGGCGCCTCTCGCTGATTTCTTCCGACAAAACTGTGGTCGGTGCTGGCCAAGCGGTTCCTTGGCCGGCGCATTGTCGCTAGGGTTCGCTCAAGCAGCTTGAAGCGCGGCGCGTCCGAAAGGACCATGCGCGCACTTTCGGGCGCAGGCATCAGGAGAACATCATGCAGGGCGTCACCGTCGTCGACCATCCGCTTGTCCAGCACAAGCTGACCATCATGCGCAAGAAGGAGACCTCGACGGCCGGCTTCCGGCGGCTGCTGCGCGAGATCTCGCTGCTGCTCGGCTACGAGGTCACCCGCAACCTCGAACTGACGACGACAACGATCGAGACGCCGATGGAGACCATGGAAGCGCCGACGCTGGAGGGCAAGAAGCTGGTCTTCGCCTCGGTGCTGCGCGCCGGCAACGGCCTGCTCGAAGGCCTGCTCGACCTGGTGCCGGCAGCCCGCGTCGCCCATGTCGGCCTCTACCGCGATCACGAAACGCTGGAAGCGGTCGAGTATTTCTTCAAGGCGCCGAGCGACCTCGCCGACCGGCTGGTGATCGTCGTCGATCCGATGCTGGCCACCGCCAATTCGGCGATCGCGGCGATCGACAAGCTGAAAGAGCGCGGCGCCACCAACATCCGCTTCCTCTGCCTGCTGGCGGCGCCCGAAGGCATCGAGCGCTTCACCAAGGCGCACCCGGACGTTCCCGTCTTCACCGCTTCGATCGACCGCCAGCTCAATGAGAAGGGCTACATCATGCCCGGCCTCGGCGACGCCGGCGACCGCATGTACGGGACCAAATAATTTACCAAGTGTTTACGCAAAGGCGTGGTTTTGGCGTGCGTTAAAGCGGCAAACACCATCCGGGCCTAAGGATCGCCTTTCACGAAGGCCGATCCATGCTGCGCAAACTTCTCATCCTTGGCGTTTTCGTCGGTACTTCGGCATCGATACCGATTGTGTATCAGTCGAATCCGCAAATCATCGAAAACCTGCTGAGATCGCCGATGACGGGCAAGGCCGCGGTCGAAGCCCAGCCGGACGTCAATCTGGCATCGGTGCCCGACAGGCCGGCGGCGCCGCTGCCGCTTGGCCGAAAGGTCGTCGTTACGGCAGACGAGCGCGGACACTTCTCGTCGGCCTTCAAGTTCAACGGACGTCAGGTCGACGGCATGATCGACACCGGCGCCACGCTGGTCGCCATCAACACCTCGACGGCACGCAGGATCGGCCTGTCGCTGAACCCTTCCGACTTCAGTCACGAGGTCAGCACCGCCAATGGCTCGATCAAGGCTGCCGTGGCAATGATCGACCGCCTGCAGATCGGCAGCATCACGGTCAATGACGTCCAGACCATCGTGCTCGACGACAGGGCGTTGCACACCAATCTGATCGGCATGAGCTTCCTCAATCGGCTTGGCAAATTCCAGGCCGAGAATGGCACGCTGCTGCTCGTCCAGTAATCAGAGCAATTGCCGGAAGTGTGAGACGGTTCTTCGTCCGGAATTGCATCAAAACAAAGAGATAGCGCGGTTCTGCGTTGCCGTGAAACGATCACCCGCCCTTAGCCGCGCGGAAGAATTCGCCGGATGACCGACTTGTCGGCGGCCGGCTTTGAAGCCCCAATCGCATAGGCCGAAAGCACGGCTTCAGCGGCCACCTCGGCGTCGGCCAATGAACGGGCATGGACCAGCGCCAGCGGCTCGCCGATCCTCACTTCCGCACCGACCGGCAACAGCCTGGTGATGCCGACCGCGGGATCGACCTTGTCATCCGGCCGCGTGCGCCCGCCTCCCAGGCCAACCATGGCGAGCCCGATATCGCGGGTCGCCATGCCGGTGACGAAGCCGTTTGCGGTCGCCTTGACGGCAAATTCGATCGCCGCTTTCGGCAGGTATTTTTCCGGCTTTTCGATGAAATCGACGGGGCCGCCGAGTGCGGCGACCATGCGCGCGAAAGTGGCGGCGGCGCGGCCGCTGGCAAGCGTCTCGGTGGCGCGCCGCATGCCATCCTGGTTGGACGACACCAGTCCCGCCGATTGCAGCATTTCGGCGGCGAGCGCCAGCGTCACGTCTTCCAGCCGACGATCACGAAGACGCCCGGTGAGGAAATCGACGGCGTTGCGCACCTCGACCGCGTTGCCGGCGGCCGACGCCAGCGGCTCGTTCATGCCTGTGATCAACGCCGAGGCCTTCAACCCGGCACCATTGGCGATCTCGACCAGGCTGTTGGCGAGTGCGGTCGCATCGCGGGATTTTTCCATGAAGGCGCCGTTGCCGACCTTGACGTCGAGCACCAGCGATTGCAGCCCGGCCGCCAGCTTCTTCGACAGGATCGAAGCGGTGATCAGTGGCACCGATTCGACCGTGCCGGTGACATCGCGGATCGCGTAGAGCCGGCGATCGGCGGGCGCGAGGTCGGCGGTCTGGCCGATGATGGCGCAACCGGTTTCGAGCACCGCCTTGCGAAACAGCGCGATATCGGGCTGGCTGGCATAGCCGGGGATCGCATCCATCTTGTCCAGAGTGCCACCGGTATGGCCCAGGCCACGGCCGGAAATCATCGGCACATAGGCGCCGCAAGCAGCGACGATCGGCGCCAGCATCAGCGAGACATTGTCGCCGACGCCGCCTGTCGAATGCTTGTCGGTGACCGGGCCGGGCAGGTCCGACCAGTCGAGCACGTCACCGGAATCGCGCATCGCCAGTGTCAGCGCAACCGCCTCTTCGCGGCTCATGCCGTTGAAGAACACCGCCATGGCGAAGGCGCCGACCTGGCCGTCCGAAACGGCCCCGTCAGTCACGCCCTCGACGAAGCCGGCGATCTCCTGCGCCGACAGTTTCAGGCCATCGCGCTTGCGTCGGATGAGTTCCTGGGGAAGCATCAGCTCTCCAGCAGCCCGTCGCGGAACACACGCTGCAGGATCGTTGCCAGCCGCGCGCCGCCGACCGGCGCCATGTCCTTGGTCTCCTGGTGCGAAAGCTCGGCCCCGGTCATACCGGCGGCCAAATTGGTGATGACCGAGCAGGCGGCGACCCGAAGTCCGAGGAAGCGGGCAAGAATGACCTCCGGCACGGTCGACATGCCGACCGCGTTGGCGCCTATGATGCGCGCCATGCGGATTTCGGCGGGCGTTTCGAAGCAGGGGCCGGAGAACCACATGTAGACGCCCTTGTGAAGCGCGGTGCCGGTCGCCTTCGCGGCCCGCTCGAGCGCCTTGCGGATGCCTGCATCATAGGCCTCGGTCAGGCCGACGAAGCGGCGGTCGCTGGGCTCGCCGATCAGCGGATTGGTGCCGGAAAAATTGATATGGTCTGATATCAGCATCACCGAGCCCGGCGGCATGTCCGGATCGACCGAGCCGGCAGCATTGGTGAGGATCAGTTTCGTGATGCCGATACCGGCAAGCACTTCCAGCACCGGCCGCATCGCAGCCGCGTTGCCGTGCTCGTAATAGTGGGCGCGGCCGGACAGCATCAGCACCGGCACGCCGGCAAACAACCCCGCCACCACTTCGCCGGCATGGCCGGTGACGCCGCTTCTGGGAAAACCGGGCAGGGCGGCATAGGAAATGCGGATCGGATCCTCGATCTGGTCGACCAGCCCGCCCAGGCCCGAACCCAGCACCAGTGCGGTCGACGGCGCCAGGCCGTCCAGCCTTTCGACGAGATGGTCGAGCGCCTTTTCCGTCATCACAGCCAACTCTTCATTGCAGCCAGTTCTTCATTTCAACCAGGTCTTCATTTCAAAATGTCGCCGCGGAAGCCGTAGGGCAGCATCTCGCCCATGGTCACGGTCTCTGCAACACCGGTATTGTCGCAAAGATAGAGTTTTGTTTCCGGCCGGCAGAATTCGGCCAGCCGCTGCCGGCAGCCGCCACAGGGCGAGCATTTCGCCATGCGTTCGGCAAGGACGGCAATCTCCACGATCTTGCCGCCGCCGCCCATGATGTAGTGGCCAAGCGCTGTGGTCTCGGCGCACCATCCTTCCGGATAGGATGCGATCTCGATGTTGGCGCCGGCAAAGACACGCCCGTCCTCGGTGCGCAAGGCGGCGCCCACCGGAAACTTCGAATAGGGCGCGTAGGCCTTGGCCATGGCAGCCTTGGCGGCCTCGAACAGATCATGCGACATTCAGTTGTTCTCTCCGATGATCGTGTCCAAAACCCGGCACTCCCGCTTAAAGCGCGTCGCGTCGAAATGGATTCATGCGACGCGCTTTAAGTCTTTTTTCTATGCATGTCGTTGTCTCAAAACCGGGACCACTTTTGAGCGACATGCCTTGGCCTGAGCCGGGCTCAGCGTTCCTTGACGTAAGGCACACCGCCGGCGCGCGGCGGGATCGCCTTGCCGATGAAGCCGGCGAGCAGGATGACGGTGAGGATGTAAGGCAGCGCCTGCATGAACTGCACCGGCACCTTGCCGATGATGGGCAGCGGCGAGCCTTGCAGGCGGATCGACAGCGCGTCGAGGAAGCCGAACAAGAGGCAAGCGAACATGGCGTTGACCGGCTTCCACTTGGCAAAGATCAGTGCAGCCAGCGCGATGTAGCCCTTGCCGGCGGTCATGTCCTTCACGAAGCCACCATTCTGCACCATCGACAGATAGGCGCCGGCGATGCCGGTCAGCACGCCGGTGCAGATCAGCGCCCGGTAGCGCAGCCAGGCGACGGAAATGCCGGCGGTGTCGACGGCGGCCGGGTTCTCGCCGACGGCGCGCAGGCGCAGGCCGAAGCGGGTGCGAAACAGCACCCACCAGGTGAACGGCACCATCAGGAAGGCGAGATAGACCAGGATCGAGTGGCCCGACAGGAGCTCGGCATAGATCGGTCCGATGATCGGCACATCGTGGATGGCATCGGCGCCGGGCCAAGTGATGGCCTCGAAGCGTTCGCCCGGCTGTAGTGCCGGCGTGCGGCCACCTTGCTCGAACCAAGCCTGGCCGAGGATGATGGTCGATCCGGCGGCGATGAAATTGATCGCCACGCCGGAGACGATCTGGTTGCCGCGATGGGTGATCGAGGCAAAGCCGTGGACAAGGGCAAACGCGACCGAGATCAGGATGGCCATGCCGAGGCCGAGAAAGGCCGAATGGAACACGGAAGCGGCCGCCGCACCGGCGAAGGCGCCGACCAGCATCTTGCCTTCGAGACCAATGTCGAAGATGCCGGCGCGTTCCGAATAGAGGCCGGCGAGGCATGCGAGCAGCAGCGGCACCGAGAGGCGGATGGTCGAGTCCAGTGTCTGGACGATGGCGTTGAACACATCCATTTCAGGCACCCTTCCCCTTGACCGCTTCCATGCCGACCGATCGCGGACTGAAAGAGGCGAACAACGCCTGGATGTAGGGCCGGAACATGTGCTCGAGCGCGCCGGCGAACAGAATCACCAGACCCTGGATGATGACGATCATGTCGCGGCTGATCGCCGGCATCTCGAAGGCGAGCTCGGCACCACCCTGGTAGAGCATGCCGAACAGGATCGCCGCCAGCACGATGCCGACAGGATGCAGGCGCCCCATCAGCGCCACCGCGATGCCGACGAAACCGGCGCCGGAAACGAAGTCGATCGCGACATTGTGCTGGTCGCCCATCACCGGATTGAGCGCCATCATGCCGGCCAGCGCGCCCGAGATCATCATCGCGGTGATGATGATGCGGGTTTCCGAAATGCCGGCATAGCGCGCCGCCTTCGGGCTGTGTCCGTAGGTGCGCATCTCGTAGCCGAGCTTGGTGCGCCAGATCAGCAGCCAGACCAGGAAGGCCATGATCAGCGCCAGCAGGAAGGAAATGTTAAGCGGTGCCGAACGGATCTTGGCGCCGAACAGCTCGATGATCCAGTTGAGCTTCGGCAATTCCGCGCCGGCGAGGAAGTTGCGCGTCTGCGGCGCTTGCGAGGCTGCGGGCTTCAAGGGGCCGACCAGCAGGTAAACCATGATCGAGGCGGCGATGAAGTTGAACATGATGGTGGTGATGACGATGTGCGAGCCGCGCTTGGCCTGTAGATAGGCGGGGATAAGCCCCCACAACGCGCCAACGACCGCCGAAGCGACGATGGCCAGTGGAAATGTCAGCCACCACGGCAGCACGCTGTCGAAGGAAAGACAGACGACCGCGATACCGAGGCCGGCGATGTAGGCCTGCCCCTCGGTGCCGATGTTGAACAGGCCGCAATGCGCTGCCACCGCCACGGACAGGCCGGTGAAGATGAAAGTCGTTGCATAGAACAGGGTGAAGGCAATGCCTGTCCCCTTGCCGAAGGCGCCTTCGACCAGGATGACGGCGGCGCGGAACGGGTTCTCGCCGACCAGAAGCACGACGAAGCCGGCGACGACGAAAGCAACGAAGAGGTTGATCACCGGGATGAGGCCGTAGTCTGCCCAGGCCGGCAGTTTGGCGTAAGGCGTGCTCATTGTGCGGCCTCCTGATGCTCGACGCCGGCCATCAGCAGGCCGAGTTCGCCCTCGGTCGCTTCCGGGCCGCGCTCGCCGACGATGCGGCCGGCAAACATCACCAGGATGCGGTCGGAGAGCGAACGGATCTCGTCCAGCTCGACGGAAACCACCAGCACTGCCTTGCCCTGGTCGCGCATGGCGATCAGGCGCTTGTGGATGAACTCGATGGCGCCGACATCGACGCCGCGCGTCGGCTGGCCGACGATGAGAACACCCGGGTCTTGTTCCATTTCCCGCGCCAGCACGATCTTCTGCTGGTTGCCGCCGGAGAAATTGGCGGTCTTCAGCCGGCAGTCGGCGGGGCGGATATCGTATTTGCCGATCTTGTCCTTGGCATCGTTGCGGATGGCATCGATGTTGAGGAACGGCCCTTTCAAATAGCGGGGGTCGTCGTGATAGCCGAGGATCGAGTTCTCGTTCTCCTCGAAGGCCAGCACCAGCCCGACATGGTGGCGATCCTCCGGCACGTGGGCGAGGCCGCGGTCGCGCAACTCGCCCGGGTCGGCGGCACCCGTCAGGTCGATCGGCTTGCCGTCGAGCATGACCGAGCCGGACACGGCGCGCCTGATGCCGGAAATCGCCTCGAGCAGTTCCGATTGTCCGTTGCCGGCGACGCCGGCGATGCCGACGATCTCGCCGGCGCGAATGTCGAAGGAGATGTCGTCGACCATGGTGACGCCGCGGGTGTCCCTCACCGTCAGGTTCTTGACCGCGAGCTTGACGGCGCTGGCTTCCGCCTCGCCCTTTTCGACCCTGAGCAGCACACGTCGCCCGACCATCAGCTCGGCCAGTTCCTCGACGGTGGTCTTGGCTGTCTCGCGCGTTGCCACCATCGTGCCCTGGCGCATCACCGACACCGTGTCGGTGATGGCCATGATCTCGCGCAATTTATGGGTGATCAGAACCACCGTCTTGCCCTGTTCCTTCAACTGCTTGAGGATGCGGAACAGATGGTCGGCCTCGGCCGGGGTGAGCACGCCAGTCGGCTCGTCGAGGATCAGGATCTCGGCGCCGCGATAGAGAGCCTTGAGGATCTCGACACGCTGCTGCAGGCCGACCGGCAGTTCCTCGATGATCGCATCCGGGTCGACCTCCAGCCCATATTCGCGTTCGAGACGATCGAGTTCGGAGCGCGCCTTGGCGATGCTGCGCTTCAGCAGCGCATCGCTTTCGGCGCCGAGAATGATGTTTTCCAGCACCGTGAAATTGTCGACCAGCATGAAATGCTGATGCACCATGCCGATGCCGAGCGCGATGGCGTCATTGGGCGTCTTGATCGATGCCGGCTGGCCGCCAACGCGGATTTCGCCGCTGTCGGCCTGGTAGAAGCCGTAGAGGATCGACATCAGCGTCGACTTGCCGGCGCCGTTCTCGCCAACAATGCCATGGATGGTGCCGCGTGCTATCTCCAGATTGATGTCGCGGTTGGCGCGCACGGCGCCAAAACTCTTGTTGATGCCGATCAGCTCAATTGCGGCTTGCGCCATGCAGCCTGTCCCACTCTTATTTTTTATCGCTTGGTCAAAATGCCTAGCATGACACTCCGCCCGTGCCAATTGGCGGAGCATTGGTCACTCTCGACAAATCCCGGTGCGCTTGTCAATTTCCAACGTGGCCGGGGCCTTCACATTCGCTAATATGGCGAAGCCGAAATTCGTATCGCGGCGCAAGGCATTGCGGTGCAAGACTGGGGATTTTTACATGATCATGCCCGCCGACCGGCTGACGACGCTGGAGATCCGCGCCGCCGAACAGGAGAAGACCATCGAGGAACTGTCCGGCCAGATCGCCGAGCAGTGGAAGGTGATCGAGCGCATGCAGCGCAAGCTCGACGCGCTGACCGACCGCTTCCTGGCGCTGGAGGAGCAGGCGGCACCTGACGTGCCTGTCACCAAGCCGCCGCACTGGTGAGGAAAAAGGGGGAGGGCGCAGGCCATGGCCAGTGAAAGCGATCGCATCGCGCGTGCCGGCGACTATGTGCTCGGCCTGATGAACGATTTGGAGCGCGAACGGGCCGAGCGCGACCTGGAGATCGACCCTGCCTTCCGCGACGCGGTCGTGCAGCTTGCCGACCGCATGCACATGTTCGACCGTGCCGAACCGGCTGATGGCGAAGAGCGCTGGACACAGATCACGCAGCGCATTGCCGAGCTGCCGCAAATGCGCAGCTCTGGCCTGGCCGGCAACGGTGCCAAATCACCGACAGTGATCCGAAACCTGTCTCGGCGCCCGCACGGCATCGGCCTGCATACGCTTGGCGGCCGGCGCGGATTTGCCGTTGCCGTCGGGCTGATCATGGCCTTCGTTCTGGGCTATCTGGCAGGCAAATTATAGGCGAGGGCGGCGCGCCATCAGTGCCATCGTTTCGTTGTCCTGGCCAAAGATCTCAACGGTATTCCAGCCAAGTGCTGCGTAGAAATCACGCGCATCCCATGTGTAGAGATAGCGCGTCTCGACGCCCAGCGCCGCTGCATGGGCTTCGGTTGCCCTGACCAGCGCGGTGGCGATGCCTCGGCCTCGATGGCTGCTGTCGACGACCAACCCGGCCAGCCATGGCGTCAGATCATGCGCGGGCTCGAGTTCGTGGCGAACCAGCAGGCATGTCGCGACCGGCACGTCGCCGATCCGGGCCACGAATGCCGCCTCGAAGCCGTCACCGGCGATCAGTTCGCGAAGCCCTGCCGCATCATCTTCGAGGGTCCTTCCCGTCTCCTCGAAAAAGGTGGCCAGGCGCAGCTGTGCGATCGCTACTACATCGCGCTCCTGCATGGGTTCGATTGTCGGCTGCATCGCTGTCCCGGAATGTTGGTGCCACCGCATCAGGCGAATGTTCCGCTCGATCCGGAAAACGCAAAACCGCCGGGCTTGCGCCCGGCGGTTTGCAGATCATGGCTGTAGGTCCGTGCCGCTCAATAGGGGCAGGCGTTGTCGGCGGTGTAGTCGTGCACCTCGATCTTGCCGGAGATGATGTCTGCCTTGGCCTTTTCGACGGCGGCTTTCATCTCGTCGGTGATCAGCGCCTTGTTGTTGTCGTCCATGGCGTAGTCGACACCGCCTTCCTTGAGGCCGAGATTTTGCAGGCCGCCCTTGAAGGTGCCGTTCTTGCCGTCCATGAAGGCGTTGTAGACGGCAACGTCGACGCGCTTCATCATCGAGGTCAGCACCTTGCCGGGCTGCAGGCCGTTCTGGTTGGAATCGACGCCGATGCCAAGCTTGCCGGCATCCGCCGCCGCCTGCAACACACCGACGCCGGTGCCGCCGGCCGCGGCATAGACCACGTCGGAGCCCTGGTCGATCTGTGTCTTGGCGATCTCGCCGCCCTTGGCCGGATCGTTCCAGGCAGCCGGCGTGTCGCCGGTCATGTTCTGAATGACGTCGGTCGCACCGGCCGACTTGGCGCCGCCGACATAGCCGCATTCGAACTTGCGGATCAGCGGGATGTCCATGCCGCCGATGAAGGAGACCTTCTTCGACTTCGACGCCATCGCCGCCAGGATGCCGACCAGGTAGGAGCCTTCATTCTCCTTGAATACCAGCGAGCGGACATTGGGCAAATCGACGGCGTCGTCGATGATGGCGAAGTTGAGGTCAGGATATTCGGCCGCGACCTTCTTCAGCGCATCCTCCCAGGCGAAACCGGCCATGACGATCGGGTTGCGGCCGTCCTCGGCGAAACGGCGCAGCGCCTGCTCGCGCTGCGAGGCGTTGGAGACCTCGAACTCGACGTAGGCCGTGCCGGTCTCTGTCTTGAATTTCTCGGCGCCATGATAGGCAGCCTCGTTGAAGGATTTGTCGAACTTGCCGCCGAGATCATAGAGGATGGCCGGCTGGACATCCGCGGCGAAAGCCGGAAGAACCATTGCGGTTGCGGCCAGGAGGCCGAGAACGATACGTTTCATGTGATCCACACCCTGTCGGTTATTTTTTCCGTTACGCACCGCCTGCCGGCCCGGTTCTCCGGCAGGCATGCGACGTCAGCCAGGAGTGTACTTCCCTCCCGCTCGGCGGCAATCTGGCACGACCCGAAACAAAATTCACGCGGAATTTTGACCTTTTGGAAAAGCATCACGCGGCAAGCCGCGCCGCGGCTTGATCGTTGCGCCAAAGGCTTCAGGCGGCGGCAGCCGGGACGACGCAAGCGATGCCGGTGCCTTTGAGGTTACAATAGCCGTACGGGTTCTTCGCCAGATATTGCTGGTGGTCGCCTTCGGCGAAGTAGAATTCGGATGCCGGCGCGATCTCGGTCGTGATCTTGCCATGGCCGGCACCGCGCAGGGCGGCCTGATAGACATCGCGCGAGGCGCGCGCCGCCTGCAATTGCGCATCGCTGAGCGTGTAGATCGCGGAGCGGTAGGTGGTGCCGACATCATTACCCTGGCGCATGCCTTGCGTCGGATCGTGGCTCTCCCAGAACAGCTTCAGAAGTGCTGCATAGGAGACGATTTTGGGGTCGTGGACGACCAGCACCACTTCGGTATGGCCGGTGAGGCCGGTGCAGGTTTCCTGATAGGTCGGGTTGGGCGTGAAGCCGCCGGCATAGCCGACCGCGGTGACCCAGACGCCATCGAGCTGCCAGAACAGCCGCTCCGCGCCCCAGAAGCAGCCGAGCCCGAACATCGCCGTCTCAAAGCCTTCGGGGTTGGGACCCTTGAGCGGCTTTTTCAAGACATGGTGCCTGGATGTCGTCGGGATCGCCCGGGCCCGGCCCGGCAACGCCTCGGATGGCTTCGGCAGATTGAGCTTCTTGTTCAGCATGTCGCTGAGAAAGAACATGCGCGGTCTTCCCTCTGCTCGATCTCTCTGTTTTGACGCAATTCCCTAAGGGAAAGCGTTACGCGCTTTTCCCGGGAAAACCGCTTCACACTTTTCCCGGAATTGCGCTAGGTGGCGGCGAACTGGCCCGTGCGTCGCTGCCGCCTGTAGCCGATCGCATAAAGCAGGAAGGCCAGCACCGCGAACACGGCGAAGCCCGGCTGGTTCAGCACCCAGGCGATGGCGATGTCCCACAGCAGCGGGCTTGCCTTGATTCGCACGAAGCTTTCGAAGGCGGCCCGCGTGTCCGGCGAGACGGCCAGCCAACTGGTGTTGAGCGGGGTCAGCACCAGCGCCGAAGCCGCCACGGTGCGCGTCGCGTCGAGCACCGCCATGATGACGGAAATCGACAGCGAGACCATCGCGGCAAGACGAAAGACGAAGCGAAACATCAGGGGACCTTCCTCCGGCCAGTCCTCAAGCTCCTCCCGAGGGCCTTCCGGTTTCCAAACGAGAGATAGAATGCGCAGGCCTGGTTCGCAATCGCCATACGCGAATTGCAGGGCTCCGAACTCAGGTTAAATAGGAATTTATTCTTGACAGAGTGAAGGCAGTTATGCTAACAATATGGACATGGTGCTGATTTGCGCCAATGACCCGCCGCACAGGCGGGTTTTTCGTTTGATGCTTCGTCAACCAACGCGTCGGCGCCGAAGAAACCCGTTAACCCAGGTTCGTTGCCGCTGCGAATTTGAAGCCTGGCCTACGCCACCGGCTTGCGTTTGCGCCGATGGACGCGCCAGACGGCGAAAAGGCCGCCGGCGATGGCGCCGACGACCAGCCCGGCCAGCCCGATGAACAGGGCAAAATAGCCGCAGGCGCCCTCGAAGCAGCTCATATCGGTGGCATCCGCAATCACCGAGCCGGCGAAGAACCCGCCCACGGCGCCGATGACCGCGCCGAGGATGATGCCGAGCACGGCGGCGATGACCGAAACCAAGACAGGTGGGCTTTCGGTTGCCGGATTGGCATAGATCGTCTCGGCTTCGGAACCGCGGCGCAGCAGATAGATGCAGAGCAGGCCAATGGCGATTTCCGCGCCGGTGACGACAAGCGCTTGCCCCGAGAAGACGAAATCGGGAACCGTGAGCACATAGGCCTGCCTCGCCAGCAGCCAGATGATGGTGGCGATCTGCCAGATGGTGAAATGGCGCGGAAATCGTGCCGAACGACCGAAGGCGAGGCCGAGCAGATAAAGCCCCCACAGGATGGTGATGATGTCGACGGCGAGCCCGCCATAGATGAGATAGAAGACCCTGTCCGGCAGGCCGTATTCGCCGACCAGCCGCCAGGCGGATATCAGGCCGTAGAGCGACCATGCCATGACGAAGACCAGCCAACCCGGTGGCACGAAGGACAGGCCGCTGTCCGGCCGCCTGGCTGGCGTCTGTCCATTGTTCGATGTCATGTCCGGACGATGCCCCCGCAAAGCCTTTCCGCCACTCGACAGGCGACCCCGGGCGAAGTCAAGCGCCGCCGGCCTTGCGGCCTTGCCTGTGCACATCATTCGGATGGCGGCGCCTCAAAACGGGGGCGCCAGCAGCCTCGCGAAACGCTGTGTGGCCGGCAAAACGAATAGACTGCGGTTATGGCTTGGCATTCGACGCCGGATCGACTAGATGAGCCCCGCGCCTGTTGCTTCGACGGCTCAGGTGCAGGGGAAGGGCGTTCGCTGGTTGGCGGCGCCGGCGCGGAATTCCACGCCACCGCCCCAAGGGAGGTGCATCTCCCCAACCCGCGCGGCGAAACCGGCCGGCGCGACATGCATGGACGGAGAGGTGGCCGAGTGGTTGAAGGCGCACGCCTGGAAAGTGTGTTTACGGGAGACCGTAACGCGGGTTCGAATCCCGCTCTCTCCGCCAGACCCAAAAATATCCTATAATATTTTGATGATCTTAGTTCCGCCCGGTGCCCCATCCCGGTGCCCCAATAGTGTCTTACCAGCTCCATCGTGAGCGACTGCTAGTCGACAGCCACATCGAGAACGAACGACGAGTTACCATCGGCATCAAGCTGAAGCTCCCTCGCAGCCAATGATGTAAGCCGCTCAATCGGCAACTCAACCAAAGATGTCTGCGCTCCCCAAATTTGGGGGGAGAGGATGGCTTTGAACTCTTGCCCACTGACAAGGCTTCTTAGACGGTCCGCGTCTGTTTCCGATGCGAAGGCGATCAGATACAGCCTGCCATCAGCGCGATGTTGCAACTCGTAATACAATTTCTGTGACGGCAACGCCTGCCCGATTTCCCCTCGATCTGAGGGAAAAGGATCCCCCGATCTGAACCGAAGATAAACCGCCGCAACGTAGAAGAAAGTGCCTGCCGGGCTGTCAACGATGTTGCGACCAGTCTCCATCGGACGCAACGACCTTAGTGTCTGAATCGGAATGACCGCCGTGTTTTCAGGCCCTTGCGAGCCGTCGGGTAAGCATGCGGATGTTTGCGATGAGGACCCAGGCCTGTGCGGATTCGATGGACCGCTCGAAGTCCTTTGCCAGCCTACGGCACCTACCCAGCCATGCGAAGGTCCGCTCAACGACCCATCGGCGTGGCAGAATCTCGAAGCCCTTGGCGCTGTCCGATCGCTTGATGATCTCCATCGTGAACTTGCCGATCTTTTGCAGGGCGCCCCGCAGTTTCGGCCCTGCATAGCCACCATCGGCGAAGACATGGCGCAGCCACGGCCAGCGCTTGAGGATGGATTTCAGGACGGCCGGGGCGCCGTCGCGGTCCTGAATGTCGGCGGCGTGAACGACGACGCCGACCAGCAGGCCCAGCGTGTCGACGACGATGTGCCGCTTGCGGCCCATGATCTTCTTGCCGGCGTCGAAGCCACGAACGCCGCCGCTTTCGGTGGTTTTCACGCTCTGACTGTCGATGACGCCGGCGGACGGGCTTGCCTCCCGGCCTTCGCGTTCGCGCGCCGCCATGACGAGTTCATTGTTGATGGCGCGCAGCAATCCTTCGTCCCGCCAGCGCCAGAAGTACTTCTGCACCGTCGAGAACGGTGGGAAGTCCTTCGGCAGAAGCCGCCATGCTCCGCCCGACGACGCCATGTAAAGCAGCGCGTTCACAACCTCGCGCAGGTCCGTCTTGCGGGGCCGGCCGATCCGGTTCGGCGCCGGCATCAGCGGCTCGATCAGCGCCCACTCCGCGTTCGTCAGGTCGCTTGCGTAGCGCGGGCAGCGCCGTTCATAGTGAGGGCGAGTGGTTTCGGTCCAGGGCATCATGATCTCCGTCGAATCTCAGCAATCCGACAGAATCACAACCCGCTGAAATCACTCACTTCTTTTTGGAGCAGACACTTAGAGAATTTCTGGATCGAATAGCGGCAATGGCGCTGGCCGCCGTTTGGGTCACCAGTCCGTGAGAGACTTGGATCTCAACAGCCTTTGAGATTTCGGGGGCCTTCGGTGCTGCCTTCTGGCTTTCTGCTTCTACCCGTACGGGCTTCGGGTCTGCAGCTACCGCCGGTTCCGCTTCCGGCTTTTCAGCTAGCGGTTCAGCCTTTCCTTCATATCTAGATGAGATACGGAACTGCCCAGAGCCCTGACGCGTTGATCACGTTAGGGAGATCAAACAAATGACTGTCCATACGGACTATCGAACGAACAGAGCCGACTACGCGATTGCTGCGAGGCATGGCCGAGCGATCGCGGATGATGATCGCGATGAGCTACTGGCAAGAAAAAAGCAGTCGCTGTGGCTGAGAGATCGGCGAACCGCCAAATTGTCCGCAAACCCATCAGAAAGCTTGCCAGGACCGAAATCAAAACCGCGCTAGGCGGGGCGGACGGGATTGTTGACGGTCAGCGCGGCTTCTTCACCTTCGGCGTGATCTCCTCGATAGCGAAGCGGCGATTATACCGCCCGCCGATCGAGCAGGACTGCGAGGCCGCGAGACTTGGCCATTTCGATCACCAACTCTTCCAGGTCGCAATCGCTGAGCTGTGTGTGATGGTCTTTTCGGATATCTTTCAGAGCATCCGCGAGAGAGACGGAAGCCATCGTCGCGTGATCATCGAGCATTCGCCCAATAGCCAGCACCGCATCAGCATCAATATTGCGGGGCAGAGCTCGCATCGCCTTCTCCCGTAAAGATATCGCGCAAACGAGAAGCGCCTCCAATCCGCAAAAAGCCCGCTGCCTGAAGGATCATGGCAACGGGCTAACGTTGGAGGGGCAATTAAGCCCGCGATAATATTAGACGCAAAAGGTGCGCTTGTCGTTGAGCGGACTCCTTCCGCTTCACTAATGGGGACTACCTGTGCATAACTTCGGGGATATCTGCCTACTGATGGCCGGATGGAGGTGCCCTTTTGGCCAAATTACCAATGGGGCGAGAACGGCGTACAAATTCGCCAGCCGGCACCCTCTCCTTTGCCGGTTAGGCCAACCCCCGCCCTGACAGCTGGGCCGCTAGTAGCTCGCGAAATGCAGCCATGCCACGGTCGCGGCCAAAAGCAAAGCCCGCTGCCTCGGGGGGAAGCAGCGGGCAAATGCAGGGCCGGAAGGGCCTGTGTGCAAGTTTCCGGCAGCGCCCGACACAAACGGCGCGGCTGGAGGTTGGTTCCCTGATCCAATAGAAAAGCCCGCCACGGATGAAGCCGGGGCGGGCTTTTCTGACATATGATCGACCAGCTAACGGCGCGCGATCATCAGGCAAAGCTGCCGGAGGTCGCGGTCATAAGAACCGGAGCTGTTCAGCACGTCCACACAGCGCTTCTTCATCCGCGCCACCTGGCTGTCCGACATGTCGGCGACGACACTTGTCAGCCTTGCGGTGCTGGCGTTGGGCGCGTTGCTTTGGTTCGTCGGATTGGTTGGATCGGTGCCAACGCCGGTGCCTACCCCCGCGCCGACGCCACCGGCGCCTCCGATAGTCGCACCGACACCGGCGGTGACGCCGCCCGTCCCGCCAACATTGGCGCCAAGCCCAGCAGTGACGCCACCGGCCCCACCAACATTTGCGCCGGCCCCGGCATTGATGCCCTCGCTGCCTCCGACCGAAGCGCCGAGCCCTGCGCTGACGCCGCTTGATCCGCCGACGTTGGCGCCGGCTCCGGCGTTAATGCCGCCGCTACCACCGACGGAAGCTCCTGCGCCGACCCCGATACCACCTGATCCACCGATCGATGCACCAACACCAGCGTTCACACCGCCGCTTCCACCCACAGAGGCACCGGCGCCGACGCCAATGCCATCCGCTGTCACTGGAAGCGACAATGCAATAACGAATGCGCCGCTAGCCAGCGTCCTGGCGAAGGTCTTCACGAAATTCTTCATGATACACTCCTGTTGCGTTGCCTCGACAGCCACGAATTGGCTGTGCGACTACAATAACGACAGGCCGAGCTTCTTGGGTCCTTAACGGCAGAGCATTCCTCGAAAGAGGCCTTCTGGTTTATATCAGACATCTCTAATATCTAAATCAAAGTGCTGAAAAACCCGCCACCTTTCGGCAGCGGGCCAAGTCAGGCAGAGTGCTGGGATCAACCAGCAGCGACCGGCGGATGGGTTGGGTCAACGGTCACGGACGAGCACCGAGGAATGTGCTAATGTTTGAAACGCGAAACTAGTGCACCCACCTTTTTCTTTTGTCGCCTTAAAGCCATCAAAGATGATGCCCGCAGCTGCGGCCACATCGGGATCGAGAGTTACTGAGCCGGCGGGCACCATCATCAGTTCCACTTGAATTGGAGCCTTACTGGCGTCCATCAATTCACGGACATTTTTGACGCCAAGGGATTTTCCATAGTCCCACGCATCGTTTCGCAAGTCTCGACATTGGACGGCAGCGCTGAGAACGCTATCGTCTCGAAGCTGGTCGGGAGCAGATCCGACATGCTGAAAATCGCTGCGGCAATCGTCAGGGGCTGCAATGCGGGATCGACGCCTAGGGCCAAGCTGACGGAGACTTTCGTGCAGTTCCTTGAGGCTCCCGAGGAGCGTCACTGAACGGCGGAAAAGTTTTCCGCTGCACAAGCCCGCTGCCTCACGGTGGCGGGCTTTTCATTGGCGGTGGGGACTAGCGGGATTAGCGGCAAAATGCCGTCGCTTTCGAGTGTTAGCAGATGTGGTAAGGTTGATTGTCGGCGAGCAGCAGAGGTCCAGCAACAATGACTTTGAGACGAACCAGAGCTTACGGCACATCCGGCTTGGTTCTAGCGGTTTGCATTGTATTTGCTTGGCAGAACGCCGCTGCCGCTCAAAATTGCGACGCAGCCGCGACGCCTGGCGTCAATTGGCAGGACTGTGACAAAAAGCTTCTCATCCTAGAAGGACAGGACCTGAGCGGGGCGAACCTGATCGGTGTTGATTTCACTTCGACCGACCTCAGGAACAGCAATCTCCTTGCGGCAAATTTTGAGAAGGCAACGCTTGTGCGTGCTTCCCTGGCCGACTCGACCGCCAAAGGCGCCCGGTTCGACAAAATCGAGGCCTACAGGACCGACTTCAGCCATATGGACGCGCAGGGCGCTGTGTTTACGAGCGCGGAAGTGCAGCGCTCGAATTTCCAGGACGCCAATCTGACCAATGTTGATTTCACAAAGGCGGAATTGGGGCGAGCGCAGTTCCATGACGCCGATATCAGCGGCAGCCGCTTTTCGTTTGCCAATCTCGCGCGGGCGGACTTCCGAGGAGCGACGTTCACCGCGCCGATAGACTTTGACCGCGCTTTTTTCTTTCTGACCCGTATCGAGGGCCTCGATCTTTCCAATTCGGCGGGTCTATCCCAGTGGCAGCTCAACATGGCTTGCGGAGACGCCCGGACCGAGTTGCCTTCTGGCTTGACGAGGCCTGAAGATTGGCCCTGTAGCGAGCCATAGGCTCGGTGCCGTGTCGCTGCCGGGGCTGAAATCGTCAAGCGCGCCCCTCTCGGGAACGCCGCTATTCCAAGTGACAAAGCCGCTCAGCCAAGCGGAATCGGAGCCCATCGCCTTCTTCGTTTCCATGCACTCTCTCCAGTCGCGTGACAATCGCACTATCGGAAGGCGCCAGGCAACCGCGCTACACGAAAAGCGCTCCTGCGGGGAGCCGGCTTGCGTTCGCGATCGACTGGCGCGATGTTTAAGCGCGTGGAGGGGCGGTCATGGGGTTCTTGGGGAAGGCGCTGCCGGGGAGGAAGAAGGCGCGCAAAAGGTCCAGACCAGCGGTGAGGAAAAAATCGGGCGCCGGCGCCCGCAAGGCTGGCTACGCGCGCTAGTCGAATTCCAGCCTACCGCTTTGGGGTGCGTGTTGGCACCTGATCGAGGAGTGTAGTCTCATCGCTCTGTTGGGTTGAATCTGCTGCCGGCAGTTCACCTTCTGGCGTCAGCTTGTCGACTGCTTCGGGCAAATCTTTCGTGATCCTGGCAATCAGCTCATCGCGAGAGAGACCGGTCTGCATCGAAAGAGAAGTGAGGGTGTCCTCGTCTATTGCTGTCTCCACGTCTTTCGGTTCGATCGGCTCGTTGGGTCCGGTACCAACCCACGAATCTACCTTCGAACCCACTCCTGCATTTCTGAAGCGGTCGAGGATGTCACCAAGCGCCGTTCCGGACACACCCTTGGACAGCTGATCCATGAGCCCGCCTTGCGGGTTGTTGGGATCGCGATTTCCTGCACCACGGATCAAGTCGCCGATTTTGTCGCGATTTTGGTAGGCCAGAACGCCAAGCATTGCGATAGCCAGTCTTCCCAGATTTGCCATTGGTTTCCTCCCTTGGGTCACAGAGAGAAGGTCCCGTGCTCGCAAAGGTTCCGCCCTGTTCGATTCCCGGTAGACTTTTCCCCGGTGCTCCCGCTAGCCCGTCTCTTCCCGAAAATCCTGCAGCGAAGCATGGCGTAGGTCTTCCTCGCCGCGCAAGTGCTTAACGTGGCCGATGATCCCCGGCTTAGGAAAAGCAAGGGGTTGCTTGACAACAAAGTCAGCAAAACCAAGCATCTGTCGGACGCTCTCTCCGCCAGATTTTTCGCCTAACAGAGGCGAATGTCCCGGAATTCATAAGCTGGCTGCATGGGGCGCTGGCGTGAGGGTCGGGTTTACGGCAGCCGAGAGCGGCATCGAGGTTAATGTCAGAATGACTTAGGCGGCACATACAGGCAGATCGTAATGTCAGGGCCGTGTGGTGAGCGGTCATGATACCGGTTTGCAGCCGTTGCTTTTGGGGCATGGCACCAATGGAAACGCATGTCGTGTGACTGACGCACCCTGCCGTCGGCGTAAGGCAGCAACTCGCCGGATGGCACCTTGAAGCCCTTGCTTGTTTCCTGAACGGTGCCATTTTCGATCGGCTCGCAATGCTCGTTATGGCAGCACTGTTCTTCGTACCAGTCATCATGTGCCGATGCCGAGGGCAGTCCGAAATCGCAAGCCGCGGCGATAACAGCGCCCAACCCGAGAGCGCTTCGCCCCTTCAATGTCCAGACCATTACATAGGTCCCTAGTCCTCCCGATGGAGCTTATATTAGCGCGACCCCAAGAGCCTCGCCAGCGCGCGTTTCCGCCGGCCGCTGTCCTATCACCGGGGAAGCGTCCCGCGCGCCCTGGCGCCAGCCTGTGTTCTTGCTAGGAATACGAAGCTTGCCGACGCCTCTTAATTGTGGTTGTCCAACAAGAGGGCAAGCTTTCTGGCTGCGGCGCTTTCTACAATCAGTTCCTCCAGCCACATGTCGCCGACCCGAGCTGTGGTGATGCGACGCCTGATTACACGAAGCGCATCAGATATCGAGACTGCTGTGGTCTTCGCGTGATCATCAAGGTACCGGCCGACTTCAATCGCGGCATCTGCATCGATGTCGAATGGCAATTCTCGCATGGCACCCTCCCGCCATTGGCACGCAAACTCTGCGCCGGAATTATCGCGCTAAATCAACCAAGAGTCTTGCACGGTCATTCGGTCTCTGGGTTCATCAATTTGATGGCGAGAGAACCGAACACCGCCGTTTTGCCAACTTAGCAGCGATGCATTATCGGCCTATACTTCGCCAGCCGGCGAACCCTGTTTGCTGGTTAGGTCCGGTGGTCAAACCCCGAGCCCCCCGCCCTTGGTCGCTAGTGGCCTCGCCAGGGAGCGTTCGCGTCGTTCGCCGTGTCCTACAAGCAGAGGAGCGCCTTGCGCGTCTTGGCGCCCGCCTGTGGCCGCATGCCAGCGCAACCAAGCCTGCTCGGCTTCCTGCCTATATCCGGCCGGCATGGGCTGCCAATCGGCCGGCGGAAACCGCATGCACCACTTCGGCTCGCGATAACCCCAATGTTCGATCCCGACGATGTCGGACCAGTCGAACCGGACCGACACATTGAGTTTGGGGAAGTGCGGCACCTTGGCCTGCCACCCTGTGCGATCGATGTCGTATTCGCCGATGCCCTCGGCCCATCGCGTCCAGCCTCGGCCAGGACGTTCGGTGAGATCGCTGTCTCGCATGTATGGACTCGCTCCCTGAATAGCCGCATTCTCGCATGGGGAGAGAGGGCGTGGGCAAGGGCTAAAACCGCCGAAAATACGGCCGGCGCCATCGGGCCGGTAATTTGCTTCACTGGGTGAAGATTTTTGCCGCCATTGCAGTGATCGGTGGTCTCTTATCCCTCCAAGTCGTGGCGTTCTGCAGTGTTAGCCACAACTCCACTCCACGATTCTACCGTGTCCCAGGTCAGACCCTGATCGACATGTTGAAACGCGAGCGGTGGTTCTGCCGCGAGGCCGAGTAGAAGATCGCCCTCGCTGCCGTCCTAATCGAAGTCGCCGCCGTTGCGGCTCTCATAACTCAGACAGTGCTCTTCACGTCATCCACCACTACCCAAGCCGCGAGCGTGCAGCCCGGCGAAACTGTTTCGGTCACAGAGAAAGAATGCGCCAAGGCGACGTGGCCAGATATTCCAGAACATTGCCTGAAAAGAACTGAGGCGAGAGAGCGCACGCTCGCCCTGACTGCAGCGCAATAGAAAGCCCGCCAGCGTGATCTCATGGTCATGGGGAAAGGCGATCTCCGTTGAGGGGTTCGTCGCAACGAAGGATCATATTCGTGATCTCGGTGCCCGGCCTCAGGGGGAACGATCCGCTCCGTCATGAGTTAGCACTTCATGATGTACACCCTGGAGCAAAATGGACGCGGCGCGATGGCCGATCTCATGATTTTGGAACTGGCCAAGGCCAGACAGCGCGTCAAGCGGGCGGAACTCGCCCTCAGGCGCGCCAAGGAAATGCTCGACGAGGACTGCGGAGTCGGGATCAATATCGCGCTCTGCGGGAGGATAAGGGCCGCTCAGCGGCGTGTGATCGAGGCCAGGGAGCGCCTGGCGACGATCGATCCGTCAGCACGCGCGAATTCCAATTCCAATGCATCATGATTTTTGTGATTGTTGCGCAAGATGATCGCGACCTTCGACCTTGAAGCTGCGAGAAACGGCAACGTCTATCGCGCCGCAAGGCTTTCGATGCTGACGCAGCAAATGCTGCGGCACATCGAGCGCACGGACGCCTCGGCGCGGAAAGTCGAGCAAGTGCTGGCCACGTTGGCTGAAGCAAACGCGCTCATGCGGCATCAGTCGTAGGGCAGGGCGCCACGGTCGGCGACGGCGCGGTGGCTGAGATTGTGGCCCTCTCCGTCCCGGTCATTCGTCGCGGCCTTCCGACCAACCCCCCAATTCCCCTCTGCAGCACTGTCCCCGGGCGGCGAGCGCGGCGCATCGTGCGCGGGCCTCGTGCTCGACAAGGGACCGGTCGTCGTGCATGCGCTCGACGGCTTCGACTAGAACGCGCTCCTGATTTGGCCTGGGCTGACGCGAACGATGGCGGGCATCGCCATCAAAGGACGACCGCCGCATTCCATATAAAAGCTCTCGGCTCGGAACCTCCTGCCTCGCGGCGCGTTTCACGGCGTCCCGTCCGTGGACCAGCCCGGATATCTCTCCCGGCGCTGCGATAAATCAGGAGCCCGTTTATGCACGACAAGCTGTTTCATTCACCGGTCGCACTGACCGTCGGCCTAGGCTTCAAGCGCGAAATTGTCTCGCTGGCCGAAATGCACGATTTCCTGACCGACTGGACGACTTCCCGCCGGGGCCCGCTTTATCGTAACGCGGTGAAGGCATGTGATCTCGCCGTTCCGGGCTATGTGACCATCGAGCAGGCGCGCCGTGCGCTGGTCGAATTCGCGCAGGCTGCCAGTATCCTTTGGCCGGACCTTGAGCCGGCCGCGGGCGTACACGCCGTTGCCCGTGGTTATGGCGGCTACGCCGCCTGACGTCCAATGCCACCTTCCATTGTGGTGGCTAAACTGCACCAGCCACCACGGAAAGCCCGGCTTGGTCCTCCCCAGCCGGGTTTTCGCTTTTCTGCAACCTAGGAAATCACAGAAGAGAGCAATGCGCCCCATCGCGAGCGGATTGTCGCGATGGGGCGCCGCGCCAAACTGCATGATGCGGGAACCGCCAGGTTGGTTCGGCGCGGCCTTCGCTCGTTTCCTTGGATCTACGCTGCTTCCGCTGTGACGTTCACCGTCGATTCCGCAATCTGCGTCAGCGTCTCGTCGGTGGCCCTCTCTTCCTTCAGCGTCGCTTCGAGAAGTGTCACGGCTTCGTTCAGGCCGAGTTCGCCGGCCCAGGTCCTGAGCGTGCCGTAGCGCGAGATCTCATAGTGTTCGACCGCTTGCGCGGCAGCGAGCAGCCCGGCGTCGAGCGCGGGCGATCCCTTGTACTCCTGCATGATCTCGGCACCTTCCTCGGTGATGCCCATGATGGCCGCACAGGTCTTGCCGGCCGGCTTCTTGCCGATCACGCCAAAGACCTTCTCCAGCCTCGCGACATGGCCTTCGGTTTCGGTGCGGTGCTTTTCGAAGGCGGCTTTCAGGTCGGCGCTTTGCGCGGCCTTGGCCATTTTCGGCAGCGTCGCCAATATCTTCTTTTCGGCGAAATAGATGTCTTTCAGCGTGTCGTGAAACAGATCGTCGAGCATTTTCTGCTTTGCCATTGTCGTATCCTCTGGTGAGCCCTCAGGTCGACAATCTCGCATTGAAGGATTTGTTCCGCCCGTTCTGCAAGGAGCGTTCCTGCGCATTTCCGGAATGGCAGGGACCAAATTCTCATCCAGAGGATTGGCCCAGGGGTCGCGACGAGCCGGGCGCAAAATCTTTATAAAATTCCTATTTCTTTCCTTCCCGCCCCGTCTCGAACCTTTATGGCGATCGGGTCCATATCCCACCTTGAGCAAAAGTCGGATGCCGCCGCCAGTTGAAGTGCGGCCGGCCGTTTTGACGTAATTGCCGACCTGCCTGTAGCGGGCGAAAGTGGAAGACCGGAAGCAAGGAACAAGCACAATGGACATCATTGTTCTCGGGACAGGGGTTTTGTTTTTCGCCCTGTTCTTCGTCTACGTCAAAGCCTGCGACAGAATTTGAGCTGAAGGATCGGATCATGCTTGTCGATTACATCCTCGGTGGTGGCGTGACCTTGTTCCTGCTCGCCTACCTGACCTACGCGCTCGTTCGTCCAGAACGCTTCTGAAGGCACGGAAAGCCAAAGCCATGACACTTAACGGTTGGATACAGATCCTGGTCTTTTGCGGGATCGTCATTTTGCTGGTGAAGCCGCTCGGCGGCTATATGCACCGCGTCTTCAACGGCGACCGCACGCTGCTTTCGCCAATCTTCGGCCCGATCGAGCGTGGGCTCTATCGCATTTCCGGAACCAGCGAACGCGAGGAACAGCACTGGACCACCTATGTGGTGGCTCTGCTGCTGTTCAACCTTGCCGGCTTCCTGGTGCTTTACGTCCTGCAGCGCCTGCAAGGCAGCTTGCCCTACAATCCGGCCGGCATGACCGCGGTCGAGCCGGGGCTGGCCTTCAACACCGCTGCCAGCTTCATGAGCAACACCAACTGGCAAAACTACGGCGGCGAGAGCACGATGTCCTATCTCGTGCAGATGGCCGGCCTGACGGTGCAGAATTTTGTTTCGGCGGCCACCGGCATCGCCATCGCCATTGCCTTGATCCGCGGCTTTGCCCGGGCATCGGGCAAGTCGATCGGCAATTTCTGGGTCGATATGACCCGCTCGACGCTCTATGTGCTGTTGCCGCTCTGCATCGTGCTGACACTGGTCTATGTCTGGCTCGGCATGCCGCAGACGCTAGGCGCCTATGTCAACGCCACGACGCTGGAAGGGGCGCAGCAGACCATCGCCGTCGGCCCGGTCGCTTCGCAGGTTGCCATCAAGATGCTCGGCACCAATGGCGGCGGCTTCTTCAACGCCAATGCCGCGCATCCCTTCGAGAACCCCGACGCCATCTCCAACCTTATCCAGATGGTGACGATCTTCGCCATCGGCGCCGCGTTGACCAATGTCTTCGGCCGCATGATCGGCAACCAGCGCCAGGGCTGGGCGATCCTGTCCGCCATGGGCGTCATGTTCATCGCCGGCGTCATCGTCTGCTATTGGGCGGAAGCTGCCGGCAATCCGCTTGTGCATGCGCTGGGCATCGACGGCGGCAATATGGAAGGCAAGGAATCGCGCTTCGGCATCGCCTTGTCGGCATTGTTCGCGGTCATCACGACGGCCGCTTCCTGCGGCGCCGTCAACGCCATGCACGGTTCCTTCACAGCGCTCGGCGGCATGATCCCGATCATCAACATGCAGCTTGGCGAAGTCATCGTCGGCGGTGTCGGCGCCGGTCTCTACGGCATCCTGATGTACATCGTCGTCGCCGTCTTCGTCGCCGGCCTGATGGTCGGCCGCACGCCCGAATATCTCGGCAAGAAGATCGAGGCCAAGGAGGTCAAGATGGCGATGCTGGCCATCCTGTGCCTGCCGCTGGCAATGCTGATCTTCACGGCCATCGCGGTCGTGCTGCCGACCGGCGTGGCGTCGATGGGCAATGCCGGTCCGCACGGGTTCTCGGAGGTTCTCTATGCCTATACTTCGGCTGCGGCGAACAACGGTTCGGCCTTCGGCGGCCTCAGCGGCAACACACCCTGGTACAACATCACCATCGGTATCGGCATGCTGATGGGCCGCTTCCTGGTCATCATCCCGGCGCTGGCCATCGCCGGCTCGCTGGTGGCGAAGAAAACGGTCCCGGCCTCCGCCGGCACCTTCCCGACCGATGGCCCGCTGTTCGTCGGGCTGCTGGTCGGCGTCATCCTGATCGTCGGCGGTCTCACCTTCTTCCCGGCGCTCGCCGTCGGGCCGATCATCGAGCACCTGGCGATGATCCATGGGCAGACATTCTGATACGCCCCGTCCTGGATCAAAGCCATGTCCTGGTTCAACACCACGCGTCGCAAGGCTCGGCCCAAAGCCGACAATGAGGGGGAGGCATCTCCCCTCCCTTCCCGAGCGTATCCACATTCCTGGGCATCGCGGCAGTCATGATCGTGATCTGGCTGCTGGTCTACGGGCCACCCTTTTCGGCATCCGATCGCTCGGAGCGATCCAACAACACCGAAGCCGGAGCTTCAAAATGAGCCACTCAAAATCAGCGAGCATCATGGATGCCCGCATCCTGTTGCCCGCCATCGGCGGTGCGTTCCGCAAGCTTGACCCGCGTACCCTGGCTAGGAACCCGGTGATGTTCGTCGTCGCCGTCGTCTCGGCGCTCACCACGGTGCTGTTCGTCAAGGACCTGGTCACCGGCGGCGGCAATCTCGGTTTCACGCTGCAGATCATCATCTGGCTGTGGTTCACCGTGCTGTTCGCCAATTTCGCCGAAGCCGTTGCCGAAGGCCGCGGCAAGGCGCAGGCCGATTCGCTGCGCAAGGCGCGCACCGAAACCCAGGCCAAGCTTTTGACCGGTGAAGACCGTACGAAATACAAACTCGTGCCCGGCACCAGCCTCAAGGTCGGCGATGCCGTGCTGGTCGAGGCCGGCGACATCATCCCGTCCGACGGCGAGGTGATCGAAGGCGTCGCTTCCGTCAACGAAGCGGCGATAACGGGTGAGTCCGCGCCAGTCATTCGCGAATCCGGCGGCGACCGGTCGGCGGTCACCGGCGGCACGCAGGTGCTGTCCGACTGGATCCGCGTGCGCATCACCGCCGCCTCCGGCCACACCTTCCTCGACCGCATGATCTCGCTGGTCGAAGGCGCGGAACGCCAGAAGACGCCAAACGAGATCGCGCTCAACATTCTGCTCGTCGGCATGACGCTGATCTTCGTTTTGGCCACGGCGACGATCCCGAGCTTCGCCTCCTATTCGGGCGGCTACATCTCGGTGACCGTTCTGGTCGCCCTGTTCGTGACCCTGATCCCGACGACGATCGGTGCGCTGCTGTCGGCCATCGGCATCGCCGGCATGGATCGCCTGGTGCGCTTCAACGTGCTGGCGATGTCGGGCCGCGCCGTCGAGGCCGCGGGCGACGTCGACACGCTGCTGCTCGACAAGACCGGCACGATCACGCTCGGCAACCGCCAGGCGACCGAGTTCCGCCCGGTCAAGGGCGTCACCGAGCAGGAACTGGCCGACGCGGCGCAACTGGCCTCGCTCGCCGACGAAACCCCGGAAGGCCGTTCGATCGTGGTGCTGGCAAAGGAGAAATACTCCATCCGCGCCCGCGACATGGCAACGTTGCACGCCGCCTTCGTGCCGTTCACCGCGCAGACCCGCATGAGTGGCGTCGATATCGACGGCTCCTCGGTGCGCAAGGGCGCGGTCGATTCCGTGCTCGCCCATGTCAGCCAGTCGACGGTCGCAGCCCACGCCACGCGGCCCGGCAGCGATACCGTCAGGGACCTCCAGGCGATCGCCGACGAGATCGCCAAGTCGGGCGGCACGCCGCTGGCGGTCGAGCGCGACGGGCGCCTGCTTGGCGTCGTCCACCTCAAGGACATCGTCAAGGGCGGCATCAGGGAGCGCTTCGCCGAGCTGCGCAAGATGGGCATCCGCACGGTGATGATCACCGGCGACAACCCGATGACGGCGGCGGCCATCGCCGCGGAAGCCGGCGTCGACGACTTCCTCGCCCAGGCGACGCCCGAGGACAAGCTCAAGCTGATCCGCGACGAACAGGCCAAGGGCAAGCTGGTCGCCATGTGCGGCGACGGCACCAACGATGCGCCGGCCCTTGCCCAGGCCGATGTCGGCGTCGCCATGAACACCGGCACGGTCGCCGCGCGCGAGGCCGGCAACATGGTCGACCTCGATAGCGATCCAACCAAGCTGATCGAGATCGTCGAGATCGGCAAGGCGCTGCTGATGACGCGCGGCTCGCTGACCACCTTCTCCATCGCCAACGACGTGGCCAAGTATTTCGCCATCATCCCGGCGATGTTCGCTGCCTTCTACATCGCGCCAGGGCAAACCACCGGCCCGTTGCAGGCGCTTAACGTCATGCATCTGGCAACGCCGCAGAGCGCCATCCTGTCGGCCATCATCTTCAACGCGTTGATCATCATCGCGCTGATCCCGCTGTCGCTGAAAGGCGTCAAATATCGTGCCATCGGCGCCGGCGCGCTGCTCAGCCGCAACCTGCTCGTCTACGGCCTTGGCGGTATCATCGTCCCCTTCGTAGGCATCAAGGCGATCGACATGATCGTCACCGCCCTCGGCCTCGCTTAAGGAACACGTCCATGCTCACCCAGATAAGACCCGCGATCATCATGATCGTCTTCTTCACGGTGTTGACCGGCCTGATCTATCCGATCGGCATGACCGGCATCGCCCAGGCGCTGTTCCCGCGTCAGGCCAATGGCAGCCTGATCGAGAAGGACGGCAAGGTCATCGGCTCCGAACTGATCGGCCAGGGCTTTGCCAGCGACCGATATTTCCACGGCCGACCCTCGGCTGCCGGCGACGGCTATAACGCCGCCGCCTCCGGCGGCAGCAATCTCGGCCCGACCAACCCCAAGTTGATCGATCGCATCAAGGGCGACGCCGAAAAACTGAAGGCGGAGAATCCGAACCAGCCCGTGCCGATCGACCTGGTGACGACGTCCGGCAGCGGCCTCGATCCTGATATCAGCCCCGAAGCGGCTTATTTCCAGGTCGCCCGTGTGGCCAAGGCCAGGGGAATCGATGAAGCCAAGGTCAAGGCGCTTGTCGTCAGCCAGGTCGAGGACAGGGAGCTCGGCTTCATGGGAGAACCGGTGGTCAACGTGCTCGGTCTCAACCTTGCTCTCGACGCCACGAAATAGTGAATGGTGGGGTCCGGGGATCGACAGGTTCCCCGGCGCCATCCATGATCGATGCTGATGCCGGACGACAGCCGCAACGAAACCAGACCTTCTCCCGACGCGCTGCTGGATCATGCCGAGCGGGAGGCGCGCGGCCGCCTGAGGATATTCCTGGGTGCGGCGCCCGGCGTCGGCAAGACCTACGAGATGCTGATGTCGGGCCGCGCCAGGCTGGCCGACGGCGTGGACGTGGTGATCGGCGTCGTCGAGACGCATGGCCGCAAGGAAACACTGGCCCTGGTCGAGGGCTATGAGGTCATTCCCCGCCGCAAGGTCGACTACAAGGGCCGCATCCTCGATGAGATGGATATCGACGCTATCCTCGCCCGTCGCCCGGCGCTGGTTCTCGTCGACGAGCTCGCCCACACCAACGCGCCCGGCAGCCGCCATCCCAAGCGCTATCTCGACGTCCAGGAAATCCTGACGCAAGGCATCGACGTCTACACGACGCTCAACATCCAGCATGTTGAAAGCCTGAACGATGTCGTCGCCCAGATCACCAAGGTCAGGGTCCGCGAGACGGTTCCCGATTCCATCATCGACCAGGCCGACGATGTCGAGATCATCGATCTCACCCCCGACGACCTGATCAAGCGGCTCGAGGAAGGCAAGGTCTATTTCCCCAACACCGCACAGCGCGCGATCGAGAACTATTTCTCGCCGGGCAATCTGACGGCGCTGAGGGAGCTGGCATTGCGCCGTACCGCCCAGCGCGTCGACGACCAGTTGCTGATCCATATGCAGGCCCATGCAATTCCCGGACCGTGGGCTGCCGGGGAAAGGGTCCTCGTGTGCCTCGACGCGCGCCCGGGAGGATCGGCCCGCGTGCGCTATGCACGCAGGCTCGCCGACCGGCTCCGCGCCCCGTGGACGGCACTGCATGTCGACAGCACCCGCTCGGCCAGCATGCCCGAGGAGGACAAGGACCGGCTCGCGACGAACCTGCGCCTCGCCCAACAACTTGGTGCCGAGGTGACGACCATTCCGGGTCAGAACGTGGCGCAGGATATCGTGCGTTATGCGACGGCGAACAATTTCACCCATATCGTGGTCGGCAGGCCGACCCGGTCGCGCTGGCGCGAATTGATCGAAGGCTCGCTCACCTATGATCTCATCCGCAATGCCGGCGACATCAGCGTCCATGTCATTTCGGGAAACGAACGCAACACCGATGCAACGTCGAGGAACGTCAAGGCGGCCGACGAGCAGTGGCAGTTCCAGATCTGGCCCTATCTCAAGGCCACGGCCTATGTCATGGGCTCGCTCGCCTTTGCCGTCCTGCTCGACCAGTTTCTCGACGTTCGCAACCTCGCCATCATCTTTCTCGTCGGGGTGCTGGCATCGGCGGTGACCGGCGGTCTGTGGCCGGCCCTGTACGCCTGTCTCCTCAGCGCCCTTGCGTTCAACTATTTTTTCCTGGAGCCGCGCTACACGCTGACGATCCGGGATCCGGAGAGCATTGTTGCGCTCGGCGTCTTCCTGGTTGTCGCCGTCATTGCCAGCAATCTGACGGTGCGCGTGCAGCGTCAGGCCATCGCCGCCCGCTCGCGGGCGCGGGCGACCGAGGATATCTACCTCTTTTCCAAGAAGCTCGCCGGTGCCGGTACGCTCGACGACGTTCTCTGGGCTACCGCCTTCCAGATCGCCTCGATGCTGAAGCTGCGGGTGGTGCTGCTGCTGCCGGAAGACGGAACGATCACCGTCAAGGCCGGCTATCCGCCCGACGACACGCTGGCCGAGGCCGACATCGCAGCCGCCCGTTGGGCCTGGGAGCACAACCGCGCCGCGGGACGCGGCGCCGACACGCTTCCGGGCGCCAAGCGCCTTTATCTTCCCTTGCGGACCGGGCGCACGGCCATCGGCGTCGTTGGCCTCGACAACGACAAGCAGGGCCCGCTGCTGACGCCCGAGCAGCAGCGCCTGCTCGATGCGCTGGCCGACCAGGCGGCGGTCGCCATCGAGCGCATCCAGCTTGTCGCCGACGTCGACCGCGCCAAGCTCGCGGCCGAGGCGGACAGGCTGCGCTCGGCCCTTCTCACCTCCATCTCGCATGATCTGAAGACGCCGCTCGCCGCCATCATGGGTGCGGCCGGCACGCTGCGGGAATTCGCGCCGGCTCTTCCCGAACAGGATCGGGCGGAACTGCTGACGACCGTGCTCGACGAATCCGAACGCCTGAACCGCTTCATCGCCAATCTGCTCGACATGACCAAGATCGAGTCCGGCGCGATGGAGCCGAACTACGCTTTCCATTATGTCGGCGACATCGTCGGTTCCGCCCTGCAGAGAGCCAGGAAAATCATCAGCGAGCACAAGACGGATATCGACATCCCGTCGGATTTGCCGATGTTGAAGGTCGACCCTGTCCTGTTCGAGCAGGCGCTGTTCAATCTCCTCGACAATGCGGCGAAATACGCGCCGCCCGGCTCGACGATCCGCGTACAGGGCTGGACCGACAATGGGTCCGTCATCCTGCAGATCATGGATGAGGGTCCTGGCATTCCCCCCGGCGATCTGGAACGGATTTTCGACACCTTCTATCGGGTGCGCAAGCGCGATCAGGTCCGCGCCGGCACCGGGCTTGGGCTGTCGATCTGCCGCGGCTTCATCGAGGCGATGGGTGGCACGATCTCGGCGGCAAACCGAACCGACCATTCGGGCGCGGTTTTCACCATCAAGATGCCGAAGCCGGCGAACCCGCCCGACCTCGGAGCCTCGACGGACGACGACGATGTGAGTGACTTGGCATGACAAACTCGAACGTCAGGATACTGGTTGTCGATGACGAGCCGCCGATCCGCAAGCTGCTGCGCGTCGGGCTCGGCAGCCAGGGCTACGCGATCAGCGAGGCGCCGAACGCCAGGGTGGCGATCGAGCTGATGGAGGGGGAGAAGCCTGACCTCGTCCTGCTCGACCTCGGCCTGCCCGGCATGAGCGGCCATGAGCTGTTGCGCAAATGGCGCGACGACGGTCTCGACATTCCTGTGGTCATCCTTTCCAGCCGCACCGACGAGGCTGGCATCGTCCAGGCTCTGGAACTTGGTGCCGACGACTATGTCACCAAGCCGTTCGGCATGAACGAGCTGGTGGCACGCATCCGCGTGGCGCTGCGTCACAAGTTCCAGCAGCAGGGCGAGAAGCCGGTGTTCCACACCGGCGACCTGTCCGTCGATCTGGTCAAACGCATCGTCAAGGTCGAAGGCAAGGACGTAAAACTCTCGCCGAAGGAATACGACATCCTCCGCATCCTGGTGCAGCATGCCGGCAAGGTGCTGACCCACCATTTCCTCTTGAAGCAGGTCTGGGGCGATTCGACCGACGTGCAGTATCTCAGGGTCTATGTCCGGCAGCTCAGGCAGAAGATCGAGAAGACCCCCGACCAGCCGCGCTACATCACCACCGAGACCGGTGTCGGCTACCGCCTGCGCGAGGTCGAGAGCGAGGGCCGTTCGACTTGACGCTCTAACCAACAGCCTCCTGCAGACGGTTTGCCGTCGACGATGCCCACAGGGCAGCCAGACAGCCGACAACGCCGAGCGGCACGAAGGCGAGGAACAGCCAGGAGGCGACATTTGCCGCCGCGTCATGGTTCAGCCCTTCCGAAAAACCGCTGGCATTTGCGACGATGCCGGCAAGTGCGGCACCCACCGCATAGCCGATGCGCTGCATGGTCGGCACCGCCGCCGAGGCGATGGTCTGCTCGCCCTCCGGGGCGGAGGCGACGATGACGCGCGTCAGGAACGGCCAGGCGATGCCGAAGCCGCCGCCTTGCAGCAGGGCGCAAAGCAGGATCAGCGGAATGGAGCCCAGCGGTATCGTGTAGGCAAAGCCGGCGATGCCTGCCGCGATCATCAGTGCGCCGCAGACAATGATCAGCCGTTCGCGCGCAGGCGGTGCATTGGCGACTAGGATCGACAGGATCGACCAGGCGATCGATTCGGCGGCGATGATGTAGCCGGTGGTGAGCAGCGGGATGTCGTGCAGGCTGGTCAGCAGCAGGGGTCCATAGACGCCGAAGGAACAGGTCGCCACCGAAAAGGCGGCAACCATAGTCATGCCGGCGCCGACTGGCGTGCGCCACGAGAACAGCCGTGCCGGAAAAAGCCGGGAGCGCGGCTTCAGCGCGTCGATGTAGAAGAACAGCACCAGGCCGATAAGGCCGAGGACCATCAGCAGCGAGGAGCGCAGCAAGGCGATGTCGACGCCGGCCGAGGCGATCAGCACCACGGCGACGGCCAGGCAGCCCAGTGCCGTGAACGGGAAGGGCGGTGGCTTGCCCGCACTGGCGACGGGTCGCGTCGCCTCCGGTGTGTTGAGCACGATGAAGCTTGCCAGCGCCATGGCGGTGCCGCCGAAGGTGAAGATGCCGAAGGCCCAGCGCCACGACAAAAGCTCGGTCATGATCGCGCCGAGCATCGGGCCGCTGAAGGCGGCGACGCCCCAGATCGCCGACATGATGCCGAAAAGCTGCGGCCAGATGGCGCGCGAGAACAGCCGCTCGACCGAGACGAAGGCCAGCGACACCAGCGCGCCGCCGCCAAGCCCCTCGATCAGGCGGCCGGCAAGGAACAATTGCATGGAAGGCGAGGTGGCGCAGATCAGCGCCCCAGCGGCATAGAGGAGCGCCGCAACCACCATGTTGGTGCGCAGCGGGACATAGCTCACCAGCCGTCCGGCCGCCGCGCCGGCAACGATGGCGCCGAGCTCATAGATCGCCAGCGACCAGCCGACGAGCTGCACGCCGGCCAGTTCGCCGACCATGGCCGGCATCACCGTCGCCACCATCGTCTCGTTGGTGGCGTGCAGCAGGATGCCGAGGCTGATGAAGCAGAAACGCGCCAGGTCGCCGCTCGCCCACAAAGCGCGCCAGTCGACCCTGTTTGTGCTGATTTCGGTCATTTCCCCCCCTGCCTTCCATATCTCGATGCCTGCGCATGGCGCCAGAAGCCAGCACGGGTTTCCGGCAGGACCATGCGCAGCAGGAGCGTGCATCGCGCGCCGCATCGATGGCGCTGCTGCATCGGGGCAGGCTTGTAAAACCTCAACCGGGGTTGAGCTCAAGCGAATTTTTTCGGGATATTACGAAGGTGACCGAGCGATCAATTCTCGGTGCTGCGCAACTGGAACTGGCTGACGCCGATCGCGAGGTTGATGCCAGTCTGCGTCTGCAGGCTGAGAGGCTGCAAGGTGAAGGCCTGCGAGGAGCCACCGACCAGCAGATTGGCGCCGGCGCCGACAGTGGCCGTCACCTCCGCGCTGGCGCCGAGATAGTCTCCGGCCAGTGCACCCGGCGCGTAGATGTTCTTCAGTGGCGACAGCACGATCCACTGCATCACCGTCTGCTTGCTCGTGCCGATGTCGAGGCCGTATTTGTTGACGGCGCCGAAATAGGCTTCCGGCGCGAAGCTCTTGTCGGCGGGATTGAAGGTGCAGCTCAAATCCTTGCTCGAGCCGAAGATGAAACCGGTGCCGCCGCCGATGGCACAATCCAGCACGCCGAGTTCGACGCCCCTGTCCTGCGCATGCGCCGTCCCGGCAAGCGCGGTGGCGAGTATGGCAGCAGCGATGGCTGTCTTCAGCATGGCGGTCCCCCCGAACGGCTCATCATTTCACGGAAACGCAGAACCGCTCTGTCTCTTTTGTTTGATGCAAAATCTTACGGCGCGGAACACCCTATCCGGTTCCGCGCCGCAGGTAGAGAGACCTTGGAGCGACGTGCGTCATTCGAACGTACAAACTACGCTGTCACTTTGAAACGGAGCCTTCAGCCCGGAGCTGAAAGGCTCCCTGCATTCACTTGAACGAGTGGATCAGCTCGAGCGAGGTCACGGCGACCGCGAGATTGACGCCGGTCTGTGCCTGCACGCTGAGCGGCTCCAGCATGAAGGCGCTGCCGAAGCCACCGACCAGCAGATTGGCGCCGCCCCCGGTCACCACGCTCGCCTCGGCGTTGACGCCGTAGTAGCCGCCGGCGAGATCGCCAGCCTCACGGTCGCGCGTCGCCGCCAGCACGGCCCAGACCAACTGGCCCTGATGCGTCTGGCCGAGATCGACGCCGATCTTGGAGATGACGCCGGTATAGTGCTCAGAAGGCCCGTGATGATAGGGACGGAAGGTGCAGTCGACGCCCTTGTTGGAGGCGACGATGTAAGCGGTGCCGCCGTCGATGGTGCAGTCGAGCGTGCCGAGTTGCAGCTTGCCGGCGCTGGCAGGGGCGACGGCGAACACCGTCGTGGCGAGGGCAGCGGCGCAGGCGAGTTTCTTGATCATGGAAGGGTCCTTTCGCAAATTGCTTGGAGTAACGGCTGGGGTGGCCGGACCGTTCCACCGAAAACTTGGCACGAACAAGGCAAGGGTCACCTCCTTGCGGCCGGGGTTAACGCGCGGTTGCTGGATTGACGGGTTTGCGGCGCCGCGCGCTCTTTCGGGCGCACAACGGGCAGCGCTTTGATTCGTGCCTGATGCATGTCGCTCAAAAGTGGCCCCGGTTTTGAGGCAACGACATGCATAGAAACGGGGACTTAAAGCGCGTCGACCCGCTTTTACGCGACGCGCCTTAAGTCGCTCCGCTGACGCGGGCGAGGCCATCCTTGGCTGGCTGGTATGTCGGATCAAGATGCACGGCTTCGCGGTAGGATTTCCCGGCCTTGACCTTGTCGCCGCGCCGCTCGTAGATCAGCGCCTGATTGGCCCAGGCCTCGGCGTTCTTGCCGTCGAGCTTGATCGCCATGTTGAAGTCGGCGAAGGCGTTGTCTTCATCGTTGGTGGCCAGGTAGGAAAGGCCGCGGCCGTTGTAGGGCTCGGCGGCGTCCGGCGCCAGCGAGATGGCGGTCGAGAAATCCTCGATGGCGAACTTGTGCTGGCCCTGGCTCTGATAGATCAGGCCGCGATTGTGGTAAGCGCGCGCATCGGTCGTGTCGAGCTGGATTGCCTTCTGGAAGTCGTTGAAGGCGTCCTGGGTGCGACCCGCCTTTCGGTACAGATTGCCACGGCCGATATAGGCGGCGTCATAATTGCCGTTGATCTGGATCGAATGGTTGTAGTCGTCGAGCGCGGCCTTCTGATTGCCGAGGAAGCGCTGGATGAGCGCGCGGTTCGAATAGGCCTGGAAGAAATTCGGGTTGAGCTCGATGGCGGTGTTGAAATCTTTGAGCGCCGCCTGGTACTGGCCGCCACGGCCATAGGCGGAGCCGCGCACATTGTAGCCTTCGGGATCCTGGGGATTGCGCTGGATTACCGCCGACAGCGAGGAAATGTTCTCGCTCGACCCCTGCGCCTTGTCGATGTTGTTGAATTCGCCGGTGGGGCCGGCCGTCTGGCAGCCGGCAAGCGCCAGCCCGGAAAGCAGGGCGGCCGTCAGGGCGAAACCGCGCAATGGGGTTCTGCGCTCCACGCTGATTGCGATCATGTCTGCCCTGTCCTCACTTCAGCCGCGTCGTTCAGGTCCGGGTCCCCCCTCCGGGCCGGGTCAAAATTGTCGCAAATTGTTAGAGCGTCCTTTGTGCGTCCAGGTTGGCGGACGCTGCTCTAAACAAAAAGGTGGCGGCGATTCCGCATCGCGCCACCTCTAGTATCCTTCGAAAAGGACGAAAAATTGGCGTTAGAACCGCGGCGGACGCGGAGCACCACCTGCACCGCCGGCGGCGCCAGCAGCAACCGGACGCGGCGTCATCGGCAGCAGACCTTCGCGCTGTGCACGCTTGCGGGCCAGCTTGCGCGCGCGGCGCACGGCTTCGGCCTTTTCACGGGCGCGCTTCTCGGACGGCTTCTCGTAGTGGCCGCGCATCTTCATTTCGCGGAAAATGCCTTCGCGCTGCATCTTCTTCTTGAGCGCGCGAAGCGCCTGATCAACGTTATTGTCGCGGACGAGTACCTGCACGGGCAATCCTGTCTTTCGGGTTTGATATCAACAGGCAAGCGGCCATAGCCACAAGCCTCCGCGGCGATTTACACCACGAATTGTGGCGGCTGATAGCAGAATCAGGCCGCGCTGTCCACAGCCGAAATGAACATCAGCGGCCAAACCGCAGCCGGTTTGCTGCTGGATAGGGAGCCGACTACGCCGTGGCGAGGTGCAGCCGCTCGAAATCTTCGAAGAACTCACCATAGTCGCAGGTGATCTCCTCGCCAGCCGCTATGTCGCGCGTCGCGGTTGCCTCGCCATATCGGGAGAAATCCGTGTTCGGATTTCCGGCATGGTTCATGAAGCGCCCATTGTCGACTTCATAGACCATGAAGCCTGGCCTATCCGGGCTTGGGTAGGCGTAGCGGTCGAGCAACTCCCTGAGATGCGACGATGCTGCCTTGTACTTCTCCATCGGGATCAGCCGGTCGAAATCCGGATCGAGCCGCCAGATCGAGGCGCCTTTCCTGATCGACTCGGCGGCGAACACGCCAACGCCCTCGATTGCGCTCGCAGCCACGTAGGTTCTGATCAGCATCATGGTTCCAGGACCCGTTTTGGCAAGAAGACCCGTTTCGACACGAAACGGCATCGCCAAATCGCGGCGAAAAAGCAAGTCCGGACGCCCACGTTGCGGCCATGAACACGCGTCCTGGCCGCGAAAACCGATCACGTCCGGTTGATCGACACGCCGCCATCGGCAAGCAATGCCGCTCCGGTGGTGAAGCTCGAGGCGTCGGAGGCGAGGTAGAGCGCCGAGCGGGCGATCTCCTCCGGTCCCGCGACACGCTTCAGCGCATGCAGGTTTTCCACGAAAGCCCGCGAATCAGGGGTCTTGAAGGTCGCCGCCGGCGTGTCGGTGCCGCCGGGGAGCAGTGCGTTGACCCGCACGCCTTTCGGGCCATATTCGGCCGCAAGCACCTGCGTCAGCCCGATCAGCCCGGCCTTGCTCGCGGCATAGCTGGTCATGCCGGGCATGCCGACGGTGTGACCGACGAAGGTGGAGGTGAAGATCAGCGATCCGCCGCCCCGCTCGACCATGGCCGGCACCTGGTATTTCGCGCCGAGAAACGCGCTGGTCAGGTTGGTGTCCAGCGTCTCTCGCCATCCCTCCAGCGACAGGTCCGAAATCGGTCCCATCTGGCCGACGGCGCCGGCATTGTTGAAGGCGATGTCGAGCCCGCCGAATTTTTCGACCGCCAGATCGACAAGGGCTTTTGCATAGGCTTCGTCGCGGACATCGCCGGCAAGGGCGACGGCCGTGCCGTCGGCATCCTCGATCTCGGCGACAAGCGCATCAAGCTCGGCCTGGCGGCGGGCGGCGACGACGACCTTGGCGCCTTCCTCTGCAAAGAGTTTCGCGGTGGCGCGGCCGATGCCGGAACTGGCGCCGGTGGCGATGGCGATCTTGTTGGCGAGTGCGAGCATGGAGTCGTCCTTCTGTCGGTCCTGTCTGGCCGACTGGTGCCGGCAACGAGGGCCTTGATCGCAGGCCATGCCCTCCGGCGACACCCGATACCTGCGCAGTTGGATCTTGCCGCCGGTCGTTGGAGAAGCGAACCAGCTCGCCACTCGCGAAAAGGCGAGGCGGTTGGGCGAATTATTGCCGCAACAGCCATCCCAGGCGGTCGAGCGAAAATGCGTAGCTGATGGCGATGAGCAGGGCGACGATGATGCCCGCGGTCGTGTAACCGGCCACATAGATTCCGGCGGCACCGCCGAACAGGATGACCAGTTCGAGCACCAGCCGCACCGCGCCCGGAACTGGCACGGGGGCACGGCCCGACCGGGTTGGATCGTTGAGCACGGCAAAGGTTCCCCACAAGACGGCCGCAATGAGCGGCAGGGCCAGAGCCAGGATCCAGCGCCACCATCCGTCGGAGACACCCCGGCCCGCCAGACCGAGGCCGAGCAAGGCGGCAAGCTCCAGCAGGAAGCGTAACGTCAAATTCCACCAGGCGTTGCCCATGATCGTCCTCCTTGAGTCCCGCGCCAGGCAATGTGACCGAAGGCGGCCATGGCGGCCAGATCGCATGCGTCTTTTTCGGCGCGGCGCAAAACGGCAAGCGCCGTCGCAAACAGCGCAAGGGTGGAAGCTGCGTTTCGCTAGTGATACACCTCGCGCGCCGGGGCCGAGTGAACGCCCTGCCGCCATTTGCGAGGCTGGAACGTTGAAGAAATATTCGGTATTCGCCATCGCCCGCGAGGCCATGCGCGGCCATAAGGGCTGGGAGGAGCAATGGTCCTCGCCTGAGCCGAAGAAGGAATACGACGTCATCATCGTCGGCGCCGGCGGCCATGGCCTGGCCACCGCCTATTATCTCGCCACGGTGCACGGCATCACCAATGTCGCGGTGCTGGAAAAGGGCTGGCTGGGCGGTGGCAACACCGGCCGCAACACCACCATCATCCGCTCCAACTATCTCTATGACGAGAGCGCCGGCATCTACGACCATGCGCTGAAGCTGTGGGACGGGCTCAGCCAGGAGCTCAACTACAACGTCATGTATTCGGCGCGCGGCGTCATGATGCTCGCCCACAATGTGCACGACATCCAGGTGCTGAAGCGCCATGTCCATGCCAACCGGCTGAACGGCATCGACAATGAATGGCTGTCGCCGGAACAGGCGAAGGAATTCTGCCCGCCGCTCAACCTCTCCAGGGATGCGCGCTATCCGGTCGTCGGTGCCGCGCTGCAGCGCCGCGGCGGCACGGCGCGCCACGATGCCGTCGCCTGGGGCTATGCGCGCGGCGCTTCGGCGCGCGGCGTCCACATCATCCAGAATTGCGAGGTCACCGGCGTCAAGCGGGCGCCGAACGGCGCGGTCATGGGCGTCGATACGACGCGCGGCTTCATCGGCGCCAAGAAGGTCGGTGTCGTCGCCGCCGGCCATTCCTCGGTCATCATGAACATGGCCGGCGTGCGCATGCCGCTGGAAAGCTATCCGCTGCAGGCGCTGGTGTCGGAGCCGGTCAAGCCGGTGGTGCCGTGCGTGGTGATGTCGAACACGGTGCACGCCTATATCTCGCAGTCCGACAAGGGCGAGCTTGTGATCGGCGCCGGCACCGATCAGTATGTCTCCTATTCGCAGACCGGCGGTCTGCACATCCTGCAGCACACGCTCGACGCCATCTGCGAGATGTTCCCGATCTTCACGCGCATGAAGATGCTGCGTTCGTGGGGCGGCATCGTCGACGTCACGCCGGATCGCTCGCCGATCCTGGCCAAGACGCCGGTGCCCGGCCTCTATGTCAATTGCGGCTGGGGCACGGGCGGCTTCAAGGCGACGCCGGGCTCGGGGCATGTCTTTGCTCATACCATCGCCAGGGACGATCCGCATCCGATCAACGCGCCCTTCACCATCGAGCGCTTCCGCACCGGCCGGCTCATCGACGAGGCGGCAGCGGCGGCGGTGGCGCACTGATGATGGCGCAGATGGCTGTCGCCATGCCGCTGATGCTGGCGGGGGAACAGGGCATGTTCCATTTTCCCTCGGCGGACGAAGTGCGTACGCAGCCGATCAGCCGCGCCGGGAACGAGGCCGGATGGCCGTTTTCCGTCGACGACGGCATGCTGGCCTGCGTGTGGAGCGGCGGCCAGAAGGTGGTCATGTTCCTGGAGAACGGGCCTTCCGATCTCGGCGAGGTCGAAACATTCGAGCCGCGCCGCGTCATCGTCACGACCGATCCGATGCAACTCACGATCGGCAACATGGCGTATCGCGACCTGTTTCGTCCGGCTGCAAGCGTGGAAGAGCGCATCCGCCTCGTCGCGCCTTTTGCAACCATGGGCCAAAAGCTTTGCGACCAACCCGCCGGCGCTCACGTCGGCCACGGCGAATTGTAGGAACGAACCAGATGCTTCTCATCCGCTGCCCCTATTGCGAGGAAGAGCGCCCGGAGCTCGAGTTCCGCAACGCCGGCGAGGCGCATATCGCGCGCTCGGCCAACATCGCTGGCGAGACCGACGACGATTTCGAAAAGTTCTTCTTCATCCGCTCGAATCCCAAGGGCATCATCCATGAGCGCTGGCGGCACATGCATGGCTGCGCCCGCTTCTTCAATGCGGTGCGCGACACCGTCACCGACAAGTTCGTCATGACCTACAAGGCCGGCGAACCGAAGCCGTCGAAGCTGCCCAAAATCTCCAACGAAGTGGTTGCCAAATGAGCGGCGCGTTCCGCATTCCCGGCGCCGGTCGCCTCAAGCAGGCCAAGACCGCGCGGTTCAGCTTCGATGGCCAGTCCTACGCCGGCGTCGAGGGTGATACGTTGGCCTCGGCGCTGCTCGCCAATGGCGTCCACCTCGTCGGCCGCTCGTTCAAGTATCACCGTCCGCGCGGCATCCTGTCGGCGGGCGCGGAAGAGCCGAACGCGCTGGTTGAGATCAAGCGCGACGCGGCGCGCAAGACGCCGAATGTGCGGGCCACCGTGCAGGAGCTCTATGACGGGCTTGCCGCGCAGTCGCAGAACCGCTGGCCGTCACTGTCGTTCGACGTTGGTGCGGTCAACGACATCGCTTCGCCGCTGTTTTCGGCCGGCTTCTACTACAAGACCTTCATGTGGCCGAAGGCGGCGTGGAAGAGCCTCTACGAGCCGAAGATCCGCGCCGCGGCCGGGCTTGGCGTTTCCCCCGATCAGCCGGATCCCGACCATTACTCGTCGCGCTATGCGCATTGCGACGTGCTGGTGCTGGGCGGCGGTGCGGCGGGCATCGCGGCCGCACTTGCCGCGGCCGAGACCGGGGTGCGCGTCATCCTCGCCGATGAGCAGGCCGAGTTCTGCGGCAGCCTGCGTTTCGAGACCGGCGCCAGGATCGACGGCCAGGACGGTTTTGCCTGGGCACAGGCGGCGGTGGCCAGGCTCCAAGGCATGGACAATGTCCGCGTGCTCTCGCGCACGACGGCCTTCGGCTATTACGCGCAGAATTTCGTCGGCCTGGTCGAACGTGTCAGCGATCATCTAGCAACCCCTGGTCACGATCTGACGCGTGAGCGGCTGTGGCAGGTTCGCGCCAAGCGCGTGGTGCTCGCCTCCGGGGCCATCGAACGGCACATGGTGTTCGCCGACAATGACCGGCCGGGCATCATGTTGGCCGGTGCGGCGCGCACCTATCTCAACCACTATGGCGTCGCGGTCGGCAAGAATGTCGGCGTCTACACCGCCAATGATTCCGCCTATGCGGCGGCGATCGACCTGAAGAAGGCCGGCGTCGACGTGGCGGCGATCGTCGACCTGCGCGACCATCCGACAGGGCCGGTGATCGATGAGGCGAGGGCGCTCGGCATCGAGGTCAATTTCGGCCGCGCGGTGATCCGCGCCGGCGGCAAGCTCAGGGTGTCGTCGATGACCGTGCAGCCAAAGAATGGCGGCGGCGAACGCACCATCCCGGTCGATGCGATCCTGATGTCGGCCGGCTGGACGCCGTCCGTGCATCTGTTCTCGCAGTCGCGCGGCAAGGTCGCCTTCAACGACGAGACCAAGCGCTTCGTGCCGGGCACCTATGCGCAGGATTGCGTCTCGGTCGGCGCCTGCAACGGCACCGACGGACTGTCCGCGACGGTCGACGAAGCCTATGCGGCGGGCGCCAAGGCGGCCAAGGATGCCGGCTCGAAAACCGCCAAGGGAAACAAGCCGAAGGTCGACGCCTCGGAGAGCTGGTCGCGTGGCATGCTGGGTGCTGCCCCCGGCGCCGGGCCGGACACGACGGTCAAGGCCTTCGTCGATTTCCAGAACGACGTCACCGCCAAGGATATCCGCCAGGCGGTGCATGAAGGCATGCGCTCGATCGAGCACGTCAAGCGCTTCACCACCAACGGCATGGCGACCGACCAGGGCAAGACCTCCAACATGCACGGCCTGGCGATTGCCGCCGAGACGATCGGCAAGCCGATCCCGGAAGTCGGCCTGACCACGTTCCGGGCGCCGTATACGCCGGTGACCTTCGGCGCGATCGTCAGCCATGCGCGCGGTCCGCTGTTCGACCCGACGCGCAAGACGGCGATCCATCCGTGGGCCGAAGCCCAGGGCGCCGTGTTCGAGGATGTCGGGCAGTGGAAGCGCGCCTGGTATTTCCCCAAGGCCGACGAAGACATGCACGCCGCGGTCGACCGTGAATGCGTCGCGGTGCGCAATACGGCCGGCCTGTTCGATGCCTCGACGCTGGGCAAGATCGAAGTGGTCGGGCCGGACGCGGCCAAGTTCATGGAACTGCTCTACACCAACCCGTGGGAGAAGCTGGAGCCGGGCCGATGCCGCTATGGCATCATGCTGCGCGAGGACGGCTTCATCTATGATGACGGCGTCGTCGGCCGGCTGGCGCCCGACCGTTTCCATGTGACGACGACGACAGGCGGCGCGCAGCGCGTCATGAACCACATGGAGGATTATCTCCAGACCGAGTTCCCGCAGCTCAATGTCTGGCTGACCTCGATCACCGAGCAGTGGGCGGTCATCGCCGTGCAAGGGCCGAAGTCGCGCGACATCATCGCGCCGCTGGTCGAAGGCATCGACATGTCCGACGAGGCGCTGCCGCATATGTCGGTGCGCGAAGGCAAGATCTGCGGCGTGCCGACCCGGCTGTTCCGCATGTCGTTCACCGGCGAGCGTGGCTTCGAGGTCAACGTGCCGGCCGACTATGGCCAGGCCGTCTGGGAGGCGCTTTGGGCCGAGGGCCGGAAGCATGGTGCCGCCGCCTACGGCACCGAGGCGATGCATGTGCTGCGCGCCGAAAAGGGCTACATCATCGTCGGCCAGGACACCGACGGCACGGTGACGCCGAACGACGCCGGTCTCGACTGGGCGGTCGGCAAGAAGAAGGCCGACTTCGTCGGCATTCGCGGCATGGCGCGGCCGGATCTGGTCGCCAAGGGCCGCAAGCAGCTGGTCGGTCTCAAGACCAAAGATCCGAAGGTGGTCCTGGAAGAGGGTGCTCAGATCGTCGAGGATCCCAAGCAGGCGATCCCGATGAAGATGATCGGCCACGTCACCTCCAGCTACTGGTCGGAAAATTGCGGCCGCTCGATCGCGCTGGCGCTGGTTGCCGGCGGCCGCGACCGCATGGGCGACACGCTCTATGTGCCGATGCCAAACGGGGTGATCGAAGTGGAGGTTGCCGGCATGGTGTTCTTCGACGAGACGGGAGGGCGCCTCAATGGCTAAGGCTGCTGCGAAAAAAGCTGCTGTTGCCGCGCCATCGGTCGAGCGCCGCCCGGCGTTGGCCGGGCGCACCACCATCGCGACCGGCGTCAAGGTCGAGGTTCTGCCGCCTGCCGATCGCATCTCGCTGCGCGCGCCGGAGGCTTCGGTGGCAGCACTGTCGAAGGCGCTCGGCGTGACCTTGCCGACAAAGCCGAAGACCTCGGCCACGAAGGCAGGCCGCACCGCTTTGTGGCTCGGCCCCGACGAATGGCTGGTCATCGATGAAGCCGGCAGTGATCCGCTCGCCGATTGCGCCAAGGTTACTTTGCTGCATTCGGCGGTCGGCATTTCGCATCGCAACATCGCGATTGCCGTTACCGGTGCCGGGGCTACGGCGACGATCAACGCGGGCTGCCCGCAGGATCTGTCGCTCGAAGCCTTCCCGGTGGGGGCGGCGTCGCGCACCATCCTGGGCAAGGCCGAGATCGTGCTGTTGCGCAACGGCCCTGACGCCTTCCGGGTCGAGTGCTGGCGTTCCCTCTCGGACTATGTCTTTACTTTCCTGTCCGAGGGATCGCGGGACGCAGCGGTCTGAACTTGGAACGTTTTGCAGGGCACGCTCGTTCTGCATCCGTACGCCGAGGGAGAATGCCGATGCCGTCGAATTCCGCGCCGAAGTCGCCGGTCAAAAAGAGCGCTGCCGTTCGCTCGCTCGAACATGAGCAACACGAAGAGTCCAGCGCCGAAGAGGAACTCGAGGAAGGCCTCGAGGACACCTTTCCGGCCAGCGATCCGGTGTCGATAACCAGTACGTCCATCTCCGGCGCTCCGGCGAAGCCGGGCAAGGCCAAAACTGTGCAAGGGCGCAAGAAGCGCACGACGTAGTTTCCATCGGACCAGGCCGGATCGGACCTTCTCAATCCCATTGGACATGCTATTTAAAGCGCTTTGGGAGAGAAAAATGCCGACAAAAGCCATTGTTTGGGGCGAGAACGTCCACGAGCAGACCAATGCCGCCGTGCGCGACCTTTATCCCAAGGGCATGCATGGCACCATTGCCGCGGCGCTCAACCAGGACAAGGGCATCGAGGCGACCACCGCCACCTTGCAGGAGCCCGAGCATGGCTTGAGCGAGAAACGCCTGGCCGCCACCGACGTGCTGCTGTGGTGGGGCCATGCCGCCCATGGCGAGGTCAAGGACGAGATCGTCGAGCGGGTGCAGAAGCGGGTGTGGGAAGGCATGGGGCTGATCGTGCTCCATTCCGGCCACTACTCGAAGATTTTCAAGCGGCTGATGGGGACGCCCTGTTCGTTGAAATGGCGTGAGGCGGGCGAGCGCGAGCGTGTCTGGGCGATCAACCGCAGCCACCCGATCGCTCAAGGCATCGGCGAGTGCCTGGAGATCGGCGAGACGGAAATGTATGGTGAGCCCTTCGCGGTGCCGGAGCCGCTCGAGACGGTGTTCGTCTCCTGGTACGAAGGCGGCGAGGTGTTCCGGTCCGGGCTGACCTACCAGCGCGGCGCCGGCAGGATCTTCTACTTTTCGCCGGGCCACGAGACCTATCCGATCTACCACAATGAGGGCGTGCAGCAGGTGCTGCGCAACGCTGTGCACTGGGCGCACAACCCGGCGCCGGCCTGGTCCGGCATCACCAATGCGCCGAACGTGCCTACGGATGCGGCCAAGGAGAAGATCGTCCAGAAAGGGCTGCGCCTGCATGCCGATGGTGAAAGGGTTTGAGCTAAATGGGGTTTGATGAATGGGGCCTGAACTGATGGGGGCCAAGCCGACGCACCGGCTGCTTCTGCTCGGCACCGGCGGCATTGCCGGGCATCATGTCGAGGAATTCGCAAAAATCCCGGGCTGCCGCATCGTCGCTTGCGTCGATCAGGTGCCGGGCCGCGCGGCGGCGTTCGCCGCCGCCAACACAATCGGCGATTTTTTCGAGAGCCTGGAAGCGGCGATCGCCTGGGGTCAGTTCGATGCCGCCATCAACGCGACGCCGGATGGTGCGCACATGGCAACGACGCTGGCGCTGCTTGCCGCCGGCAAGCACGTGTTCTGCGAAAAGCCGCTGGCGCCGAACCATGCCGATGCGCTGGCAATGACAGAAGCCGCCGAAGCGGCCGGGGTCGTCAACATGGTCAACCTGACCTATCGCAACTCACCGGCGATCCAGGAAGCACGGCGCATGGTGCAGGCCGGCGAGATCGGCGAATTGCGCCATGTCGAGGCGAGCTACCGGCAAAGCTGGCTGGTCAGCAAATCGTGGGGCGACTGGCGGGTCGAGGATAAATGGCTGTGGCGCCTGTCGAGCCGGCACGGCTCGACAGGCGTGCTCGGCGATGTCGGCATTCATATCCTTGACTTCGCCACCTATGGTGCGGCGCAGGATATCGTCAGCCTGCACGCTGATCTGGTGACGTTTCCGAAGGCCGAGGGCGAGCGCATCGGCGACTATGTGCTGGACGCCAACGACAGCGTGGCAATGATGGCGCGGCTCACCACCGGCGCGCTGGCCACGATCGTGGCCAGCCGCTACACGACCGGCCACGCCAACGACCTCTCGTTGGCCATGCACGGCACCAAGGGCGCCATCAAGGTCGAGACCGACGGCAAGGCCTCGAACCTGTCCGCTTGCCTGGGCAAGGATGTCGATCAGCAGCGCTGGCGAGCGCTTGCCATGCCGGATGTCAAACGCAACGCCCGGCGTTTTGCCGATGCGCTGGATGCCGGCCAGAACGGCGAGCCGTCCTTCCGGCGCGCCGCTGACATGCAGAAGCTGATCGACGCGGCTTTCGAAAGTTCTGCGGTTCGAGGGCCAATCTCAATCCGCTGATGACCGGAACGTCATTTCTGGAACCGAACGTTCCGCCAGGCCGGCTTTTGATTTGCGCCGGCCTCGGCTTTTGATCTGGTCAGCGGATGTCAGAATGTGCTCGGCACGATCCACGGATTGATGCTGATGCCGAGCCGCGGGCCCTTGCCTTCAGCTGTGTTTTCCGTGGCGCCCTTCTTCTCGACCGAGCCGGTCGAAGTGCAATCGAGCTTCACATGGGTCCTGGTGTCGACGCAGGTCGCGGACGGTGCCTGCTTGACCGGCTGGGTGGCGCTGGCGGCGAAGGCCGAGCCCGAAAGCGCCAGCACGGCGGCGAGGGTGAGGAGTGTCTTTTTCATCGTCAGTCTCCGTTTTCGACGGTTGAATTTCTTCGTACATGTACGATACGGTGTACATATACGAGCGGAGATGCCGGCGTTCAAGTCAGAAAACGTACATGTACGATGAATTTTATTGAACTTTTATTGAACGCCGAAAATCGCGGCGTTCTGGCATAGCCGAGCGCTCCAATCGGTCGTTGGTAGTGATCAGAGCCTGTGAAGGGTGTCGCTCAGCAGTTGACTGGCGTCTCGGTCAGCGGCGGCACATTCTGCGTGCTGAGCGTGGCAAGCGTGAAATCGCACATCCGCTTCACGAAGGCCTGCGGGTCGCCGAAGGGATAGAACGGAAAGGTGATCAGCAGCGAGATCGTGCCATGGCCGACCGCCCACAGCATGGTGGCGATGGCGCGCGGGTCGCCCTGCAACTTGCCGGCGGCGACGCAGGCCTCGACCCTGCTGATCAGCGCGTTCATCGCCGGGTTGCTCTCTTCCATGTCCTCGTACCTCCTGCCTTCCGGCAGCTTGGTCTTCTCGGTCATGAACACGGTGCGGTATTCGTTGGGATTGCCGAGCCCGAAAGCGGCATATTCGGTCATGACCGCCTGCAATGCCTCGATCGGATCGTCGGAGGTATGCTCCTCGATGCGGCGGGCAAGCGTCTCGAACGCATCCTCGGCCAGCGCGAACAGGATGTCCTGCTTGTCGGCGAAGTAGGAGTAGACCGACATCGGCGCGTAGCCGACCCGCTTGGCCAATTTGCGGATAGTCAGGCCTTCATAGCCTTCTTCCTGGACGAGCTTGTGCGCGGCCTCGACCAGCTCGGAGCGCAGTTCGGCTTTCTGTTTCTCGCGGCGTTTCTGGACGCTCGGCGGCAAGATCTCGTGCCTTCGTTGGGTTGGTGCCTGGCTAAATTATATACGCTGTACGAAAACGAACAAGGGCGCGACAGGTTCCCAAACGGCATGCATCAGATCGCGCCGACGCCGCCGTCGATGGCCAGCGCATGGCCGGTCATGAAGGAATTGGCCGGGTCGGCGGCGAACAGGATGGCGGTGGTGATTTCGTCGACTTCGGCCACCCGCTTCATCGGCACGCCACGCGTCAGTTCGGCCAACGCCTCTGTTTCCGGCGCGCCGGAGACGCGCACGACGCCGTCGACCATGGCCGTCCTCGTGTGGGCTGGGCAGATGGCGTTGATGCGCAGGCCCTTGGTAGCGTATTCGACCGCCGCCGAGCGGGTCAGGCCGACGACGCCGTGCTTGGCGGCGGCATAGACCGAAAGTTTCGGCGCGCCGGACAGGCCGGCGGCCGAGGCGATGTTGACGATGGCGCCGCCCTTGCCGGTCGCCTTGAACTGCCGCTCCATCTGCGGGATCTGATGCTTCATGGCATAGAACACACCGAGCAGATCGACCTCCAGCACGCGGCGCGCCTCGTCCGAGGGGACTTGCGGCAAGCGCACGAAGCTCTGGACGATGCCGGCATTGTTGATGGCGACATCCAGCAGGCCGAATTTTTCGGCCGCCAGCCTGACCAGGTCCTCGGACAGTTTTTCGTCAGTGATGTTGCCGGCGAGGATCGCCGTCTCGGCCTGCAGCGTGCCTGCGAGATCGTCCAGCGCCTTTTCATCGATGTCCGACAGAACCAGCCGAGCGCCTTCGGTGGCAAAGCCTTTCGCCGCACCCCGGCCAAGCCCGCCGGCAGCACCGGTGATCAGCACGGTTGCTCCCTCGAAGCGGCGCATCATGTCTCCTTGTCGAGCAGTTTCACGGCAAGATGCGACAGCAGTTTCACCGCCTCGCCATAGGTTTTGGCCTTTTCGGGATTGGAGGCGTTGCCGTCCAGCGCCCGCCTGAAGACGCCCTGGCAGATCGCCGCCAGCCGGAAGAAAGAGAAGGCCAGGAAGAAGGTCCAGTTGCCGATGCCGGTGAGCCCGCGCCGCCGGCAGTAGGCGGCGACATAATCCGCTTCCGAGGGCAGGCCGAGCGAGCGCCGATCGATGCCGCCCAGGCCGCGAAAGCCCGAGGCGTGCGGCAGGCGCCACTGCATGCACTGATAGGCGATGTCGGCAAAGGGGTGGCCGAGCGTCGAGAGTTCCCAGTCGAGCACCGCCAGCACTTGAGGCCGATCGGGAGCGAAGATCAGATTGTCCAGCCGGTAGTCGCCATGCACCAGCGAGACGCGGCCGTCATCGGCGGGCCTGTGCGTCTCCAGCCAGGCAATCAGCCGGTCCATGTCGGCAACGGTGCCGGTCTCCGAGGCGCGGTACTGGCTGGTCCAGCGCGCCAGCTGGCGCTCGAAATAATTGCCCGGCCGGCCGAAATCGCCCAGACCCGCGGCCGCGACATCGATATCGTGCAGGGCCGCCAGCGTTGCATTCATGGCATCGTAGATGGCGGCGCGTTCTTCATTGTCGCGAGCTTCCGGCAGCGCCGGATCCCAGAAGATGCGGCCGTCGAGGAAATCCATGACGTAGAACATGCGGCCGATCGGCGAAACCTCCGCCGACAGATGCAGCATCCGCGGCACCGGCACGGCGCTGCCGGCAAGTGCCTTCATCACGGTGAATTCGCGGTCGACCTGATGCGCCGATTTCAGCAACTGCCCGGGCGGCTTGGCGCGTAGCACATAGCGGCCGCTTGCCGCCGTCAGCAGATAGGTCGGGTTCGATTGGCCGGATTTGAACTTTTCGATGGAGAGGAGCCCGGAAAAGCCTGATATGTTCGCCTCGAGGTATGGCGCAAGCGCTGCCTGGTCGAGAACGTTCGGATCGCTCATGCCGTCTCGGGCTGGCGTTCGATCAAGGTCAGCGTCAGCCAGCGCGCGGTCAGTGCCGGTTTCTTCGAGCCCTCGATCTCGATCGTCACGTCATGCGCGGTCTGCACCCAGCCCGATGGCCTGACCTTGACGTCGGCCAGCACGAAACGGGTGCGGATGCGCGCGCCGGTCTTCACCGGCGCCAGGAAGCGCAGCGAATCGAAGCCGTGGTTGACGCCCATCTTGCCGTTTTCCAACGGCGGCATGGTCTCGAAGGTCATCGCCGACAACAGCGACAGGGACAGGAAGCCGTGTGCGATGGTGCCGCCGAACGGCGTCTCGCGCATGGCGCGCTCCGGGTCGCAGTGGATGAACTGGTGGTCGTCGGTGGCGTCGGCGAACTGGTCGATCATGCGCTGCGTGACCACACGCCACGGCGACACGCCAACCTCCTTGCCGACACTGGCCAGAAGCAAATCGAGACTGATCGGTTCCACGCGGATGTCCTCCAGTTCACCCCCGGCTCCGGCCGGAAAATGTCATTCCTTGAACAAGGTCAGCCCATGCTGCACCGACTGTCCGCCGTCGATCGGCAGGATGGCGCCGGTGACATAGCTGCCTGCACGGCTGCACAAATAGAGCGTTGCGCCGGCAATGTCATCCGGTGCGCCGATACGGCCGATCGGAACATGGCTGCCGACATGTCTGGCCTGTTCCTGCGTGCCGGTGGCAAATGCCGTCATGCGGCTCTGGAAGGGGCCGGGCGCGAAGGCGTTGACGGTGATGCGGCGGGCGGCGAACTCGAGCGCCAGGGTGCGCGTCAGATGATGGACCGCGGCCTTCGACGCCGTGTAGGAATAGGCGTCGTCGGCCAGCGGCTGCGTGCCCATCACCGAACCCAGGTTGATCACCCGGGCCGGATCGGCATCGCTGGCGGCGGCATCGAGCAACGGCAGCAATTCGCGCGTCAGATGGAAGACCGCGGTGACATTGACGCCCAGGACCTTGGCCCATGCCGAATAGGGGAAGCTCTCCAGCGGCGCGCCCCAGGACACGCCGGCATTGTTGACCAGGACGTTCAGGTGGTTGGTGCGCGCCTTGACCTCGGCGACGAGTGCCGCAATACCGGCCTCACTGGAGACATCGCCAGTAAAGCCTTCGGCTCGGCCCGGTACACCAAGCCCGTTCAGTTCAGCTGCGACCTTGATGCAATCCTCGCCCTTGCGCGAGGCGATCATCACGCTGGCGCCCGCCTTCACCAGCGCGGTTGCCGCCATGCGGCCGATGCCGGTCGCCGCTCCCGTCACCAGCGCGGTCTTGCCGGCCACCGAAAACAGCTCGTCCAGATAGCTCATCACAATCCTCCGTGCCTTGCCTCGGCATCCGGCAAAACAGTTCGCGTTGACAAGGCTATCCGAAGTACGGTCATCCTTGCCACGGGTAAAATGCCTGGCGTGCATGAAGGGTTAGCGACCGATGACGGAGATGAATCTCGGCATGACCGAGCGGCTGAAGCCGATCCATGCGCGCGTCGCGGCCATGGTGCGCGACGAGATCATGCCGCTCGACAGGGAATTCCTCGGCGAAGTGGGCAAGCAAGGCGACCGCTGGGTCTATAGCGCGCGCCAGAGCGAGATCCTCGAAGGGCTGAAGAACACCGCACGGGAGCGCGGCCTGTGGAATTTCTGGCTGACCGGCTCGGAACGCGGCTACGGCCTTTCCACCGTCGAATACGCCTATCTCGCGGAGGAGATGGGCAAGGCGCATCTCGGCGCCGAAACCTTCAACTGCTCGGCGCCCGACACCGGCAATATGGAAGTGCTGGAGCGGTATGGCTCGGCCGACCACAAGCAGGCTTGGCTCGAGCCGCTGCTCGACGGCAAGATTCGCTCGGCCTACCTGATGACCGAGCCGGATGTCGCTTCGTCCGACGCCACCAACATTGCGATGCGCTGTGAGCGCCAGGGCGGCGACTATGTGCTCAACGGCGAGAAATGGTGGGCGTCCGGCGCCGGCGATCCGCGCTGCGCCATCTACATCGTCATGGTCAGGACCGGTGGCGATGCAGAGCCGACACATCGGCGGCATTCGATGATCCTGGTGCCCTCCGACACGAAAGGCGTGACCAAGGTCCGGGCCATGCAGGTCTATGGCGACGACGACGCGCCGCATGGCCACATGCATCTTCGCTTCGACAATGTGCGTGTGCCCGCAGCGAACCTGATCCTCGGCGAGGGCAGGGGGTTCGAGATCGCGCAAGGGCGACTCGGCCCCGGCCGCATCCATCACTGCATGCGCGCCATCGGCCAGGCCGAAATGGCGCTGGAGATGCTGTGCCAGCGTTCCGTGCGCCGCGAGGCCTTCGGTCAGCCCCTGGCCAAGCTCGGCGCCAATTTCGACATCATCGCCGAATGCCGCATGGAGATCGAGATGGCCCGGCTGCTCTGCCTCAAGGCGGCGTGGATGATCGACCAGGGCGACGCGCGCGCCGCAGCCCCCTGGATCAGCCAGATCAAGGTGATCGCGCCGCGCGTCGCGCTCAAGGTCACCGACGAGGCGGTGCAGATGTTCGGCGCGCAAGGCATCAGCCAGGACACGCCGCTGGCGCGTTCGTGGACGCATCTGCGGACATTGCGCCTTGCCGACGGACCGGACGCCGTGCATCGCCGCCAGGTGGCGCGGACGGAGCTGAAGAAATACACGCAGGAAAAGGTCTGAGCGCCGGCATTCGTCATCCGGCGACGCCGACAGGTCCAAGCAGGGAGTGTTCCGATGACCGTCCCCTCCGAAATGAAGGCGCTGCTGCTTGTCGGCGACGGCTACACTAGGACGCCGATCGGCAGCGTGCTGGAGGCGATGGAGCCCTATCTCGAGGAGGGCAGCATCGCGGTGCCGACACCCGGGCCGACGCAGGTGCTGATCAAGGTCAGCCTGGCCTCGATCAATCCGTCCGATGTCATGTTCGTCAAAGGCCAGTACGGCCAGCCGCGCGCCAAGGGCCAGCCGGCCGGTTTCGAGGGGGTAGGCACCGTCGTCGCCAGCGGTGACGAACCCTATCCCAAAAGCCTGCTCGGCAAGCGCGTCGCTTTCGCCACCGGCGTCACCAACTGGGGCTCATGGGCCGAATATGCCGTTGCCGAGGCGGTGGTCTGCATCCCGTTGCTTGACACCGTCCGCGACGAGGATGGTGCGGCGATGATCGTCAACCCGCTCACCGCGCTCGCCATGTTCGACATCGTCAAACAGGAAGGCGAAAAGGCGTTCGTCATGACCGCCGGCGCCAGCCAGCTGTGCAAACTGATCATCGGCCTGGCCAAGGAAGAGGGTTTCCGACCCATCGTCACCGTGCGGCGCGACGATCAGATTGCGCTGCTCAAAGCGCTTGGCGCGGCGCATGTCCTCAATGAAAAGGCGCCGGATTTCAAGGCGACGCTGCGCGAGGTGATGAAGGCCGAACAGCCGCGCATCTTCCTCGACGCGGTCACCGGGCCGCTGGCTTCCGCCATCTTCGACGCCATGCCGAAGCGCTCGCGCTGGATCATCTACGGGCGGCTCGATCCCGAAGCCACGATCATCCGTGAACCCGGCCAACTGATCTTCCAGCACAAGCATATCGAAGGTTTTTGGCTGAGCGAGTGGATGCGCCAGTTTCGCGACCGCCGCGGCCCGGCGATCCTGGAAGCGCAGAAGCGTTTTTCCGATCGGCGCTGGTCAACCGATGTGACGGCGGTGGTGCCGCTCGCCGAGGCAATGGCGCGGGTGCCGACGGAACTGGCGAGGCCCAACGGCAAGGTGTTCATTCGGCCGTAGCATGAAGGTGCCAGACGTTCGAATGCGCAGCATTGACAGGCTCTCGATACCAAAACATCCCGGTGTCCGGCTGCCGCCAGCCGTCGGGCGGACATCCGCGTCTTTCAGCCCCCTATGCCACGCCGCTTTGTCCGTGATATGCCGCCGCCATCGAATGCCGGGCGGTCCAGGCAAGGGCCGTTCCGAGTGGGTGTAGGATGACTAGATGACGATTTCCAAGCCGGTTTTCGACCGTTTGGGGTTTGGCCTGTGGATCGGAGCGTTCCTGGTCGTTCTTGCCTTGGTCCTGTGGTCGCCCGACACGCGTACGGTGTTGCTGGCCTACAGATATGGCAGCGAGAACCTTCTGGCTGGACGGCCGCTCTACGACCTTCAGTCCGAGATGGGTTATCTCTACGCACCCGCCTTTGCCGCGCTCTATGTTCCGTTGCTGAAGCTTGGCCCGCATCTCGGCGGCCTGGTGTGGCATGTCCTCGGCTTCGCGGTGCTGACCTTCGCTGCAATGCGGCAGGTGCGCAAACTTGGGGGTCAGGAACTGACCTGGCTGCTTTCGTTCGGACTCTTCCTCGCTCTGCCGATTGCGCTCGGCGCGATCCGCAACGGCCAGTCGACCATCTTGCTGACCGGCGCCTGCTGGCTTCTCACTTTGTCGGCGCTGGAAGGGCGGCGTGCCGAAACCTTCTTCTGGGCCTCGCTTGCCGTCATCGCCAAGCCGACCGCGATCATCATGTTGCTCCTGGCAGGAGCGCTGCGACCGCGGCTGATCCCGATGCTGGTGCTGGCGGTGCTTTTCGTGCTCGCTTTACCCTACGCTTTCGCGCCAGCCGCTTATCTGAACGACCAGTATCGTGATTTCGCCGGCATGCTGACCTCTATGGCGGTCGACAAGACAACCCACTTTGTTGCCGCCGATTTCACAGCGCCTTTTGCGACGGCAGGGATGCCTATCGCGGAATCCGGCGCCACGGTGGTGCGCTTCGTGGTCGGCCTGTTGACGCTCTCGATCGTGCTCTGGTTCGACCGCAAGCTCGAGCGGGGGACGGCTGGGCTGGCGATCTTCCTGACGGCCGCTTTCTACATGTGCGTCTTCAACCCGCGCGTCGAGCCCAACACCTATGCGATGATCGCCGTGCCTGCCGGTCTCGCCATCGCCCTGCTGTGGCGCGAGGAACGAGGCGGCGTGCTGGCCTCGGTGCTGTCGACGGCGCTGTTTCTGACCGGGCTGAGCGGCGTCGAAAAGCATGTTCACGATCTCCTCTACCCCTGGTTCCGGCCGACAGCGGTTGCTTTCATCGCCTGTTCGCTGATCTGGTGGTTCTGGGTCAAGGGACGGGAAAAGGTGGTGAATGCTGGGGTCGCAAATGGCTGAGTCGCGGCCGACACTCGATATCGTCGCGCCGTTCTTCAACGAGGCGCCATCGGCATCGGCCTTCGCCGAATTGCTTGCCGCGCTCGAGGCGGCGGTGGCACAGCGCTTCGGCATGACCGTGCACAAGATCCTGGTCGATGACGGCAGCCGCGACGATGGCGCCAAACGGTTTTCGCAGGTGCTGACGGGGTCGTGGCAGATCGTCCGCCTCAGCCGAAACTTCGGCAAGGAGGTCGCCGTGCTCGCCGGCCTCGATCAGTCGCGCGGCGACATGGTGCTGATCATGGACGCCGACCTCCAGCATTCGATGGATATCAGCCTGAAGCTGATCGCCGAGCTGGTGGAACATCCGGACATCGACGTCGTCTACGCACAGAACGACCGGCGCGAGGCCAGCTGGCGGCGCAGCCAACTGGCCCGGCTTTTCTACAGCCTGATCAACAGCAGCCAGCGTTTCGACATTCCCGAAAATGCCGGCGACTTTCGTGTCATGCGCGGTGCCGTGGCGCGCGCGCTGACCAGCCTGCGTGACAAGCGTCGTTTCAACAAGGGCCTGTTTGCCTGGGCGGGCTTCCGCCAGAAGGCGTTGCCCTATTCGCCCGAGGGTCGCGCCAGCGGCACATCGAAATGGAGCCGGCTCAACCTGATCGCCTTCTCGCTGGAGGGTTTCACCTCGTTTTCGGTCATTCCCCTGCGTCTGATCAGCCTCAGCGGGCTGCTTGCCGCGTTTGCCGGCGCGGTCTACGGCGCCAAGGTGTTCTTCGAGGTGATCTTCTACGGCATTGCCGTCCCCGGCTATCCCAGCCTCCTGGTCGCCGTCGTCCTGCTCGGCGGCCTCAACCTGACCCTTCTCGGCCTGATCGGCGAATATGTCTGGGTCACGCTCAGCGAAAGCAAGGATCGGCCGGTCTATATCGTACGCGATGTCGTGCGCAGCGACGTCGCTTCAGACAGGCCGACACGAGGCGCTTCCGACACATGACGCGGCGCATCCGCCTGATCGCCGACGACTACGGCCTGGCACCGGGCGTCTCCGCCGCGATCCTCGACCTGCTCGATCGCGGGCGCCTGACCGGCACCGGCTGCATGACCGGTTTTCCGGAATGGGCGCGGGAGGCGGCGCGCATAAAACCTCTGTGCGGCCGTGTCGCTGTCGGGCTGCATCTCACCTTGACCGATCAGCCAGCAATCACCGGCCGGTCGAGCCTGGCGCCGGAAGGCCGGCTGCCGCCGCTCCGCTCGCTGGCATTGCCTGTTCTGCGCGGCCGCGTCGACGATCGCGACGTTCATGCAGAACTCGATGCGCAGTACAGCCGCTTTGTCGAAGCACTCGGGCGCCGCCCCGATTTCGTCGACGGGCATCAGCATGTGCATTTCCTTCCCGTCGTGCGCAGATGGCTGCGCGCACGTCTGCATGAGGGAGCCGACAGGCCGGCGCTGCGCGGCGCTCCGGCGCTGGCCGGCACATTCGCGTCGGCGCCAAAAGTCGCCGCGATCGCTGCGCTAGCCGCCGGCTTCAACCGATCGATGCGGAGCACGGGCTTCACCATTTTCGAACCGCTGACCGGCATTTATGACTGGCGGCAACCCGAAAAGTTCGCTCAGGTTCTGCAGGCCGCCGTCGAAGCGTTGCCGGAACGAGGGCTGTTCATGTGCCACCCCGGCCATGTCGACGAGACGCTGCGCGCGCGTGACCCGATGCAAAGCGTGCGCGAGGTCGAATTCGCGGTCCTGGCATCGGATGATTTCGGCGTCAGCCTGGTCCGCGCCGGTGTCGCAATCATGGATGGCAAGGGATGAGCGGCGCGGACCAGCCCCGGCGTTCGACGGGCAACAAGATCGTCCGCTTTGCCATAGTCGGACTTGCCAACACAGCCATCGACCTTGCCAGCTTCTTCCTGCTGCTCAAGCTGCAGATGCCGCCGCTGCCCGCCAACATCGCCGCCTGGTTCATCGCCGTCACCTTCTCTTTCGTGGCGAACGGCTTCTGGTCGTTCGAACGCAATCAAGCCATCCGACTGCGTGATGCGTTCCTTCGTTTCGCCTCGCTCGGCGGGCTGATTTCGCTTGGCGTCTCCAGCCTTTCAATCGCGCTGTTCGCCGGTATCGCCGGGGTGTGGCCGGCAAAGATCGGCGGTGTCGTGGTGGCCGCGGTCCTGAATTTCCTCGCCGCACGCTGGTCGATCGAAGGCCGCTTGCTGAAATAGGCCGTGGATGTTCTTACGAAATTCCGGACGGAAAACCGCTCACACTTTTCCTGGAATTTCTCTCTACTCCGCCGGCTCCACATTGGTGTAGGCGGCTTCCTCGAGTTCGCGTTTCAGCCGGGCCTCCTCATGGGTCTTCGGCGTGACGAAGCGGCCAAGCAGGAGATAGGCGACCGGCGTCAGGAACAGCGTCGAGACGGTGGCAAGGCCCAGCCCGCCGACAATGACCCAGCCAAGCGCCACGCGCGCCTCGGCGCCGGCGCCGCTCGCCAGCACCAGCGGCACGCCGCCGAGCACGGTGCAGATCATCGTCATCATCACCGGCCGCACGCGGATGATCGAGGCCTGCTCGATCGCCTCGCGCACGCCAAGCCCGCGATCGCGCAGCTGGTTGGCGAATTCGACGATCAGGATGCCGTTCTTGGCCATCACGCCGACCAGCAGCACCAGGCCGATCTGGCTGTAGGCGTTGAGGCTGGTCCCCGAGAGCAGCAAGGCAAAGATGGCGCAGGCGAGACCGAGCGGCACCGTTGCCATGATGATGACGGCGCTGACGAAACTTTCGAATTGGGCGGCAAGCACCAAGAGGATGATGACCAGCGCGAAACCGAAGATGGTCACCATGGCGCTGTTGGTCTCGCCCAGTGTCGCCGCCTCGGCCAATGGCAGGATGCGGCTGCCCGCGGGCAGCAGCGGCGTGGCGATCTCCTCGGCGCGGGTGAGCGCATCGCCAAGCGCGAAGTCGCCATTGAGGTTGGAGGTGATGGCCACCGACGGTTGCTGCTGTTCGCGCGACAGCGACGGCGGCACGGCGCGCTCGGTCAGTGTGGCGATGGTCGACATCGGCACGAAGCGACCATCCGCGGTCTTCAGGAAGATGTTTTCCAGGTCGGTCGGATCGTTGATCGGGTTGGTGGTCGAGACCAGCTTCACGCCATAGCTGCGGTCGGCGATGTAGACGTCGACGACGTCGTTGCCGTCGAGCATGGCCTGCAAGGTGTTGGCCAGCCCGGTGATGTCGATGCCGAGGTCGGAGGCGCGCTCGCGGTCGATGGCCACGGCAAGCTGCGGCTGCGTCGGGTCGATGGACAGGCGCGGTGTCTGGAAGCGCGGGTCCTTCTGCATCTCGGCGATGATCTTTACGGCCGCGTCGCCGAGTGCCTTGCGGTCATTGCCGACCAGCGCGAACTGCAGGCCGTTGCCGGCACCGCGAATGCCGAGGCTGTTGGGCTGCACCGGGAAGATGCGCACGCTCGGCACCTGCCTGGTCAGCTGGCTGATCTCGGCCATGATCTCTTGCTGGCTGCGGCTGCGCTCGTTCCACGGCGCCAGCGTCATCACCATGAAGCCTGAGTTGTAGGAGCCGTTCTGGCCGGCGTTCTCGAACGTGGCCCGGATTTCGCCGGAATCGCGCATCGGCTGGATCAGTTTTTCGATCTTCTGCATCTGCTGGGTCGTGTAGTCGAGGCTGACGCCCTGCGGGGCACTGATGCGCAACAGCACGGCGGCGCGATCCTCGGACGGCGTCAGTTCCTGGCGGATGGTGCCGAACAGCGTGAAGGCGGTGCCGGCAAACAGCACCGCGACCAGAAGCACAATCCACGGCGCGTCGAGGCAGGCGTGCAGGGCGCGCCTGTAGGCTGCATTCAGCGCGCCGCCGATGCGAGCGCCGATGCCGTGGCCGCCTTCATGGTGCAGTGGCGCGCTCGACAGCATGCGCGAGGCGAGCATCGGGCATAGCGTCAGCGCCACCACGCAGGACAAAAGCACCGACATGGCGAGCACGAAGCCGAATTCGCGAAACAGGCCACCGGTCTGGCCAGGCAGGAACGAGATCGGCACGAAGACGGCGACCAGGGTCAGCGTGGTGGCAATGACGGCGAAGAACACCTCCTGGGCGCCGAGGACGGCGGCGGCGCGCGGTCCCATGCCTTCGTTGCGTCGTCGCACAATGTTTTCGAGCACGACGATGGCGTCGTCGACGACCAGTCCCGTCGCCAGCACCAGGGCGAGCAAGGTCAGGATGTTGACCGAGAAGCCTGCCAGATAGATGGCGGCGATGGTGCCGATCATGGCGACCGGCATCGACAGTCCCGGGATCAGCGTTGCGCGCCAGTCGAGCAGAAAGACATAGATGACGATCAGCACCATGGTCACGGACAGGCCAAGCGCGATTTCGACCTCGTGCACCGCGCCGTTGACGAAGACCGCGTCGTCGCTGGTGATCTTGATCGACATGCCTTTGGGCAGGTTCTCCTGCAACTTGGCGACGGCGGCCTGGACACCGGTCGAGATGTCCAGCGTGTTCGATTCCGCCTGGCGGATGATGCCGATGCCGATGCCGGTCTTGCCATCCGAACGCAGCGTCGTTTGGCCGACATCGGGGCCGAGCGTGACGGTGGCGACATCGCGGATGCGTGTCGTGCCGCCGACGATGATGTTTTCGAATTCCTCGGGCGTGGTCACGTCCGCCGTCGTGCGGACGATCAGGTCCTGGTTTGTCGTAGTGATCGAACCGGCGGGTGAATCGAAGGCGACGGAGGCAAGGGCGGCCCTGAGGTCGGCAACCGTGAAGCCGAGGCTGGCGAGCTTGTTCTGGTCGACGTCGATGCGGAAGATCTTGTCGCGATCGCCATAGACCTGGACGTCGGCAACGCCGGGCACGGCGGCCAGCTCGTCCTCGATCTGGTCCTGGACCACCACCGTCATGTCCTGGATCGACATGTTGTCGGAAGTCACCGCCAGCCGCATCACCGGGTCGGAATTGGCATCGGCCTTGACGATGCGGGGCGGATCGGCGGTGTCCGGCATCAGGTTGGCGACGCGGCCGACGGCATCGCGCACGTCCGAGGCGGCGACGTTGAGGTCGACGCCGTCGTTGAACTCGATGGTGACGCGGCTCGAGCCGAAGGAGGAGGACGACGAGATCGACTTGACGCCGGAGACGCGGGCGACAGCGCCCTCGATGGTGTCGGTCAGTTCACGGTCGACGGTTTCGGCCGCAGCGCCTTCGAAGGCGGTCGAGACCGTGACGACCGCGCGGTCGACGTCAGGCAGTTCGCGGATTTCGACGCCATAGAAGGCGGCGAGGCCGGCGACTGCGATCAGTGTGTTCAGCACGAAGGCCATCACCGGCCTGCGGATGAACAGGGCGGTAAAGCCGGTGTCGCTGGCATCGTTGACGGGGCTGGTCATGAGCCTTCGGCGGCGTCCGCGGCGCGCTGCTCTTCGCCGGCGATGCGCACCGCCCCGCCCTCGCTGACGCTCTGAGTGCCTTCGGTCACCACCATGTCGCCGCTGTCGATCTCCGCGTCGATCAGCACGGTTTCGGTGTTGCGCTGAATGATGCGCACCGGGACCCGCCTGGCCTTGCCGTCCTCGACCTGCCAGACATAGGCGCCGTCCGAGCCCCAGAGGATCGCCAGCGGGCTGACGGCCGGGTAGGTTTGCCCCGGAAATTTCATGGTGATGCCGAACGACATGCCGGCACGCAGCGAATCGGCCGGGTTGGCGATCTTGGCCTTGACCAGCAAGGTGCGGCTCTTTTCATCGATGTGGTTGTCGATGGCCGAAACTGTGCCGGTGTAGGCATTGCTGGGATTGGCGATCGGCGTCGCTGTCAATTGCGCACCGACCTTGACGGCGGCGGCGAAGCGCTCGGGCACGAGGAAATCGACCAGGATGCTGGAACGGTCGTCGAGCGTGGCGATCGCCGACTGGTTGGTCACATAGTTGCCGGCAGCGATCGGCAGGATGCCGACGGTGCCGGCGATCGGCGCCATGATGGAGCGGCGCTGCAGGGCAAGTTCGGCATCGCGAAGTACCAGTTTGGCGACCGCCAGCACCACTTCGGCATCGGCGACGGCGACCGGTGTCGCGGCGTTGGAAGCTCGCAGCGATTTCACCCGGTCGAGCTTGTTTTGCGAGTCCTGTAAAACGAGCTTGGCACGATCCTGCGCGATCACCTCGGTCTCGGAATCGAGGGTAGCAATGATCTGTCCCTTTTCGACGCGGGTGCCGGATTCGACCAGCAGTTCGGCAAGGCGGCCGGAGCTGTAGGGATTGACGGTCACCGAGGCATTGGCGCGACCGGTGCCGATCGCCTGCAAGCGGTCGTTGATGGTGGCCGAAGTGGCGGGCAGGGCGACCACGTTCACCCGCCGGTTGCCGCCATTGCCGCCGTTTGCCTGCTTCGCGTTGGCGGCACCGGTTTCAGCCGGGGGCGCTGCCGCATAAACCCAGTCTATCCCCCAGCGTGCCAGCACGTCCGGTGCGCCCGGAAAAAAGCGCAGCCAGGCGGCTGCCGCCACGACCAGCACCACGAGCGCGAAAAGTATCTGTTTCCAGGCGGCCATCGGCACTCCGGTTGGCAAAACGATCCTTCCGTCTACCGGTTCCCCGAAATGAAGCAGACGCAGCGAGGCTATTGTAAGGCAAGAGCTCGCCCCGATATCGCGTCTTTATGACAACTCTCCAGTGACTGCGCACATTAAATATACGTAACGTTGACGGCTAACGCAGACCTTCCATCTCGCGGATACGCCGGGCGCCGTCCGCCTCAAGCTGCCTTGTGACGGCACCGATCAGCGTTTCGGCAACGACGAAAAGGGCAGCCGAAGAGTCCCATGCCGACGGCACCGCGGTTCGTCCGGCAATGACATGGCGGGCGAAGCGGGCGATCGGCGATAGCCACTGGTCGGTGAACAGCACGATCTGCACGCCGCGCTGATGTGCCTTCTCGGCGAAGCGGAGGAGGCTGTCCTGGTAGCGCCTGATGTCGAAGATCACCAGCACGTCGCGTTTTCCCATGTCGATAAGCCGGTCGCGCCACATGCTTTCCTGGCCGGCGAGGTGAAAGACATCAGGCTGGATGACGGCGAGGTGGGCGGCCATGTAGCGCGCCAGCGGATCGGTGAAGCGGCCGCCGATCAGGAAGGTCTTGCCGCGCCGGTCGGCGAGGCGGGCGGCGATGTCGACAAGCTGCTTATCGGACAGGTGCCTGAACGTCTCGCGCATGTTGTCGAGCGTGGCTTCCAGCATCGGTGACACGGTGCCGCCGCCGGGCGAAGGCGGGTTGAGCGTCCTTGTCGCCGGCGATTGCAATTGCGCCGCCAGTTCGTCCTGCAGGCTCGACTGGAATTCCGGATAATTCTGGAAGCCGAGCCGGGCAACGAAGCGCAGGATCGTCGGCGAAGAGACACCGGCCGCGGCCGAGAATTCGGCGACCGTCTTCAGGCCTATCATCGGATAGCTGGCGATTAGCGTCTGGGCCGCGCGGCGTTCGCTGGCCGGCATCGTGCCGATGCGATCGGCGATCAGTTCGGCAATGCTGGAAATCATCTTTTCCCCACCCTGGCCTGTCCCACGGTCTTTTCCGAAATCGCATTTGACAAAGCCGGGTAAACTGTATGAAATCATCCATAGGGACGCAATGAGGCAAAATACGTAACATACGATACAGCGCTCCCCGGGGACGGCAGACTATGGAGAAAGCACGGCCCGCCAGCCTTGCATCGTCTGATACCGTGGGGGTGACGAACCCCGGCGGATCGAGCCCTTTCGTGCTGACCTGCGATCACGCCTCGAATTTCCTGCCGGCCGAATTCGGCACGCTCGGCCTTGCCGCCGAGGACCTTTCCCGCCACATCGCCTGGGATCCCGGCGCGCTGCCGGTTGCCCGCCGCATGGCCGAGGCACTCGACGCGACGCTGGTCGAAACCCGCATTTCCCGCCTCGTCATCGACTGCAACCGTCCCCTCGACGCGCCCGATCTGATGCCGCCGGTCAGCGAGACCACGGCGATACCGGGCAATACCGGCCTGTCGGACAAGCAGCGGGCGGCACGCATCGCCCTGTCGTGGCAGCCGTTCCATGCCGCCATCGAGCACATTGTCGACGACAGGCTGGCGCGCGGGCAGGCGACCCGCCTGGTTTCCGTGCATTCCTTCACGCCGGTCTACAAGGGCCGCAACCGGCCCTGGCATATCGGCATCATCCATGACGAAGACCGCCGGCTGGCGTCACCGCTGATTGGCGCGTTGAAGCGGCTTGCCGGCGTCACCGTCGGCGTCAACGAGCCCTATTCGCCGGCCGACCGCGTCTATTTCACGCTGGAACGCCACGCACGTTCGCGCGGCCTGCCCTGCGCGATGATCGAAATCCGCAACGACGAAATCGCCGGCGAGACCGGGCAGCGGAAATGGGCGGATCTGCTCACGGGCATTTTTTCGGATCTGGAGCCGGAGGAGGCCGGACAAACCAGATCGCATTCAGTCGGAAAGTCAGTTCAATCGGCTAGCTAAGAACCAACAGGGGACTTCCAATGGCAGCACCGGGTTATACTGAAGTAGACAAGGCGGAGGACGTAAAGGCCCTCCACAGCATGGGTTATGCCCAGGAACTGGAGCGACGCCTCAGCCGCTTTTCGAATTTCGCCGTTTCCTTCTCGATCATCTGCATCCTGTCGGGCGGCATCAATTCGCTGGCCCAGGCAACCTCCGGCGCCGGCGGCATCGGCATTGGCATCGGCTGGCTGGTCGGCTGCTTCGTGTCGCTGACCTTCGCGGTCGCCATGTCGCAGATCAGCTCGGCCTATCCCACTGCCGGCGGCCTCTATCACTGGGGTTCGATCCTCGGCAACCGCGGCACCGGCTGGGTCACGGCGTGGCTCAACCTGCTCGGCCTGATCACCGTGCTCGGCGCCATCAATGTCGGCACCTGGACGTTCTTCGTCGGCGCCTTCGGGCCGGCGCTCGGCATCGAGGGCACGCTGACCAACCAGATGATCTTCCTGGTCATCATCACCGGCGCCCAGGCGCTGATCAACCATCTCGGCATCAAGCTGACGGCGAAGCTGACCGACTTCTCGGGTTATCTCATCTTCTTCGGTTCGATCCTGATCGCGGTCGTCTGCCTGTTCTCCGCCGAGACCTGGGATTTCAGCCGGCTGTTCACTTTCCACAACTACTCCGGCGATGCCGGCGCCAGCGTCTGGCCGTCGGTTTCGAATGCCTGGGTGTTCGCACTTGGCCTCTTGCTGCCGATATATACGATCACCGGCTACGACGCTTCGGCACATACGTCCGAGGAAACCATCAAGGCAGCCTCCTCGGTGCCGCGCGCCATGGTCATGTCGGTGATCTGGTCGGCCGTCTTCGGCTACCTGTTCCTGGCGGCTTTCGTGCTGATGATCCCGAACATGGACGACGCCGCCAAGCAGGGCTGGAACGTGTTCTTCTGGGCCTTCGACCAGCGCGTCAGCCCCGGCATCAAGGAGTTCGTCTACCTCGTCGTGTTCGTCGCGCAGCTTCTGTGCGGCCTCGCCACGGTGACGTCGGCCTCGCGCATGATCTTCGCCTTTTCGCGTGACGGCGGCCTGCCGGGTTCCTCGGCACTCGCCAAGGTCAGCCCGACCTACCGCACGCCGGTGGCGGCGATCTGGACGGCGTCGATCCTGTCGGTGCTGTTCGTCTGGGGTTCGACGCTGGTTTCGGTCGCCGGCACCTCGGCCTACACGATCGTCGTGTCCTGCACCGTCATCTTCCTGTTCCTGTCCTTCACCGTGCCGATCGTGCTCGGCATGCTGGCCTGGGGCACGCCGAAGTGGGACAAGATGGGTCCGTGGAACATGGGGCGCGGCGTGTTCATGCTGTTCGCCTTCCTGTCGATCGTGTCGATGATCCTGATCTTCATCATCGGCATCCAGCCGCCGAACGATTGGGCGCTCTACATCACCGTCGGCTTCTTCATCCTGACGGCGATCGTCTGGTTTGCCTTCGAGCGGAACCGCTTCCAGGGTCCGCCGCTCGGTGACATCATCGCCGCGCGCCAGGCAGCCATCAAGGCGGCTGAACAGGCCGTCGGCGAAACCGGCCACTGAGCCGTCATTCACAAGCCATGGCCGGCGACGTGCCGGCCATGGTCTTCTTTTCGATGTGACAAGCCCGAAACGCCAAGCGCTGGAGTGCCAAAGGAATGGCCGGAAATTTCTCGTTCGATCAGTTGAAGAAGGCGGTCTCCAGCGGCGAGATCGACACCGTGCTGGCCTGCATCGTCGACATGCAGGGGCGGCTCGCGGGAAAACGGTTCCTGGCGCAGTATTTCGTCGATTCCGCGCATGACGAGACGCATGGCTGCAACTATCTCTTGGCCGCCGACATCGATATGGAGCCGGTGCCCGGCTACAAGGCGGCGAGCTGGTCGAAGGGCTATGGCGATTTCGTCATGAAGCCGGACCTGGCGACGCTGCGGCGCATTCCGTGGCTGGAGAAGACGGCGCTGGTGATCTGCGACGTGCTCGACCACCACACCCATGACGACCTGCCGCATTCGCCGCGCGCCATCCTGAAGAAGCAGGTCAAGCGGCTGACGGAGCGCGGCTATATCGGCTATTTCGCTTCCGAGCTCGAATTCTATCTGTTCAACGAGACCTACGATTCCGCCCGCAAGAAACACTGGCAGGGTCTCGACACCGCTTCGCCCTATATCGGCGACTACCAGATCGGCATCACCACCAAGGAAGAAGGCGTCATGCGCCGGCTTCGCAACGAGATGGAAGCGGCCGGCATCCCGATCGAGAATTCCAAGGGCGAGTGGGGTCCTGGCCAGGAAGAGATCAATGTGCGCTATGCCGAAGCGCTCGACATGGCCGATCGCCACGTCATCCTGAAGAATGGCGCCAAGGAGATTGCCGAATCCGAAGGCAAGGCGATCTCCTTCATGTCCAAGTACAATTACGGGCTCGCCGGAAATTCCAGCCACATCCACAATTCGCTGTGGAGCGCCGACGGCAAGACGCCGCTGTTCTTCGACAAAAAGGCCGACTGGACGCTGTCGACGCTTGGCCAGCAATGGGCGGCGGGACAGCTGAAGTACGCCAAGGAATTCACCTGGTTCCTGGCGCCCTACATCAATTCCTACAAGCGCTTCCAGGCCGGCACCTTCGCGCCGACCAAGATCATGTGGAGCGAGGACAACCGCACCGCCGGCTTCCGCCTGTGCGGCGAGGGCACCAAGGGCATCCGCATGGAATGCCGCATCGGCGGCGCCGACCTCAACCCCTATCTCGCCTTTGCCGCGCTGATCGCCGCCGGCCTTGCCGGCATCGATGAAAAGCTCGAACTGCAGAAACCCTTCGTCGGCGATGCCTACCAGGCGTCGCGCCTGCCGGAGATTCCAAAGACGCTGCGCGACGCGACCGAGACGCTGGCGAAGTCGAAGATGCTCAAGCAGGCACTCGGCGAGGATGTACTCGAACACTATGTCCACACCGCAAAGTGGGAGCAGTTCGAATACGACCGCCGCATTACGGATTGGGAACTGCACCGGGGGTTCGAGCGGTACTAGACCAACCTGCGAACCTTGGCGCCGCCCCTCACCCTTACCCTCTCCCCGTGAAGAACGGGAGAGGGGGATGCCAGCGCCAGAGTGCTTCCCTTCTCCCCGTCGCTGTGCGGGGAGAGGTGTCGGCAGGCGGATGAGGGCAGCGCCAAGCCAAAAGATTTTTTTGTAGAATGCGAGGACTTACAAAATGACCGAAACGGTCAAACTCATATCCCCCGTCGATGGCTCGATCTATGCCGAGCGGCCCGTGGCAACGGACCAGGCGATCAACGCCGCGGTCGAGCGCGCCAAGGCGGCGCAAGAGAAATGGGCCGAGACGCCGATCGTCGAGCGCGGCAAGTACATGCTGGCGATGCTGGAAGCGCTGGTCGCGATGACCGACGAGATCGTGCCGGAGATCGCCTGGCAGATGGGGCGTCCCGTGCGCTATGGCGGCGAGTTCGGCGGCGTCAAGGAGCGCACCAACTACATGGTCGAGATCGCCGAGGCGGCGCTCAAGGCCGTGCCGGCTTCCAACCCGAAGGATGGCTTCCGCCGCTATGTGAAGAAGGACCCGCTCGGCGTGGTCATGGTGATCGCGCCGTGGAACTATCCCTATCTCACGGCGGTCAACACCATCGTACCGGCGTTGATGGCCGGCAACGCCGTCATCCTCAAGCATGCGGCGCAGACGCTGCTGGTCGGCGAGCGTTTCCAACAGGCTTTCGACAGAGTGGGCCTGCCCAAGGGTGTGTTCCAGAATGTCGTGCTCAACCATGCGCAGACCGAAAAGCTGCTCGGTTCGGGCAAGATCAACCATGTCAACTTCACCGGTTCCGTCGGCGGCGGCCGCGCCATCGAAAAGTCAGCGGCGGGCACCTTCATGTCGCTCGGTCTCGAGCTTGGCGGCAAGGATCCAGCCTATGTGCTGCCCGACGCCAAGATGGATCACGCGGTCGCCAATCTGGTCGACGGCGCGTTCTACAATTCGGGCCAGTGCTGTTGCGGCATCGAGCGCGTCTACGTGCACGAAAAGGTCTATGACGAATTCGTCGAGGGCTTCATCGCCGAGACCAAGAACTATGTCGTCGGCAACCCGCTCGACCAGGCGACGACATTGGGGCCGATGGCGCAGGCGCGTTTCGCCGACCTGATCCGCGAGCAGAAGGCCGAAGCGTTGCGCAAGGGCGCAGTGGCGCACATCAACATGAAGGTGGCCAACGACAGGGCCGGCTCGCCCTATCTGGCGCCGGAAGTGCTGACGCAGGTCGATCACCAGATGAGTGTCATGCGCGAGGAGAGCTTTGGCCCGATCGTCGGCATCATGAAGGTGCGCAACGACGAGGAGGCGATCGCGCTGATGAACGACAGCCCTTATGGGCTGACGGCTTCGATCTGGACGCGTGATACAGAGCATGCGGTGGCGATCGGCAACCGCATCGAGACCGGCACGGTGTTCATGAACCGCTGCGATTACCTCGATCCGGCCCTGGTCTGGACCGGCGTCAAGGACACCGGCAAGGGCGCCGGTCTGTCCGCCATCGGCTATGACAATCTGACCAGGCCGAAGTCATTCCACCTGCGCGAAGCCATCTGATTTTTCGAAAGATAAAAATGTCCAAGCTGATCTCCAAATGGAACTACCCCACCACCGTCCGCTTCGGCGCCGGGCGCATCAAGGAATTGCCTGAGGTTCTGGCGGCCACCGGCATCAAGCGGCCGCTGTTCGTCACCGATCCGGGCCTGGCGAAATTGCCGGTCGTCGCCTCGACCCTGCAGATCCTCGACGATGCCAAGGTCCCCTATGGCGTCTTTTCCGAAGTGAGGCCGAACCCGGTCGAGTCCAACCTGACCGCCGGCATCGCAGTGTTCAAGAAGGGCAAGCATGACGGTGTCATCGCCTTCGGCGGCGGTTCGGCGCTCGATCTCGGCAAGCTGATCGCCTTCCAGGCCGGCCAGACGCGGCCGGTGTGGGACTTCGAGGATGTCGACGACTGGTGGACGCGCGCCAATTCCGATGCGATCGCGCCGATCATCGCCGTGCCGACCACCGCCGGCACCGGATCGGAGGTCGGCCGCGCCGGCGTCATCACCAACGAGGCGACGCACACCAAGAAGGTCATCTTCCATCCCAAATTGTTGCCGGCCATCGTCATTGCCGATCCGGAACTGTCGGTCGGCATGCCCGGCTTCATCACCGCCGGTACCGGCATGGACGCGCTGGCCCACTGCCTCGAGGCCTATTGCGCGCCGGGCTATCACCCGATGGCCGACGGCATCGCCGTCGAAGGAGTCAGGCTGGTCTTCGAGAACCTGCCGAAGGCCTATGCCAACGGCAAGGATCTCGTCGCGCGCGCCCATATGATGAGCGCTGCCGCCATGGGCGCCACCGCCTTCCAGAAGGGGCTTGGCGCCATCCACTCGCTGTCGCATCCGGTCGGCGCGCTCTACGATACCCATCACGGCATGACCAATGCGGTCTTCATGCCTTATGTGCTGGCCTTCAACCGGGACTCCATCGAGGAGCGCATCGGCCGCCTCGCCGCCTATTGCGGCATCAAGGGCGGCTTCGACGGCTTCGCCAAGGCGATCATCAAGCTGCGCAAGGAGTTGAAGGTGCCGCATGCGCTGCCGGGCCTGATCAAGGGGCTCGACATGGACAAGAAGCGCAAGGCCCTGATCGCCGACATGGCGGTGGTCGATCCGACCGCCGGCGGCAACCCGGTCAAGCTGACCAAGAAGGCGGCGCTGACCTTGCTCGAAAACGCCATCGCCGGCACGGTCTGAGGCGTTTTCCGCGCAGGAAATTGATCTGAAAAGGGGCTACAAAAACAAGGGGGAGGATAACGGGCAAGGCAGAAACTAGTTAGCCGGAAAAAGAATCGCGAGGCGATTGCTACAACCGGTTAAAAAGAGTTTACTTTTTCACACTGCGAGCCGCCGGTTTCACAAAGCTTTCATCTGGCTGTCACATGAAAACGATACCGGATCGCAGGCGTCCAACGGCGTCAGTTCAACGGAGAGAACACATGTTCAAATTCACGGGGAAACTGCTTTCCCTCTCGGCCGCGACCCTTATGGTGTCGTCGGTGATTTCGTCCGCAGCTTCGCTGGACGATCTCGTCAAGGCCGCCAAGGCCGAAGGCCAGCTCACCACCATCGCCTTGCCGCATGACTGGTGCGGCTACGGTGACGTCATCGCCGGCTTCAAGGCGAAGTATCCGGAAATCACCGTCAACGAACTCAACCCCGATGCCGGCTCCGGCGACGAGGTGGAGGCAATCAAGGCGAACAAGGACAACAAGGGTCCGCAGGCGCCTGACGTCATCGACGTCGGCCTGTCCTTCGGTCCGTCCGCCAAGAAGGATGGCCTGATCCAGCCTTACAAGGTGTCGACCTGGGACTCGATCCCCGACAGCGCCAAGGATGCTGACGGCTTCTGGACCGGCGACTATTACGGCGTGCTGTCCTTCCAGGTGAACAAGGACATCGTCAAGGAAGCTCCGGCCGACTGGGCCGACCTGCTGAAGCCGGAATTCGCCAACGCTGTCGCACTTGCAGGTGATCCGCGCGCTTCGAACCAGGCCATCCAGGGCGTCTATGCCGCTGGCCTGTCGTCGGGCGCTGCTGCTGGTGAAGCCGCCGGCACCGCCGGCCTCGACTTCTTCAAGAAGCTCAACGCCGCTGGCAATTTCGTTCCGGTCATCGGCAAGGCGGCGACGCTTGCCCAGGGCCAGACTCCGATCCTGATCACCTGGGACTACAACGCGCTCGCCGGCCGTGACACGCTGAAGGGCAACCCGCCCGTCGACGTCGTCGTGCCGAAGACCGGTGTCGTCGCCGGTGTGTACGTGCAGGCGATCAGCGCCTACGCGCCGCATCCGAACGCTGCCAAGCTCTGGCTGGAATACCTCTACTCCGACGAAGGCCAGATCGGCTGGCTGAAGGGGTATTGCCACCCGATCCGCTTCAACGATCTTGCCAAGAACGGCAAGATCCCGGCGGACGTGCTGGCCAAGCTGCCGCCGGCCGAATCCTATGCCGCGGCAGTGTTCCCGACTCTCGACGAACAGGCCAAGTCCAAGGAAGCCATCACCAAGAACTGGGATGCTGTCGTCGGCGCCAACGTGAAGTAAACTTGCACCATACCGGGCGGCCTCGGGGCCGCCCGGTCCTTTTCTCGAAGACGGTAGCCGGCGCATGACCGATATCTCAATGTCCGACCACGCTGTTACCGGGAAGACCGCGCCTCCCGCCGAGGTACGCAGCATGAGGCTGCCGACGCAGTGGCTCGGCGTCGCCCCCTTCTTCATCTTCGCCATCATGTTCCTGATCCTGCCCACGCTCTATCTGATGCTGGGCGCATTCCAGAATGATGCGGGTGAGTTCACCTTCGAAAATATCGCAGCACTGGCGCAGCCGTCGATCGTTGCCGCCTACTGGATCTCGATCAAGGTCAGCCTTGCCTCATCGTTGATTGGTGCCTTCGCCGGTCTCGCCATCGCCATCGCCATCGTGCGCGGCGGCCTGCCGGAGTGGATACGCTCGGCGACGCTGACCTTCTCCGGTGTCGCTTCCAATTTCGCCGGCGTGCCGCTGGCCTTCGCCTTTATCGCCACGCTCGGCCGGCTTGGCCTTGCCACGGTGATCCTCAACACCGTGTTCGGCCTCAATATTTACGCTCACGGCTTCAACATCCTGTCGTTCTGGGGGCTGACGCTGACCTATGTCTACTTCCAGATCCCGCTGATGGTGGTGATCATCGTGCCGGCAATCGACGGCTTGAAGAAGGAATGGGGCGAGGCCGCCGCGACGCTCGGTGCAACCATGGCGCAATACTGGCGCATGGTGGTCATCCCGGTGATCTGGCCAAGTTTTCTCGGCACGGTCATCCTTTTGTTCGCCAACGCCTTCGGCGCCATCGCCACCGCCTATGCGCTGACCGGCTCGTCGCTCAACATCGTGCCGATCCTGCTCTACGCGCAGATCCGCGGCGACGTGCTGCACAATGCCCATCTCGGCTACGCGATCGCCTTCGGCATGATCTTCATCACCGGCCTTGCCAATGTCTTCTACATCTGGTTCCGGACCCGCTCCGAGAGGTGGTTGAAATGAAGTCGGGAAAGTTCTGGGCCTGGGTCGTCTTCGCGCTGGGCGCGGCCTATTTCTTCATCCCGCTGATCGCGACCGTGGAGTTCTCCATGCGCATGCGGCGTGGCGTCTATTCTTTCGACGCCTACAAGGTCGTGCTGGGCGACGCCCGCTTCCAGGCGACCTTCGGCTATTCGGTGCTTGCCGCCGTTTTCACCATCATTCTCGGCGTGCTGATCGTGGTGCCCGCCGCCTACTGGATCCGGCTGCGCCTGCCGCAGCTGCGTCCCATCGTCGAGTTCATCACACTGTTGCCGCTGGTCATCCCGGCCATCGTCATCGTCTTCGGCTATATCAGAATGTACGGTTCGAATTCGCCGCTGCCGTTCCTGGCCAGCGACACCGGTACGAACGCCCTGCTGGTCATCGGCTATGCCACGCTGTCGCTGCCGTATATGTACCGTGCGGTCGACACTGGGCTTAGAACCATCGATGTGCGCACGCTGACCGAGGCGGCGCAGATCCTTGGCGCCGGCTGGTCGACGATCATCACGCGCGTTATCATGCCCAATGTGCTGATCGCGGTGTTGTCGGGTGCGTTCCTGACCTTCGCCATCGTCATTGGCGAGTTCACCATGGCCAGCCTGCTCAACCGGCCCGCTTTCGGACCGTATCTACAGAACATCGGCGCCAACCGCGCCTATGAGCCGGCAGCCCTTGCCATCATCGCCTTTGCCATCACCTGGGGCTGCATGTCGCTGATCCAGATCCTGTCCCGCTTCGCGCCGCGATCGGCGAACCGCCCCAATTGATCGAAAAGTACTGATCGAAAGAACAACACCATGGCCGACCCGTTTCTCTCCATCCAGCACGTGCGAAAATCCTTCGGTGCCACCACGGTGGTGGAGGATTTCAATCTCGATGTCGAACGTGGCGAATTCGTCTCGTTCCTCGGTCCGTCCGGCTGCGGCAAGACCACCGTGCTGCGCATGGTGGCGGGCTTCGAAGAACCGACCGCCGGCAAGATCGTCGTCGGTGGCAAGGACATCACGAGGCTGAAGCCCAACCAGCGCAATGTCGGCATGGTGTTCCAGGCCTACGCGCTGTTCCCGAACCTGACCGTGGCGCAGAACATAGGCTTCGGGCTCAAGGTCGCCGGCATGCCCAGGGCGGACATCGATGCCCGTGTCGCCGAAATGCTCGGCATCATCAAGCTGCCGCAGATGGCCGATCGCTATCCCTACCAGCTCTCGGGCGGCCAGCAGCAGCGCATAGCGCTAGCCCGCGCCATCGCGCCGAAGCCGAAGCTGCTGCTGCTCGACGAACCGCTTTCGGCGCTCGACGCCAAGGTGCGCGTGTCGCTGCGCGAGGAAATCCGTTCCATCCAGAAGAAGCTCGGCATCACCACCATTTTCGTCACGCATGACCAGGAAGAGGCGCTGTCGATCTCGGACCGCATCGCCGTGATGTATGGCGGCAAGGCCGAGCAGGTCGGCACGCCGTTCGAGATCTACAACCGGCCGGCAACGAAGTTCGTCGCCAATTTCGTCGGCACGCTGAACGTGCTGGAAGGCACCGTCACCGACGCCGCGGCAGGCACGGTACGGGTCAATTCCGAACAGGTCTCGCTCAAGGGCAAGCTCAACGGTTCCAAATCCGGCGACACGCTGTCGCTGGCGCTGAGGCCCGAGGCCATTTCGCTTGGCCGCCAGCCCGGCCGCGACTCCAGCCTTTCGGGCGAAATATCAGAGGTGCATTTCCTCGGCTCGGTCATCCGGGTTCGCGTCGGCATCGGCGGCAACACGGTCTCGCTCGACACGTTCAACAGCCCGGCAACGCCGCCACCCGCGGTCGGCGAAAAGGCCGAGATCTCGTTCTCGTCGAGTGACATGCTGGTGCTGCACTAGGCTGCGTCGATATTCAGGTGATGCCGGCCTGCAAATGCAGGGGTCCTGCGCTTCCGGTGCCCATGTACTCAAAAGTACGCTCCGCTCCGGTTCTCGGAACCCGGCATTTTCGACTCGGCCTGGCCTGAATCTCAACCCGCCCTCTCAAAACCGGGCGTTCTCAAGCCGGCGCGATGAACGGCTGCGAGACTGCTTGAAAGACTGGCAGCGCTTCCATCCGTGCGGAGTGGGCTTTCAATGAAGGGAAGGTCGCCAGCGACACGAGCCCCGGATGCGCCTCTCCGATGAAACGGAGCACGGCAGCAACGGCGATATCGGCGTGACCGATGCGGTCGCCGAACCAATAGGGTGTCGTTCTTCCCTGACGATCAGCCTCCAGCACGGCAAGGACGGCCCCGATCTGCGTGCGGCAACGCCCGGCCCACAGGTCGGAGACTTTGTCGTGCAGTCGCGTCTCGTAGAACAGGCTGACCGCCTTGTCGCCGAGGCCTGTCGCCAGAGCCGATATCTTCAGCGCCTGATGGCGCGCGGGTTCATCTGTCGGAAACATCCTTCGGTCTGATGGAACAAGGCTGTCCAGATAGTCGAGCATGAGGTGGCTTTCGATCAGCACCTCGCCATTGTCCAGCACCAGGGTCGGCACCCGCGTCAGCGGATTGTAGGGGCGGATCTTGTCGGCATCGCCGAAGGCCGACCACGGACGGTGCTCGAATGGCAGGCTGTAGAGCGTCAAAGCAATGCCGACGCGGCGAACGAAAGGCGAGTCATATTGGCCGATCAGGATCATGACCGATGCTTACAGGCTGATCGGCAGCCTGCATACGGCCACCCGGGCTGGACCTGCTGGACAATCAACACCATCCTGTCACCTTGTCCCTGCTGATAAACCTGCCAGCCGCTAAGATGATGTCATGGCTCTTTTCGAACTGACCCTTGTCCTGCTTTTGACCGCAGTCGCGCTGACGGCGCTGTCGCGGCGGCTGGAGATACCCTATCCTTCGCTGCTGGCTCTGGCTGGCGCCGGTCTCGCTTTCGTACCTGGCGTGCCGACGATCGAGATCGACCCGGAACTGGCGCTGGCGCTGTTCATAGCGCCCGTGCTTCTGGATGCCGCCTACGACACATCGTTGCGGGACCTCAACCGCTATCGGCTGCCGCTCGTGGCTTTGGCGCTCGGCGCCGTCATCTTCACCACGGCGATCGTTGCTTTCGTCGGCTGGAAAATGGCCGGGCTGCCGATTGCCGCGGCGATAGCGCTCGGCGCCATCGTCGCTCCGCCCGACGCGGTCGCGGCGTCGGCCGTGCTCGGGCAGTTCAAGGTACCGCACCGCATCACCGCCATCCTGCAGGGCGAGAGCCTGCTCAACGATGCCACCGCGCTCCTGATCTACCGGTTGGCGGTTTCGGCAACGCTCGGCGCGATCATGCTGAGCAACGCCATACCGACGATCCTGTTGTCGACGATCGGCAGCCTGGTCGCGGGTTATCTGCTTGGCCGCTTTTCGCTGCTGACGCTCTCCAGGATCGAGGATGCGGCGAGCAGCACGGTGGTGCAATTCGCGGGAACTTTCGGGGTCTGGATCCTGGCCGACAGGCTGGGCCTCTCGGCCATCATCACCATCGTCGTCTATGCCATGACCATCGCACGCAGGGCGCCGCGCCGTATGTCGGCAAGGCGGCGCGTCAGCACCTATTCGGTGTGGGAGTCGGCGGTCTTCGTGCTCAACGTGCTGGCCTTTGTTCTGATGGGCCTGCAGGCACGGTCGATCGTCAGCCGGCTTGCCGGGGAAGGGCAGGGCGAGGCATTCGTCTTCGCCGCAACGGTGCTGGCCGTCGTCATCGTGTCGCGCCTCGTCTGGGTGCTGGGTTACGGCGTCATCATACGATCGCTCGCCCGCTTCGGCAGCGAGAACCAAAGGCGAGAAGCTCCGTCGTTTCGCGGCGGCGTGCTTGTCGGATGGTGCGGGATGCGCGGGCTGGTGACGCTGGTGGCCGCCATCGCCTTGCCGGCGACCTTCCCAGGTCGCGATCCGATCGTGCTTGCCGCCTTCGCGGTCGTGCTCGGCACGCTGGTGCTGCAAGGGATGACGCTGAAGCCGCTGCTGCGCCTGCTCAACTTCGCCCCCGACACGACAGTCGACCGCGAAGTGGCGCAGGCACGTGTCGCTGTCATGCAGGCGGCGCTCAACGTGTTGAGCGGCAAGACTTCGAATGCGGCTGCCGCCGTGCGCGAACAATATACGGCCCAGCGCACGATCGCCGAAAACCCGGAAAACGCGCAGGCGGCGACGGAGTATGACCGGCTGCGCCTCTATGCCATCAACAGCCAGCGCGACGCGCTGGAGGAACTGCGCCGCAATGGCACGATCGGCGATGAGGCCTATCATCGCCTGGAGGAGGAGATCGACTGGACGGAGCTGGCAGCTTCGCCGGCTGGCCGGTTCCAGCCGCTGACGACCTAGCTGCTGGCCCAGTTCCGCCATCCGCCCGGTACATTGCAACCGTGGCACCGAACCGTTACTGCCATCAGCGAAATTGAGCCGGATAAGCAATGAAGCTGGTCAGCTACAACATCCAGTACGGGTTCGGCAGCGACGGCCGCTACGACCTTTCGCGTGCCGCCCGCATCGTGGCCGGTGCGGATATCATTGCGCTGCAAGAGGTGGAGCGGCACTGGCAGCGCAGCAATCACGACGACCAGCCGGAGCTGCTTTCCGGCCTGCTGCCGGACTATCACTGGGTCTATGGTCCGGCCTTCGACATGGATGCCAGCGAGCGGCGTGACGGCCGCCTGGTCAACCGACGCCGTCAGTTCGGCACCATGCTGCTGTCGAAACTGCCGATCGTCTGGTCGCGGCTGCATGCGCTGCCGATGCGCCGCACGCTGCGGCCGCTCAACACCCGCAATGCGGCGCTTGAATGCATGATCCGCACGCCGGCCGGCCCGGTTCGGGTGCTGTCTTTGCATCTCGCCCATATCGCGGTCGAAGAGCGGCTGGAGCAGATCGACTATCTGCTAGCCGAGCATCGCCGTGCGCCCTCCGATGGCGGGCCATGGAGCGGTGCCGATGACGAGCCTACCCGCAACTGGAGTAATGGTGAGCCGGAGCCGGAGAACCCAGTGGCGGCGATCTGGCTGGGCGATTTCAACATGGAGCCGGGCAGCGCCGAATACAGCCGGATCGTCGGCAGCACGCCCTATCATCGTGGAGCTGCCTACCTCGATGGCTTCGTCGATGCCACTGCCGTTGCCAGCGAGCCGCCCGCGGATTTCCACACCCATGTGAAGACCATCGACGGCAAGGTGGCAAAGCGCCGGCTCGACCATTGCGTCGTCGGCGGCATGTTTGCGGGGCGCGTGCGCTCGGTCAGCGCCGACATGGGTGAGGTCGCGTCGGATCATTTTCCGCTGCGGATCGACATCGATCTCGAGACGCCGCTCGCCATGGAGCGCGGCGGATGAGCCTGATATGACGCTCTTCGTCTTCTTTGCGGTGCTTGCCGCCGCCGCCATGCACGCGATCTGGAACGCGCTGGTCAAGGTCCATCTCGACCGTTTCCTGTCGATCACGCTGATGACGCTCGGCATGGGCGCTGCTGCCCTCGTGGTGCTGCCCTTCGTCGAGGTGCCGAAAGCCGAAGTGTGGCCCTATATCATGGCCTCGGTGCTCTTCCACATGGGCTACCGGACCTTCCTGATCGGCGCCTACCAGGCGGGCGATTTTGCCCAGACCTATCCGCTGGCGCGCGGCACAGCACCCCTGCTGGCGGCCCTTGGCGGCATGTTCGTGGTCGCCGAGGTGCCGGCGCCGCTAGCCATTCTCGGCATTTTTCTGCTGTCGACCGGCACGCTGGTGATGTCGTTTCGCGGCGGCGCGCATCTGGAGAAGCTGAACCTGCGCGCGGTCGGCTTTGCGCTGGGCACCTCGATTTTCATCGCCAGCTATACGCTGTCCGACGGCAGTGGCGCGCGGCTGGCCGCCACCGCGCAGAGCTATGCCGCCTGGCTGTTCATCTGCGATGCCTTTGGCGCGCTGGTGCTGTGCCTTATCCTACGCGGGCCCAGGGCGCTGCCGGTGCTGGCGCGCGACTGGAAAGTGGGCTTGTTCACCGGCGTGCTCAGCGGCGCGGCCTACTGGATCGTGATGTGGGCGATGACCAAGGCGCCCATCGCCTCGGTGGCGTCGCTGCGCGAAACCTCGATCCTGTTCGCCATGATGATCTCGGTGTTCGCGCTCGGCGAGAAGATGACGGGCTGGCGCGGTGCCGCCGCGCTCAGCATTGTTGCCGGTGTCGTCGCGCTCAGGCTGGGCTGAGCATGATCCCGAAAAGTTGCAGACTTTTCGGAAAAGATCATGCGTGAAAGACCAGCCAGATCTTTCAGCCCAGCACCGTCATCACCTGGCCACGTCTTTCCGGGCTGAAGCGGATGACGACGATGATGCAGACGGCGACCACGCCGGCAAAAAGCGCCAGCGCGTAGCCATAGCTGCCCCCGACCCTTTCCGCGATGCCTGCCTGGTAAGGGCCGCCGTAGGAGGCGGCGAGATTGCCGGCCTGATAGATGAAGCCGGGCAAGGTTGCGCGCACGGACCCGGGTGAAAGCTCGTTGAGGTGCACCGGGATGACACCCCAGGCGCCCTGAACCGCGACCTGCATGACGAAGGCGCCGATGGCGAGCATGAAAGGCGTGGTGCTGTAGGCCCACAGCGGAATCGATGGCAAGGCGATCAGGCACGCCAGGGTGATGGCGTTGACGCGGCCGATCTTCTCCGACAGCGCACCGAACGCCAGGCCACCGACGATGGCGCCGATGTTGGCAACGATGGTGATCCAGCTCACCGTATGCGGATCGAAACCATGCTGTTTCTTGAGGAAGGTCGGGTAGAGGTCCTGCGTGCCATGGCTGAAGAAATTGAAGAACATCATCAGCACGACGGCATAAAGCGCAACACCCCAATGCTTCTGCAGCGTCTCCAACAGACCCGGTCTGGCGGTCTTCTGCGCTTCGACGAAAGCCGGCGATTCCGGCACGTGCGAGCGGATGAAGAGCACGATCAGTGCCGGCACGAAGCTGAGCAGGAACATGGCGCGCCAGCCGATCGTGTAGCCGCCGATCGTTTGTTGATAGAGCAGGCCATAGACCACCGCCGCCAGGAGGTAGCCGGTCGGGTAACCGCATTGCAGGATGCCCGAAACCATGCCGCGGGCGCTGGGCGGGATGGATTCCATGGCCAGTGAACTGCCAAGCCCCCATTCGCCGCCCATGGCGATGCCGAACAGGGCGCGAAGCGCCAGGAAGATGCCAAGATTGGGTGAGAAGGCGGCCAATGCGCCGATCACCGAATAGCTGACGATGTTGAGCATGAGGATGGGCTTGCGCCCGTATTTGTCGGCAAGCATGCCGAAGAAGAATGCGCCGATGAAGCGCGTCGCCAAGGTCAGGAACAGCGCCTTCGAGACTGCCGGGACATCGGTCTGGAATTCGGTCGCGATATCCGTGAGCAGGAATGTCAGAAGGAAGAAATCAAAGGCGTCGAGCGTCCACCCCAGGAATGCGGCCAGGACGGTTTTCTTCTGTTGGGCGTTGAGGTTCAAGACGTGCTCCTTTGCCATCCCCCGGGCAACGATATGTCGCCCGGTTCGCAAAAGAGAACAGCCATCAGCCGGCTTTCGAAAAACCGGCGGTCACTTTTTCGTAAGGTCGAGATCGAAGACCATCAACCCGTCAGTGCCGCCTTCGAGGGCTGCAACCAGCCGGGCGCCGGCGCGCTGATGGGCTTCATGCACCAGATAGGCGTCGCGGGCGGCGGGATCGCGGAAATCGATGGTGAAGCCGTGGGTGAAGCCGCGCGCGAACTGCTCAGGGCTGACATTGGCGCTGAATTCGACGGTGTCCATGCCGTCGATCACCTGTCGCAGCGCCTCGAGGTCAGCATGGATCGCCGCACGCTCGGCGGCGGGAACATCATTGCGAAACCTGGCGAAAACACAGTGCCTGATCATCTTCAGGGTCCCTTCAAGCTGCACGGTTTCCGGAAAACACCGCCGGCGGCAGCGGCTCTCGGCCAAGGATCAGGTCGGCACCCTTCTCGCCGACCATGATGGTCGGCGCATTGGTGTTGGAGGAGGGCACACGCGGCATCACCGAGGCGTCGCAGACCCGCAGGCCTTCGATGCCGCGCAGGCGCAGATCGGGTGTCACCACCGCCATGTCGTCATGGCCCATGCGGCAGGTGCCGACGGGATGATGGTCGGTCTTGGAGCTGCGGCAGGCATAGTCGAACAGCTCGTCGTCGCTGGCGAGCGACGGGCCGGGCAGCACTTCGCGCAGCACGTAGGGCTGAAGTGCCTTCTGCCGCATGATCTCGCGCGCCAGCCTCAGCCCCTTGATCGACATGGCGCGATCGTAGGGATCGGACCAGTAGTTCGGATCGATCAGCGGGTGGTCGGCCGGGTCGGCGCTCTTCAGCCGCACCGTGCCGCGCGAGCGCGGCCGCAGGAAGGCCGAGTTCAGGGTGACGCCCGGGTTGTTCAGCTTCTCGACGCCGGCCTCGATGCCGGAGCCGAGGCCGAGATGGAACTGGATGTCGGGCGAGGCGGCGGTCGGGTCGGCGTACCAGAAGCCGCCGGTCTCGAACAGGCTGGAGGCCACCGGTCCCTTTTTCAGCAGCAGATATTGCAGGCCGGCCCAAGCCGTGCGGTGCAGCTTGGCGTAGTTGTCGTAAGTGTGGTCGCCGGTGCATTCGGCGATGACGAACAAGTCGAGATGGTCCTGCATGTTGGAGCCGACGCCTGGCAGGTCATGCACCGGCGTGACGCCAACCGCCTTCAGATGGTCGGCAGGACCGATGCCCGACTGCATCAACAGCTTCGGCGAGCCGATGGCGCCGGAGGAGACGATCACCTCGCGCCCGGCGCGCAGGATTTTCTTCTCGCCGCCCGGCCTGTCGACGACCTCAACGCCGATGGCGCGGCCTTTCTCGACGACGATGCGCGTCACCAGCACGTCGGTCCTGACGCTGAGGTTCTTGCGGGCGCGGATCGGTCTGAGGTAGGCGACCGAAGCGGATGAACGCCGGGCATCCTTCTGGGTCAGCTGGTAATAACCGACGCCCTCCTGGCTGGCGCCGTTGAAATCCGGATTAAAGGGAATGCCCATCTCCTGGCCGGCGCGGAAATAGGCCTCGCAGATCGGCAGCGGCGAAATCGGGTTCGACACACCGAGCGGACCCTGGTCGCCATGAAAGTCATTGGCGTAGCGCTGGTTGTTCTCGGCGCGTTTGAAATAGGGCAGCACATCGCGGTAGCCCCAGCCGACGAGACCCTCTTCCTTCTCCCAGGCATCGTAGTCGCGGGCATTGCCGCGCGTGTAGATCTGGGCATTGATGGAGGAGCCGCCGCCAACCACCTTGGCCTGTGTATACCAGAAGACGCGGTCCTTCATATGCTTCTGCGGCACGGTCGACCAGCCCCAGGAGGCGATGCCCTTGGTCATCTTGGCAAAGCCCGCCGGCATATGGATATAGGGGTGCCAGTCCTTGCCGCCGGCCTCCAGCAGCAGCACCGAATTCGCCGGATTCTCGCTCAGCCGGTTGGCCAGAACGCAACCGGCGGGACCGGCACCCACGATGATGTAGTCGGTCATGACACTGTCCACTTACAGTCGCGGCACGGAGAGCGCGCCGTCGACATTGATGATCGAGCCAGTCGAAAAGCCGAGCTTGCCGCCGGCCAATGCCGCCACCACCGCACCGATGTCCGACGCCTCGCCCCAGCGCTTTGCCGGCACCAGCCCACCGTCGATCAAGGCGCCGTATTTGGCGGTTACGCCTGATGTCATGTCGGTGCGGATGATGCCTGGTCGCACCTCGAACACAGCGATGTTTTCGGCGGCGAGCCTGAGCGCCAGGTTCTTGACCCACATCGACAGCCCCGCTTTCGAGATGCAGTAGTCCGGTCGTTCCGGCGACGCCATTTCGGCGCTGACCGAGGTGATGGTGATGATCGATTTCGGGTGATCGCCCGGTGTAGCCAGCATCGCTCTGGCGACGGCCTGGCTGAGAAACACGGTGCCGCGCAGATTGACGCCGAGCGCCCGGTCGAAGTTCTCCGGCTTGAGGGCCAGGAGGTCGCCGCGCACGACCGCACCGACGCCGGCATTGTTGACCAGACAGTCGATGCGGCCGAAGGCGCGCATCGCCGCGTCGACCAGTGCTGTGTGACCGGCGAGATCTGCAATGTCGCAGCTGAAATAGGCGAATTTTGCGCCGCGCGTGGTGATGTCGGTAGCAAGTCCGTCGGCGGCTGTTTCGGCAAGGTCGGCGACCAGAATATCGAAGCCGGACTCCGCCAGCGCCTGGGCGCAGGCAAGACCGATGCCGCGCGCGCCGCCGGTAACGATGGCTGCGGGACGGGTCATGCCGCGAGTTCCGTCCTGCGGATGTGATCGGCGACGCGCAGCGCTTGCGCGGCGATCGACAGTGCCGGGTTTACGGCGGCCGAGTTCGGCAGGAAGCCGCCATCGACGACGAACAGATTCCGGTGATCGAAGGACCGGCAGAATGCATCGAGCGGCGAGGTCGCCGGATCGTCGCCCATCTTCACCGTGCCGCACTGGTGCGAGGGCGTGCGCTTGTCGAAGGGGCGCGACAGCACGATCGGATAGCCACAGGCGCGGAAGTTTTCACGCATCACCTTGGTCAGCCCGTCGAGCGACTGCATGTTGGAGCGCCGCCATTGCATGACGATGTCCTTGCCGTCGACCATGATGCGGCTTTCCGGGTCGGGAAGGTCCTCGCACATCAGGTACCAGTCGACGGCGTGGCCGGCCATGAAATCGAGTGCGAATTTCGGCGCGAACTTCACATTGGCGCTGAGAATGTTGCCGTCGATCTTGCCGAGAAGCTGGACGTTGCCGAGCGGCTTGCCGCCCTTGCCGTCGGACAGGTAGTAGTCGTTCAGCATCAGCGTCTTCTGGTAGATGGCATCGTTCCTGCGGCGCGGATCGATCGCCAGCATGGCGCTGGAATTGTGGTTCATGAAATTGCGGCCGACCTGGTCGGAGCGGTTGGCGAGGCCCTTGCCACCTCCCTTGCCATTGTTGGGCGATGGCGAGCCCAGCAGGATGACGGCGGAATTGATCGCGCCGGCGGAGAGGATGACCAGCTTCGGCGTCAGCTTTTTCAATTCGCCGTTCTGCCGGTAGTGAATGGCGACGATGGTTTTGCCGTCGGCCGAGGCTTCGAGATATTCGACATAAGCGCCGGTCTCGAGCTTGATGTTCGGGTCGGTCAGTGCCGCCGTCAGCGGTCCTGTTTGCGCGTCGACCTTGCCTTGTCCGGTGTTGGGGAACGCATCCCAGCCGGTCTTGCCGTCTTTCAGCCAGGTGTCGATGTCGACGCCGAGCGGCAGCGAGGCTGGATGCAGGCCGAGGCCCTTGAGTTCGGCGCGGGCGCGTGCGATCGGCGCCTCGTCGGGCACCGGCTTGAAGGCATAGGGGGTTGAGTGGAACGGCTCGGTCGGATCTTCGCCCAGTGTGCCGCGCACACGAAACAGCTGCTCGGCCTTCGAGTACCAGGGCTCGAATTGCTCATAGGAAAACGGCCATGCCGGCGAGACCCCGCCAAAGTGCTCCATGGCGGAGAAATCCTCTTTACGGTAGCGGATCAGCACCGCGCCGTAGAATTTCGAATTGCCGCCGACATAGTAGTAGTTGCCAGGGTTGAAGGCCGCACCGCCGGCTTCGCGCCACATCTCCTTCGGCCGGTAATGGCCGTCTACGAAGATGGACCGCGTGTCGCGCGCATGCGGCGTTGCCGGCAACGGCTCGCCACGCTCCAGCATCAGTATCGATGCGCCGCAACCGGCCAGGCCGGAGGCGATCGTGGCGCCGCCGATGCCGGAGCCGATGATGACGATGTCCGGATTTGTCATGGCCGTCAGCGAATGCGGTTCTCGGTCGCCGGATCGAAGAACACCGCCTTGGTCAGGTTAAAGGCGAGCGGCGTGCTGGTGCCGGGCTGGATGTTGGCGTCGGCGCGGAGCCGCGCCACCACACCCTTGCCGCCAAGATTGGTGACGGCGAAGGTGTCCGAGCCTGCCGGTTCCACCACCTCGATATGGCAGTCGGCGGTGGCGATGTTGGAGGCGTTGCGCTCGGCGCCTTCCGGATCGGTCAGGGCTTCGGGGCGGACGCCGAAGATGATCGGCTTACCCTGGAATGCCGACAGGCCAGCCGGCGCATTGGCCATCGGCAGCGAGATCGGCTCGCGCGCTTCACGCTGCAACACGACGGACAGCGCGTTGCCTTTTGTGCCGATCGTCGCGGGGATCAGGTTCATCGCCGGCGAGCCCATGAAGTCGGCGACGAAGAGATTGGTTGGGTTGTTGTAGATCTCGGCCGGGGTGCCGAACTGCTGCACCTCGCCGTCGCGCATGACGGCGATCTTGGTCGCCAGCGTCATCGCCTCGATCTGGTCGTGGGTGACATAGACGATGGTGGTGCCGGTGGTCGCATGCAGGCGCTTGATCTCGATACGCATGTCGACGCGCAGCTTGGCGTCGAGGTTGGACAGCGGTTCGTCGAACAGGAACAGTTTGGGGTCGCGCACCAGCGCCCGGCCCATGGCGACGCGCTGGCGCTGGCCGCCGGAAAGCTGGCTCGGCTTGCGCTGCAGCAGGTGGCCGATCTGCAGCACCTTGGCCACCTTGTCGATCGCCTTCTGACGCTCTGCGGCCGGCACGCCGCGCATCTCCATGCCGAAGGAGATGTTCCCGGCCACCGTCATGTTCGGGTAGAGCGCATAGCTCTGGAACACCATGGCGATGTCGCGCTTCGACGGATGCAGATCGTTGATGGCGCGTCCTTCGACGCGGATTTCGCCCGAAGTGATCGTTTCGAGGCCGGCGATGGTGTTCAGAAGCGTGGACTTGCCGCAGCCGGACGGGCCGACCAGCACCAGGAAGCCGCCCTTCTCGAGTTCGACATCGATCCCCTTGAGAATTTCGACCTGGCCGAAGCGCTTTCTCAGGCCATCAATTTCCAGAAAAGCCATCAGATTATCCTTTGACGGCGCCCGCCATCAGACCGCGCACGAAATAGCGGCCGGCGAGCACATAGACGAGAAGGGTGGGCAACGCCGCGATCATCGCGGCCGCCATGTTGACGTTGTATTCGACGACGCCTGTCGAGGTGTTGACGACGTTGTTGAGCGCCACCGTCATCGGCATCGCATCGCCGGTGCCGGCGTAAGCCGAGGCGAACAGGAAGTCGTTCCAGATGTTGGTGAACTGGTAGATCACGGTGACGACGAAGATCGGCATCGAGTTCGGCAGCATGATGCGGCGGAAGATCTGGAAGAAGGAAGCGCCGTCGACTTGCGCCGCCTTGACCAGTTCGGTCGGGAACGCCTCGTAATAGTTGCGGAAGAACAGCGTGGTGAAGCCGATGCCGTAGACGACGTGGACGAAGACGAGATTGACGGTCGGGTTGCCGAGGCCGAAGCTGGTTCCGGTCGCATTCTGCAGCGTCACGCCGAAACGGCCGATGCTGCCGAGGATCGTCGCCATCGGCAACAGCACCGACTGGAACGGGATGAAGCAAGCAAACAGCATCAGCCCGAAGACCAGTGTCGCGCCACGAAAACGCCATTTGGTCAGCACGTAGCCGTTGAGCGCGCCGAGCATGGTCGAGATCAGCACCGCCGGAACCACCATCTTGATGGAGTTCCAGAAATAGCCCTTGATGCCGGCGCAGGTGAGGCCGACGCAGGTCTCGCCCCAGGCCTTCAGCCACGGGTCGAAGGTCGGCGCCTGCGGCAGCGCCAGCATGTTGCCGTTCTGGATCTCGTCCATGGTCTTGAACGAGGTGACCAGCATGACGAACAGCGGCATCAGGTAGAACAGCGCGAACAGCGCCAGCAGCCCGTAGATGACGATGCGGTTGACGAACTTGACGTTGACGCCGCCAGAGGCCTGACGGGCGCGAGTTGTGACAGCGCTCATCGCGGCTTCTCCCGCAGTTCGGAATAGAGATAGGGCACGATGATGGCGACGATGGTCATCAGCATGATCACGGCGCTGGCCGAGCCGACGGCCATCTCGTTGCGCTTGAAAGTGTACTCATACATGAAGTTCGACGGCAGCCAGGCCGAGCCGCCGGGGCCGCCGCTGGTCAACGCCACGACCAGATCGTAGGACTTGATGGCGAGGTGGGCGAGCACGATGAAGGCCGACAGGAAGATCGGCCGCAACAGCGGAATGACGATGCGGCGATAGAGCTGGAAGGTGGTGGCGCCGTCGATCTGCGCCGCCTTCATGATCTCGCCGTCAATGCCGCGCAGACCGGCCAGGAACATCGCCATGATAAAGCCCGAGGCTTGCCAGACGCCGGCGATGACCACCGTGTAGATGACGAAATCCTTGTTCTTGATCCAGTCGAAATGGAAACTCGTCCAGCCCCATTGATGCAAGGTCTGCTCGAGGCCGAGGCCGGGATCGAGGAACCATTTCCAGGCAACGCCGGTGACGATGAAGGACAGCGCCATCGGGTAGAGATAGATCGGCCTCAGCACGCCTTCGCCGCGGATCTTCTGGTCGAGCAGGATCGCCAGGAACAGGCCGAGCGCCAGGCAGATAAAGATGTAGAGGAAGCCGAAAATGCCCATGTTGGTGATCGACGTGTACCAGCTCGATGGCGGGTCGGTGTCGAAGGTCCAACCCCACAGCCGCCGATAGGCACGCGGACCGGTGATGACATAGGACGGGAAGGTCTTTGAATTGGTGAAGGACAGGTAGATCGTCCACAGGATGAAGCCGTAGACGAAGACGATGGTGATGGCGAAGCTCGGCGCCAGCACGATCTTCGGCAGCGCGTCCTGCAGGCGCGAGCGCACCGAGGCGCGCGGACGGACGTGCTCTGGCGTCAGCTTGATCTGGCTTGTGGCTACCGTGCTCATAGGGCTCCTCCCGTCGACGCGAGGCCAACCAGGTTCGCGGATCGGAGCCTTCCCCGCCGGAGCGGGGAAGGCGTTTTGGGTGTGTGACGCTTACCTGGCGTCGTCGATCGCCTTGACCAGTTCGGTCACGGCTTCGTCCGAGGTCTTGATCTGGCCGTGGACGAACTTGGTCACGACATCCTTGTAGGCATTGGCGATCGCCGGAGGCGCGCCGTAACCCTGCGCAAGCGAGCCGAACAAAGTGCCCTTCTCGTTAGCGGCTTTCAGGTCGGCGATGCCCTTCTTGCCGCAAGCGTCGAAGTCGGTGTCAGGCACGTCGGTACGGGCCGGAACCGAACCCTTGACGACATTGAAGGCCGACTGGAAGCTCTTCGACAAGGTGGCGGTGGCCAAGGCGGCCTGGGCGGCCTTGCGATCGTCCGCAACATCGAACATGCCGAACATGTCGGAGTTGTAAACGACACTGCCGTCGGTGCCCGGGAAGCGATAGCACAGGAAGTCGGTGCCCGGGGTCTTGTTGGCGGCGTGGAACTCACCCTTGGCCCAGTCGCCCATGACCTGAACCAGTGCGTCGCCCTTGATGACCATGGCGGTGGCAAGGTTCCAGTCGCGGCCCGAGAAGTTCGGGTCGACATAGGTGACGAGCTTGGCCAGGTTGTCGAACGACTTCTTCATCGTGTCGGACTTGAGCGAAGCGTCGTCGAGGTCGTTGAAGGCCTTCTTGTAGAACTCAGGTCCGCCGGTCGACAGCACGACCGAGTCGAACATGGTGGCTTCCTGCCAGTTCTGGCCGCCGAGAGCGAGCGGGATGACGCCCGCCGCCTTGGCCTTGTCGAGCAGGGCAATCAGGTCGTCGAAGGTCTTCGGCTCAGTGCCGCCGATCTTGTCCATGACGGCCTTGTTGATCCACAGCCAGTTGACCGAATGGACGTTGACGGGCACCGCGACCCATTTGCCTTCATAGATGGTAAACTTCTGCAGCGCCGCGGGAACAGCCTTGTCCCAGCCTTCCTTGACGGCGATGGCCGTGAGGTCTCCCATCTTGCCGGCTGCGGCGTAGTCGAGCACGGTGTAGCCGAGCATTTGCGAGGCGGTCGGCGGATTGCCGGCAGCCACCATTGCCTTCAGCGCGACCATTGCGGGGTCGCCGCCACCGCCGGACACCGGCACGTCCTTCCAGGCATAGCCTTCCTTGGCCAGATCGCCCTTGAGGACGTTGAGAGCAGCCGCTTCGCCGCCCGACGTCCACCAATGCAGCATCTGGACTTCCTTGACGTCCTCGGCATGGGCCGCGAAAGCAAGGCCCGATGCGAGAGCCGTTCCGATAAGAAGTTTGCGCAACATGTACTTCCTCCCTTGTTGCATCTACACGACCGGCGGATGCCCGCCGGGTTCTTCTCAACTCAGCCGACCCACCATCCGGTGCGCTGGCCGCGATGAAACTGGATTGTCTTTTCTTCGGTATAATCCTCGACAGCGCGTTTGCCGAGTTCGCGTCCGAGACCGGACTGCTTGTAGCCTCCGAATGGCAGCTCGGGATAACCTTCCATGAACGTGTTTACCCAGACGGTTCCCGAACGCACATTCCGCGCCACCAACATACAGGTGTCGATGCTGGCGCTCCATACGCCCGCAGATAAACCATAAGGCGTGTTGTTGGCGATGTGCAACGCCTTTTCAATCGATTCAAAAGTCAGCACCGAGAGCACTGGCCCGAACACTTCCTCGCGCGCGATGGCCATGTCCTCTGTGACGCCGCGGATGATGGTGGGATCGAGATACTGGCCTGCATTCGAGGCCAACTGCTTGCCGCCGCTGTAGACGCTGCTGCCGTTGCTTGCCGCTGCCGCGACGTAGTCTGTCACCTTGGCCAGATGGTCCGAAGAGATCATCGCGCCGACCTTGGTGCGGTCGTCAAGCGGATCGCCGACGGTCACCCTGGCGGTGAGCGCCTTGACCGTGCTGAGAAAATCGTCGGCGATCGCCTCGTGCACGATCAGCCGGCTGCCGGCATTGCAGCATTCGCCGGCATTGAAGAAGCCGCCGAACACCGCCGCGTCGGCGGCCGCTTCGAGGTCCGCGTCTGGGAAAACGATCTGGCCGTTCTTGCCGCCGAGCTCCATCGAGACTTTCTTCAGTGACTGAGCGGCCGAGGCCATGGTCATCTTGCCGACGCGGGTGGAGCCGGTGAACGAGACCATCTCGACCAGCGGATGGCTGACCATCGGCGCGCCGACATCGGCGCCCAGACCGGCGAGGATGTTGACGACGCCGGCGGGCACGCCGGCCTGCATCAGGATGTCGCCGAGCACGAAGGTCGAGGCCGAGGTCATTTCGCTCGGCTTGACCACCGCCGTGCAGCCGGCGGCGAGCGCGAAGGGCAGTTTCTGGCTGACGATGAGGAAGGGGAAGTTCCACGGCGTGATGATCGAAACGACGCCGACCGGCTCGCGCAGCACGACGCCCAGCATGGCGTCGCCGAGATTGGCGTAGGATTCGCCGTGCAGTGTGCGGGCGAGCGATGCGGCGTAGCGCCAGATGTCGACGGCGCCGCCGATCTCGCCGCGCGCCTGGGCGATCGGCTTGCCCGATTCCAGCGCATCGAGCCGGGCGATGTCTTCCAGCCGTGCCTCGATCAAATCGGCCGTTTTGAGCAGGATCGCGGCGCGCTCGGCCGCCTTCATGCGCGGCCACGGACCGGTCTCGAACGCCTTGTGCGCTGCCTGCACCGCGGCTTCGACTTCGGCTTCGCCGGCCTGTGCATAATGCGAGACGGTGAAGCCGTGGCCTGGGCTCTTGCGCTCCAGCGTGCGGCCGTCGCGGGCATCGACATGCTTGCCGTCGATCAGCAGCCGATAGGTTCCTGGCGCTGCGGATGCCTCGGCGGGCATGATGATGTTGAGAGGGGCGTTCATCTGACTTCAGAATCCTCAGGATCGTGAAAATGCTGGTTTCTGTTTGGCCTTGAAAGCGTCGACGCCGGCCTTGAGATCGCCGGTCAGGGCGATAAAGCCGCTGGCCAGCGCTTCGGTCGCGGCAGCACTTTCCTCGCCTTCGGCCACCGCGATCATCAATTTGGCGGCCTCCGTCGCCAGCGGGCCGCGCTCGGCGATTTTTCCGGCCCAGGCCTTGGCTTCGGTCAGGCCGCTGCCGGTTCCGACCACCCGGTCGACCACGCCAAGCGCCAGCGCTTCGGGCGCGAGCAGAATCTCGCCGCCCAGTGCCATGCGCCGCACCGTTTGCGCACCGAAGCGACGTACGGCACGCTGCGTGCCGGACCAGCCCGGGACGACGCCGATCGAGGTTTCGGGGAAGCCCAATTTCACCTGTGTTTCCGCCACGCGGAAGTCGCAGGCGACCGCCAATTCCAGCCCGCCGCCCAGTGCATGGCCGGACAGCACGGCGATGGTCGGCTGCCGCAGCCGCGCCAGCCGGTCGAAGACGCGGTGGCCGTAGCGTACCCATTGCACCTGGAAATCGGCAGCGCTCATCTGCGCCCACGCCTCGACATCGCCGCCGGCGCAAAAGCCCTTGCCCTCGCCGCGCAGCAACACGACGCGCACGTCGTTGGCCGCCTCCGCCTCGTCGAGCACTGTCTCCAGCGCCCGCAGCATCGGAATATCAAGCGCGTTGAACTTTTCCGGCCGCCGCAAGGTGACGATGCCGATGCCGCCTTCAGTTTCAAAGGTGACGAGCCGATCAGTCATGCGCGCCTCCAAGCGAGGCGCCGCCATTCAGCGTCAGGCCGATCAACCGATCCTGGTAGAGAGCTTCCGGTGTCGTCTTGAGGTCCTTGGCGATACCGAGCGGAATCTCGGCCTGGGCCAGCACATCGCGCTGCAGGTCGATGCCGGGTGCGAGTTCGGTGACGACCAAACCGTCCGGCGTCAGCTTCATCACGCAGCGCTCTGTGACGTAGGTGATGTCCTGCCCCTGCGCGACCGCGCGCTTGCCCGAGAAGGAGATGTGCTCGACCTCGCTGACGATTTTCTTGACCTTGCCCTCCTGGTCGATGCGGATGCCGCCATCGGCCAATGAGAGTTTTGCCCCAGCATTGAAGAAGCCGGAGAAGACGATCTTCTTCGCCCGCGCGGTGATGTCGACGAAGCCGCCGGCCCCGGCGGTGACATGCGGCCGTGCCGACAGCTTCGACACGTTGACCGAGCCGTGGCGGTCGATCTGCAGGAAGGACAACAGCGAGGCGTCGAAGCCGCCGGCCTGGAAATAGATGAACTGGTGCGGCGAGGGCATGATCGCCTCGGCGTTCGAGGCGCAGCCGAACTTGAAATCGAGCAGCGGCACGCCGCCGACCGCACCCTGTTCGATCACCCAGGTGACCTTGCCGTGCTGGCCTTCCTCGAGAAGGATGCGCGGCACATTGGCCGAGATGCCGAAGCCGATGTTGACGGCCATGCCATCGCGAAGCTCCATGGCGACGCGGCGCGCGATCACCTTCTGGACGTTCATTTCGGCGTTGCGGAAGCTCGACAGCGGCCGGAAGATCTCGCCCGAGATCGCCGGATCATAGGGCGTCAGCGTCGTCTGCAACTGGTCGGGCGCGACGACGATGTGGTCGATCAGCACGCCGGGCACGCGCACGTCATGCGGCTTCAGCGTGCCGTTCTCGACGACACGCTTGACCTGGGCAATGACGACGCCGCCATTGTTGCGGGCGGCCAGCGCCTGCTCCAGCCCGCCGAGATAGGCGCCCTCATGCTCGTAAGTGAGGTTGCCGCGCTCGTCGGCCGTGGTGGCGCGGATGATCGCGACATGCGGGACGATCGAGCGGAAATAGAGCCATTCCTCGCCGTCGAACTGCTGCACCGAAACGATCGGCTCGCTGGCGGCCGCGTTCATGGCGCAGCCCTGGTGGCGTGGGTCGGCGAAGGTGTCGAGACCGACCTTGGTCAGCACGCCCGGCCGCTTGGCCGCGGCCTCGCGGTGCATGTCGAACAGGATGCCGGACGGCACGTTGTAGGCGGCGACCGAATTGTCGCCGATCATCTTCCAGATCTGCGGCGGTTCGGACGAGGAGGGGCCTGACGGATAGGAGCCGCACAGTGTGCGCTTCAACAGGCCGGGCTTGGCCAGATGGTCGATGCCCTTGATACCATACATGTCGCCGGCGGCGATCGGGTGCAGCGTGGTGATGTCCTTCGGATGGCCTTCGCTGTCGAAGCGCTCGCCGATGGCGGCCAGCACCGCGTCCGGGCAGCCGAGACCGCTCGACGACGACACCGAAACGATCATGCCATCCCTGATCAGGCCTGCTGCCTGGGCTGCGGAAACGACCTTGCTCAATTCTTGCCCCCGAGTTTCGGGTCGATTTTGACGGCCTTGCCGGAGCTGGCCGATTGCAGTGCGGCCGCGGCAGCGGTGAGCGACCAGATGCCGTCCTCGCCGGTGGCGGAAGGCTGGCCTTCGCCGCGGATCGCGGCATGGAACTGACGCAACGAGCGTGAATAGAGGTCCTCGCGGTCGAAGCTCAGCTCCTCCTCGCCGTTGGCTGTGCGCAGCAACACCGAGCCGACCGGCTTCTGCGTCATCACGTTGCTGGCGATCAGCGAGCCTTCCGAGCCATGCACCTCAAAACCGGTGCCGGCGAATTTGGTGGTGAAGCCTTCATGCGACTGGGCGATGACGCCCGACCTGAAACGCCAGATGCACATGGCGCCGTCTTCCAGCCCGCTGCCTGCCATGCCGGCCGACTGCGTGAAGGCCGAGACCTCGACCGGATCGTCGCCGAGCACGAAGCGCAGCGTGTCGGCATCGTGCACGGTGATGTCGAGCACCACGCCGCCGCCGGCCTCAGGTTTTGTGATGCGCCAGCCCTGCAGATTTTCCGGCAGATAGACGGAATGAAAGACGCGCGCGGCGATCGGCTTGCCGATATGGCCGGAGGCGATCGCGTCACGCATGGCGCGGTGCGCGCCGGCGTTGCGCAGATGGTGATTGGTGCCGAGGACGATGCCCGCGGCTTTTGCCGCGGCAACCATTGTTCGCGCGTGGGCGCTGGTCAGCGCCAGCGGCTTTTCGCACAGCACATGCTTTCCCGCCTTGATGGCAGCGAGTGCCTGTTCGAGATGCAGTTCGTTGGTGGTCGAGATGTAGACGGCGTCGATATCGGCACCGAGCAGAGCATCAAGCGTCGAGACAGCCAGCGGAATGTTGTTTTCCCCGGCATAGGCGGTGGCGCGCTCGGGGTTGGAACTCATCACCGCCGCGATCTCGCCATCGCCTTGCGCGCGGATGGCGTTGATCATGAACTGTCTGGCGATCGTGCTGGCGCCGATCAAGCCCCATCTGACGCTCATGCCGCGTCTCCCATTCCTGTGGGCCTGTTTCGGGTGCGGCGGTCTGGACCACAGCTTTCCCTGACCACCAGATTGACCGCACCGATATGATCTTCAGCCCGCGTGGTGCGCGACTGGATCATTTTCAGCATGACATGGGCGGCACGTTCGCCAAGGCCGGCAGTGTCCACCGAAACGCTGGTCAAAGCCGGCGTGTAGTGTTCGGCCTCGACCACATCGTCGAAGCCGACGACGGCAAAATCCGCGCCCGGCTCAAGCCCGCGCTTGCGCAGTGCCAGCATGACGCCAAAAGCGACCGCGTCATTGAAGCACAAGGCCGCGGTCGGCGGTTCCGGCATCGACAGAGCGTTTTCCAGGCAAGCAATGCCACCCCTGCGGCTGGTCTCTCCTTCGACGACAGTCATGTCGCGGGCGGCGATGCCAAGCGTCTCGCAGGCTTCGCGAAAGCCGCCCAGCCGTTCGTGATAGACCACGAGGTCGGACGAGCCGCCAAAGAAGGCCAGCCGGCGGTGGCCCTTGCCGATGAGATGGGCTGATGCAAGGTAGGCGCCGCGATGATTGTCGGGCGCGATCACCGGGATGCGGCTTTCCGGCAGGCGGCGCATGGCGAAAACGACCGGAACGCCCGCCGTCTCCAGCCGCCGGAAGGCGCCCGGCGTGGTGCCGCGCGCCGGCGACACGATGAGGCCGGCGACGCCTTGTTCCATCAGCGATTTCAGCACCTCTTCCTGGCGCACCGGATTCTCCGCCGTGTTGGCGATGAAAGGCACGATGCCGGCCGACTGGAAGACGCGCTCCATGCCGACCGCCAGTTCGGCGAAGAAAGGATTGGTGAGATCGTTGATGACCATGCCGATGACGTTGGAGTGAGCCTTGCGTAGATTGGCGGCGCCGCGGTTGTAGACGTAACCGACATCCTCGATCGCCTTGCGAACCTTGACCGCGGTCTCAGGCCGGATCAGCCCGCTGCCCTGGAGCACGAGCGATACCGTCGATTTGGACACGCCTGCTTCGCGGGCGATGTCGAATATCGTCGCCTTGGCCCGGCTGGCCATCCAGATGCATCCTCCCGGTTTTTGGGTTCAAATCTATTGGAACGTTCTAATCACTGCTCCTGCTCGGAGTCAATCGGGGTTCGTTCTGAATTTGAAAAATTGATCAGGAGGGGCCTGACGGCGCATTTTATAGGGCTTTTGTGCTGCGTCGCAGCATTTGCCAGTGAATGGACCCTGAATCCTAAAGGTTCTTGATTTATTGGAACGTTCCATTTATAGGCCTGCAAAAGGGGAGAGAACGATGGACATTGTCTTGCCTGGTGAGGGTGGCCGCAACAGCCGCTACGCGCTGGTCGGCCATCCGGTACAGCCGGTGATCGGCGCGCGGTTTTCGCGCATCGCTTATGCCGCAGCGCACGTCGTTGCCGATCCGCTTGATATGACCGATCCGTGGTCGCGGCCCGTGGTCGACTGGGACAGGACGATGGCGTTCCGGCATCACCTGTGGCGACTGGGGTTCCGCATCGCCGAGGCGATGGACACGTCGCAGCGCGGCATGGGTTTCGACTGGACAAATGCACAGGAATTGATCCGCCGCTCGATCGCGGAAGCGCGCACCGTCGAAGGCGCCGATCTCGCTTCGGGTGCCGGCACCGACCATCTGGCGCCGGCCGCCGCCAGGACGCTTGACGATGTCATCGCCGCCTATGAGCAGCAATTCGCTTTCATCGAGAGGCAGGGTGGCAAGGCGATCATGATGGCCAGCCGCGCGCTGGCGGCTGTCGCCAAGGGCCCGGACGACTATGCGCGTGTGTACGACCGCATTCTGAGCCAGGCGTCCGGCAAGGTCACCCTGCACTGGCTGGGTGATATGTTCGACCCGGCCCTGAAGGGCTATTGGGGCAGCAACGATTTCGAGGCCGCGCTCGACACCATCGTCGCCATCATCGAACGCCACGCCGGCAAGGTGGAAGGGATAAAAATCTCGCTGCTCGATGCCGGCAAGGAGGTCGCACTCAGGAACCGGCTGCCGGACGACGTCGTCATGTTCACCGGCGACGATTTCAACTATCCCGAACTGATCGCCGGCGATAGCAGGAAACACTCGCATGCGCTGCTCGGCATTTTCGACGCGATTGCGCCGGTCGCCAACGCGGCGCTGGCCAAGCTGGCGAACGGCGACCGCGCCGGCTACGACGCGCTGATGGCGCCGACCGTGCCGCTATCGCGAAAAATCTTCGAAGCGCCGACCGAATATTACAAGGCCGGCATCGTCTTCATGGCCTGGCTGAACGGCCACCAGGACCATTTCGCGATGGTCGGCGGCATGCAGTCGGCGCGCGGCATCCGTCACTACGCCGATGTCTTCCGCCTTGCCGACCAGGCAGGATTGCTGGCCGATCCGGATCTGGCGGTCGCCAGGATGAGAGGTCTTTGCGCCGTAGCGGGCATTTCGGAATAGTGGGGGCTCGTGCGCTAAATGCCATGCGGTCAATGAAGCTAAGGATTTCTATCGTTTTCGTGGTTTTGCTGGCGGCGATTCCCTTATCGGCTGCGCAAGGCGGTGATGGCGTCGATCAGGCTGACGCCAAGGCTGCGCTGCTCGAAGCCTACCCCGGCCTTTTTACCATCTCGGGCAACACAGTGACGTGGTCGGATGGTGCCACAATGGTGTGGGACGATGGCAAGACGCCCACCCCTGAGGAACTGATCAAGTCCCCAGATATCGAGGACATGTTCCACTATGTTTATCCGACGGCCAGTGCCGGAGACCTTGTCCCTGACGTGGATTTCGATCCCGGGCGTATTCGCAACGAGGCTTTTTTCAAAAAACTTTATGGGGCCAGTGCCGCAGCGGTCGGCCATCATCTAACGAGCGTCAAATGGCTGCCCAAACTGGGCAAGTATCCGGTTCGGATAACGTCACTCTTCGGTATCGACGCGCGCCTCTCCCAGATCTCGAATGCCTTGCAAGACATGCCCGTCGACACAAGCCGCTTTGGCCTCAAGCCGGGCGGCGGTTTCAATTGGCGGGTCATCGCCGGCACGGATCAACTCAGCGTCCATTCCTTCGGGGCCGCATTCGACATCAATGTCGGTTATTCCGACTATTGGTTCTGGAACAAGCCCGATGACAAGGGCCGTATCCCGTTCAAGAACCGCATTCCCTTATCAATCGTCACGCTGTTTGAAGGGCAGGGTTTTATCTGGGGAGGGCGCTGGTATCACTACGACACCATGCATTTCGAATATCGGCCTGAATTGCTGATCTACAAGGAAAAGCAGCGATAGCCGACCCTTGGATGCCTGATCAGCGGAAACTCGGCGCCATGTATTGATTGTCTGGATTGGATGGAGGGCGTGACAGGGATTGAACCTGTGACCCCTGCAATGTCAATGCAGTGCTCTTCCGCAGAAGTCGCCTTCGCTCCTGTCGAAGGACAGAATAAATTCAACAGCTTGACGCAGTCCATGATCTTTTCGGAAACGAACGCCTACCTGCCGGCGCGGATGATCGATGAGGAAAGCGAGACGGACGGGAGCGCATAGCCTGGCGCCTCACTCGTCGACGGCCCGTTGCCTCATTTGCGAAGCGACGAGCTTTCACCCCCGCTGTCAGGCGGTGCCTTTTACCACAAAGCCCATACAACAGGCGCCGGCCATTCCGCGAAGGCAGCCCCGCCATCGATATATTAGCAGTTATGCAACTACGCCGCATTCAACTTTGACGTGTTGAAGCGGCCCTATGAAATGCCTGCCGGGCCTCTGGCGCTTCCTCGGCTTTGGCGTGATTTCCTCGACCCGCACCTTGTCGCCGATCTCCTTGGCGAGCGCGAGCGCCTTTTCCTTGTCCCTGGTGGTCAGCGCGGCGCGCCAATGCGGCTTCTCGAACACGCTCACCACGTAGTCGTTACCGGCTTTTCAGACAGCTAAAATATAGCCAAAGGGCACCCTTCACAGACCGCCAGCTCAGCCACCAGCCCAAATGACTATCTGGGAAAGTTCGGCGATGTCGCCATAGATCATCGAACCTTTGACGAGGTAGCACTTGCCACCCAGGATTTCGGCGAGTGAGCTTGACGCGGTGCAAACCGGCAGGTTCACTTTTCGGTCCTTGGCATCGGCACAGCCGATGCTGATCGCAAGGATTGCGAGTATGAGAGTCGTTTTGCTCATATTTAGCCCCCTAGAGCCAGCAAGCCCCTTGGGCAGCAAAACCGGGTTGCCGCCCTTTGCCTTGCCATTAGGTGGAGCAGGGGGATAAGGCGCGCCATCCCTCGATTGGATGACGCGGGCTCATCTATATTAGCTAACGCTTAACGAAGTCGCTGGTCGCTCCCGTGGCGGGCTTTTCATCGATCGGGGACTGGTTTTCGGGCCGCTGCCCGATCGTTAGAATCCACGGGCTAGCTGCTAATACCGATACATGTCCCAAGCACGCCTGCGGTAGCATCGGACGTGCCGGCGACCATGTCGCCAATAACGACGGCAGACCGTTCTCCAACCCCGTCGGCGGTGGTAGCGGCGGTAATGGCGGCGGTAATAGCGCCGATGGTAAACCGGCTCCACTTCCGCCTGAGTACCTTCGTCGTCGAAGGTCTCTGTGTCTGGCGCCTCAAGTTCATCGAGAATACCGCTTCTGGCGCCTGGGACACCGGCCACTGCGTCGATAGGCCGAACTGCGCTTGCAAAGGCCGCTAACCCTGCAATGCCAAACATTGCTGTCAAGAAGGATCGCCGATCCATACAAACCTCCCGCTATCGCCTGCAGGAAGAGCAGGCATTCAATGCAACGCATCTAGTCAGGTGTAGTTCCCGATCACGCTTTGCTGGTGTTTGCATGGTTAATTGAAAGCCCGCGCCTCTGCGGGAGGGCGCGGGCCGATCAGGCGATGGAGGCCCGATCTTCGGCAGGTGATGGAGGGCATCACCTACCGCCAGGCAGAAACATTTAGAGGTCGCTAATGTTCCGCAAGCCGATGCTATTCATCTTCGTTCGAAAGTCGGCTTCCAGTCGCGATTTGCGCTCCCTCTGTTGGCCTTCGTAGTCGGGAATAACGGTGAAGAACACCGGCCGGCGATCACGGCGGGCGGCCTTGCAATTCGAGCAGCCGAAAACCCCGACCAGATCCCAGTGCATCGAGCCGTGATCTGGGCCGAGCCGTTCGACTTACGCCTGGATATCGAGCTTTGTCGATTTGCAGCACATCGGATGCCCGCAATTGACGTACATGGTTTCGCGGGCGGCCGAGTGTCGACGAGGGTCTTTTGAGACATGGCGATCTCCCGTTGAAGAGGTTGCCGCAACGAAGGGATTATGTTCCTGATCTCGTTGGCGCCGGCAAGCGACGCAGACAACAAAACGTTATCCGTAGCTCATTGACGGCGCCCCCGGCGCCAACGCTAACTTGTCGGGCGGCATCTCGTGTGGAAGAAAATGCGATGAGTACGTTGCATCTCGTCTTGTCGGTGCCTTCATTATCAGTCTGCCTTTCATCATTTTTGTCCTCCACCGTATGGTTTGGCGGGAGATCAACAAAGTTGTGCAGGCTCGACTAATGTGCGATCCGGAGCTCGCCAGAAAGAACAAGCGGGGGCTTTGAACAGGCTCACCAGCGTGCGTTTCGGCCGACCGGTTTCCTTACGTCAATCGCCCTAGGCCGGCCACCACGCCAGCGCCAGGACGACACCAGCGGCGAGCGTGAAGGCCAGCCAGGCGGTCATGCCGACAGCCCCGGCAGTAGCGGATCCGCGAGCGGCGGCACGGTCGGTTGCGGCTCATACGGATCATTTTAGAGAAATTGAATATTCGAATAAACGGCCTATAATTTGCCAGCCGGCAAAACCACCCCGTTTGCCGGTCAGGCCCGGCGGTCAAACCCCGAGCCCCCGCCATGGCCGCCGGACCGCTGGAAAACGGTCGGCAACGCTACACGGTGGTGCTGGGGTGAGGCTGCGCAAGAATCGGTGGCGGAGCGCTGACGGATAGGTCGGGTTCCTCGCCGTAACCAGCGAAGGGAGGTCATTCCCATGCACACGGCAGCACTGCGGCTTCGATCGATCCGAGAAGCGTTATTGCCGCTGATCGGGTTTACCGACTGGCACGAAAGCGTCAGCGAAGAAGGCACGCCCATTTGGAAACGTTACATCGCGAGAACTGACTCATGGGAGGTCCGTCCGATGACGCCCGAAGAGGAAGCCAAGGCCTTCTGGTGGTATCTTCCACCGTTTTGAGCGTCGTCCAGCGCGCCGCCTCACAGTTCCGGCGACTGAAGCACAACGCCGTTGACCACGAGCTGGCCTTGAAAGCCCGTGCCACGGAGGGACCGATGACGCGGGCCGGCCGATGTGCGCACATGGTCACCACTACGTCGATTTCCAGAGGAACGCGGCCGAGGTTTAGAGCCGGGTTCTGTGCCAGGCGGGAGAGGGTATTAGCTAAGTGTTTGAAAGGATGGTGGGCGTGACAGGGATTGAACCTGTGACCCCTGCAATGTCAATGCAGTGCTCTCCCGCTGAGCTACACGCCCATCCGAAGCCGCGCATACACCATTTTTGATCCAGCGCGTCAATAGCAGGAAAAAGGAAAGAAGGCGGCGTCTCGCCGCAGCGGCGAACAGGCACTGACGCCCAAAGCGCGCCGCGCTTTAGGTCTTTGTTTCATGCATGTCGTTTTCCCAAAACCGGGACCACTTTTGGGCGACATGCATTGGCTCAGAAAGCGGCTCAGGCCGCGTGAAGCATCTTCTCGACCTCGTTGACGAGGTCGCGCAGGTGGAATGGCTTCGACAGCACCTTGGCGTCTTTCGGAGCCTTGGAATCCGGGTTCAGCGCAACGGCGGCAAAACCGGTGATGAACATGACCTTGAGGTCGGGATCGATCTCGGTGGCACGGCGCGCAAGCTCGATGCCGTCCATCTCCGGCATTACGATGTCGGTCAACAGCAGCGAGAACGGTTCCTCGCGCAGCCGCTCGTAGGCACTGGCGCCATTGTCGAAATCGCTGACCTGGTAGCCGGCGCGCTCCAGCGCCTTGACGAGGAACCGACGCATATCGTCGTCGTCTTCTGCCAGAAGAATGCGTGCCATCTTGTCCCGTCCGAATCACCCGCCCGAGATTGCCGTTGGGCAAGCCCGTTAACCATCCTGTATATGAGGAGGTGAGGGTAAACATCAAGTGAATGAGAACGGGGATGATCCATATTTGCCCGGCGTGTGCTGCCGCTGAAATGCTGGACACGCGGCCAGCAAGGTGGCACTTTCACATCATGATGCACTGGTGTTTTCGGGTTCGTTCAAATTGAAGACGGCAGCCGAGGATTTTTCGGTCTTTCCACCCTTCGAAATCCGGTCGGGCGCCGAGCAGCGCGTTCCCTTCCTCTTCAACTCACCGCATAGCGGCCGCTATTATCCGGAGCGCTTCCTTGCCATGGCAAGGCTGGACCGCAACGCCATCCGCCGGTCGGAAGACTGTTACGTTGACGAGCTGTTCGGCGGTGCCGTGGCGCTCGGTGCGCCGATGCTGGCGGCGAATTTCCCGCGCGCCTATCTCGACGTCAACCGTGAGCCGTGGGAACTCGATCCGCGCATGTTCGCCGAGCCGGTGCCGTCCTTCTGCAACATTCGCTCGGCGCGGGTGGCTGGCGGGCTTGGCACGGTGCCGAAGCTGGTCGGCGAGGGGCTCGACATCTATTCCGGCCGCCTGCCACTGGCCGAAGCGGTCGCCCGCATCGAGGCCGTCTACAAGCCCTATCACGAAACGCTGAAACGGCTTTTGACCAGAACCCATGCGCGGTTCGGCTTTGCCGTGCTGATCGACTGTCATTCGATGCCGGCGAGCATCCGTGTCGGCGACAGCGGCCTGCGACCCGATTTCATCATCGGTGACCGGTTCGGCATCTCGGCCACCGCTGCCTTGACCGAGATGGCGATCGGCCTGCTCACCGCGATGGGCTATACCGTCGCCCACAACAAGCCCTATGCCGGCGGCTTCATCACCGAGCACTACGGCCGCCCGGCGCGCCATCTGCATGCGCTGCAGATCGAGGTCAATCGCGGGCTCTACATGAACGAGCGGACATTCGAGAAAGTCGCCGGCTTCGACGCGCTGGCCGACGATCTGACGCGATTTTCGGCGGATCTGATGGCGATGCCCGACCATCACTTTATCGACCTGCCGCTGGCCGCGGAGTGAAACTCTAGTCCGGGATAATCGGCGTAAAAAAAGACCGCATCGTTTGCACGATACGGTCGAAGTCTAGGGAGGAAACGCCCAAGGAGGGCATGGACAGGAAAACCTGTCCGAGGTTGAGGGTATTGTGCGCTGCACAAATGTCAAGCGACCTTCAGGCTTTTTTAATTCACTCTGATGTGGAAATTGCGTTTCGATGATGCTTGTGTGACATCCGGGCAACAGGTGTCGTTGCGGAAAAATCGTCGGACACTCTTGTTTTGGTGGGAAATTGGCGGCAGAGCCCGGCTCGGGCATGCTGCAGTGCGGGAGAATCAGTTGGATATCAGCATCGATTTCATGCGCCGCATCGCGCAGGCGGCAGCGGCGGAAACCTTGCCGCGCTTTCGCAGCCAGGGCGCGGTCGCCAACAAGGAAAAGGGCAGTTTCGACCCGGTCACAGAAGCCGATCGCGAGGCCGAACGCGCCATCCGGGCGCTGATATCGGCTGAGTACCCCGACCATGGCATTCTGGGCGAGGAGCATGGCAGCGAGAACATCTCGAGCCGGCATGTCTGGGTGATCGACCCGATCGACGGCACGCGCGCCTTCATCTCCGGCCTGCCGGTGTGGGGGGACGCTGGTCGGGCTGACGGTCGACGGCGATGCTGTCGCCGGCATGATGTCGCAGCCCTTCACCGGCGAGCTTTACTACGCCAATGCCTCGGGCTCGCACTATGAGGGTCCGGGCGGGCCGCGCAAGCTGACCACCCGCAGGACGACCAGCCTCGCAGAGGCGACTCTGTTCACCACCACGCCGGCGCTGTTCAAGGGCGCGGCGCGCGCGCGCTACGACCAGCTAGAGACGCAGGTCCAGCTCGCCCGTTATGGCGCCGATTGCTATGCCTTCGCCATGATCGCGTCGGGAAGCGTCGACATTGTTACCGATCCCGGGCTGAAGCCTTACGACATCGTGGCGCTGATCCCGATCATCGAAAAGGCCGGTGGCATCGTCACCACATTCGACGGCGGGCCGGCGGAAAAGGGCGGCGACGTGCTGGCGGCGGCGACGCCGGAGTTGCATGCGGCTGCGATGGCAGCGCTGCGCGGCTGAAATTTCTATACCTTAGCGCGGCTTGATCGAGCGCTGGAATTCCGCCGGCGTGCGGCCGTAAACCTGCCTGAACGCGGCGCTGAAATGGCTGTGGCTGGAGAAGCCGAGGTCCATGCCCAGCGTGGTCAGATTGTCGTAGCGGCCAAGCAGGTCGAGCGCCCGCGCCAGCCGCAGGCGCAGGTGATAGCGATAGAGCGGCATGGCCTCGACCTGCTGGAACATTTGCGTCAGGTAGACCGGCGAGACGCCAACCTCGGCGGCGATTTCGGCCAGCGTCCAGCGCCGCGACAGATCCGAGGACAAAACGATCTTGGCGCGGTCGACGAGTTTCTGCCGGCCTAAGCTGGCGCCGGCGACGTGCGAGGTGCGCTCGCCGAGAGAGCGCCGAACCAGCGTCAGCGCCAGGGTTTCGGCCTCAAGCGTCTCGGCGACATTGCGGCTCAGGCTGTGGCGCAGCAAGGCCACCAAAGCCTGCGCTCGCGGGTCAATGCGCCGGCGCTGGCGGCGAAACGCCGGTGTGGCGCCGGTGCGCAATTGTTGCTTCGGCGCCAGCTCCAGCAAATGAGCCTCCTCGACGACGAGGTCGAGGCAGGCGTCACCGCCCTCGACGGGGTGGCTGATCCGATAGGCTTCCGCCTCGTTGAAGAACAGCAGCTGATTGGCTTCGGCGACGGCGTCGTTGCGGCCGACATGGCGCACGAAGACGCCACGGTAGGGAAACACAAGATGCGTGGCCGACGTGCACTCTTCTTCGCTCCTGTGACGGCATTCGCCGCTGCAGACGACGTCCCGTACCCTGACGGAGCCGGTGTCCAGAAGCGGCTGGACCGTGAATTGCGACATGGCCGTTGCTTTCCCTTGCACCGGACCGTGGGTCCGGCATTGCAATCGGCACTCTACGCAATCGGCCCGCCCATTCCTGTCAGGAGACTACCCGACACACCGCTGCTTAGAGCGCGTCGCGTTGAAACGGATTCAGGCGACGCGCTTTAAGTCTTTGTTTCATGCATGTCGTTGCCCCAAAACCGGGACCACTTTTGGGCGACATGCATTAATCCCACAAATGGCGCATATATTCCGAATGGGCCTCGCCACGCGACAGGCCGATATCCTTGAGCTGGTCGTCGGTCATTTCGACCAGAGCGCGGCGGCTACGACGCCTCTCCATCTGACAGCTGATCCAGCTGGCCGCCGCCATGAATTGTGCGCGCAGGGACTGCCGGATTGTCGCGGTGTCCGATGCGCGAGCCGTTGGCTTGAATGCGGGGATCGTGCCGGTCAGGCATTGCGTCGCCGCTGTATGATCGGGGCGCATCGCTCAGTCCTCCCTGGTGCCGGCTGCCGAGGCGCCGGCTTCGTTCAGCGCTTGCGCGCATTCCTCGCAGCAGACTTCGACGGTCTTGCCGCCGACCTTGACACGGATCGGGTTGGCGTCCAGCTGGCAGTCGCAGGCGGCGCAGGTTTTCTCGGTCATGATCTCATCTCCATGGCGTTCAGTTCGACGCGGGCAGATGAGCACTCCGGAGCGATGCGGGCTGTCAGAATCTTTAGCACTTTGCGTGCCGCAGGCCCTACCGGCCCATCCCTACTGACAACAGGGTGTCAGTTGGCACGGACTATGGAAGGGCCTTTCCAGAGGGAGGACCAGAGATGCCGACACAATCAACAACCAGCCAAGCCAATGACATTCCGGCGGACGGCCACAGCGATTTCGATTTCTTCTTCGGCAGCTGGGATGTCAGTCATCGAAGGCTGCAAACGCGCCTGGCGGGCGACACCAACTGGGACGAATTCACGGGCACATGCGAGGTGCGCCCGCTGCTCGGCGGGCTCGGCAATGTCGATGACAATGTGATCGAACTGCCGGGTGGCGCCTATCGTGCCGCAACGGTGCGGACCTTCGATCCGGCGACACGGCAATGGTCGATCTGGTGGATCGATGGCCGCAACCCGCGGACCATCGATGTGCCGGTGCGCGGCGCGTTCATCGACGGTGTCGGCACATTCCTGTGCGACGATGTCTTCGACGGCCGGCCGATCCAGGTTCGTTTCCTCTGGTCAGCGATCATGGAGAATTCGGCGCGCTGGGAGCAGGCCTTTTCGCAGGATGGCGGCACGAACTGGGAGACCAACTGGGTCATGGAGTTCGCCCGCCAGGCATGAGCCGGCAATCGGCGTCCGTCAGGCCGTGGGGTCGTCGCTGCCAGGAATGAAGGCGTCGAAGGCGGCGAGGAACTGCTCGCGGTAGATGTCGGCTTCCTGCAGGATTTCGTGACGGGAGCCGTCGATCATCAGCAGCGAACCGAGCCGCAGCCGTCTGGCATAGGCTTCCACGGCCTTGGTCGAGACGACCTGGTCGGCGCCGGCGGCGATTATCAGCATCGGCACCTGAATCCGGGCCATGAAGTCGGGGTCGCTCACGGCTTCGGATGCCTTCGCGGCCGCCTGCAGCCATCGGATCGTCGGGCCGCCAAGCGCCAGTTGCGGATACTCTTCGTAGATCCGCGTGTTGCGCCGATAGCGCTCCGGATCCGACGTCAGCTTGTTGGTCTCGAAAGGGGCCGTCACCTTCGGCCGCGGACCCCAGGCGGCATAGAGCCGGCCAAGGCCGAGAGCGCAGAACAGCGTACAGACGCGGCGAACCGTCCTTATCGAGACCGGCAGATCGGGCACGGTGAGGAACGGCGCGATCAACACCATGCGCCGCACGCGGTTGACCATCGACGGCGTGGCAAGCAGCGTGATCACCGCACCCGCCGAATGGGCGAGGATGTAATACGGACCGCGGCAGTCGGGCAGCACGATCTCCTCGAAGAACTGCTCCAGGTCGGCGGTATAGTCGCGGAAGCTGCGGACATAGCCGCGCTGGCGATCGCGGATCAGGCGGGAGGAATCGCCCTGGCCGCGCCAGTCGAGGGTGGCGACGCCAAAACCGCGGTCGGCGAGGTTGCGGATGGTTTCGAAATACTTCTCGATGCACTCGTTGCGGCCGGTGAGCACGACCACGGTGCCCTTCAGCGGGCGGGCGGCCGCACCGAACAGGCCGTAGCGGATCTTCTTGCGGTCGCGGGTGGTGAAGAAACCGCCGGAGGCGTTTTCCGGTCGCGGATTGCCCTCGATTTCGTGAAAAAGGGGTGTGTCGGGGAAGAGATCCGTCATTCGGCGCTTCGTGCTCGGCGTCTGGCGTGCCCGTCCATGCTGGCTGGCTCCGCTAAGGTGATAGACGCCCATGCGCCAAAAGCAAGGAATTCCCGGTGATGGGAAGCTGCAATGGGAAGGCCGGAAGCCGCTTGAATGCGTGCTTCCGGCCTCTGTCGATCCGGGAGGAAGGGACGTTACACCCGGTTCGGCCTCGTTGCGGCGCCTTGAAGAGCTACGCGCTTTTCCCGCGAAAACCGCTTCACACCTTTCCTGGAATTGCTCAATCCAGCGCCGCCGATCCTTGATCTTGGGCTCACTCTAGCGCCGGCTGTCTGAACGCGCGCCGAAGCGCCGGTTCATCTGCCGTTCATCAAGGACCAGCCGCACGGGCTTTTTGCCAGCAGGCGAAATCTTGAAATGCATTCGAGCGCTCCCCAAATGTCGGATGCGGTCGCCAATACTGGGGCCGCTGGTCCAGCCGAAACGCCGCTCAAGGGTTTCGCAACGGCCATACGCAAACCATGTTGCTCAACAGGAGAACACCTCATGCGTCACGTTGATTTTTCCCCGCTTTATCGCTCGACCGTCGGCTTCGACCGTCTCTTCACCATGCTCGATTCGCTTGCGCAGCCGGATGGCGCGCAGACCTATCCGCCCTACAACATCGAGCGCACCGGCGAGGACTCCTACCGGATCTCGATGGCGGTTGCCGGCTTCTCGGACGAGGAGATCTCGATCGAAGCCCATCGCAATGTGCTGACCGTGAAGGGCGAGCGCAAGGACGAGGGCACTGGCGAAGGTTCCGAACTGCTCTATCGCGGCATTGCCTCAAGGGCTTTCGAACGCCGCTTCCAGCTTGCCGATCACGTCGAAGTTGTCGGTGCCTCGCTGAAGAACGGCCTGCTGTTCGTCGACCTCAAGCGCAACATTCCCGAGGAATTGAAGCCGCGCAAGATCGCCATTACGGCGTCTTCGGCCAAGGCCAAGCAGATCGAGGCCAAGACCGCCAACTAAACCAATAGCCTCCCAAGGCAAGGCGGCGCCGAAAGGTGCCGCCTTTTTTGTTGTCTGTGATACCGCTTAACCAGCGATCAGCTGGCCAAAGCGGTCGACTTCATCGGCCGTCGTCGCAAAGCTGGTGACGAAGCGATAAAGCAACTCGTCCTCGCCTATGTGGCCGTCAAAGCCATGCGGCCTATGCCAGTCGTAGAAGGCAGCACCCGCTGCCTGCAGCTTTTCCGCCTCGCCTTTCTTGATCACCGCGAACACCTCGTTGGCCTGCGGCAGCCAGGCCAGCTTCGCCGTGGCCGAATCCTCGATCGCCGCCGCGAGGCGCGCGGCCATAGCGTTGGCGTGGCGGGCGGTGTCCAGCCACAATCCATCCTTGAAATAGGCCTCGAACTGCGCCGCGACGAATCGCGATTTCGAAAACAGCTGGGCGGCACGCTTGCGCAGGAAGGCCAATTCCTTGGCACGGTCCAGATCGAACAGGACAATCGCCTCGGCGCACCAGCAGCCGTTCTTGGTGCCGCCGAAAGAGAGGATATCGACGCCGCGTTTCCAAGTCATTTCGGCCGGCGTCGTGTCCAGCGCGACCAGCGCGTTGGCAAAGCGGGCGCCGTCCATGTGCAACGGCACGGAATGTTTCTTGGCGATGGCCGAGATCGCGGCGATGTCGTTCAGACCGTAGATGGTGCCAACCTCGGTCGACTGGGTGATCGAAACAGCCATCGGCCGTCCCCAATGGACGATTTCGGGCGCGAAGCGGCCGATGCTCCTCTCCAGATTGTGCGGATCTATCTTGCCGAGCGCGCCATCAATCGCATGCAGCCGCGAGCCGCCGGAAAAATATTCCGGCGCACCGCATTCATCTTCGATCACATGCGATTCGCGGTGGGCGAAGGAAATGCCGCCAGGCTTGTTGTAGGCGGTCAGCGACAGCGAGTTGGCGGCCGTGCCGGTCGCCACGAAGAACACCGCGACTTCGCGCTCGAAAATCTCGCTGAAGCGCCTGTAGACGGCCTGATCAAGCGCACCGTCGCCATAGGCGGTGGAAAAACCATCGGCATTGGCCGACAGGCCGGCCACGATATTGGGATGGGCGCCTGCCCAATTGTCGGAAGCGAAGAACATGCATCTGCCCGTGTGTTGTGGAAATCAGTGTTTTGGGGAAATCGGCCGGACGTTGACCGGTTTCGCGTGCTGACTGCAAGGGCCAGACGCCGGAAAACCATTAAAGCCAGCCAACCGGGCAGGGCAGCGGCTGGCGACCGAAGCTTACGTTTCCCTTCAACTTCACGTAATTTTCTGTCGCCGGCGGCCCAAGTTTTTTGTGAATCGGTCTTGTGTGCGTTCAGGATTTCTGTCATAAAAATTTAGGACAGTAGTGCTGTCTTATTTTGTCGCACAAAATGAGCTGGATTGGCGTATCATTTGGGCCTCTCCGGCTGTTGCTGCGAGCGACAGGTTGGACGGCCAGACTTTGGCCTGTACGAATACGAACCATGCGGAACGCCGCCTGGTTCGGCAAGGATTTCGCAAGACGTGCCGCAAGGATCAGGGTGAGCCAGGCGCTTGCCGAGGCAAACCGGCGCCCGAAGGGCTGGGAATGGAGGACAGGAGATGACGGACATGACGCACTCTGCGACGAACGGCCAGGCCGCGCAGACGAAAGCGGCAACCGTCAAAAATACGTTCCGAACCAGCACGGGCTTTTCCGCCCACGGCCTCTACGATCCGCGCAACGAGCACGATGCCTGCGGCGTCGGCTTCATCGTCAACATGAAGGGCGTGAAGTCGCATCAGATCGTCAAGGACGGGCTTGCCGTACTCGAAAACCTGACGCATCGCGGCGCCGTCGGCGCCGATCCGCTGGTCGGCGATGGCGCCGGCGTGCTGGTGCAGCTCCCGGATCGCTTCTTCCGTGAGGAGATGGCAGCCCAGGGCATCGACCTGCCGCCGGCGGGTCAGTACGGCGTCGGACACTGGTTCATGCCGCAGGACGCCGCCTTGCGCGCCCATATCGAGGACATCATCGCCGAATCGGCGCAGTCCGAGGGGCTTCCGCTCATCGGGTTCCGTGACGTGCCCGTCGACAATTCGTCCCTGTCGAAGGCGCCTGACATCGTGGCGTCCGAGCCGTTCCATCGGCAGGTCTTTATCGGCCGCACATCCGACATTCCCGACGACGAGGAGTACGAGGCCAGGCTCTATCTGCTGCGCAAGGTCATATCGGGCCGCATCTACGCCGAGAACGACAACAAGGACATCGGCTCCTACTGCGTGTCGCTGTCGGCACGCACCATTGTCTACAAGGGCATGTTCCTGGCCTATCAGGTCGGTGCCTATTACAAGGACCTGACCGATCCGCGCTTCGAAACCGCGCTGATCCTTGTCCACCAGCGTTTCTCGACCAACACTTTCCCGTCGTGGAAGCTGGCGCATCCCTACCGCATGGTCGCCCACAATGGTGAGATCAACACCGTGCGCGGCAACAACAACTGGATGGCGGCGCGACAGGCGTCCGTCGATTCCGAACTGTTCGGCAACAACATCTCGAAGCTTTGGCCGATTTCCTACGAAGGCCAGTCCGACACCGCCTGCTTCGACAATGCACTCGAGTTCCTGTTCCAGGGCGGGTACAGCCTCAGCCATGCGATGATGATGCTGATCCCGGAAGCCTGGGCCGGCAACAAGCTCATGGATGCCGACCGCAAGGCTTTCTACGAATATCATGCGGCGCTGATGGAGCCGTGGGACGGACCGGCGGCAGTCGTCTTCACCGATGGCCGCCAGATCGGCGCCACGCTCGACCGCAACGGACTGCGCCCGGCGCGCTACATCGTCACCGACGACGACCGCGTCATCATGGCCTCGGAAGCCGGCGTGCTGCCGGTGCCGGAGGAGAAGATCGTCAAGAAGTGGCGTCTGCAGCCTGGCCGCATGCTGCTCATCGACCTGGAGAAAGGCCGCATCGTCTCCGACGAGGAGCTCAAGTCGGAGATCGCGACCAAGCATCCTTACAAGACCTGGCTCGCCAACACGCAGCTCATCCTCGAAGACCTGAAGCCGGTCGAGCCGCGCGCGCTGCGCAAGGATGTCAGCCTGCTCGATCGCCAGCAGGCGTTCGGCTACACCCAGGAAGACACCAAGCTGTTGATGTCGCCGATGGCGACGACTGGCCAGGAAGCGGTGGGATCGATGGGTACCGACACGCCGATCTCGGCAATGTCGGACAAGTCGAAGCTGCTCTACACCTATTTCAAGCAGAACTTCGCCCAGGTCACCAACCCGCCGATCGATCCGATCCGCGAGGAGCTGGTGATGAGCCTGGTGTCCTTCATCGGGCCGCGGCCGAACATCTTCGACCTGGTCGGCAATTCGCGCCGCAAGCGGCTCGAAGTGCGCCAGCCGATCCTGACCAATGGCGATCTCGAAAAGATACGCTCCATCGGCCATACCGAGGACCGCTTCGACACCAAGACGATCGACATCACCTATGGCTCCAATGAAGGCGCCGCGGGCATGCAGGGCGCCATCGACCGCTTGTGCGAGCGGGCGGAGGCGGCGGTCGCCGGCGGCTACAACATCATCATCCTGTCCGACCGCCAGGTCGGGCCGGACCGCATCGCCATCCCGGCGCTTCTGGCGACGGCCGCGGTGCATCACCACCTGATCCGCAAGGGACTGCGCACCTCGGTCGGCCTCGTCGTCGAATCCGGCGAGCCGCGCGAAGTGCATCATTTCTGCTGCCTTGCCGGCTATGGCGCCGAGGCGATCAACCCGTACCTTGCCTTCGATACGCTGCTCGACATGCACAAGCGCGGCGAACTGCCGAAAGAGGTCGACGCCTACGAAGTCGTCACGCGCTACATCAAGTCGATCGGCAAGGGCATCCTCAAGGTGATGTCCAAGATGGGCATCTCGACCTACCAGTCCTATTGCGGCGCGCAGATCTTCGACGCCATCGGATTGAAGACCGATTTCGTGCAGCAGTATTTCACCGGCACCGCGACGCTGATCGAAGGCGTCGGGCTGGACGAGATCGCAACCGAGACGCTGAGCCGCCACAATGACGGTTTCGGCAACGATCCGGTGCTGCGCAACAGCCTCGAAGTCGGCGGCGAATACATGTTCCGCATGCGCGGCGAGGCGCATATGTGGTCGCCCGACGCGGTCGCCACCTTGCAGCACGCCGTGCGCCAGGGCTCGTGGGAGACGTTCAAGGACTATTCCGCGCAGATCGACAGCGAGACGGCTCGCGCCCAGACCATTCGCGGCCTGTTCAGGATCAAGCTGGCTGAGGAGAGCGGCCGCAAGAAGGTCGCGCTCGACGACGTCATGTCGGCGGCCGATATCGTCAAACGGTTCTCGACCGGGGCGATGTCCTTCGGCTCGATCTCTCGCGAAGCGCACACGACGCTGGCGCGTGCGATGAACGCCATCGGCGGCAAGTCGAACACCGGCGAGGGCGGCGAAGAGGCCGACCGCTACCTGCCGCTGCCAGGCGGCGGCAAGAACCCCGAACGCTCGGCGATCAAGCAGATCGCCTCGGGCCGTTTCGGCGTGACGGCCGAATATCTCGTCAACTCCGACATGATGCAGATCAAGGTGGCGCAGGGCGCCAAGCCCGGCGAGGGCGGCCAGTTGCCCGGCCACAAGGTCGACGCGACCATCGCCAAGGTCCGGCATTCGACGCCGGGCGTCGGCCTGATCTCGCCGCCGCCGCATCACGACATCTATTCGATCGAGGATCTGGCGCAGCTGATCTACGATCTGAAGAACGTCAATCCGGGGGCTGACGTGTCGGTCAAGCTGGTGTCGGAAGTCGGCGTTGGCACGGTTGCGGCCGGCGTCGCCAAGGCGCGCGCCGACCACATCACCATCTCGGGCTATGATGGCGGCACCGGTGCCTCGCCGCTGACCTCGCTCAAGCATGCTGGCAGCCCGTGGGAAATGGGCCTTGCCGAGACGCACCAGACGCTGGTGCTGAACGGCTTGCGCTCGCGCGTGGCGCTGCAGGTCGATGGCGGCTTGCGCACCGGCCGCGACGTCATCGTCGGCGCGCTGCTCGGCGCCGACGAGTTCGGCTTCTCGACCGCGCCGCTGATCGCAGCCGGCTGCATCATGATGCGCAAGTGCCATCTGAACACCTGTCCGGTCGGCGTGGCGACGCAGGACCCGGTGCTGCGCAAGCGCTTCAAGGGCACGCCCGAGCATGTCATCAACTTCTTCTTCTACGTGGCGGAGGAAGTGCGCGAGCTGCTCGCCGAAATGGGCTACACCCATATCGACCAGATCATCGGCGACACCGACCTCCTGGAAAAGCGCGACCTGATCGTACACTGGAAGGCGCGCGGGCTCGATTTCTCGAAGATGTTCTTCAAGCCGGACGCGCCGCATGAAGCGGTGCACTGGACGGAACGCCAGAAGCATCCGATCGACGATGTGCTCGACCGCAAGCTGATCGAACTGGCCAAGCCGGCGCTCGAGAGCAAGCAGCCGGTCAAGATCGAGGTCGACATCCGCAACGTCGACCGCTCGGCGGGCGCCATGCTGTCGGGCGAAGTGGCCAAGCGCTTCAAGCACAAGGGCCTGCGCGAGGACACGATCTCGGTGAAGCTGACCGGCACCGCCGGCCAGTCCTTCGGCGCCTTCCTGGCGCGCGGCATCTCGTTTGAGCTCGTCGGCGCCGGCAACGACTATGTCGGCAAGGGCCTATCGGGCGGCCGCATCGTCATCCGGCCGCCGGAAGAGGCCAAGATCGTCGCGGCTGAGTCGATCATTGTCGGCAACACCGTGCTTTATGGCGCGACCGAGGGCGAGGCCTACTTCGCCGGCGTTGCCGGCGAGCGTTTCGCCGTGCGCAATTCGGGTGTTGCCGCCGTCGTCGAAGGCGTCGGCGACCATGGTTGCGAGTACATGACCGGCGGCATCGTCGTCGTCATCGGCAAGACGGGCCGCAACTTCGCCGCCGGCATGTCGGGCGGCGTCGCCTATGTGCTGGACGAGGCGGGCGATTTTGCCGAGCGCTGCAACATGGCGATGGTCGAGCTGGAACCGGTTCCAGAGGAAGACGACCTGATGGAAAGGCTGCTGCATCACGGCGGCGACCTCGACCACAAGGGCCGCGTCGACGTGTCCGGCGACATGACCAGCCATGACGAGGAGCGGCTCTACCAGCTGATCTCGAACCATGTGCACTACACCGGTTCGGTGCGCGGCCGCGAGATCCTCGATGACTGGACGATCTTCCGGCCGAAATTCCGCAAGATCATGCCGGTCGAATACCGCCGCGCCCTGATCGAGATGGAACGCATGCGCATGGGCGTTGCGGCGGAATAGATTTTGCGATTGCTGGGAGGCGCAGGTTTCCCGGCCCACTTTCATCGACAGTTTGACCTCGAGGGCAAGGTTGCCATGGCTGCCTCAAGAGGTTAACGGGTGCGGCGAAAACCGCACCATCTGGACAGCAGGAACTGGACTATGGGCAAGGTAACAGGCTTTCTCGAAATCGACCGGCAGGTGCACAAGTACCAGCCGGCCTCCGACCGCATCCGGCATTTCCGCGAGTTCACGCTGCCGATGTCGGACAAGGAGGTCGAGAAACAGGCCGCGCGCTGCATGGATTGCGGCATTCCGTTCTGCCATGGACCGACGGGCTGCCCGATCCACAACCAGATTCCGGACTGGAACGACCTCGTCTACAATGGCGATTGGGACAACGCGATCCGCAACCTGCATTCGACCAACAACTTCCCGGAGTTCACCGGCCGCATCTGCCCGGCGCCCTGCGAGGAAGCCTGCACACTGAACCTCGAGGACATTCCCGTCGCCATCAAGACGGTCGAGCAGGCGATTGCCGACAAGGCCTATGAGACCGGCCATATCAGGCCCTATCCGCCGGAGAAGAAGACCGGCAAGCGCGTCGCCGTCATCGGTTCCGGCCCGGCCGGCATGGCGGCTGCCCAGCAGCTTGGCCGCGCCGGCCACGACGTCCATGTCTATGAGCGCGAAAGCCGGCCGGGCGGGCTGATGCGCTACGGCATTCCCGACTTCAAGATCGAGAAGCACTATATCGACCGGCGCATCGAGCAGATGCAGGGCGAGGGCGTGACTTTTTATTGCGGCGTCAATGTCGGCGTCGATAAGACGGTAAACGAGCTGCTGGCCGAATACGATGCGGTGCTCTATTGCGGCGGGTCGGAAACACCGCGCGCGGCCGGCATTCCGGGCGACGACCTCGGCGGCGTGCATGACGCGATGCCCTATCTGGTACAGCAGAACCGGCGGGTCGGCGGCGAGCCGATCCAGTCGGTGGCATGGCCGTCGCATCCGATCATCGCCGGTGGCCAGCATGTCGTCGTCGTCGGCGGTGGCGACACCGCCTCCGACTGCGTCGGCACTGCCTTCCGCCAGGGCGCGGTGCGCGTCACCCAGCTCGACATCCGCCCACAGCCGCCGGAGAAGGAAGACAAGCTTTCGGTCTGGCCCTACTGGGCGACCAAGATGCGCACCTCGTCCTCGCAGGCCGAAGGGGCGGAGCGCGAATTCCAGGTGGCGACGCTCGAATTCATCGGCGAGGAAGGCCAGCTGACCGGCGTCAAGTGCTGCGAGGTCGACGACAAGCGCAAGCCGATCGCCGGCACCGAATTCGTCATCCGTGCCGATCTTGCCTTCATCGCCATCGGCTTTGCCGGTCCGACCACCGCCGGCTTGGTGTCTGAACTGGACGGCCAGATGAAGATCGTCACCGACAGCCGCCGTTCCAGGAATGTCGAGGCCAATGACCGCGACTACAGGACCAGCGTCGACAGGCTCTATGCGGCAGGCGACGTGCGTCGCGGCCAGTCGCTGGTCGTCTGGGCGATCCGCGAGGGCCGCCAGGCAGCCCGTTCGATCGATGAGGCTCTGATGGGGTCGACCGTCCTGCCGCGTTAAGGATCGATCGCCGTCGTCGTGTCGGTCGCGGCTGCCGCCGCAGCAGGCTGCGTCCGGGGTGGCCAGGAGAAATCGTCGGCGCGGCCGGGCGAAGCCTGGGGTGCCTTGCCCTCGACCACCAGCTTTTCGCCGGGCAGGTTGGGGTTGGTCTTTGCCGGCGGCGGTGCCGCGCCCAGAAGTTCGGAGCCGCCATCGAGTGCCGGATCGCTGAGCAGCATCGGCGCGGTGCGGTCGATCACAATCGGAGCTGCGGCCGGCGCCGGCGCTTCGACGGGCGCGCCGGCCGGTGCGGTCGCCGGGACCACGCCTCCGGGCGCGGCGAGGCCGAGGATCTTCATCAGCGGCTTTTCGGTATAGAAGGCGAGCTTGCGCTTGCCGGCCTTCGAGACGTTGATGCCGTCGTCGGCACGCAGCCGCACCGGCTGGCCGTTCATGTCGGGGCCGCTGGTGACGAAGGCGCCGTTCTCGTCGACGAAGCCATCCCAGACGTCGACGAATTCGCCGCCATGGCTTTCCGCCGCCTGATGGTAGATGTCGTTGAAGGCCAGCATGTCGGAGGTCATCTTCGGTACTCGGAACGCCGGCATGCCAACCCACACGAAGGGCACCTTGGCGTCAGCGATGGCCTTGCCGAGTGCATCGGTGCGGCGCTCATATTCCTTGGTCCAGTTCTCGGACCGAGGCTGCTCGCGCACATCCCCCACCCTCATCTGCTGACGGTCGTTGGACCCCAGCATGACGACCACGGCAGCGGGTTTCTCGGTCTCGATCAGCGTCTTGATCTGCTCGGGCCAGTTGTAGAAGTCGTCGCGCACGAAGCCGGATGAACCATTGCTGCGAACCACGATCCTGATGCCGGGGTTTTCGGCAAAGGCGGTGTCGAGGCCTTCGGCAAGCCCGGACGCCATGAAGTCGCCGACCACCAGGACGGTGCGGGCATCCGGGACTTTCTCGACGATCGGCGTCTGCGGTTCGGCCGGTGCACGCGGGACGCGGGGTTTGCGCGGCTTTGGCTTCGCCTTCTGGATGTTCAGCGGCGGCTCGATCCGCTCGCTGCGACGCGGGAACAAAAGGTCGCGCAACGACCAGCCGCGGTTTTGCTGCTCCTGCGCCATGGCGGGGGCATGAAAGGCGCCGGCCACACCGACGGCGAGCACGACGATGGCCAGAATGAGCACCGGCATGCGACGAACAAGCCCTGCGATGCGCGCAGCCGAAGCCAATCTTTTCCTCCGTCCCTTGGCGCACTTTCCTCGAAAAATCGCATCGACTTTTCAGGAGGAATCCAGCGCCAACCAGATTGCTACAGTGTCCTTTGCGCGTCCGAAAGGCCGCGTGGCACTGCAGGTGGCTCTATTTCTGCCGGAGCCACTTCAGCACTTCCATGCTCGGATAGCCGTCCTGGGTCAAGCCGGCCTGGGCCTGGAAGGCCATGATGGCGGTTTTCGAGCCGTCGCCGATCTTGCCATCGAACTTGCCGTCGTAGAGGCCGTGCTGGGAAAGCCGCTTCTGCAGCTCCTGCCTTTCCTCGAAAGTGAGCTTGGTGAAAGGCCGCTTCCAGTCCTGCACGAGACCACTGGAGCCGGCGATTTCGTCGGCAAGAAGGCCGACGGCAAGGGCATATTTGTCGGCATTGTTGTAGGCTTTGATGACCGAGAAATTCTTGATCATCAGGAAGGCGGGCCCGCTGCGGCCGTCCGGCACCTTCAGCGTCGCCTTGTCGCCGCCATTCTTGAATGGCTTGCCGTTGGCCCTGACGACGCCGAGCGCCTGCCATTGCGACAGCGTCTTGGAGCCGCCGGGAAGTTTGCCGGCAGGCAAGGCGACCTCATAGCCCCAGGTCTTGCCGGCCTGCCAGCCATTCTTCTTCAACAAATTGGCGGCCGTTCCCAGCGCATCGGGGATCGAATTCCAGATGTCGCGCTTGCCGTTGCCGTCCATGTCGACGGCATAGTGCAGATAGCTGGTCGGGATGAACTGGGTGTGGCCCATGGCGCCAGCCCAGGATCCGCTCAGATGGCTTTCGTCGATATCACCCGTCTGCAGGATCTTCAGCGCGGCGATCAGCTGGGTGCGGGCGAATTTCGCCCGCTTCGGATCGGCATAGGCCAAGGTCGCCAGCGAGCGCACGACATTGCGCATGATGTCGTCGCGCTTGAGGATTTCGCCATAGTTCGATTCCATCGACCAGATGGCGAGCAGGATGTAGCGGTCGACGCCGAACCTGGCCTCGATCCTGTCCAGCCATGGCCTCCATTTCTTGGCCATTTGCTGGCCGACGGCGACAGACTGGTCGTGGACGCGGTTGTCGAAATAGTCCCAGGCAGGCGCGGTGAACTCAGGCTGCGTGCGTGCCTTTTCCAGCACCACCGGGTCAATATCCTTGATATCCCTGAAGGCCTGATCGTAGAGCGCTCCGGAAACGCCGCTCTGCACGGCGGTGGCGCGGAAGCCGGCGACCCATTGCCGGAAACCGCCATCTGCGAACGCCGGGCCGGAAGGCATCAGCAGAGCGAGCGAGAGGCTGGCTGCCGCGATGACGCTGGTAAAACGTTTTGCGGCATTGCGAACGGACATCTTTTCCTCCTTCTCTGTGTCAGGAAGACCATTCATCGCCGAACCAGGTTAGGAATTAGTTTACCATAGGTGCCGCCGGGAACGAAAAGACGCCTCAAAGCTTTATCGGTGAACGTTCCCCCTCAATCGTCCAGTAATCCTCAATTTCGGCGTGAAAATGTCTTGAAACGGGGATTGCGGAGCAGGCCATCAAACGGATAATTGACAGCATGAAGAGAGTTCGCAAGGCAGTCTTCCCGGTCGCCGGTCTCGGCACGCGGTTTCTCCCGGCCACCAAGGCCATCCCCAAGGAAATGCTGACCGTCGTCGACCGGCCAGTCATCCAGTATGTGGTGGATGAAGCGCGCGAGGCCGGCATCGAGCATTTCATCTTCGTCACCGGCCGCAACAAGGCCGTCATCGAGGACCATTTCGACGTCCAGTTCGAGCTCTATGATACGCTGGCCCAGCGCGGCAAGGACGACCAGCTTGCTCGCCTGCAACGGTTGCAGCCGGCGCCGGGGCAGACCAGCTTCACCCGCCAGCAGGTGCCGATGGGGCTCGGCCATGCCGTCTGGTGCGCGCGCGAACTGGTCGGCGATGAACCCTTCGCCCTTTTGTTGCCCGACATGATCATGCAGTCGGAAAAGAGCTGCATGAGGGAGATGGTCGAGCTTTACCAGGAAACCGGCAACAACATCATCGCCGTGCAGGAATGTGATCCCGCCGAAGCCCACAAATACGGCATCGTCGGCCGCGGCGAGGACACGCATCATGGTTTCCGCATCACCGAGATGGTGGAAAAGCCCAAGACTGGAACCGCGCCGTCCAATCTCTACATCAACGGCCGCTACATCCTGCAGCCCGAGATCTTCAAGATCCTCGAAGGCCAGGAAAAGGGCGCCGGCAACGAGATCCAGCTCACCGACGCGATGCTGAAGCTTGAAAAGCTGCAGCCCTTCTTTGGCTACCATTATCAGGGCCGCACTTTCGATTGCGGATCGCCGGAAGGCTTTGTCGAGGCCAATGTCGCCTTCGCGCTATGGCGCAGCGACATGAACGAGAACATGGCCGGCGTCATCCGCACGCTTCTCGACGAACTGAAGCCGTCGGAGCGTCGCGGCGCCGCCTTCTAGAGGCTATGTCGACATTCAGGTGATGCCGGCCTGCGAATGGTGGGTTCCTGCGCTTCCGGTGCTCAAATGTAGCTCCGTTGCGGTTCTCGGAATCCATCGCTCTCGACTCGGCCTGACCTGAATCTCAACATACCCTTGGCGTAGGCCTCTGTGCGTGCAAGTGCTCAGCGCTGCACCTTCACGCCCAGGAAGATGCTGTTGGCAGTGTAGTCGCGGCCCGGCAGATTGCTGGTCAGCTTTTCGGTCCTGACCCGGGTGGTGAGGCCGGCATAGCGGTTCAGCCACCAGGTCAGGCCGGCCTCGGCGCTCAGGGTCATGTCGTGGCCGTCGACGCCGATATAGTCGCGCCAGTCCAGGCCCAGAGCCGCATTTCCGGTAAGGTTGGCACGAATCTGCCGTTCGCCCGTCAAGCGGCCGGAGTAGAGGATATCGCCGCTTTCATCGGCGGTGGTCGTGGGCTCGACGGTGGTCTGGCCGGTCAGGCCGATCGTGGTACCGCGTTCGGGCGACCATTTGAGGTCGGCGTTGACAGTGGCGCCTGAAATTGCCTCCAGACTGCTGTCGTCGATCGCTTCCCGTAGCCAGCCGGCGGAGAACTCGCCGGAGAGCTTCTCGCCCATGTCGAGTTCAAGGCCGGCGCGGGCGCCGAGCCGCGTCGAGGAGCGCTCGAAACCCTCGTTGTCGACGCGTTGATCATAGTCCCGGCGACCGACCTCGATTTCGGTGAAGGGGGTGATGGCCGGCGAGATTTCGTAGCCGGTGCGCAAGGTCGCCGTGTAGAGCGTGGAGTCGCGATCCTTTTGCGACAGCGAGGTACCGTCCGAAAGCTTGGCGTCGCCATAGAAGTCGTGCGTGACCGCGCCGGTCAACGCATAGCGCATCTTGCCGGCGTCCTTTTCGATGCCGAGGCTGCCGTCGATAGTCTGCCGCAGCGGCTGCGTGTCGACGCCGGCAATGGCGTCCGGCGAGGAGGCCGATTCCGGTACGGCCTCGTAGCCGAGCTTGGCGATGGCGCGCAACTCGTTGTCGAGGTCGACGTTGAGCTGGCCTTCGATGCGGCCTTGCTCATTGTGAACCGGATAGCCCGACACGGTCTCGCGGAAAAGGCCATAGCCATCGATCGTCGCCGAGTTCTCGCTCCAGTCGGAGGCGGCGGAAAAGCGTAGTGCCGTCTCGGACAACAGCGCCGACTTGCCGGCATTGCTCGAATCGCCGTTCGACGTGGCGGTCAGGCCCTGTTCGATGGTCGGCCGGATGACGAACGAACCCCATTTGACACCGGTGGCGGCGAACGGATCGTCCTCGGCCTTGTTCTTCTGGCCCTGGATGGAGGCGGTGCGTTCGGCGCCCGGGTCGAGCTTCTGCCGGTCGACGGTGTCGATGGTGACGGCACGGCGGTTGGCTGCGTCCTGATCCGCGTCATTGGTATCGGCATCATCCGTCGTGGATGCAGTGGTGTCGGTGGACGCAGCAGCGCCGGTGGTTGCGGTCGTCGACTTTTTCTTCTTCGACTTGTCGGCGGCCTTGTCCTTGGCCTGAGCCGCCGCATTTCGGCTGGCAGTTGATGGCCGGCGGCGAGGCTTTGGCGGTGCCGGGGTGTCGGTGGAGGTATCGTCGGTGGCAGCCGGCGGATCAAACACGCTGCCGGTCGCCGTTGCGTCGTTGGTGTCCGTGTCGTCGGGCACGGCGCCGGCGCTGGCCGGCAGGTAGGTTCGTGCCGGCGCATTGTCCTGCGCGGCATCGGCCGGCGCCTGCTGGCCTTGGGCTGCCAGGGCGAGTTGTCGCGCCTTGCGCTGCTGATCGGAGAGGATCGCCGATTCGGACACCTCGCCACGCAGTTCCGCTTCCTGGGCATGGAGCGCCGTCGGGCGCAGCAAGGCAAGCATGCTGGTCGCCAGCAGCAAGGCGCAGGCGGCCTTGCTCCTTCGTCCTCTTGATTTTTCTGGATGAACCCCGGACATCGCCACCACTGCTCGCGCGGCGCACGCGCGCCATACTTACCGAACCGTAAACGGGGATGGTTAACGGAGGGTTGAGGGGGGCGGCCACGTCAGGGGGCCTCAAGCGCCAATTTCCAAGAGGATTCATGCCGCGTGCGTCAAGGTTTTTGTCCTCTTGCTTGTCGCCGTCCCAAACCACCTCGGACAGTTGGGCGACGTGCGTGGGGCCATTTCTGTTGGACAGGCGGGCGGCAACACGTTAATCGCATCAGCCATGCATGCGGGATCCCTGGATAAGAAGCCTTTGGACAGGCAAGCGTCGATAGCTTCGGCGCTGAGAACGTTGGCAACCGAACAGGCCGGTGTCACGGCTCTTGCCGAGGCACTCGAGAACGGACTGGCCGGGCCTTTTGCCCATGCCGTCGACGTGATCTCGAAGATCGAAGGCCGACTGATCGTCACTGGCGTCGGCAAAAGTGGCCATATCGGTTCGAAGATCGCGGCGACGCTGGCCTCGACCGGCACGCCGGCCTTTTTCGTCCATCCCGCCGAAGCCAATCACGGTGATCTCGGCATGATTGCCAGGGATGACGCCATCATCGCCATGTCGTGGTCGGGCGAGAGCAGGGAACTGATGGGCATTGTCGCCTATTCCAGGCGCTTCTCCATTCCGCTTATCGCCATAACCGCCGGAGAGACATCGGCGCTGGCGCGGGCCGCGGACGTCATGCTGCTGCTGCCGCGTGCAGCGGAGGCCTGCCCGCACGGCCTGGCGCCGACGACGTCGACGCTGCTGCAACTGGTCATCGGCGATGCGCTGGCGATCGCCCTGCTCGAAGCGCGTGGCTTCACGCCGGACCATTTCCGCACCTTTCACCCGGGTGGCCAGCTCGGCGCCAATCTGACGCAGATCCGCGAGATCATGCATGTCGGCGACAGGCTGCCGATGGTGGTCGCGGGCACCGGCATGCAGGAGGCGATCCTGGAATTGTCGCGCAAGGGATTTGGCTGCGTGGCGATCACCGACGCCGACGGCGCTCTGGTCGGCATCATCACCGATGGAGACATCCGACGCCATATAGGCAGCAATCTGCTTGCGATGACGGTGGATCAGGTGATGACAAAAGGACCGAAGACGGCGGCGCCGGACACGCTGGTGGCAACGGCGCTGCAGACGATCAACAATTCAGCCATCACCAGTCTGATGGTGGTGGAAGGCAAACGGCCGGTCGGACTGATCCACCTGCACGATCTCTTGCGTATCGGCGCGGCCTGAGCGTTCAGACAGCCTCCACGGTCAATTCCAGATCCGTGTCGGCCGCGGCCGTCACCCGCACTTGCGTGCCGGCCGGCAGGTCCGGGCCGGAGACACGCCACAGCGTATCGCCCAGCTTGATGCGGCCGCGCCCGTCCCGGATCGGTTCGGCGAGCGTCGCCATCCTGCCGACCATCTGCGCGCCGCGCCGGTTGAGCAGCGGCTGATCGGTCGGATCATTGCGCCCGCCGACCAGTTTCTTACCGGCATAGGCCGACACAACAGACAATGCCAGGAAGGCAAGGACCTGGATCTGCCAGGTCCAGAAACCGGCGTCCCAGATCAGCAGCGATACCGCGCCGATGATCAATGCGGCGATGCCTATCCACAGCATGAAGATGCCGGGGGCGATGACTTCCATCACCAGCAGCACGAAGCCCAGAACCATCCAGCTCCAAGGGCCGAGTTCGGAAATGATGCGGTCGATCATGGGAGTGTAAACCCTCAGTTCTCGCTCGGGCGAACCACAGGCGGACGCGCGGCCTGCCTTTGCGCGCCTGTCGTGCCTTCGCTGCGGAAGACTTCCTTGGCGATCTCGCCGATACCGCCAAGCGTGCCGATCAGCGACGAGGCTTCCATCGGCATCAGCACGATCTTGCTGTTGGTGGCCGTGCCGATTTTGCCGAGCGCTTCGGTGTACTTCAGCGCCACGAAGTAGTTCAACGCCTGCACGTCGCCCTTGGAGATTGCTTCCGACACCACTTGCGTGGCGCGCGCTTCGGCTTCAGCCGAACGCTCGCGCGCCTCGGCGTCGCGGAAAGCGGCTTCCTTGCGGCCTTCGGCTTCGAGGATCTGCGACTGCTTGAGGCCCTCGGCGGCGAGGATCTGGGCGCGCTTGTTGCGCTCGGCCGTCATTTGCCGGCCCATCGATTCGATGAGATTGGCTGGCGGGTTGATGTCCTTGATCTCGACGCGGGTGATCTTGATACCCCACGGATGGGCCGCTTCGTCGACGACGCGCAGCAGGCGCTCGTTGATAGCGTCGCGGTTGGATAACAGTTCGTCGAGGTCCATCGAGCCCATGACGGTACGGATGTTGGTCATCGTCAGGTTTAGGATGGCGTTCTGCAAGCCGGAAACCTGGTAGGCGGCCTGCGCCGCGTTGAGGATCTGGAAAAAGGCGATGCCGTCGACACCGACGATGGCGTTGTCGCGGGTGATGATCTCCTGGCTCGGAACGTCGAGCACCTGTTCCATCATGTTCATCTTGGCGCCGATGCGGTCGACGAAAGGCGTGATGAGATTGAGGCCGGGGCTCAGTGTCTTGGTGTAACGGCCAAAACGTTCGACCGTATAGTTATAGCCTTGCGGAATTGTCTTGATGCCTTTGAACAGCACCAGCACGACAAGCGCGACCAGAACAATGACCGCAATATCGAAACCACTGAAATCCATTTGGCTCTCCCTCAGAGGCAGGCCGCGAAAGCCACTCTCGCGCAGCCGGCTTCACCAAAGACTTAAGTGTGTTTCAGCAACGTTACAATCAGGTGATGATGGATTGTTTGTGGGTTTGCACTCAGCGGTTGAAGGCAAACAACTCTGCATCCGTATCGTCAAGTCCGTTGATCGAGGCCGAAATGATCTCGGAAGCGATTTGGGAGAACGTGATGCCATTGCCGCCGTAACCCATGACGGCATGGATGCGCGGGTGTCTGGGAAGCGCGCCGATATAGGGCAGGCCGGTTGTCGTGGTGCCGAACGAACCGGTCCAGGCGAATTCGGGCCTGACGTCGAGATGCGGAAACAGCCGGCCAAGTTTTTCGGCAATGCGCGTACTCTTGTCAGCGATCAGCCCGTCGCGCCGCGTCTCGTCGACGAAATCCTCGTCCTCGCCGCCGCAAACCACCCTGCCGTCGGCCGTCGCGCGCATATAGAGGTAGGGATCGGAGGCTTCCCAGATGAAGGCAGCATCGGGCCAGATCTTTCGCGATTGTGGGCGTGTCGCGATCGCCCATGTCGAGATGATCCGGTGGGCCGCCGCCGGCACGATGTCGACCAGCTCGTAGCCGGTGGCCAGAACAACGTGCCGTGCGGTGATGGTCGGGCCATCCCTAGTCGCCACGACCACCTCGTCGGCACTGTCCTCGATCGCCGTCGCTTCGGCCGGGGCGTAAAAACGGGCCTTGCGCTCCAGGGCCTTCAGCAGCAAGCCAGCCGTCAGCTTGCGCGGGTCGAGCGCGATGTTGCCATGGCTGAGGATGGCGCCGTCGCGGGCGATGCCGAATGTCTCTGCCAGCGGTGCTGATGTGAGATAGGTCGCGGCGATGCCTGCTTTCCGACGGGCGTCGACCTCGTCGCGGAGTTCCGATGGGCCGAGCGCCGTGCCGGCCAAATAGAGCGATGGGGTGCGGCTCAGGGCGCAGTTGATGCCGAGTTCGGCAATGCGAGCAGCGAGGTTGGAAACGGCGAGGCGCGAGCGTCGCCAGGCCTGCTCCGCCGAGGCTCTGCCGATCATCTTCGAGAGCATCGAAAGCGGCTGGTCGATTTCGAACTGCACCAGTGCGGTGGTTGCCGAGGTCGAGCCTTTCAACGGGCCGCGGCGGTCGATGCAGATCACCGCATGGCCATCGGCCGTCAGCGCCTCGGCCATCATGGCGCCGCTGATGCCCATGCCGATGATCAGCACGTCGGCCTTTGTGATCAGCACGTCGGCCTTTGCGTCACGGGTGAGCGTGATGGTGTGCACCGCAGGTGCGCGATAGGCGGACCAGACGGGCCGGCCAGTTCTGAGGTCGAGTTTGCGAGGCATCAAGTTCTCCGGAGGTGCTGCTCAACGCCCCGGAGCTTGTGTTGTTCCGGCCTCAGGCCCAGCCGGACAGTTCCCGCCGCACCATCGCCTCGATCACCCCCATGCCCTCGGCGCTGTCGTTGAGGCAAGGGATATGGGCGAAGTTTTTGCCACCGGCATGATGGAAGGTCTCGGCCGCCTCGCGGCCGATCTCGTCCAGCGTCTCGATGCAGTCGACCGAAAAACCGGGATTGACGATGGCGATCGACTTGACGCCGTCCCTGGCCAGCTTCTCGACGGTCTTGTCGGTGTAGGGCTGCAGCCATTCCTGCGCGCCGAAGCGCGACTGGAAGGTGATGATCAGTTTCTTGTCATCCCAGCCGAGCCGTTCCCGCAACAGCCGCGTCGTTTTCTGGCAGTGGCAATGATAGGGGTCGCCCTTCTCGAAATAGGGTTTTGGGATGCCGTGAAAGGAGGCAACGACAACCTCCGGTTCGAAATCCAGCGTGGTCAGATGCCGCTCGATCGAACGCGCCAACGCTTCGATATAGACCGGTTCGTCGTAGTAAGGGGGCACGCTGCGGATGGCCGGTGCGCGGCGCATCTTCATCAGGGCACGAAACAGCTGGTCGTTGGCGGTTGCCGTGGTCGTCGCCGAATACTGCGGATAGAGCGGGAAGCAAAGAATGCGGTCGCAGCCTTTGTCGACCAGCGCCTGGGCCACACTCGCGGTCGAAGGATCGCCGTAGCGCATCGCCCAGTCGACGACGACATCGGGCAGGTCGCGCAGCGCCTCGGCCAGCTTTTCGCCCTGGGCGCGGGTGTAGGTGCGCAGCGGCGACTCGTTCCTTTCCCGGTTCCAAATCCTGGCATAGTTGGCGCCCGACTTCTTCGGCCGGGTGGTGAGCACCACGCCGTAGAGGATCGGATACCAGATTGCCTTGTTGAGCTCGATGACGCGTGGATCGGACAGGAATTCCCGGAGATAGCGCCACATTGGCTTGAAATCGGTGCCGTCCGGCGTGCCGAGGTTGACCAGCATGACGCCGATCTTGCCAGCCTTGACCGGCGGATGTCCGGCCGGCAACGGGCCGATGGCCTTCGCGGCTTTGGGATCGACAGGGGTCGAAAGCGTCATAAGGGTTCTCCAGGAGACGCGAACCTAACCATCTTGCGCGCGCTTTCAATGCAGCGTCTGGCCGCACCTTAGCCTGAAAGCAGAAAACCCGCCCGGTTTCCCGGGCGGGCGCTGTCGTCGAAAGGGTGAAGCGAGGCTATTTCGCCGGGATGGTGAGCGTCGCGCCAAGCGCAAGGCGGTGAGGCCTTTGACCCTTGTTTGCCTCATAGATCAGTTTCCACTTGGTCGCGTCGCCATAGGCCTTCTTTGCCAGATCCCAATAGGTATCGCCGGCAACGATGACATGGCTGCTTTCGGCCGGTGCGGCCTCGGCTGGCTTTGCCGGTTCGGCAGGAGCTGGTGCGGGAGCCGGTGCTGCTTCAGCCGGTTTCGCTGGCGCGGCAGGTGCAGCGGGCGGCGTGGGCGCCGTCTCTGTCGATATGGCCGGTGGCGTGTTGGCGATATCGCCCGAGTTGGCGGGCAGTTCGGGCATTGCAGGCGCCGCCTCCGCAGGCTTTGCCGGTTCCGCGGGTGCGGGCGCCGGGGTTGCTTCTGCAGGCTTGGCTGGTTCAGCGGCCGGCGCCGCTGGCGCCGCCGCAACGGTCGCGGCGATCTCGGTGATGCGGCCGTCGAGCTTCGGCGTGTAGGGCCGGTGCGCGCCGAGATAGTCGGCAACCACCTGTTCGAGGCCCGGACCGTAGTCATACGCATTCTTGGCCTTGTCGGCGAAGATCTTGTAACCGTCGCCGCCCTGGCGGACGTAGTTGTTGGTGGCGACCAGGTAGTCCTTGTCGGGGTTGATCGGCGCCCAGACGCCGCCTTCCATCACTTCCACCGCCTTGACGCGACCGGCGTTGGGGGCGACGGATTTGTCGAAGGAATATTTCAGGCCGGCGACCTGCGGGAAGCGACCTGCGCCGTCCTCGATCTGGCTGAGGCCGCTCTCGAGGCCGGCCACCAGGTCCTTGCCGGAAATCTGGAAGGTCGCCAGCGTGTTCTGGAACGGCAGCACGGTCAGCACCTCGCCCATGGTGACGGTGCCCTTGTCGATCGAGGCACGCAGGCCGCCGCCATTGGAGATGACGATCTCGACGCCCTGACCCTTGACGCGGTCGAGGATGGCGTCGGAGACGAGGTTGCCCATCGCGCATTCGCGGGTACGGCAGCTCTCGCGGCTGCCGTCGATGACGTCGGTGGTCTCGGCCACTTCCTTGTTCTTCAGAGCCTCGATCGGCGCGCCAAGCTCCTTGATGCGGGCGAGCACTGCCGGGTCGGGGGTGATCGACTTGTCGAGATAGATCGGGTCGCCGCTGGCCGATTTTACGACGCCATTGTCGTCGAACACCACCTTGAACTCGCCGAGATATTTCGAATAGGACGCGGCCTGCACGACCGGCACCTTATAGCCGTCGGGATTGTCGACCATCGTCGGATAGGGGCCTTCCGCCTTCGGGTCGGTGTTCGACAGCAGCGAATGGCTATGGCCGCCGACGACGACGTCGATGCCCGGGATTTTCGCAATGACGTCGCGCTCGCGCCTGTAGCCGATATGGGTCACGGCGATGATCTTGTTGACGCCTTCGCCCTTCAGCTTCTCGACCTCCGCGGTGATCGACTTGACGTCGTCCTCGATGGTGATGTTGGGGCCGGGTGAGGCAAGTTCGGGCGTGTCGTTGGTCACCGCGCCGATGATGCCGATCTTCTGGCCGCCGACCTCGACGACGATCGATGGCTTGACGCGGTCGCCGAGCTTGGATTGCGCGTTGGCCTTCACATTGGCGCCAAGCACCGGGAACTTGATCATGTCGAGGAACGGCGCCAACGCCGTCTCGCCATCGTCGAATTCATGGTTGCCGAGTGCCATGGCGTCGAACTTCATCTCGTTGAGGAATTCGCCTTCGACCTTGCCCTTGTAGGTCGTGTAGAACAGCGATCCCTGGAAATTGTCGCCGGCGCTGAGCAGCAGCACGTTCTGGCTTTCCAGCTTCTTGCGTTCCTGAGCGATCGCGGTGATCAGCCTGGCTGCGCCGCCTATGCACTCGCCCTTGGTCTCCTCCTCGGCCGAGCAGGTCGATTCATATTTGTTGTTGCCTTCGATGCGGCTGTGCCAGTCGTTGATGTGCAGGATGTTCAACGTGTAGTCGGCAAAGGATGCGCCGGCCGACAGGCCAAGTGCTGAGGCGGACAGGGCGGCAATGGCGGCAAGTTTCTTCATCTTCGTCTCCCGGAAAGCTGATCAGAGGCGTTAACGCTCTTGCTTGACTGGAACATAACAGTCGGCGTTTTGGCTATGTTCCCATCGCGTTCCGGATGACGCAAGCGGAAATCCGGGGACTTTTGCCGGCATAAAAAAGACGGCGGCCAATTGGCCGCCGTCCTCAGGAACGTGAATGCTCGCTGGTTCAGGTGCGCCGTGTCAGCACGAAGTTCTGGCCGCTGGAGCTGGTGCAGTTGAGCTGGCTGGTCGACACCATCAGGCAGTTGAAGCTGACCGCGGTCTGGCGGATCAGCGACGTGCCGTTGATCTGCACCGACGTGGCGCCGGTCATGGTGTAGCTGCCATCGGCAAGCTTCTGGCCGGTGTCGGTCGCGACGGTCGTGAAGGTGCCGCTGGCGAAGGTCGAAAGGCCGGTGCCCTTGGCGTCGATCCAGGAGCCTTCGACGCCTTTCGGCGAAGCCGCCATCGGCGGTTCATCGGGGCCGCTGGTCGCACAGGCAGCAAGCCCCACTACAGCAGCTGCTGCAACGCTCATCGAAAGAATCTTGCGCGCAATGTTCATTTTGAAAATCCTCTCCTCAGTCCGCATCCCTTCAATCGCCCGATTTCCGGGTGATTGCAAGGCAATGGAGTATCCCGAGCAGGCCGCTATCGGACGAGGATGTTGCGGAACTGCCACGGGTCGCTCCGGCCGAGGTCTTCCGGGAACAGGCCGGGCCGGTTGTCGAGTGGCGTCCAGTCGGTGTAGTAGCCCTTGACCGGTCCGAGATATTGCGACTGCACGTCCAGGCAGCGCTTGTAGTCCATCTCGTCGGCCTCGACGATGCCGGCCTCCGGGTTTTCCAGCGCCCAGACCATGCCGGCGAGAACCGCCGAGGTGACCTGCATGCCGGTGGCGTTCTGGTAGGGCGCCAGCTTGCGCGCCTCGGCGAGCGACAGCTGCGAGCCGTACCAATAGGCATTCTTGTCGTGGCCGTAGAGCAGCACGCCGAGTTCGTCGACGCCGTCGACCAGTTCGTTCTCGTCAAGCACGTGGTGCACCGGCTGAGGCTTGCCGGCGGCGCCGAACATCTCGTCCAGCGACAGCACCGCGTCATTGCAGGGATGGTAGGCATAGTGGCAGGTCGGGCGGTAATGAACCTTGCCCTTCCTGGAGCGCACGGTGAAGAAATCGGCGATCGATATCGCCTCGTTGTGGGTGACCAGGAAGCCATATTGCGGGCCGGGCGTCGGGCACCATGAGCGCACGCGCGTGTTGGCGCCGGGCTGCTCCAGATAGATGGCGGCCTTGGAGCCATGCTTGTGCTTCTTGGCGTTCTTCGGCATCCACGTCTCATGCGTGCCCCAGCCGAGCTCGGCAGGCTGCAGGCCCTCGGAAATGAAGCCCTCGACCGACCAGGTGTTCCAGAACACATCCATCGGCTTGGGTTTCTTGGTCCGCTGGGTGTCGCGCTCGGCGATGTGGATGCCCTTGACGCCGGCCTTCTTCATCAGCTTGGCCCAGCCCTCGCGGTCTTCCTGTGCGGGCTCTGAAAACTCAAGGCCGAGATCGGTGGCGAGGTTGACCAACGCCTGCTTGACGAACCACGAGACCATGCCGGGATTGGCGCCGCAGGTAGAGACTGCCGTCGCGCCGCCAGGCTTGTCGTGCTTTTCTTTGATCATCGCTTCGCGTAGCGCATAGTTGGTGCGGCTGGCATTGTCGGCCTTGGTATCGAAATAGAAGCCGAGCCATGGCTCGACGACGGTGTCGATGTAGAGCACGCCGAGCTTGCGGCAGAGCCGCATCAGGTCCACCGAACCGGTATCGACCGACAGGTTGATGCAAAAGCCCTGGCCCCCGCCATTGGTCAGAAGCGGCGACAGCAGCTTCTTGTAGTTATTCTCGGTCACGGCTTCCTGGACGAAGGCGATGCCGCGCTCGTCGAGCAGCTTGCGATCGGTGTCGCGCGGGTCGAGGACCGTCATGCGCGACTTGTCGAATTTGAAATGGCGTTCGATCAGCGGCAGCGTTCCCCTGCCGATCGAGCCGAAGCCGATCATCACGACAGGGCCGGTGATCTCACCGTAAACGGGCCAGGTTTCATTCGCCATTTTATCGGACACTCCTTCAAAACCCAGGAAACTGGGAAAACACGCGCAAAACCGGGCATATTTTGCCCGGCGGCCATGCGCTACATCACAGATCATTGTCACAAACCAGCGAAAAGCGCCAACCAGGGGCTACGCGTCATTGGCCATGTGGTTAAGGACGGCGATCAGCCGGTCGCGGTCTGATGTCAGGCCCTTGTAGTCGAGTTGGGCGAGATCGAGCGCTTCGAGCTGGGCGGCGAAAGACGCTGCGAGCTTCGCCCGATCCGGGTGCCGCGCCAGCAAGGCGAGTGGATCGAGATGGATGCGGATGGTGAACAGGATATCTCCTGAGACCGGCAGTTTGCGCAGCGTCTGCCGCTCGACACGGATGAAGGCATGGGCGTCGATGTCACCGTCCGGAAACCGTGACGGGCGGTTGGTGGCGCGGTCGATGCGCTGCAGGTCCGAGAGCGGATGGTAGAGCGCGTTGTCAGACTGGATCGACCAGTTGTAGCGCTCGACCGCCTGGCCCTGGAGACCGTCGAACATGCGGTTGATCAACTCCGCCGGGCGGGTGCCCGGCCCGAAACCCGGCACCGGCGCGTGGATCTCTTGCAGCGGCCGGCCGAATTTCTCGACCAGCAGCCAGGATGAGGGAAAGCACAGCGAGCCGGCAACGAGCCGCCAACCGCTGTCATTGCGGCGCATCAGGATCAGGTCTTCCTAGATGAGCAGCGAGGCGGCGACGAGCGGGGCGTCCTCAAGATCGGACGGGAGTGCGGGATGGTTCGCGGCGCCCATGACCTCGAGGCCCGAACCGGTGCGCCGATAGGTGCCAGGAAATCTCTCCAGCAGATGCGTGCCGAGCAATTCGAGGACTTCCTGCTGGGCCTCCCGCGTGCCGTCCTCCTCAACGAAAACCCGCTCGGGGATTTCGGCATAGAGCTGGCGTTTCTCGGCGAGGTAAGGCAGCAAATGATCGTCGACCTCGATCCAGTCTGCCGGATCGAGCGGCTTCAGCCCGATGCTGAAGAGTTTTGACGAGCCGTCATAGGGCGTATGGGTGGGCTGGGCCTCGAGCAAGCTCATGCTTCCCTGAACGTGTCCAGGCCGGCGCCGGTCATCCTCGCCAGGAATTCGGTGACTTCATAGTCGGCGGCGCCTGCCCTGGCGAATGGATCCTGCGCCAGCCTGGCGTCGAGCACCTCGCGCGGACATTGCGCGATGATGACGCCACCGGTTCTCGGTTTCTTCGGCCCGGAGGCAACGAAGATGCCGTCCGCATAGCAGGCCTTCAGCCACTCGACATGCGCCGCCTGCAAGCGGTCGATCTCGGTCAGCGGCACCTTGTAGTTCAGCGAAATGACGAACATGGCATTCTCCGATCACACCAGCCTTGCGGGAATCAAGCCGCGCAGCGAATTGCCGACAAAGAGCGCCTTGGCCGACAGCAGATCGCCGTAGCTGTAGAACGCTTCGCGGGCGCGGCCTTCATCCAGAAGCTCGGCGCGCAATACGCCAGGCAGCAGGCCGCAGTCGAGCCGCGGCGTCGACAGCACGCCGTCGCCAAGATCGGCGAAGACATTGGTGATGGTGGCTTCGCAGATCTCGCCACGCTCATTGGCCAGCAACACCTCGTCGGCCTGGGTGATGAGATACTCGGCGCGGGCATGCGTGTAGAGCTGCCGCCGGCTGGTCTTGTGGCGCAACAGAATGTCGTGCGAATCGAGCCTCGTCCGCGCCAGCCGCAGCACCCAGACCTTGTCGGCGGCGAGCGGTTCATAGGGCTGTACCGAGGCGGTCACCGCGCCGTCGCGCGACAGGACGAGGCGCGTGCGCAGCGCGATGCCGGATCCGTTGACCGCATCGCCCAGCACCTCGCCGATCTTTTGCGGATCGCAGGCAAAGCCAAGCTCCGCCGCCGAACCATAGAGGCGGGCAAGGTGGCGATCGAAGCGCAGGAAGCCTGCGCCGGGTTCCCAGCGCATGGTCTCGATCAGCTGGAAATCGGCGGTGTTCCCGTCGCGAAGCGCGCTTTCAGCAGACACTCCTGGTACTCCTCCTGCGCCGTCGAATCGAAGACGACGCCGCCACCGACATTGTAGACGGCCTCGCCGCCGGAAAAGAGCGAGATGGTGCGGATCGCTACGGAAAAGCGCATCGTGCCACCGGGCGCGATCCAGCCGATGGCGCCACAATAGGCGTCGCGCGGCGTGCCTTCCAGATCGTGCAGGATTTCCATGGCTCGGATTTTTGGCGCGCCGGTGATCGAGCCGCACGGAAACAGCGCCGCGAAGATCTGGCGGATCGAGAGACCCGGCAGCAGTTTCGCCCTGACGTCGCTCACCATCTGGTGGACGGTCGGATAGGTCTCGATGCGGAACAGCGCCGGCACATCCAGCGTGCCGACCTCGCTGATCAGCGAGATATCGTTGCGCAGCAGGTCGACGATCATCCGGTTTTCGGCCTGGTTCTTCTCGTCGTTGCGCAGGAAGATCTTCTGCCGCTCATCCTCGGCCTTGGTGGCGCCGCGCGGCGCCGTGCCCTTCATCGGATGCGTCTCGATCATGCCGGCAGTGTCGATCTCGAAGAACAGTTCGGGCGAGCGCGACAGCACGATGGGATCACCGAGTGCGACCAGCGCGCCATATTTCACCGGCTGGCGTTCGGTCAGCGCATCGAAGGCGGCAAGCGGGTCGCCTGACCATTGCGCATGCACCGGAAAGGTCAGGTTGCCCTGGTAGCAATCGCCTTGCCTGATGTGCTGATGCAGCCGCGAGAACCGCTTCTCGTAGTCTTCGAGCGACCACGTCGCGCGGGCGTCGAAGATCGGGCCATTGGTCGCCGCTGCATTGCGGGGCGGCACCGCCTCTTCGACCGGCGCATCGAAAACCCCAAGGCACAGGAGCGGAGCGCGGCGCCCCTTCGGCAGCAAGGGAACAAGCTTCGGCTCGAGCAGATAGCCCGCCTCATAGGAGAAATAGCCGGCCAGCCATTTGCCGGCGTCGTGCGCGGCTTGCGCCGCCGCCAGCGCCGGCAGGAAATCCTTTGCCTCATGCGCCACGATGGTGTCGGCCGGCCGGTCGAAAACGAGCTGGCGCGCGCTTTCGTCGTTGCGGAAAATTGCGGCGGGCAAGGACATGGGACTCTGATGTTGCGGTCAATGAAGCCGTCGACCGCTCTATATGGGGGGCCGCTCGCGCGCAATCGAGGGAACGGCACGCTGCCACTCAAAGCCGACCTCTTGGCCAACCTTGGGGCCAAGCTGGGCCGACGTTGCGGGCCAACAGCAAACGGCGGCGCCTTGGCACCGCCGTTTGTAACGATCTTGCTTCCGCCGGTCAGGTGTTGCTGGCGGTTCCCGCTGTCGGAAACTGCTTGGCGAACTCCGTCTCGTCGCCGGCGGCGAGCAGCTTGGCCTGCTCGATCCAGCGTTCGCGGGCGATGCGGCCGTCGAAGTTCATGACATCCTCGATCCGCTTGATATCGGCGGCTGTCCACGCGGCGATCTGGGCGAAGCTGGTGACGCCTTGTGCCTTGAGCAGCTTCTCGTTGACCGGGCCAATGCCGATCAGCCGGCGCAGATTGTCGGGCTTGGCCGCTGCTGGTTTGGCAGTTGCCGAACTCTTGGCTGCCGAGGTTGCAACTGCGGGTTTGGCTGGAGCCGTGGCTTTGGCTGCAGGTTTCGACGCTGCCGGCTTTGGCGCCGCCGATTTGGCAGGGGCGGTCTTCGCGGCGGCCGGTTTGGCCGGTGCAGGCTTTGCCGGGGCAGATTTGGCTGTCGGTGGTGTCGACATCAGGGCTGCGGGCGCCTGGCCTGCCGGCTTTGCCGCACTGGTTCCGGCAGCGGGCGTCGCCTGTGCTTCGCGCAGCCGGCGCTCGAGGTCGGCACGGGTCTTGCCGCATGCATCGAGTTCACCGGTCAGGCGGTCGCTGTCTGCGCGCAGCTTGTCGCGCTCGCTGCGTGTGCGGTCGAGGTCGCCGCGCAAGCTGTCGAGCTCGCCGCGCAGGCGTCCCCAGAGGAACCAGCCCACCAACACGCCTACCAGGAACGCCAGGAGCATGTAGAAAAAAGTGCCCATTGTCTCTCTCCAGTCAGATCCGTCTGCCGAGGCATGGGTCCATGACTTTCGGCGAAGGACTACTCGATGGTGGTTCCGCGGTTCGCAGAACAGCCGGCTTCGATGGAGCTGTCGGCGATCGGCTTTGCTTGCCCATGGCCAACGGCCGTTTTCGCGTTCGCCAAGGCGCCACGGTTGGCTGAGACTTTCCCTCGCCGATCCGCTTCCACTCCGGCTGAGCTTGGAGGGAAGGCTATCATAGAGCTTGTGGAAAGCTATCGGAAAACTTCCGCGCAGAGTACTTCAAGAACAGATATTTAGGCCAAGAATAGCCGTCTCCGACATGCATTCCGGCTAAACTGTTCTGCGGGCAGATGAGACCTGGAGGCGCGTTTCAAGCGTCGAGTGTTTCCAGCTCGTCGATCAGGCCGCTGATGACGCCAAGCCCGATCTGCCAGAAGGCGGGATCGGTGGCATCAAGGCCGAAGGGCGCCAGGAGTTCGGAATGATGTTTGGTGCCGCCGGCACGCAGCATTTCGAAATACTTGTCCTGGAAACCGCGCTCGGCGTTCTGGTAGACCGCGTAAAGCGAGTTCACCAGGCAGTCGCCGAAAGCATAGGCGTAGACGTAGAACGGCGAATGGATGAAGTGCGGAATGTAGGTCCAGAACACCTCGTAGCCTTCGCGCAACTTGATCGCCGGCCCGAGGCTTTCGGCCTGCACTTCCAGCCAGAACTGGCCGAGCCTGTCGGAGGTCAGTTCGCCATTCTTGCGCTCCGCATGCACCTTGCGCTCGAATTCATAGAAGGCGATCTGGCGCACGACCGTGTTGATCATGTCCTCGACCTTCTGGGCGAGCATGGCCTTGCGCTCGCGCCTGTCGGTGGTCTGGTCGAGCAGCGAGCGGAACGTCAGCATCTCGCCGAAGACGGATGCCGTCTCTGCCAGCGTCAGCGGCGTCGAGGCCATCAGCGCGCCCTGGCCACTGGCCAGCACCTGATGCACGCCGTGGCCAAGCTCATGCGCCAGCGTCATCACATCGCGCGGCTTGCCCATGTAGTTGAGCAGGACATAGGGATGTGCCGACGGCACCGTCGGATGCGCGAAGGCGCCGGGCGATTTGCCCGGACGCACCGGCGCGTCGATCCAGTTGCGGTCGAAGAAGGTTCGCGCGATCTCGGCCATGTCGGGCGAAAAGCGCTGATAGGCTGACAGTACGGTGTTCCTGGCCTCGTCCCAGCCGATGATCGCCTGCGGCGTATCCGGCAAGGGCGCGTTGCGGTCCCAGTGGTTCATCACCTCCATGCCCAGCCAGCGCGCTTTCATCGCATAATAGCGGTGCGACAGGCGCGGATAGGCGTCGCGAACGGCGGACGCCAGGGCATCGACCACACCGCGCTCGACGCGGTTGGCCAGATGGCGTGAATCGGCGATGTCCTCGAAGCCGCGCCAGCGGTCGGAAATCTCCTTGTCCTTGGTCAGCGTGTTGGTGATCAGCGTGAAGGTACGCAAATTCTTGCGGAAGGTCGCGGCCAGCGCCTCGGAGGCCCGCCGGCGCACCTCGCCGTCGGCATCCTGCAAGCGGTTCAATGCCGGTTCCAGCGTCAGCTCTTCGCCGTCGATGTCGAAGCGAAGATCGGTCATCGTCTCGTCGAACAACCGGTTCCACGCGCCGCGTCCGGTGATCGATTTTTCATGGAAAAGCTGCTCGACGCGGTCTTCGAGCTGGTAGGGCTTGTCCTTGCGCAGATCGAGCACCCAGGGCCGGTAGTGGCCGAACGCGGGATCGGTGGCAAGCGCGCCTTCGATCGCGCCGTCGTCGATCAGGTTGAGTTCGAGCGCGAAGAACAGAAGGTGTGCGCTGGCGTCGGTCATCTTCTCCTGGATGTCGCCATAAAGCTTGGCGCGCTGCGGATCGGCGGTGTTTCCGGCATAGACCAGCCCCGCATAGGAGACGATGCGGCCGATCAGCTCCTCCAGTGCCTCGTAGGCGACAAGCGACTCGCCCAGCCTGCCGGCGCTGCCGCGCTCGGCCTCGGCAGCCAGCGTGCCCTTCCAGCGGCTCTCGAAGCTGACCGCGTCGGTGGCGGCCTTGGCGATGTCGCGCTTCAGTTCCGGCGCATCCATGCCGGCATAGAGATCGGCAAGGTTCCACTCCGGCAGGTCGCCAAGCTCGGCCGCGCCCTGACCGGAGGCTGGCGCCGTCAGCGGCCGAGCAGAAACCATGTGCCCAGAAACCATGTGCATCGCCGATACCTTCCGTGGCCAAGGTTCAAGAGGAAACGAGAAGCCGGTCAAATGCTAAGGAATTCATTCACCGGGTTTTTTGAAACCTTATTTAGAACCCTGTGCCAAGATGGTCCACAGGGCAGATTTCCTCGGGCGGGCAGTCGTATCAGTCATGACAGGTTCCATACTCATAGTCGATGACGATCCCGTGCAGCGCCGGCTGCTCGAGGCGGCGGTGACGCGGTTCGGCTACAACGCTGTCGTCGTCGACGGCGGCGCGGCCGCTCTCGATGTCCTCGAAGGGCCAAGCGCCCGCGAGGTTTCGGTGGTCATCCTCGATCTGGTCATGCCCGGTCTCGACGGCATCGGCGTGCTGAAGGCGATGCGCGAGCGCGACATAAATGTCCCGACAATCGTGCAGACCGCCCAGGGCGGCATCGAGACCGTGGTCTCGGCGATGCGCCACGGCGCCTTCGATTTCGTCGTCAAGCCGGCCTCGCCCGACAGGCTGCAGGCGTCGATAGGCAATGCGCTCAAGGTCGAGGCCGTCGAGGGCGAGGTCAAGCGGACGTCGCGCCGGCGCGGCGGGCTTCTGACCTTCAAGGACATGATCACGCACAGCCCGGCCATGGACAAGGTGATCCGCCTCGGCCAGAAGGCGGCGGCGTCCAACATCCCGATCCTGATCGAGGGCGAGTCCGGCGTCGGCAAGGAACTGGTGGCGCGCGCCATCCAGGGCAGTGGGGACCGCCGCTCGAAACCCTTCGTCACGGTCAATTGCGGCGCCATTCCCGACAATCTGGTCGAATCGATCCTGTTTGGCCACGAGAAGGGGTCGTTCACCGGCGCCACCGACAAGCACACCGGCAAGTTCGTCGAGGCGCATTCGGGAACGCTGTTTCTCGACGAGATCGGCGACCTGCCGCTCGACGTGCAGGTCAAGCTGCTGCGCGCCGTGCAGGACGGCGAGGTCGACCCGGTCGGCGGCCGCTCGACAGTCAGGGTCGATATCAGGCTGATTTCGGCGACGCACCGCAACCTCCTGCAGCAGGTCAAGGACGGCAAGTTCCGCGAGGATCTGTTCTATCGGCTGAACGTCTACCCGATCTTCGTGCCGCCGCTGCGCGACCGCCGCGACGACATCCCCTATCTGGTCACGCATTTCATGGACAAGGTGGCGCCGGCCGACCCGCGTCGTCGCCTGCAGGGCATTTCGGCCGCAGCGCTCGCTGTGCTGCAGGCCTATGACTGGCCGGGAAACATCCGGCAGCTCGAAAATGCCGTCTTCCGGGCCTCGGTGCTTTGTGAAGGCGATGTGCTGACCACGGAGGACTTCCCGCAGATCCGGGCGCAGGTGGAAGGGACAGTCAATCTCGACGTCGATGGCGCTTCGCGGCTTGAGCCTTTTCCCCTGGACGTCCAGCCGGGCGACGAGGAAGCCTTGCCCGGCGAGGGAGTCCTGGCGACCGAGCCTGATCCGCCGGCTAGGCTGCAGCCTCGCTTCGGCACGTTGCGAGCGCTCGACGAACGCGGCAATGTGCGTGCGCTGGCCGATGTCGAACTCGAGATGATCAAGCTCGCCATCGATCACTACAACGGCCAGATGAGTGAAGTCGCCCGCCGCCTCGGCATCGGCCGCTCGACGCTGTACCGCAAGCTCAAGGAGTACGGCATCGACCCGGAGACCGGCCGTGTCGACCGGCTCGCCTCGTAGGTGTGTGGACCTGATTCTCAACACCGCTTGGAGCGCATAATCCCTTCCGGAAACCAGTTTCCACCATGCTTTGCCGGCCTTCGGTTCGGGATCCATGCTTCGGACGCAAGGCCGGAGCCAGCTTGCAATGTCACACTACGCCCGGTATCGGGTTTCGGCGGGAATGTGGCGGGGCTATGGACAGGCCTGTTCACGCATTAAGGCTAACGGTAACAGATCGTGTTTCGGCCAAAGGCGGAAACATGATCTAAACCAGCGGTTTACCAAGAAAGCCTGTGAACGATTTTTGACGGGATATCGCCACGGTGTTACCGCATTTCGGCTTCAATAAGCGATGATTAACCATTAGGATCGATATTCGGATGTGATAACGACACATCCGTTTGGGCAAATCCGGGGACAAACGGCAGCCTGCAGGGCCTTTTGATTTGAACAGAATCGAACGACACACAAACGGGCGGCACCATCACGTGAGCGTCTGGCCGAAATGGCTGGCAGCGTTGATTGTCGCTTTTGGTTTTGTTGCCGCGGCCGCAACTGGCGCCAGCGCCGAAACACGTTCGCTGAAGCTTTATCACCTCCACACCCACGAGAAGGCCGAGATCGTCTACAAGCGCAATGGCCGTTACGTTCCAGAGGGTCTGAGGAAGATCAACATCATTCTGCGCGACTGGCGCCGCAACGAGCCGACCAAGATGGATCCGCGCCTGCTGGATCTGGTCTGGGAAGCGTATCGGGAAGCCGGTGCCACGGATTACATCCAGGTCGTCTGCGGCTATCGCTCGCCGTCAACGAACTCGATGCTGCGCAGCCGCAGCAGGGGCGTCGCCGAGAAGAGCCAGCACATGCTCGGCAAGGCGATGGACTTCTACATTCCCGGCGTGCCGCTGAAGAAGCTGCGCAACATCGGTCTCAAGATGCAGGGCGGCGGCGTTGGCTACTATCCGTCATCCGGTTCGCCGTTCGTCCATATGGATGTCGGCAATGTGCGCCATTGGCCTGGCATCAGCCGCCAGGAACTGGTCAGCCTGTTCCCCAACGGCAAGACGCTGCATGTGCCGAGCGACGGCAGGCCGCTGCCCGGCTATGAGCAGGCGCTCGCCTCCTACAAGGCGCGCAAGGGTTCAGGCGCGCCGGCCATCGAGCTGGCCAGTGCCGGCGGCAGCAGCAAGAAATCAGGTGGGTTCCTGTCGGCTTTCTTTGGCGGCGGCGACGACGAGGCCGACGACAGCGCCGATGTCGAGACCGCTTCGGCTGCACCTCCGCCCAAGGCTAGAAACCTGAAGCCTGCCGCGGCAGCCAAGACCAGCAACCTCCCGGGCATCGCCATCGTGGCGCCGGAGAATGCGCAGCGCGCCGAGATTCCGCAGGTTGCCGAGGAGCAGGCTCCGGAGCCGGAAAAGGACACGCCGGAGACGATCATCGCGGCGCTGCCTGCCCGCAGCATTCCACTGCCTGATTTCGCACCGCGGCCGAAGGCCGATGTCGGCGCCCAACAGCCCGAGAACGTTCCTTTTGCAATGGCTGATGCGACAGCCACCACCGAACAGGCCGTGGCGACCGCGCATGCACCGGCGAACGTGCCGTTCGGCATGGCCGATCCGTCGGCCGCCCCGGATCCGGCCCAGGTCCCGGATGCGGCCCAGGTCGCGGTCAATAACGTACCGCTGCCGACATGGCGTCCCGACGATTCGCTGCCGGCCGCTCTGGCTCCGCCGCCCAGCAAGGATGTGCTGATGGCGCTGGCGGATACGGCTGAGCGCGGCAGTACCGCGACCGATGCGTTCTCGGTGCTGCCGACGGAGCGGCCCGAGATGGCCAGGCCGGATGCGGTCAAGGCCGTGCTCGACGAGGCCAACGCCCAGGTTGGCGCGGCCGATGCGTACCAGGTCGCTTCCTTGTCCGCGTCCGAGCCGCGTTCGGCCTTCAACGATCTGTCGGGCGCCGATGCCGCCTCGCCTCGCCTGGCTGTCGTTGCCCGCCCGGCCGGCTCCGACCCGGCCGCCGCGATCGGCGCCGGCGTGAAGACGACCCGCAAGGAATCGAGGGCCACCGCCCGCGACCTGAAGCCCGGTCCCAAGGCCATGGTGGTTGCCGCCGCACCGCAGGCCGCCCGCTGGGCGCTGACCAGCGGCGAGAATGTCGCCACCGTTTCAAGCGCCACGACAGCGCCGGGCTACGCCTACAGCATCGTGCATACGCCGCCGAGCGAGGTCTATACGGCCGGCTTCCAGTCGGGCAACCAGATGGCCGATGCCAACCGCTTCACTGGCAACGCCGTCAAGTTCCTGTCGGTCGCCCGCTTCCAGACCAAGTAACGGACCAGCCAGACGAAAAAGCCGCGCCGGGCAACCTGCGCGGCTTTTTGCTGTTCAATCGTCCCATGCGGTGCATTGAAGCGATTGTCGGATGGCCATCGGGTCGGGCTTGAAGATGTGAAACGCGGTTCGAACCGACGATCGGCAACGAGCCGACAATCATCACCTGAGATCGGGTCTCCACCTGCGGGATCACGGGCAGCTGAACTTCTCGTGAAGCCGGAACAGCCTGCCCGTTTCCAGGTTAGTATGAGTGCGTTCCAACCCCTGGGGATATTCATGAAGACAATTCTACTGGCATCAGTTCTGGCGCTGGCGGCGGCATCGGCCACTATCGCTCCATCACAAGCCGAAACCGTGATCATCAAGACCGGCAAGCATCACTGCAGGACCAAGGTGGTCACGCATTGGGCTCACCACCGCAAGGTCGTGGAAAAGGTCCGGGTCTGCAACTGATCCTGTTCATGCAGGAAAATCTTGACCCGGTCGGCCAAAGCCGACCGGGTTTTTCCAACGGAATCGCCGCAAACCCGAATGAGTGGATGCGTTATCGACCGAGCTTGCTCGCCGCGCGTGCGAGAGCTTCGATCTCGTCCCATTTGCCGGCCTTGACCATGTCGTCGGGCGCCACCCAGGAGCCGCCGACGCAGACGACGTTGGACAGGCTGAGATAATCCACCGCGTTCTTGCCGGTGATGCCGCCGGTCGGGCAGAATTTCACATCGGCGAGCGGCGAGGCGAAGGCCTTCAGCGAAGCGATGCCGCCCGACTGCTCGGCCGGGAAGAATTTGAGAAAGCGCAAGCCGGCTTCCCGTGCGGCCATGATCTCGCCAGGCGTGATGGCGCCGGGCAGCAGCGGAACATCGCTGCCGGCGGCTGCCGCCAGAAGCTCGCGCGTGACGCCGGGGCTGACGATGAACCGCGAGCCCGCGCCCGCGGCCTCTTCGAACTGATGCGTATCGAGAATGGTGCCGGCGCCGACGATGGCTTCCTCGACCTCAGCCGCCACCCGCCGGATCGCTTCCAGCGCATCGGCGGTTCTGAGCGTGATCTCGATCGCCGGCAGGCCGCCACGCGCCAGAGCGCGGGCCAGCGGCACGGCGTCGGCGACATTGGCGATCTTCAGCACCGGGATGACCGGCTGGCCATTGAGGAGCGACAGGAGTTTTTCGGTCTTGCTGGGCATCTGTCTCTCCGTATCGTGGGACAATTCAACCGATTAGCAGACGGGTGTTTTTCTGTCCATGAAACGAAGCGTGTCGCGATGTCACGCGCCGTGGGCGGTCATACCAGCCATTGCCATCAAAACACGATGACGGGCTGGTGAACCGGCTGCGCCTTGAATCGGCTGCGACGAGCGTCTAGAGCAGCTCATCGTTTCACGGAAACGGCGAACCGCTCTAACTTCTTGTCTTGACGCAATTCCGGACGGAAAACCGCTTCACGCTTTTCTTGGAACTACTCTAGGTGCCTCGGCAATGACTTTGTCCACGCCAACAGACCCCATCCGCGTCGCCGCGCTCTACCGGTTTGCCCGACTCGACGCCTTCGATGAACTGCGCGCGCCGCTCGCCGCTTTCTGTTGCGGGCGCGGCATCAAGGGCACCTTGCTTCTGGCGCATGAGGGGATCAACGGCACCGTCGCCGGCAGCGAGACGGCGATCGCCGAACTGATCGATTATCTCGAAGCCATCGAAGGGCTCGCCGGCCTCGAGATCAAATACAGCAGTGCATCAGACATGCCGTTCCACCGCATGAAGGTGCGGTTGAAGCGCGAGATCGTCACCATGGGCGTCGGGGATCTCGACCCGGCGACGAGCGCCGGCACCTATGTCGCGCCGGCCGACTGGAACGCGCTGATTTCGGAGCCCGACACGATCGTCATCGACACGCGCAACGCCTATGAGGTGTCGATCGGCACCTTCAAGGGCGCGGTCGACCCGGCCACCGCAAGTTTTCGCGAGTTTCCGGCCTGGGTGGACGCGCACCGGGAAGTGCTCGAGGGCCGCAAGGTGGCGATGTTCTGCACCGGCGGCATACGCTGCGAAAAGGCGACGGCCTACGTCAAGTCACTCGGTTTCGAGGATGTCTTCCACCTCAAGGGCGGCATCCTCAAATACCTGGAGGAAGTTCCGGCCGAACAGACCCTGTGGCAAGGCGAGTGCTTCGTCTTCGACGAGCGGGTTTCGGTGTCGCATGGCCTCGCCGAGGGCGAAGCCGAACTCTGCCGCGCCTGCCGGCATCCGCTGACGCCGAGCGAACTGACGTCACCGAAGTTCGCCGCCGGCGTATCTTGCCCGCATTGTTTCGATGCCCGTTCCGATGAGGACCGTCAGCGATACGCCGAGCGTCAGCGTCAGGTCGAACTCGCGCAAGTGCGGGGCAGGGGCCGGCATATCGGCTCCTGATCCCGGCATCGGCCGCTCGCCGCCGAGGATCTGTCCCGAGGACCCGTCATTGTAATGTCAAGCTGTGGGACCTACCTCTTCGGCGTTCGAAACCCGCCCGTTCGGCCGGGCAAATCCTGGAGGCACTGTATGTTCGATCCCAAGAAGCTTCTCGACGATCTGCTCGGCTCGCAAATCCCCGGCACCAGCGGCACCGTCCGCGACAAGGCGGGTCAGGCCGTGCAGATGGCCAAGGGACAATCCGCTGGCCGCCGGCGCGCTGGCTGCCGTGCTGCTTGGAACCGGTGCCGGCCGCGAGGTGACGGGCGCCGCGGTGAAGCTTGGCGGACTGGCCGCGATCGGGGGCCTCGCCTACAAGGCCTACCAGAACTACAAGGCCGGCAACGCACCCGCGGAAGCGCCCGCGGCCGGCGAGCCGGAATTGCTGCCGCCGCCCAAGGATACCGCCTTCCACCCGTCGCAGGCGCCGCAAGGCGAGGACGAATTCACGCTGACCTTGGTTCGGGCGATGATCTCGGCGGCGAAGGCCGACGGCCACATCGATGATGACGAACGCCAGAAGATCGCTGGCAAGCTGAGCCTGGCCGGGATTGGTCCCGACGCCGAAAAATTCCTGATGGCGGAGCTGGAGAGCCCGCTTAACTTCGACACGCTGGTGGCCGGCGCCAAGACCGACGCGCAGAAGCTCGAACTCTACACCGCGTCGCGCCTCACCATCGATCCCGACACCCGCGCCGAGCGCGGCTATCTCGACCTGCTTGCCGGCCGGCTGGGTCTGCCGGATGCGCTGGTCGATCATGTCGAGGCGACGGTTTTGGCCGCGAAAGTGCCGGCCAAGGCGGGGACCTCGCCCAATCCGCGCTGGTAGCCCAAATCGGCACAGGCGGCCTTTGCCGGGTTAACCGTCCGTTAACTCAGGAAGCGCATGATTCTACACAGTCGGACCGGTTTTTCCTCCTCCCAAGCCCGGTTCAGATCAGGGCGGTCGCCAATGACCGCCCTTTTTGTCGGGACCTATCTGTTCGTTTTTCCGAAAATCGGGTTCCACTTTCGGACCAAGCTCTGGTGGTCTCGCTTGCCATCGCAGCCGTCATTTGCGATGCCTTCCCTTCTTGAGCCAAACCCCGAAAATCAGTCGAGCACGCGCAGCGCTGCCGGAGGACAACAGTTATGACCGAGCAAAGAACCGCCATCGTCACCGGCGCCGGCACGGGCATCGGCAAGAGCGTCGCCACGGCGCTGCTCAAGGCCGGCTGGAACACGGTGTTCTGCGGACGCCGCAAACCCGTGCTGGATGCCGCGATCGCCGAGGCCGGTCCCACGGATGCCAAGGCACTGGCGGTTGCCTGCGACATCAGCAAGGCCGGCGAGGTCGATGATCTGTTCGAGACGGTGGCGGAGGCTTTCGGCCGGGTCGACCTGCTCTTCAACAATGCGGGCATGGGCTACAAATCGACGCCGATCGACGAGATCCCGGTCGAGGTGTGGAACGATATCGTCGGCGTCAATCTCACCGGTTCGTTCCTGTGCGCCCGCGCCGCCTTCGGCGCCATGCGCAAGCAGCGGCCGATGGGTGGCCGCATCATCAACAACGGTTCGGTGTCGGCCTACGCGCCGCGTCCGGGCTCGGTGCCTTACACGGCGACCAAGCATGCCATCACCGGACTGACCAAGACGCTGGCGCTCGACGGCCGGCCCTATGACATCGCCTGCGGCCAGATCGACATCGGCAACGCGCTGACCGACATGGCGCAGGCGATGACGGTCGGTGTGCCGCAGGCCAACGGTTCGATCGCCGCCGAAGCGGTGATGGACGTCCAGCGCGTTGCCGACGCCGTCGTCCACATGGCCAGCCTGCCGCTCGACGCCAATGTGCTGTTCATGACGGTGATGGCCACCAAGATGCCGTTTGTCGGGCGTGGGTAGTTATTTCCCCGCCAACGATACGCCGGGACGGTAGAGCGCGATCGGACGGATCTCGTAGACGGCGGTCGGATTGACGCGGCGCAGATCGCGCGCGATGGCGATGGCACCGTCCCGCGTCGCGCAGTCGACGACGTAGAGACCAAGAAGCTGTTCCTTGGTCTCGGCGAACGGACCGTCAATGACGGTCCCGTCGCCTGGCCCGCGCAAGGTGCAGGCCGATTGTGTCTCACCGAGCCGCGCCGACGGCCCGAGGCGGCCTTCGGCGTAGAGCCTGTCGTTGATCCGGAGCAGGTCGGCCATCAGGGCCGCGTCCTGCTCCGGCGTCAGCGCCTTGATCGCATCTTCCACGTGATAGGCGAGGATTGCATAGAACATCGAGCGTTCTCCTTTTCTCCGGAATTGAACAGAACCCCTGGTCCGAGCGCAGCTATTCGTCGTCAGCCAGAGGGCTTCGACGCCTGATCGACCAACCAGTCGACAAACCGGCCGATAGCCAGATTTGCCAGACCTTCCTCATGGCATATGCAGTAATAGCTTCGGCTGGACGCGACACCGAGCATCAAGGGCTGAACGAGCCGACCCTCGTCGAGGTCCCTGAAGGAAATGATATCGTTTGTGAGCGCCACACCATGGCCGTCACGCGCAGCCTGAAGCACCATGGCGAAGTTATCGAAATAGATATCGGACTCCACGGAATGTGGCACACGCGCCTCCGTTAGCCAACGTCTCCACTGGTCGCCATCGTCTTCATGGAGCAGGCGGTGATGCAGGACGTCGCGCGGCTCGCGAATACCGTTCGGCCCGCGCAGCAATTGCGGGCTGCATACTGGTGACGCGTATATGCTATGCAGCATCCGCCACCAGAACCCGGCCCAGGGTGGCTTGCCATAGACGATGGCGACATCGACGTCCCGCCAGTCCACCTCCTCGAAATCCACCGCCGTGCGCATGCGCATGCGGACGTCGGGGTTCGCATCGAGAAACCGAAAAATCCGCGCTGCCAGCCACGTCGTGCCGAAAACCGAAGGCACCGACACGGTGAGGGTCGCCTTGGCGGCTGTGCTGTAGGCATCCGCCGATATTTCGCGGATCGATTCCGATATCTGCTGCATGGCAATGCCCACGCTCTTGTGCAGCGCGGCCCCACGCTCCGTCAGCACCAGGCGGCGACCGCGCTTCTCGAACAGGTCGAGGCCGAGCGACAGTTGCAACGCGCGCAATTGCTGGCTGATGGCGCCCGACGTCACATGCAACTCGGCGGCAGCCGCCGCGATGTTGCCCAGCCGCGATACGCTTTCGAAGGCACGAAGCGAATGAAGGGAGGGGAGCGCCATTTGATACCAATAGTTTAGAAAAACTGCTCATAATTTCCTTTAAAAATTTAGCTTGTTTGCAGAAAACTTGCAACATACCGTCCCCGCGCTGCCCATCCGGGCCAGCCATGACAAAAACAAATGGGGACCGCGATATGTTTCACACGCCGATTTCTGCCGCAGCCAGACTGGCCCTGGGTGGGATGATCCTCACCGTGCTTTCCGCCACGACGCTGACGGCGCAGGCTGCCGATACAAGTCTCGTGCGCGATGGTGTGCTGAGTGTCTGCACGGGTGGCGACTTTCCACCGATGCAGTACTACGCCAATCCCGGGGACGAGAAGCTCGTCGGTTTCGAGGTCGATGTCGTCGATGCGATCGCCAGGCAGTGGAATGCCACCACGAAATACGTCGTTGGTGACTTCAAGGGATTGCTGCCGTCGCTCGGCGCCGAGCGCTGCGATCTCGTGGCGTCCGGCATTCTGGTCACGGCAGAGCGGCTCAAGGCTTACGATGCGGTTCCCTACTTCATTTCCAACGTCGTGATGGTGACGGCTGTCGCCGACGACGCAACCAAGGCCCCGGAGGATCTGAGCGGCAAGGTGCTGGCGATCGAGGCCGGCACCAACTACGAGAAGATGGCTGCCGATCTGAATGCCGAACTGACCAAGGCCGGCAAGGCGCCAGCCGAAATACAGACCTATCCGTCCGCCTCCGCCGTCATCCAGCAGATCCTGATCGGCCGCGCGGCAGCGACGATCACGCAGGATACGACTGCCGCGTTTCGTATCCAGCAGATGCCGGGCCAGCTGCAAATTCCATACAGCTATGGCGACGGTGAAACCTACGGACTCTACCTGAGAAAAAGCGGCGACGAGCGCCAGCGGCTGGTCAAGGCGATCGAGGCGGTGCAGGCGAGCAGCGAGATGGCGACGCTGCTGAAAAAATGGAACCTTCCCGCGACCGCCACCGACGTCAAGCATACGACCAATTGAGGGAAGGGCTGCCGTGTTCGACTACAGGCTCTTCCTGTCGGCGCTGTTCGGCTGGCCCCTCGCCAAGGGCGCTTTGCTGACCTTGGTCCTTTCGGTTCTCGTCATGGCCGTCGCCCTGGCGGTATCCCTGGCAACGGCGGCACTGGCCACGTCGAAGCGGCGCTGGATTCGCCTGTCGATCGCCGCGTTTGTCTGGCTTTTTCGCGGTGCGCCGGCGCTGCTTGTGCTGCTATTCATCTGGAACGGGCTGCCGCAGATCTCGGCGGTCTTCCGATCGAGCTGGTTCACGCCGTTCATCGCGGCGTTTCTCGCCCTGACGCTGATCCAGATCGCCTACCTGACCGAGATCCTTCGCAGTTCCTACGCATCCATCGGCAAGGGGCAATCGGAAGGGGCGGCGGCCCTTGGCTTGCACCGGGGCCAGATATTCTTCCTGATCGTCTTGCCTCAGGCGCTTCGCGTCGCGCTGCCGGCCCTGGTCAACGAGTTAATTTCGTTGCTGAAGGCAACCTCGCTGGCGACCGTCATCTCCCTGAAGGAACTCATGACCGTCACCCAGTTCGCCATCGCCACCAGCTTTCGGTTCCTGGAATGGTATGGCGCCGCACTGATCTACTACATGTCGATGGTTTCGGTTCTGACCATCTTCCAGATGAAGGTCGAGCGCATGCTGTCGCGGGGACATCGTTGATGTCGTCCACTGTGCCCGGTGAGGCTTTCGACTGGTTTTCACGCGAGACTCTGGGGCAAGGCATCACGCGGCTATGGGAGCCGCACGTCCATCCCTATTTCAGAAGCAATATCTTTCACGTTCGCGGGCGCGATGTCGATCTCGTCATCGATGCCGGCATGGGACTTGTGCCGCTCAGGCCGGTGCTGGGCCTGCAGCACGGCAAGCCAGTGGTGGCCGTTGCAACGCATATCCATGTCGATCATGTCGGTGCATTGAGGGAGTTCGAGACGAGGGCCGGCCATCGCGCGGAGGCAGCGTTCTTCGAAGACATGGCGGATGAGCACACATTGGCTCATCTCTTTCGTGCGCAGCCGGAAGCAGTCGGCAGGGCGCCGAACGAGGCGTGGTCGCCACAGCGTTTCCGGATCAGCCCGGCGCCGCTGGCCCGGATTCTGGATGATGGTGATCTGATCGAGACCGGCGACAGGTCGTTTCGCGTTATCCATCTCCCAGGTCATTCACCGGGGTCGATCGGGCTGTTCGATGAACGCAACGGCGATTTCCTGGCCGGCGACGCGATCTATCGCGGGCGACTGGTTGACGACCTTCCAGGGTCGGACATGCGGCTCTACCGAAAGACAATGGAGCGGCTTTTGCAGATAGATTTCAACCAGGCCTATTGCGGGCATGGCGAAACAATCGACCTGAGCGAGCTGAGATCGATTGCGAGAGCTTATCTGGACAAGCCCAGCGCGAGTTGAGCCTCATTTCGCCAGGAACGTTCCGATCCGCTCCAGCGCCCGCAAGATGTTCTCCTCGGAATTGGCGTAAGAGAGCCTGATGTAGCCTTCGCCGAGAATGCCGAAATCGGGACCGCCGATCAGCGCCACGCCGGCCTCGTCAAGCAGGGCCGAGGCGAGCTTCTTTGCCTTCCAGCCGGTCTTCGACACGTTGGGAAAGGCGTAGAACGCGCCCTTGGGCGTGATGCAGGAAATGTTGGGCAAGCCATTCAGCCCCTCGACCACGATCTTCCGGCGGCGGTCGAAGGCGCGCATCATCTTGTCGACGTCGTCCTGCGGGCCGTCTATTGCCGCGATGCCGGCGAACTGGCTCGGCGCGTTGACGCAGGACCAGCAATTGACCGCCAGCTTGCGCACCTTGTCGTAGAGGTGGGCGCCCTTGTCGCCATTCGGCCAGATCGACCAGCCCATGCGCCAGCCGGTCATCGCCCAGGTCTTCGACCAGCCGTTGAGCACGATCAGCCGGTCGCGGATCTCGGGAAAGCCGAGCAGCGAGCAATGCGTCTCGCCGTCATAGGTCATGACGTCGTAGATCTCGTCGGAGAGGATGGCGACGTCGGGGTGCTTCTCCAGCCCCTTGACCAGCTTCTCGATCTCGGTTCGCGGCGTGACGCCGCCGGTCGGGTTGGCCGGCGAGTTGAGGATCAGGAGCCTGGTCTTCGAGGTGATCAGCGCCAGCGTCTCCTCGGCGGAGAAGGCAAAGCCGTTTTCCTCCCGCATCGGCACCGGGATCGGAGCAGCGCCAGTGAATTCGATCATCGAGCGGTAGATGGGGAAGCCTGGGTCGGGATAGAGGATCTCGGCGCCCGGCTCGCCGAACATCAGGATGGCGGCGAACATGGTCGGCTTGCCGCCGGGCAGGATCATCACCGCTTCGGGCGATACCTCGACGCCGGTGGTGGTCAGCGTGCGGCGCACCACCGCCTCGCGCGTTGCCAGCAGGCCATTGGCCGGCGTGTAGCCATGGTGGCCGTCGCGCAGCGCCTTGATCGCCGCCTCGACGATGTGCTGCGGCGTCTTGAAGTCGGGCTGGCCGATGCCGAGATTGACAATGTCGCGGCCTTGGCTTGCCAGTGCCGTCGCCCGCGCCAGCACGGCAAAGGCGTTTTCCTCGCCGAGACGGTCGAAGGCCGAAATCGTGTGGAGCATTTTTCCCGTCCGTGTGGTTCTTACTGTTGGCGTGCGTTTTTGTGAGCTTCGGCCCGCAAAAGTCAAACGGATTGGAGCTTACGGTGTCGGAAAATCTCAAAGATTGGCAATCGCGTCCGCGGCCCGAGCGCAAGGCCATCGACGGCAGCTATGTCCGGCTCGAACCGCTGAGCGCCGCAAAACACGGCGACGGCCTCTACGAAGCGTCCTCCGTATCCGACGTCGACGGCCGCTTCGCCTGGCTGCCCGATTATCCGCCGGAGACCCGTGCCGCTTTCCAGCCATGGCTGGACAAGGTCGAGGCCAGCGAGGATCCGCTGTTCTTCACCGTCATCGACAAGGCGAGCGGCAAGGTCGCCGGGCGCCAGACGCTGATGCGCATCGATCCTGCCTATGGCGTCATCGAGATCGGCAACATCTATTGGGGACCGCTCATCTCGCGCAAGCCGGGCGCGACCGAAGCGCAGTTCCTGTTCATGAAATACATCTTCGACGAACTCGGCTATCGCCGCTACGAATGGAAATGCAACAACCGCAACGAGCCATCGAAGCGGGCGGCCGAACGCTTCGGCTTCAAGTTCGAGGGCATTTTCCGCCAGCATCTCATCGTCAAGGGTGAAAACCGCGATACGGCATGGTATTCGGTCATCGACAAGGAGTGGCCGGCTCTGCGCCAAGCCTATGAAGCGTGGCTCGACCCGGCCAATTTCGATGGCGACGGCCAGCAGAAGCGACGGCTTGAGGATTTCCGCGCCAAGTTCGGCGCGTAAGCTGAATTCGGCGCGCAACGGGAGTTTGCCATTGGCGCATACCCACGATCACAGCGGGCATGACCACGGCGCCGGCCATGTGCATGGTTCGACCGACAAGAAACGCGTGCTGATCGCTGCCTGCCTGACCGCCGGCTTCATGGTCGCCGAAGCTCTCGGCGGCCTCCTGACCGGATCGCTGGCGTTGCTGGCCGATGCCGGACACATGCTGGCCGATTCGATCGCACTCGGCCTTGCCTGGTATGCGTTTCATCTTGCGGGGCGTCCGGCGACCGGCCGTCTCACCTATGGCTTCGGCCGGGTCAAGACGCTGGTGGCTTATACCAACGGCATCGCCATCTTCGTCATCGCGCTGTGGATCGTCTACGAGGCATGGGGGCGCCTGCTGGCGCCGGCGCCGGTGCTTGGCGGACCGATGCTGGTGGTGGCGGTCCTCGGCCTGCTCGTCAATATCGGTTCCTTCTTCGTGCTGCATGGCGGCGACCGTGAGAGCCTGAACATGCGCGGCGCCATCCTGCATGTGCTAGGCGACCTGCTCGGCTCGGCCGCCGCAATCGTTGCCGCACTGGTCATCCTGGCGACCGGCTGGACGCCGATCGACCCGATCCTGTCGGTCCTGGTCTCGCTGCTGATCCTGTCTACGGCATGGTCGCTGATGCGCGCCGCCGCTCAAGTCCTGCTCGAGGGCGTGCCGCCCAGCCTCGACCGCGATCTGATCGCCAGGGATATCGAGGCGACGGTCCAGGGGGTGCGCGAAGTGCACCACATGCATGTCTGGTCGCTTGACGGGACAAGCAACATGGCGACGCTGCACGCCTGCCTCGACGAGGGTGTCGATGCCTATCAGGCGGTCAGCGCCATCAAGAAGCGGCTTGCCAGCGAGCATGGCATCAGCCATGCCACCGTGGAACCGGAATTCGGACAGTGCGCCGACGATGGCGACGAACACGACCATGATCACGAGCACGAGCACGATGCGGCTTCGCATCACGACCACCATCATCAGGCCTGATCGATTGATATCGATTGGTCCTGTCTCAGGAGTGCCAAAGCCTTGAAAACAAGCTTGACGAACGCTCACTGCCCGGGCGCAGCATGATGGACCGCGATACCAGGAATGCGGCCATCGCGGCAGCGTGGATCATGCTTCTGTTCGGCATCGCCGCCTTCTACCTGCCGACCGTGATGCTGGCACTTGGCAGTTTCTCGACCGTGCTGGCCGGTGCCTTTGGCATCGTCTTCGTGCTGGCGTTTTTCTCGGTGTTCTGGCTGCGGGCCCGCAACCAGCGCAAAAACCAGGGTAATTAGAGGTCTTTGACATGCGCATTCTGATCACTGGCGCGGCAGGCATGGTCGGCCGCAAGCTCATCGCCCGGCTGGCCAAGGACGGCACATTGCGCGGCCGCCAGATCACAGCACTCGACCTGCACGACATCGTGCCGCCGCAGGCACCTAGCATGGACGGCGTCAGCGTCACCATCCACACCGGCGATCTCGCCGAGGCGGGCGCGGCCGAACGCCTGGTCGCGTCGCGCCCCGATGTCGTCTTCCATCTCGCCGGCATCGTGTCCGGCGAGGCGGAGGCGAATTTCGATCTCGGCTACCGCGTCAATCTCGACGGCACACGAGCGCTGTTCGATGCCATCCGGCTGGCGGGCTTTGCACCGCGCGTCATCTTCACCTCGTCGATCGCGGTGTTCGGCGCGCCGTTTCCGGATGTCATACCGGATGAATTCCATCCGACGCCGCTGACCTCCTACGGCACCCAGAAGCAGATGAGCGAAGCGCTGCTCGCCGACTATTCCAGGCGCGGCTTCTTCGACGGCATCGGCATCCGGCTGCCGACCATCTGCGTGCGGCCGGGCAAGCCGAACAAGGCGGCGTCCGGTTTCTTCTCCGGCATCATCCGCGAGCCGTTGAGCGGCCACGAGGCGATCCTGCCGGTGCCGCGCTCCGTCGTGCACACCCATGCCAGCCCGCGTTCGGCGGTCAACTTCCTGATCCATGCGGCCGGGATCGACGGCGACGCCGTCGGGCCGCGCCGCAATTTGACGATGCCCGGCGTCGCGGTCACCGTCGGCGAGCAGATCGAGGCGCTGGAACGCATCGTCGGGTCGAAGGCAGTGAAGCTGATCCGCGAGGAGCCCGACGAAACGATCTGGGCGATCGTCAAGGGCTGGCCGACACGGTTCGAGGCGCGGCGGTCAAGGGAACTCGGCTTCAGCGCCGAAACGAGTTTTGATGAAATCATCCGCGCGCATATCGACGACGAGCTCGGCGGCAAGATCGCGGATTAAACCCGCAGCGTTCCGGCGCGCAAAAGCATCAACCGCCGGTCGCCAGGCTCGCCGACAGCAGCAACAGCCCGAACAGGAACACGAAGGCGGCGCCGCCGATCTCGACGATCGAGTGGATGCGGTTGCCCATGCGGCCATCGCCGGCGAAATACACCGCCCAGTTCTTTGCGGTCACCGCCAGTGTGGCCAGAGCCGAGACGGTGATGGCGGTTCCCAGCGACATCGCCAGCACCGACAACAGGCCGCCGAGCCAGAGCCCGTTGAGAAGTGCGAAGCTGAGCACGATCAACGCGCCTGAACACGGACGGATGCCGACGGCCGCCACCGCCGACCAGGCCGTGCGCCAGTCGAAGCGGTCGCCCGACAACAGCGCCGGATCGGGCGCATGTGAGTGGCCGCAGGTGTCGCAGACCTCGCCCGCCGCATGATCGTGATGCGCATGATCGTGATGAGTATGGTCGTGTGCGCCATGGTCGTGATCGTGCGCGCCGTGGCCGTGATGATCGTGCGAATGGTCATGCGCATGGTCGTGATCGTCATGCACGTGCAGGGCGTGCGAATGGGCATGCGCCGAATGGCTGTGAGCGGCATGGGAATGACCGGTGTGCGAATGGCCGGCATGGGAATGACCATGGCCCGCATGGGAGTGACCGGCGTGAGCCGCCGACAGGCTGTAGGCGGGGCCTCGTCCGAACAGGCGCAGGACGGACGGGCCGAGCTTGCGCCACAGCAGCCAGGCGCCGAACAGGGTGACGAAGACATAGCTCATGATTTCCATGAACCAGGCAGCGTCGGTCATCGAGATGGTGGTGCCGCGCAGGACGAAATAGGCGAGCAGCATCACCGCGACCGCGGTCAGGCCCTGCAGCAGTGCCGAGACAAAGGACAACAGGATGCCGCGCCGCAGCGCCACTTCATTGGCCACCATGTAGGACGAGATCACTGCCTTGCCGTGGCCGGGGCCGGCGGCGTGGAAAATGCCGTAGGCGAAAGACAGGCCGATGAGCACCCACAGCTTGCTGCCGTCCTGGCGCATCGCCTTCATCGCCGTCGCCAGCGCGCGATAGAATTCCTGCTGCCTGAGATTGATCCACATCAGGATGTGGGCGAATGGGCCGGTGGTGGGCGCCATGCCGTCATTGACGCCGATGCCGAGCGAACTCTGGGCATGGGCGGAGCTGGCGAAATGCATCATGACAAAGGTGATGGCCAACAGGCCGAATGCCAAACGCAGGGATGGTTTCGTCACCGGGTTCATCCTTCTGGCTGACAGGTCAGTTCGAGCTTGGTGGCGAAGATCTTGCTCATGTCGGTGCCTGTCGGATCGTTGAAGAACGCATCCGTCAGGGTCTTCTGGTTTTCTTTGATCGCCTCGTCCGGGTCCGGACGGATCACCTTGCTGGTGCAATTCGACGGCAGGCCTTCAACCGTGATGTTGGAGTCTTCGGTGAAATCGATCGCCGTGTAGAAGGTCGGATCGTAGACGCCGATGTCGATCTTGCCGGCCAGCTTGATCGGCACCTTCGGCTCGGACTCGAACAGGATGACCAACTGGTCATTGTCGAAATTGGCCATCAGATGCGGCGGCGGCGTCATCGCCACGTCCTTGCCGTCGACAGTGACGAGCTGGAAGTAGTTGAACTCTGCCAGCGAGGCGTGGACGGTATCGGCGACATCCTTCAGCTCCTTGTCGTCGAGCTTCAGGTCGGAGTTCTTGTCGAACTCCATCATCACCGTGCTGGAAAACAGATCGTCGAAGCGCCAGAGATGACGCAGCGCTTTCACACTTTGGTGATCCGGAGAAAGAATCACGTCGAGGCGAGCCTCGGCGAAGACATGTGGATGCACATAAGCTGGTCCAGTGGCGGCAAAGGTTGCCGCCAAGGCCGAAGCCAGCATGATTGCGTGCCGTTTCAGGTGCATTCTCGGTCGCGATTCCATCGGCCTCGGAGAGAGATGTCGAGAGTTACCAGAAAGGGGGCGAAATTGGGACCGCGAGGCGGCCATGGCCTGTTCCATCCCGATTAGATCGGGGTGGGCTCTGCCTGTTTGTTTGCGCATGATCTCTGGACAAACGGCTTCCGTTTGTCCGAGAAAATCGGATTCCACTCATGGCTAGGCCGCTCAGGTGGCCTCACGTGTCTTGAACCACTGCACCAAAAAATCGACGAAGACGCGGACTTTCGCCGGCAGATAGCGGCGATGCGGGTAGACGGCAAAAATACCGCCGCCCGACAGGATGCGGTCATCCATCACCGTCACCAGCCGGCCGCTCGCGAGGTCGGGCGCGGCGATGAAATCCGGCAGCACGGAAAATCCGAGCCCCGCCACGGCCGCGGCTCTCGCCGTCATCGGGCTGTTGACCTCGATCGGACCCGAGACCGCAACGCTCACCGGATCGCCATTGTCGCCCTTGAACGGCCAGTTGTTCAGTCCGCGGCCATTGGTGTCGACGATGCAGGGCATGCGGCCAAGGTCCTGCGGCCGCGTCGGCATGCCATGCTTGGCGATCAGTTCGGGAGAGGCGCAGAGCTTTATCGAAAATGGCGCCAGCCGCCTGGCGATCAGCGACGAGTTCTCCAGCCGCGAGATGCGCACGGCGAGATCGAAGCCTTCCTCGACAAGGTCGACGAAGCGGTCGTCGAGCTGGATGTCGAGCACGATGTCGGGATATTGCTTGGCGAAGTCGATCAGCGACTGGCCGATCGGCGCATCGGCGAAGGTGCGCGGCGCCGACAGCTTGATCCGGCCGCGCACGTCGCCGGACGATTCACGCACCGCGTCGGCCAGGCTGTCGACCTCGCGCACGATCTCCGAGGCGCGCCGGTAATAGGTGTGGCCGGCCTCGGTCATCGAGAACTGCCGTGTGGTGCGGTTCAAGAGCAACGCGCCGAGCTCGTCCTCCAGCTCGCGCACATATTTCGACAGCAATGCCTTGGAGCGGCCGATCTTGCGTGCCGCCGCCGAAAAGCCCTCGGCCTCGACCACATCGATGAAGGCACGCATGCGGGTCAGTGTGTCCATGGTCAAGCCTTTCGTGCCGCGTCGAGAGGTTTCCGGCCGAGCCGTATCAGGGCAATGTCGCTGCCGGAAGGGCCAAGCAGCGACAGGCCGAACGGGGCGCCGGCGACCGAGCCGATGGGCAAGGTGATTTGCGGAAAGCCGGACAGGCCGGCGAGGCACAGAAGCTGCAGGGCCTGCTCGCGATAGGCCTGGAATTGCTCCGGCGTGCTGTCCACGTAGGGCGCCGGGCCCGGCACCGTCGGCAGGACAAGGAAACCGTCCCTGCCGAGCAGTTCGCTCAGTTCGCCGCGAAAGGTCAGCCGGCGCACCGTCTCGGCCTGCGCTGTGCGGTCGTCGACGGCACGGCCGAAGCCGAAACGCTCGTCGACGCCAGGGCCGAGGTCGCGCTCGCCGCTGGTGATCCAGTCGCCATGCACAGTCCAGGCCTCCTTGGCCTGCAGCCGGCGAAAGCACCAGTAGAGTTCGTCCGCAGACGAGGAGAAGTGTGTGGCTGGCGTCGCCGGCGTGCCGAAAACCGCGCTCGCCAGCGCCTTCATTCCGGCATATTCGGCAAGCGCCGGGCGGGCGACCAGTTCGTCCAGCCAGTCCAGCGCCAGCGGGCGTTCCAACGCGTGCTGGTGCGGGTCGCGGCCAAGCAGCAGCCTGCCCACGGTCTCGTAGGTCTCGATGTCGTCGGCGAACCAGCCGAACGTGTCGAAGCTCGGCGCCAGCTTCATTGCGCCGTCGAGCGAAATGCGGCCATGCGTGGTGCGCAGCCCGATCAATCCGCAAAAGCTCGCCGGCGCGCGGATCGAGCCGCCGGTGTCGGAGCCGGTGGCGATGTCGGCCAGCCTGCCCGCCACCGCCGCCGCCGACCCCGATGAAGAGCCGCCGGTGACGCGGTCGGGCGCTGCCGGGTTAACCGGAAACGAGAAATGCGCATTCTGACCGAATAGCGCGAAGGCAAGCTCGTCGGTCTGGGTCTTGCCGACGAAGCGTGCGCCGGCATCGAGAATCATCTGCACGGCCGGCGCCGTGCGCGTGGCGGCATTGCTTTCGGCGAACTTCTGCAAATTGCCGCAACCGGTGCGGTAGCCGGCGACGTCGTAGATGTCCTTGACGGCCAGCCGCAGGCCGGCCAGCGGTCCGAGCTCGGCATGTGCCACCGGCGTCTGGCGAACATCGAGAAAGGCGTTGAGGGGGCCGTGCGTGCCTGTCATCGTTCGATATCCGCATACGAGTGCACCAACATTGTTCGGTGCCAGAAATTTTACAACCTGGGATGCGATTTTTATTGATTGTGAAAGCCTTCGCCCTTATATCGCGCTTGCCCAAAGTCGCACGTGCCTGTGGGTGTCCGCCGATCCTCGAATGGTGAGGGAAATCGGTAAGGTAACTGGAGCCAACCCCTCCAGTCGGTTTAGCGGCCAACCGCCAGACCGAGGACACCTTGAAGCAACGACGGTGCGGGCCTTTCTGGTGTTCTGCCGGTTGTCCAAAGACCGGGGTTACTGAAGAGGCACACCTTCATTGCCGGCAGTGCGGACGGGTTTCCCATCCAAGCCAAGGCAGACAAAGCGAACCGAGGCCGGGCAAGGCCAAGGTTCACCGCCGCGAGACGGCGCTTCATGGTTCCGGGGTCTCCACCGGCTGGTTCCATGGATTTCCGTCCCGCCTTTGTCCACCGCGTGTTCGCGAGGCGCACAGCCCGCGTTCCGCAGCCTTATTGCGCGCCGAAAGGCGCTGATGGAGAGACCCCGATGGCTACCCAACGCATCCTTGACTTCCTCGCCACCCGACGCCCGACCGGCCCCTGCCTGGTCGTCGACCTCGATGTCGTGCGCGACAATTTCCGCGCCTTCGAGAAGGCGCTGCCCGATTCGAAGATCTACTATGCGGTGAAAGCAAATCCGGCGCCGGAAATCCTGCGCCTGCTTGCTGCGATGGGCTCGTCCTTCGACACCGCTTCCGTTGCCGAAGTCGAGATGGCGATGGACGCCGGTGCGCCGGCGGACCGCATCTCCTTCGGCAACACCATCAAGAAGGAGCGTGACATCGCAAGCGCCTACCAACTCGGCATCCGCCTGTTCGCGGTGGACTGCGTCGAAGAGGTCGAGAAGATCGCCCGCGTCGCTCCCGGCGCGCGCGTGTTCTGCCGCGTGCTGACCGATGGCGAAGGCGCCGAATGGCCGCTGTCGCGCAAGTTCGGCTGTGTGCCGGCGATGGCCATCGACGTGCTGCGCCATGCCAAGGGGCTCGGCCTCGACGCCTATGGCGTGTCGTTCCACGTCGGCTCGCAGCAGACCGACCTGACCGCCTGGGACCGCGCGCTGGCCGATGCCAAGACGGTGTTCGCGACGCTCGCCGAGGAAGGCATCGTGCTCAAGATGGTCAACATGGGCGGCGGTTTCCCGACGCGCTATCTGCGTGACGTGCCGGCGGCGCAAGCCTATGGCCAGGCGATCTTCTCGGCGCTGCGCAAGCATTTCGGCAATGCCATCCCGGAAACCATCATCGAGCCGGGCCGCGGCATGGTCGGCAATGCCGGCGTCATCAAGTCGGAGGTCGTACTGATCTCGAAGAAGGCCGCCAACGACAATGTGCGCTGGGTGTTCCTCGATATCGGCAAGTTCGGCGGCCTGGCCGAGACGATGGACGAGGCGATCCGCTACCCGATCGTCACCGCGCATGACGGCACGGAGACTGCGCCTTGCGTGCTCGCCGGCCCGACCTGCGATTCGGCCGACGTGATGTACGAGAAGACGCCGTATCCGCTGCCTTTGTCGCTGACCATCGGCGACGAGGTGCTGATCGAGGGCACCGGCGCCTACACGACCACCTACTCGGCGGTCGCCTTCAACGGCTTCGAGCCTCTCCGATCCTACGTGATCTGACGGCTCGCAAGAGCCGCTCAGATCATCCCAGGTGGGCGCCTGTCGTCCACCCGGGCTCGCCTGTGGAACAGATCTCCGCTCGCCAGGGATTGCGGAAATGGACATTGCAAATTTCATTGTTGAGGGCGGCGCTTCACGCGCGGCGACCTCCTCTGTCGCCTTCGGCGACACCTCCCCCTCAAGGGAGGAGATTGCCGGTGCTGTTGCCATCGTTGCCGAAACCGCGGCCGACGTTGCAGCGCGTGAAGCGCTGCTCGACGATGCCATGGGACCGAAGCGCAGGACCAAGTCGTCGGAGAAGCTGCGGCGCGGCCGCCGGCCTTCGGAAGGCATGGCCTTCATCGCCCGCGACGCGTCGGGTAGCGTGGCCGGCACGGTGCGGCTGTGGGATGTCACGCTGGGCGAGGGCGGCCCGGCCGCGCTGCTGCTTGGCCCGCTTGCCGTCGATCCGTCACTCAAGAGTGCCGGTATCGGCTCGGCGCTGATGCGCCATGCAATTACCGAGGCGGCGCGGCTTGGCCATGCGGCGATCCTGCTGGTCGGCGACGCGCCCTATTACGGACGTTTCGGATTCTCGGCCGCCAGGACCGGTTCCCTCGCCATGCCCGGCCCCTATGAGCGGCACCGCCTGCTGGCGCTGGAACTGGTGGAGGGTGCGCTCGACGGCGCCAGGGGTACGCTGAAGGCCGCGGGACGCAAGCTGAAGGCGCAGGAGCAGGCGTCGGCGGCCTGAGGCTGCAAGAGCGCCTGAAGCGGACACATAGTCGTCGCCCAAAACAAAAACGCCGCCCACCGGGCGGAAAATTCCCTTTAGTTCTCAACGGTAGTTCTTGTGAATCCCTTGCGCTACAAGGGATTGCGTTGACATAGTTGTCCATCGCGACCATAGTATCCACCAGTTAGGGTATGGTGGAAAGTATGGTAAGGAACAAACTTACAGACGCCAAAATCAAGGGTCTCCGCAAGCCGGGTGTCTATGCTGACGGTGCTGGATTGTATATCCGCGTCCACCCCGGCGGAAGCAAGTCGTGGTTTTTCATCTATCGCCGCAAGGGGATCCGACGCGAGATCGGGCTTGGCGGCTTTGCTGGCACAGCACCCATCACATTGGCCATCGCCAGGCGCAAGGCGGATGAGATGCGCGACGCGCTCGCAAATGATCAGGATCCGTATGCAGCCCGCCGAGCAGCCAAGACCGCTCCCACGTTCGCCGAAGTCGCCACCCGGCTCATCGAGGCTAAGCGCTCGGAATGGACGCCGAAGACTGAGAAGGAGTGGCGCGTACACCTGCTTGAGCACGCCGCGAACCTAGGCCCGTTGGCTATCGACGCAGTCGGAACTGAGGTCATCCAATCCACCTTGCTGCCTATCTGGAAGAAGACACCAGCGACCGGCCAGCGCGTGCGCGGGAAGATCGAGGCAGTTATCGATTTCGCCTTGGCCAAGAATTTGCGGGCAGGTGACAATCCCGGGCGCTGGACGGGGCACCTTGAGCACATCCTCTCGGCCGCCAGCCGCACGACTGGAGCGAACCACGATGCCATGCCGTACTCAGAGGTTTCGACATTCCTAAGCGAGCTTGGCGCCGAAGTCGCGGAGCAGTGCCTGCTCTTCACAATATTGACGGCGGTTAGGACGTCAGAGGCAATCGAAGCGAAACCCGGCGAGTTTGATGTTACCGCGAAGACATGGTCGATTCCTGGCGAGCGCACTAAGACCGGCAAGCCGCTAGTTGTTCCGCTTTCCGAATCTGCCCTAGCTGTCGTATCCAGTCGGATGTCAGATAAGTTTGTGTTTGAGGGCGCCGTAAAGGATCGACCGATAGGCAATGCTGCAATGCGTGGCGTGATGGCAGCGAAACGGCCAGGGACAACAGTCCACGGGTTCCGTTCCGCCTTTAGGGACTGGTGCGGTGAGGAGACCGACTTTCCCCGAGAGATCGCAGAATGGTCGCTCGGACACAAGGTCGGTTCCGCTGTAGAGCGCGCATACCGTCGCGGCGATGCCCTGGAAAAGCGGCGGCAATTGATGGCTGATTGGGCGACGTACTGCGGCAAGTTGACGCAGCAATGAAATTGTTTTGACAAACCGAGTTTTTGGTGGGTCATTTTTCTTGACAGAATATGAAAACGGGCATATTGTTGTTGTTATGGTTGCCAAAGGTAGCCTTTTCAATGCGGCTTGGCCGTTGTTTGCCTTCACAAAAGAAGGTGGCGCTTAGCGTCGGTTAACCCTTTCCCAAAATCGCACAAGAATTGCGCGCGTCCGGATTCCGTTCCGGCCGCAGAGAGAGGATTCATATGCACGCCAATGATAATTTGGAACTGGTTTCGTTAAACGAAGCCGCTCGCCTGACCAGTCTATCCCGAACATTTCTCAATCGGCTACGCGATGATGGAAAGTTTCCTCGAGCCGTGCCTATGGGCGATCGACGTATCGCCTTCCTGAAATCCGAGGTGATGGACTTTATTCGAGGCCGCATCGCCATGAGGGCCGCTGCATGAGCACCTACGCAACAATGACCCGCGCCGAACTGAAGGCCGAACTCGCCGCCGTGCGGGCGGTGCTGGCTTGGAAGGCCGAACAAGCAAAACAACCATAAGCGCCGGCCGAACCGGCGCTAACCCAGACCCACAACGGGGAACCACTACCTTGCATGTTCTAGATATTAGGCCGCAGCCGCCAGGCTCGGGCAGCACGCTTGCGCGCTTCGACCTGCAGTTGGTCGAAGGCGTGCGGCTCTATAATCTCAAGCTATCTGAGAAGCCAGACGGCAGGCGGCGCGTCTTCGCGCCATCCGCATTCGGCACAGCCGCCGCAACATTCACCACCGATATTGCCGACCAGATCGTGCACGCCGCGAGCGCTGCATTGGGAGAGAATCCGCATGACCGACGCGCAGCCTGAACTTTTTTCCCGCGGCGAGATCGTCGTTCACCCGGAACACGGCGAGACTGCCGTGGAGACGTGCGGGAACTTTATGTCGACTGTCCGGTGCGCTGACGGCATGGTGCGCGTTGTCTCGAATGGACTCCTAACGCTGCAGGCGACAAAGCCGAGCGCAGCCAACGACAACCTTCCGATCGTCAACCCTGCCGAATGGCACGGCATGCCGGTGCCGACACGCGAGTGGTTTCTGGAGGGCCTAGTACCGCGGCGCCAGGTCACCATCCTGAATGGCGATGGCGGCGTCGGAAAGTCACTGCTTGCCCTGCAGATTGCCGCCGCAAGCGCGTTGGGTTGCGAGACGATCGGCCTTCGACCATTGGCTGGCCGTGTCACATATCTGGGAGCCGAAGATGAAGCCGACGAGTTTCACCGAAGGCTTGCGGATATAGTTTACGCCCACAGCCGGCAGCTTTCTGACCTTGCCGATTTTCGGTTGATCCCGATGGCCGACCGCGACGCATTGCTAGCCGTTCCCGACAAGTCCGGCGTGATGCAGCCGACCGCCAACTGGGCACCGCTGATAAGACAACTGACAGAATTTCGGCCTGGCCTGCTGGTGCTTGACACCTCAGCCGACTTGTTCGGTGGGGACGAAATTAAGCGCAATCAGGTCCGACAGTTCATATCGACGCTGAGAAAGCAGGCCATCGAATTGGACATGGCCGTGATGTTGCTAAGCCATCCCTCTGTCGCTGGTATGCAAAGCGGCACAGGTTCGTCGGGTTCGACAGCATGGAACAATAGCGTGCGGTCCCGCCTCTACATCACCCGGCAGGAAGGCAAGGAAGACATCGACCCCGACGGCCGCGTGCTGACCAACAAGAAATCTAACTACGGAAAGGCCGGAGCTGAAATCAAATTGCGATGGGAGGACGGCGTGTTCGTGTTGGATGACGGCAAGATGCCAGTTGTGGCTGGGCTACTGCATGGGCGCCACGACGACGTGTTCGTGTCGCTCCTGTCTACCTTCAATCGGGTGGGGCGGAATGTCAGCACATCGACGGGTACATCGTATGCGCCCGCCAGGATGGTAGAGCATCCAGGCGCGAAGGGCACGTCGAAGAAGCAACTAGCAGCAGCGATGCAGCGCTTGCTCGAGGCTGGCACAATCAAGATAGTCGAAGAAGGCCCTGCCTCACACAGGAGGAAAAGGCTCATTGTGACTGCTGAAGACTACGGCCCAGACTAGCTTCCACCGCGCTTCCACCGCCGTTCCACCGGCTTCCACCGACCTGTCCTACCACCCCCCTATAACCCCCCGTGCGGTGGAAGCACCGCTGCCGGTGGAATCCGGCAGGCGCTACCCACCCACAAATGAAACCAGAGGAGAACACCAAGGAATGGAACACGCATGTTTTCGATTACACCCTTCATGGCCGAGCGCCAGGTTTACAAGACCACAGACGGCGGCATGAAACCTGAGTGGCAACCGTGCCGCGCGATCGGCATCACCATGGTCGACGGAGAGCCGGTCTACGTCATCGAATGCAGAAAACTTGGCGACGTCTGGCTGGAGACGGAGGGCGCGCTTAGGCAGCCCGCGCCCCACTCATGAGGCATACCAATGACATCGCTAGCACCAACCGAGGCCGACCGCCCGTATCGTGGCCGTCGCATGTCATGGGCAGAGTTCAGGAAATTGACGGCCGACAATGACAACGAACGGCAACTACCAGACGATGAGGTGGCGCCGTATGAGGCGCACCTACATCGAAACACAGCCTCTTTGCGAGCGCTGCCTTGAGAGCGAAACAGTCACACCAGCCGTGGCCGTATGCCTCGCCACAGGCCTCCACAACGGCGACGTGGCCGCCTTCTGGGTAGGTCCGTTCATCGCCTTGTGCAGTGGCTGCAGGTTCGAACGGCGAGAGGCGATGGTGCACCGCACGAAGACCGATGGTGCAGTGCACCGGGCATCTCGAATCTCTAGAAGGGTCGACCGCCCGTACCGTGCGTGCCCCCATTGTGCGCATTGGCAGGGGACCGGTTGAAAAAATATTCGCCATTGCCTTGAGGACCAAGGCATTGCGGCCAAAAACACAGGTAAATCAGCATGAAAACAGATACGATTCAGCGGGCAAAACCGCCTAATCATCTACAGGCGGCAACAAAGAAATGGTTCAAATCCGTCACCGAAAACTATGCCCTCGAGGGCCACCATGTTCGGTTGCTCACCTTGGCGGCAGAGGCGTGGGATCAGAGCCAAGTTGCCCGCGAGGTTCTTGATCGGGACGGCCAGACCTTCCTCGATCGCTTCGGTCAGCCCAAAGAAAGACCGGAGGTTGCGATCCTAAATGCGGCCAGAATCGCCTTCGCGCGATTGGTCCGAGAGCTAGCACTGGACGTCGATGCGCCAGCCGATAGCCGGCCGCCGCGCACGCGGGAGTACAGGTAAATGGTGAGACGACTCAAACAACGTCGAGCGAAGCGTGTCGAAATACCGATTGAAGACGCCGACCTCCTAATGCGGGCTGGAGCCGACTATTTCGAGGTCTTGCCAAGCTTTGGTTTCGATCCGGCGCCGCGGCCAGGTCTTATCGAAGACGAAACGATGGTGACGATTTGGGGCGATTTCGCCGACGAACTCGAAGCCGCGTGGGGCGATCCGCGATCGCCGTTTTATATGTGGCCGGAGCAGTCCGAGCCCTGGATCTACACAGTTTTACGGAACAACAATCTTCCCGCACCAACGCCTCCTTTATTTGGCAAAACGCGTCCTGAAGCCTATATTTAGGTGAAAGACTAAGACCGTCGCCAAGGCGGCAAGGCCGGAGCCGAGGGGCTCCTACACAGACCTCAAAAATCGAGCTTCCATTGACCCACACAATGAACGCCGCTTCGGCGGAGGGCCGTATTGCGGCCAATGATAACGGTCGCGTGTGCCAGGTACTCGCCTGGCCGACGCTTGAACGGCTAGCCCACAAACACGGGAAGAGCAGGGTTGATGCTCTTCGATTCTGGCGTGACTTGACACTGCCTGCCGGTGCACTCGTCGGCACGGTCGGCGACGACGACACAAACCCGGAATTCGGGTTAGAGATTCGGCCTACCGAACCGGCCTTGCTCGATGCTATCGGCTGGCGGGTTGTAGGCCGAGAGCGCTGGCACCACACCGGCAAATTGGTGCGGACTTATGAGCGTAGCGATGCAGAGCCGAAAATCGTGCCGGAAGACAAGGAAGCGAAGCCGCCTACGGCCAAGCACATTCGTTTAGGCGCCCTCCGCTTCAAAGGTAATGAGTTGACGGAGTGGCGCCGCACCGCCCAAGGCATGCCGCTCTCCCCGATTGAACGGTCTGCCCGCGGGATGGGTGCATCGCCAAGCCGCAGTGAGGGGCAAATATGGGCCTACCTGAAAGACAAGCCGACGACGCAGAGTCCAATGACCGCAGCACCCCTGATGCGGCAACCTATCATTCCGCCATCCGATCCCGGCGCAGTCGACCCACTGACCGCAGCGTGGAAGGCAACGATTGCCGCGAAGAAAACGCCTGCCGCGGCAAGGGCGGCGGATATGCTGGCCGAAGCACTAAAGAACACCTCGATGATGCCACCAGTCACTAGGTGCCCAGACGGCCTTGTTCCCGGCAAGCAATGGGTCGGCGGCGTTCCACATTGCCGCAATGACGCGCCCGGCTCGGTAACAGGGCCATGGGAAGCGAAGTCGAAAGCGGAACAGGAAATGTCCCGTCTTGCCGAAGAAACGCGCCTGCGTGCTGCCCTAGCCGACACGGCTACTATCCTTGACCTGGCAATAACAGACGCTACCGCCAGAGATATTGGAATCGCCAGAGGTTACACCGAAGCCAGTGCAGAAAAATACGGTGCGTCGGTAATCGATCTTGCGCTGGATATGCTTATGAAAGTTGCGGATCTGCCACAATCGCGCGTTGCTGCAAACGACAATCACAAACAGGCGGAAAAAATTGCAGCCTAAACGTCCAGTCAAATGTGACGTTGGGCTGTATATCTCTGAAGACGTGAAAAGCCCGCTTTTTTTGGTGGGCTTTTCTTTTTGCGGCCAGGTTTTGCTCGATTCCTGATCGCTGCCGCCGCTTCCCTCAGCGTGCGGCACCCCCGTCATTGCGCAAGAGCGCAGGCGGGTTCGCTCGGGCGCTTCGGCGCTCGGGCTTCTTTCCATTTGCCGCATGTGTGGCGACCTGATCGCGCTGTTGCGTCTTGCTAGCGCTGATCTCCCGCGACCGCCGTTTGCTCCTTTTTCGGCTGGTCGCGGTGCAGTTTTAGTTCCTTCAAAAATGCAAACCGCGCATTGCGCCGGAGGTCACATGGTTCAAATACACGGCGCGATGCTTCCCGACTGCATCGTCAGGAACACAAGAATACCTAGACCGCGGGTGGTTCAGACGCTGCGTCGCGCGAAAGAAGCGGCGCGCATCGGCTCTGGTCGCCCATTCGCGCCGCCCATCGCGGAGCGCGACATCGCGCGGATGTTGCTCGCACTGTCGGCACCTTCGCCGAGTCGGGCGGTCGAACACGAGAAGGCGACTGGTCGGCTTGTGTCACCGGACGGCTTAACTGTCGAAAGCGCAATAATGGCTTTGCTCTCCGCCGACGCCACCGAAGGCCAGATCGCCGTCAGCCAAGATGGACGGTTTGTCGAGATCCGTACGCTTGACGGCGTACGGACGTTCGGCTCGCCATGTGGCGGCTTCGTGTCGGTTTTCATCATCCCCATTGCGGCCATCGTCGTCATCGGCGGCGAACTGCTCAACAAATAGGACAACCACATGTTCAATCGAACCAAGACACCGACTGAGAACGACGACGATGTGCCGCCGATTCTCGATCTAAATCCGGCCATAGCCACCTTGAATGACAAAAAGGCGGCGATCGGCGAGGAAGCCGCTCTGTTGCGCGCCGAAGAGTTTGCGCTTGCGCAGGCGGAGGGACCGGACGATCCGGACGAGAATAGAGAAGCGCGGCTGGCTGAAATTCTCGGCACGACGCCCGTACCGCGCCGGCCCATGCGCTCAACTCGTCGTCGCGAAATCTCCCAACGTCTCCGCGATCTAGCCTACGCGCGCGAGATCGTTACGCGCGATATCCAGACCGAAACCGCGCGCGCCAGTGCGCTCCTGCAGCAGCGGCTGAAACCGGAGTACCGGAAGCGTATCGGCGCGCTGACCGATGCCCTGATCGCGCTCGATGCGGCAGCGCGGTCTTGCCGCGAGATGAGCACTCAGGTGGCCGATGCGGGCTATTCGTCGGGTTGGATGAGCGTGCACTTTTCGCGCATTCTGGAGGGCGGGCGTAACGGCCCCATCGGCATCCTTCTCAACGAGATCAAAACAGCCGGCCACCTCAAGCCAAACGACATTCCGAAGGAACTTGCATGACCGCCCATTCAATCATCGAAATCCCCGACCTCAGCCGCCACGCGGCTCGAGCGGAAATTGCTGCAAAAATGGCAGGAATGGCAGGAATGGCAGGAATGGCCAACGGCAAGCGTGCCGGCATATCAGGCCATATGTATGCAAATCATCCTCAGTCAACGATGCAGCGGCCGGCGCTGCGCGGCATCGCCTGTCAATATGGCGAGGTGTTCGACCGCGACGGCGAGGAATTCGCATTCGTGAAGGGCTGCTTCACCGAGGCGTTGCGGTCGGAAATCAAAATTAGAATCGACCATACGGAGCACACAGACTTCGGCTCGACCGCAGCAGGCCTTCGCTTTATCGACGGCGATGACTTCCTGGCGTTCGAATATGAACTGCCCGAGACGCAGAGCGGCGCCGTGGTGACATCCATGGTCGCCTCAGGCGGCAGGACTGATGTCAGCGTCGGGGCCAGAAAGCCAACGATCGTCGCAAAAACCCTGCGCGGCCGCGATATCAAATTGATCGTGGCGGCCGGCATGGAGGAGATATCCCTCTGCGCAGACGGCGCCGTTAGGAATAGCCACGTTCGCATCGTAGACCTTGTTGAAGCGCAACCGATTGAGACCGAGATCCGGAACGGGACTCTACGCACCGTCGCGGTTGGAAACGAATTGGCCACCGCATCCAAGCGACTCCTAAAAACTGCCGAAGCACTCAATGCCAAAGTCGAGCCGAAGCGAGTTGCGCGGAACGCAAGCACGGGTCTGCCGCTGGCCTCGTGGGAACGATGATCGCAGTAGTAACCGACGCCAGGCCAGCGCACACGCTCCGGCCAGGCGGCTCTGTCGTCCGCGCCGAGTTTGATTTTTATACAGACGACATCGTCGTTGCAGGTGCGCAGCTTGCGCAGCGGCCGGATGGGAAGTGGCAGATATGGGCGCCGACTGTTCGCAAAGGCGCCGGTAGGTTGCTGTTTCGCGATAGCGGTTCGTTGTTCAAGGATGTGGTAGCGGCCGTGCTATTGCGGCTGGAACGGTAGCCCCCCCCCTATCGGGTTCTCTGGGGCGTTTCCGCCTAGGACCGCGCGGTATTCGGGAGGGTATCCGGTGTTCGGTTAAATCGCGCTTGCGCCATTCCAGAAGGCATCGTATGCGGCAATCTTCAAGACGATGATATCTGGGTCATCTACCCTGCTGATGAGTGCGGGAGAACGCTCGGCGAAATTCCTGAGGGATTGGCTGAGTGTGTATACCTGACTTCCGTCAACCAAGATCAAGCGATCGTGCAGTTCGTGCTTGCCGGCCAACCTGACCTCTAGCGGCCTGTTGCTTCCGTACTGCTGGATGAACTTCTGAGCGGCAGGGAGCAATGCAGTCTTGTACATAGGACTGCCAAGCAGTTCGATATTGACGCCTTCGTTAGCCAAGAGGGCAAATTCGGTAAGTGCTTTTTCGTCCATGTATGGGTCCACGATCCGGACTTTGCTCTTGGCTGCAGACAGCACCTTTCCAACCGCCATCATCGCGTCGAATGGCTTGCCCGCGACTACGAATGAACCTTGCGACGAGTGCGGTGCCTCCATTTCAGCTATCGCCAGTGCTGCGTATAAATGCATGTTGACGTTTTGGACTGTTTTTTGAGTGCCGTTACTCCCCATGAACGTTCCGGCGTTGGCAATGCCAGACGCATTACGCTGCGAGACCCCCTCAACGAGCGCCTGAGCCCGTCCCATCCACCGCAGGACGTCATGGATATCGCCAGTGTTGGGTTGTGCTTCTAACAGGCGCGCAATCGCACCATAGCGTTCAGCCGCGTTCATCTGTCCCCCCAAAGCATCTCACAGCATGCATGACCTGATGCTGCTCGGCAACTTCTTGCCGAGCAGCACCGCCACCACAATATAGCGCCAAGCCAGCCCACGCGGCGGCCTTTCCAATTTCAAGGACCCACTAATGACCGATTTTAACGCGACCGAGCGCCGCGCGAATGCGCTTGCGCGGCGCCTCCTGCGGGATGGCCACTCGTCGCGCACCATCTCCGACGCTTTCATTACGAACGCCCTCGCCCTGTGGGCCGCCAAGACTGGCAACCACATTGGGGCTGCTCTGTTGACGCGCGCATGGGCGCGGATCGCTGACCGCAACGAGGCGCGCTGATGGCCTCGGATATCGAAAAGCTTATCGTTTCGCTTGAAGCCAAAACGACCAAATTTGAGAACGCCCTTAACAAGGCCAACCGCACAGCACAGACCCAGCTTCGCAAGATCGAAACTCAGTTTGCGCAGACCAATAAGAAGCTTTCACTCAATCTTGGCGGACTAGGGGCAGGTGCTGGCGCTTTGGGTGCGGCTTTCGGCGCGGACCAGATCAAGCAATACGCCGACGCCTGGACTGAAGCGGGAAATAAGCTCAAGGCCACATCGGCAGCGACCGGCATTCAAACACGTTCGCTCGCCGACCTAACGAAGCTGGCAAACCAGAGCCGTTCCGGCATCACCGAGACCGTCGACCTCTACACAAAGCTAGCGCGCGCAACGCAGGGCGTTGCCAAGAACGAGCAAGAAGTTGCGGACGCTACCGACATCGTCAACAAGGCTTTCAAGGCTGGCGGCGCTGCAACAAGCGAGCAAGCGGCCGGCATCCTTCAGCTCAGTCAAGCACTCGGCTCGGGCGTGCTGCAGGGCGACGAGCTGCGTTCCATTCGTGAGAACGCGCCACTGCTCGCGAAGGCTATTGCTGACGAATTTGGCACCAATATTGCCGGATTGAAAAAACTCGGCGCCGAAGGTGCGCTTTCGAGTGACCGAGTCTTTCAAGCAATCCTCAAGGCCGGCCCGCAGATCCAAAAACAGTTCGACGTCACGACCGCGACGATCGGCGACGGCTTCACTCTAGTATCGAACGCCGCGGCAAAGTTCATCGGCAAGCTCAACGATACGACGCAGGCCGGCAAATCGGTTGGAGAACTGCTAAAAGATCTGTCTCAAATCCTCGATAATCTCGGATCATCGTTGGACCTAGTTGCGAGCGTTCCCGGTGGCAAGTTTATCCGTTGGCTTAACGACACCATCAGCCGCTTTGAACCGCTGCACGCCGCGTTCAACGCGCTGTCGGATCCAAAGCTTGGCGATGCGCTGGACGGCTTGTCAAAGCGCGATCTTGGGTCGGAACTATCCGGCGCTACGAAGCAAGCGCTTGCGCTCTTCGACGCCTATAGGGCGGGCCTAGCCGCTATCAGCCCTGACAAGCTAAAGGCTTTCGACCTACTACGTCAGAAGATCGCTGACGGCACCATTGGCGCCAAGGAGGCCAAGGAGGCAATCGCCAACATCGTTGGCAACGATGCTCGCCTCAAGGCGATGGCTAAAGCCTTTGATCCACTGCTTGAAAAGCTCGCGGAGATCACAGCGGAGGCGCAAAGGGCTGCCACCGCGATTTTCAGCATCACCGACGACAAGGGTGAGTCCCTAGCCGGCCAACGGTCGGCCACGGCTTACGGCAAGGCGCGCAGCGACTTCCTTGACACGCGCAACTCCGACGCCAGCCGCAGTGACGTTGAGAAGCAAATCCAAGACCGCACGAAAGAGGTTATGGACGCCGCCAAGGCTATCGGTCAGTCAATGACCGAAGCCGCTGCGCGTATTCAGGCAGCTAAGGAAATTGCGTCAGAGAAGACATCCAAGAACACAGACACTGCAATTGGCGGTTTTGTCGAGCACGTAGTAACTGCGGAATCGGGCGGCAAGGCAAATGCCAAGAACCCCAATTCCTCCGCCACCGGCCTCGGTCAGTTCATCGAGTCTACCTGGCTTGCGCTGTTCCGCAAATACTACCCGGCTGAAGCGGCGAATATGTCGACCGATGCCATATTGGCATTGCGAAACGACTCGCAGAAATCGCGCGAACTTATTGAAGCGTACGCCCGTGAGAATGCGACCACGCTGCAAAAGGCGGGCGTATCCGTTGATGAGGCCGCGCTGCAATTGGCGCACTTCCTTGGGCCGCAAGGTGCTATCGCGGTCCTAAAAGCCGCGCCGGGAACGCCGGTTGCCGATGTGTTGGGTGCGGCACAGGTGAAGGCCAACCCGACCATCCTTGGTGGCGGAGCGACCGTTGATGACGTGATTGGCTACGCGCAGAAGCGCGCAGGCATCACCACTGCCTTGACGCAGGAAATAGACCTTCGCACTGAGCAGGAGAAGAAGATACGGGATGTCGTAGCGGCGCAAGCTGCTGAAACGGCATCCATCGGCTTCGAGACCTCAATGATGTCCGCCTCCAATGCGGAGCGCGAACGCGCCAAGGTCATTCGCGAGTCGCTACTTGAGTTGGAAAAAGAAGGCATCACAATAACGGATGCCGTTCGTGCCCAAGTCGAAGCGGAAGCCGATGCAAGGTTTAAGCAGGTCTCTGCATACGATGCTGCAGCCGCGGCGGCAGACCGACTTAAGCAAGCGCAAGAAGACCTTGCTGCGCAGCAGGAGGAAATCAACGACGCATTTTCCGGCGCCTTGAAGGGATTCATATCCGATCTGGCGCACGGCAAGTCGTTGACGGACTCGCTAAAGGACGCGGTTGGCAAGTTGGCTGACCGCCTGCTCGACATCGCTCTGGACAACTTGTTTGGCGGCGGGGGAAGCGGCGGTCTTGGCCTGGTCGGCAAGTTGTTCGGCTTTGCCGATGGCGGATATACCGGAAATGGCGGCGTTGGCGAGCCTGCGGGCGTTGTTCACGGCAAGGAGTTTGTCGTTAACGCGCGCGCAACCGCAAAGAACCGCGGTCTGCTCGAGGCGATGAATGCGGGCGTGCCAGGCTATGCGCAGGGCGGTTACGTTGGGCGGTTGAACCATGCCGCCGGCTCGCTTGGCCGAATAGGCGCCACGCGCATGCAACGGGGCGCCAACGACAACGGTCGACCTATAAGCGTAGCGATCACGGTAGTTACGCCAGACGCTCAATCCTTTGTCGAGTCACAAAACCAGATCGCGGCAAGAACCGCCGCGCATCTGGAGCGGACCATGCGCACGCGCTAGGCGGCAGGCACTGCAGGCCAGTAGCCACAAACCAAACAAACATCTCAGGAGAAAACTAGAATGACAGCGCTCTACGGCGCGGCGGAGCCGTGCATGATTGACGGGAAACTAATTGTTCAGTTCCTCGATTTTCGGTCTAGATGCCGGAGTCTCGGTTACTCGGACGTTGCAATCGCATCGGTCACCAAATTGGGGCCGGCTCTGCTTCTGGCGGCGATTGACAGCGAGGTGCCGGCATGACGACTTCCAATCGCCTTGGCATCACCGAATTGGCGGAAACGCAGAACAACCGGTCGGTGACGGTCAATGAGGCGATCGCCAAGCTGGAGGCTGGTGCTTTCTGCTTCCCGGCTGTCTCTATTGGCGATACCGCCCCGCCCGGATCGCCGGCAGAAGGTGACGCGTATTGCCTTGGTGCATCACCAACAGGCGCGTGGTCAGGACAGGCAACAAAGGTAGCCGTGTATTACAACGCGGCATGGTTCTTCCTGCCGGCGATCGAAGGCGCTCTTGCCTACGCCCAGGACGCCAACGCCTATTACTTCTTCGATAGCTCGACATGGTCATTGCTGGCCGGTGGCGGTGGTGCCGGTGACGTCGTTGGGCCGGGGAGCGCCGTCAATAACAATATCGCCCTGTTCGATACGACGACCGGCAAGCTGATCAAGGACAGCGGCGTCGCCATCTCGACCGATGGCACGTTCGCCAGCAACTCGGATGCCAAGGTCACCACCGAAAAGGGCGTGAAAACCTATGTCGACGGCAAGGTCACCGGCCTCTCGTGGAAGCAGGCAGTTCGCGCCGCGACGACCGGCGCCGGAACGCTAGCGAGCTCCTTCGAGAACGGAGATACGCTCGATGGTGTCACGCTTGCCACCGGCGATCGGATCCTGATCAAGAACCAGTCGAGTGGCGCTGAAAACGGCATCTATACGGTTAACGCCAGTGGGGCGCCGACGCGTGCCGCCGATGCCGATAGCGGCGCTGAGTTGGTCGATGCCTCCTGCTATGTCAGTGAAGGCACCACGCAGGCCGACACGCAATGGACCTGCACGACAAATGCACCGATCACGCCGGGATCGACCTCCCTTGCTTTTGCGCAAGCTGGTATCGGCGGCTTCACCGCGGCATCGCCGACGGAAGTCCTGACCGGAACGGACACCGCCAAAGGCGTCACCGCGGATGCGCTGGCTGCCCTTTGGGAAAAGGGTGCCGACGTCGCCAGCGCCACCACCACGGCGCTTGGCGAAGGCGGATATTTCCACGTCACGGGCACGACCACGATCACCGACATCGATTGGGCTACGGCGAAGGATGGCCGCGTCGCATGGATCATCTTCGATGGCATCCTGACGCTTACCCATAATGCCACCACGCTGAAATTGCCCGGCGGCGCCAACATCACCACGGCGGCCGGCGATCGCGCTTGCTTCGTTCAAGATGCCAGCGACAACGTTATCTGCCTCCTTTACCTTCGGGCGGATGGATCGCCGCTCAACTCGGCGGTTCTTCGTTCGAACGCGACAGCCAATTTTACGGCGGGCTATACGGCTAGCGGCTACAGTGCCGGAACCAAATCCTCTGGCACCTTCACGCCCGACCCCGCCAACGGCAACCTGCAGTATGCCGTCAATGGGGGCGCTCACACGCTGGCACCGCCTTCGACCGGCGGTGGAAATGCGCTTTCTATGGTCATCCAATACACCAACAATGGGTCGGCCGGCGCGCTCACCACGTCCGGCTTCACCAAGAAGACGGGCGATGCCCTGACCACCGTGAACGGGGATGACTTCCTCTTCCATATCACCGTGCTCAACGGGTTCTCGCACTTGAACGTGGTGGCGCTGCAATGATCGACCTACCGCCGGACATCCCGGCCATTGTTCGCCCGTTAGGGGATGATGTCCGCCAGAGCATGGCGACACAGATCGAGCGCTTGGCAAGACCTAGGCTGGAGCGCCGTGCTTCGGCATCTCACCAGTTCGAGGCGACGTTCCCGTTTCCGATGGTCGTTCCGCGATCGGTGTCGGGGAGCGAGATACCAACGCCCGCCTATACCAACTCCGGAGGTACTGGCAACCGTACATCGATCATTACCATTACGACCACTGCCACGGTCGGCGGTGGTGCCGTCACTGGGCTAATCGACGGCGCCAACGCGTCGGGATCTTTCTGGTGGACCGGCGGCCAGTCGGGCCGAGAGGTCAAGTTCGATTTCATCACTCCGAAGTTGATCACCGAGATAACTTGGTATCAAGGCGTCAATGCATCGCACGGCACCTGGCAATGGCAAGGCAGCGATGACGGATCGTCTTGGAACAGCATCGGCTCAACATTCAGCCTGGGGAGCGGCACAACGCAGGTGATTACCACTATGTCAGCCCAAGCTGTGGGCTATCGGTATCATCGTATGCTTCAGACATCTGGCACCACCAACCAGTCGCCGTTCCTCTATGAGATCGAATTCAAGCTGGCTGCGTATTAAAGCACGCCCCAAGGCGATTTCAGATAATAGCCGATCAGAACGCCAGCCGTGATGTTCTGACGGTCGTTACAAAGCCGCTCTGACGTCATCGGGGATATGTTCCAGCAGCGTCGCCAGTGCGGCGCTGATTTCCACTCCCGTTACCCCTTGTTCGGCAACGCCGGTGTTGATGGCGCTAGTCATCACCAGCATTCCATATTCCTCGCCTTCGGCCTTTAGCCTGTCGGCAGCGGCCGCCGGATTAGGCGTGCGCAAGCAGTGTTCGACCGCAAGGCGCTGCACCAGCCATTCGATGGCGCAAAGTCGCTCGTGGCCGTCTGGAAATCCCACCATTTTGAATATTCTCCCCCTTCTATGAGCCAAGCAGAATAGATCGCTGGCGCGAAAGATGCGATCCCTACGCAGCGCAGGCCACAGGCGGCAATTCACCTCGGCGCCGCCGCACGCCTCAACTGGCTTTCACGGATCGAACAGCAGTGAAATCGTGCCGGCAGAAGCGACAAATCCTTGCGTCGACCTTCACATCCTCCGCGCAGTCAGGACATTTTTTCGCAGGCGATGGGGGTAAGGTTCTTACTCCGGCAGCATGATCGTAATAGGTTCGAGACCTTCCGGACGGCCTGGTTTCAAGGGATGGCAAGCAGGCAACAAGAATAATCCCAAAGATGCCGAGAATGGCACCTATGAAAAACCAGCCGACTCCGCTCCGGCCTTTGGACGAGCCGATCGCTGCAGTTACCGCGGCGCAACCCAGCCAGACAATGAAGAATTCCATATTGTCTATCCCTCCACGCCTTAGCATTGCGCAGGCGGGGCTCTTGCGCAATATGTATCAAATGGCTGAAGTCCGCAGCTTGATTTGACGCCGCTGCATTTTATGAAATGTCTGGAGGCCGATATGCCCGTTTGCATGTCTATCAAAGTATAAAAAGGTAAATGGGCATACCTTTTAGGCGTTTTCGCCTATCTCGCTTGACGCACATAGGCGAAAACGCCTTTCGAGCCAAATAACGCCTAAAAATAATCTGTGATTTGCCCTTTGACAACACGGCGAATCTAGGCCACCTTACATGTGGGGTGAGTACCAACCAAATATAGGTCGGGCTTGCAGGGTTTTGGGGTGGCATTTCTCGGCTTGCCGGGGGCGTCTTGCTATGTCCAAGCGAAAGCTAAAAGCGGACGGCCCGTTCTCTTCTCACGGGTGCTTTCCCCCGGCGCCAGGCGAACCTGGCTCAATACGGCCTTAAGCAGCCGAAGAGAGAGACCCGCCATGAACATGCATGTCGATACCGCCTATCGTTTTGCCATTGGCCAGGCAGTCACGCATCGCGATCAGCCGATGCCGGCCGTTGTTGTCTGCAGAACAAGGACGAGCCGCGGCGACGAGCTTTACGGGATCCGACGCCGCCTCGATGATTGTGTATTTCCTGAATTGATGATTTTGGGCGAGGCTCTGGTGGCCGCCTAAACCGCTCCGACATCGAACGTAGACAGAGCCCGCCTCGGGCGGGCTTTTTTGTGCTATGTTTGGCGGTATGGTATGATAACCAGAATACAATAAAATCAATGGTTTATAGGATAGAAACGCCGCCCACCGGGCGGCGTTTTGTGCGTCTGAAAGCGGTCAGCCGATCAACTGGCTGAGCGCCATGGCGACAGTCATGTCGCCTTCGACTTTTATCTTGCCGGTCATGAAGGCCATGGTCGGGTTCAGGTCGCCTGATATCAGCGAATCCAGATCGTCGAGCGAGAGCTTGATGGTGCAATCGGCGGGCGCGTCTGTCGTCGAGATGGTTGCGCCGTCGATGACGATGACGCCATCGCCGCCGGTGTCGAATTTCACGGAACGATCGAACCCGCTGCTCGCCACGCGCGACTTGATCTTCTCGGCAATCTCCTGAACGCTCACGCTGTTCTCCTTGTCTGGTTGGTCGCGCAACGGCGCCTAAATACGGCTTAAGTCGCCATGCCGCGTTTTTCGCGATCACGGCCGATGCCGCATATAGCTTTGGGTTGACGTTTACGTCAACGCGAATTCCGGTGGCTGGTTCCTATCGCCGCATCGGATGACGTCCCGGTGTGATCGGAAGCTGCAAGCAGCGGCGCGATCAATGTTCCTTGAATGCCTTGGTCATTTCCGCCGCCGTCTCGCTTTTCTTGCGGCGCAGCCAGTTGTCGCGGATTTCGTCCTTGCTCAGGAAATTGACCTGATCGATCAGAACCTCATGCACCAAGGTGGCGCCGACACGGGTGTTGACGGTATCGCGGATCGCGGCGCGGAAGGCATCGAGATCGATCGTCGCCTTCTTGGTGAAGTCGATCTGCGGATTGGAGTAGAGGTAGCTATAGACCTGGTCTGTGATGAGCGCTTCCGCCGGAATGGACAGCTTCTTTATCTGCTCGGGTTCGACCGTGTAGACAAGCTTGGTCAGGAAATAGCCGCCGATCTGGGAATCGCGGATCAGCGGCACCGAAATGATGTCGGTCTTGACGTAGTCGAGGCCGCCCAGCATCGGTTTCGGCGTCTCGCCGACACCAGCCTCGCCGGCCGCCTGGAACGAATAGAACACGGCGCCGAGCGTGGCGGCGCAGATCCAGACGGCGATGGCGATGACCTTGATCATCGGGCCTTGTCATTCCCTTGCGATGCGGACGCGGTACTGCCCTCTTGTCCGAACATTGTTCTCGGCATCATGTCTTCGCCCAACCGAACTCGCCGGCGGAGTATGTGCCGTCGGTTTGCGATCGCTGGATGGCGTGGCGCAGCAGGGTGGCGACTTCGTTGACCGCGCTGAGGTGCGCCAGGATCGCGGCCTCGTTCTTCGCCAGCTTCTGGCGCAGCCGGGTCAGGCCCTCGCGGTGCTGTTCGAGGAATTCGGCTTCGCTTCCGCCCTTCATGGCGCGGGTCAACTCGTAGAGATAGCGGCTCTTGCGGGCGTTCGACGCCTTGAGATCATAGTTGGTGGCGTTGCGGATGCCGGCCGTCTCTTCCTCGACCACTTCCTCGATGCGGCCGATGATGGCGGCGAGGTTGCCAGGCCGCGCGAACGGGATCGGGGCTTCCGACGCGGTCGTGCGTGCTGGCAGGTTGGCGGTGAATTCCGAAAAGTCGGCCATGAGAATCCCGGTCTGGTTAGATTGAACTCGGTTACGCATTATCTCAGTGTTTAAGCATGATCTTTCCCAAAGCCGGCTCCCGGTTTGGGGCCTGCCCTAGATCTTGATGTCTGTCTTGATGGCGGTCTCGTCACCGGTGATCGACCGCGCCGCCTTGCGCTGCAATTCGTGGACCAGCGAGGTCGACAGACTGTTCTGTTGATCGATCTCGGTCTTTTCCGGCCCGCCCGAAACCGGACCGACCGGCACGACGCGCTTCCCCTCGAGATAGTGGTCGGCGAGCATCGACTTGGCGATGCCGATGCCGCCGCGTTCGGCCATGACGTCGGCCACCCGCTCGGCTAGCTGCGATTTCCACATGTCGCCGGCCAGGCCCTTGCCGTAGACGCCTTCGGTGTCCTTGGGCAGCATGTTCTGGATGAAGGTCTGCAGCACCATGGCCTCGAACTTCTTGAACTTCTTGGCCGGGTCGGTTGTCGCCGCAGCCTTGTCGGCGGTGGCGCGCGACAGGATCGAGCCAGCATCGACCGAAGCGCCGGTGTCGACCGAAAACGTCCCGGCAGCACCACCGGCCCGCTTAGTCAGCGCGGCGCGGGCGGCCTCGATATCCGTCGGGTCGACGGCTCGGGCCACATCCATAACGATGTCGCTGGGTGGAGAAATCGCCAAGAAAGTCCGCCTTTTATCGGTTTTCCTTAGCCAGACCATGCCTCAACAAGCTTGTGGCAGGCTTGCGCGGCGGGAGAGGCAGAATGCAGGCATGTGTCGTTGGTCTGCCAAGCGCTGACTATGGACATCGCCATGCTGCTACACGGACGTCGCGCTTTGGGCCGGAAACAGCAGGTCCGCTGGTGGTGCAGGGAAGAACGATCGCAAATCAGGCCGAGAGCCGCCACATTCGCACACGACCTGTACCGCGCAATTCCGTTTCCGCGAGTGGGTCGCAAGCAAATTTTGGTCCAAGCAGTTTGTGAGTTGCATCCGAAATACGGATTTCGTCGGGCTCCGCTGACGTTTGAATACGTGCGGCGAGATTAACGGTCTCGCCCCACAGGTCATAGGCAAACCGCCTGTTGCCTATGACGCCCGCGACGATTGGTCCTGAGTGAATTCCAATTCTGAGTCTTAGCCGTTCTCCTGCGAAGCGTTCGCGCTTAACCGCCTCCCGCAGTTCAAGTGCGTAATGGGCAAGGGCTTCTGCATGATCGGATCGCGCGGTGGGCAGGCCAGCGACCACCATCACACAATCGCCGATGGTCTTGATCTTTTCGCAGCCGTATCGTTCCGAGAGCTGATCCGCCGCCTTGAAGAAGTAGTTTAAAATAGCGAGCGTGGTCACGGCTCCGACGCTCCGCGCTCTTTCCGTAAAACCGACGATGTCGGCAAAAAGCACACTCACCTCTGCGTGGTTGTCTGCAATTTGTTCGTGTGCTTTCAACCGCTCCGCGATCGACGCCGGAAGAATGTTGAGGAGTAGGGTTTCGGCGCGCTGGTATTCACGCGACAATCCCTCTTGGCTCTCCCTCAACGCCTCGTTCATCGATTGTAGTTTCTCGTTGAGTTGACGCTCCCTCTCTTGCAGAAGCGTCATTTCATAGGCCTTCTGTTGAAGCCGCTGCCTATTGTCGCGTTCGGCAGTGGTGTCAAGAAAGAGCAGCCACACGCAGGCATTGTCAGCAAAAAGATGAAGGTCCGCGACACGCCCGTTGGGCAGTTCGACCATGGCCATATGATATGGAAGCTCCGGGGAAGGCAGCAAACCTTCCATGAATTCAAGCTGATCGGCAACAGGCTGACCAATGCGAAGCGATGAGAGCCCGTAATGTTCAACGTTACCGCCCTTTGCAGCTATGCAAAGCTGGGCGTCAATTTTCAGATATGCGATAGAGTGCTCATTGTAGAAGAAATTATAAATCCAGCTTCCGACTTCTTTCGGCAATCTATGCATGGTCTATTTGGTAACCATCGAAGCAAGCTGACGAAACGCATCATCAACAGATTCACCGGAAAGCGCACTTGTTAGATAGATTTGCCATCCAAGTTGCCGCAGTCCGTCAATCTCACTATCCGATATTTCCCACCGATCGGCCAAATCGGATTTGTTGAACAGCAATACAAACGGCATAGCGCCGAATTCGGCCTCGACCCGCTCGCGCAGCGTGAGTGCCGCGGCAAGAGTAGCGGCGCGGGTTCCATCGACGACAAGCACAAGCCCGGTCGCACCTCGCACATGGCTGACGCGGAATGAGCCGATATCGTCTTCGCCGGCCAAGTCCCACAAAATCAGATCCACGGTTTTGTCCGGGAGTGCGACACTCTTCTTGTCGATTTTCACTCCCACCGTGGTCAAATAGGTTTCTGAAAAGATGCTCTGCACAAACCTGCGAACCAGACTCGTCTTTCCGACAGAGAACCCGCCCAACATGCAGATCTTTTTTTGCAACATCTTGGGCTCCGCCCTAGTCCAGGTTTACCGTAACCGAAACCCGGCGATTGGTGGAGCTACCCGTTTGACTATTTTCAGGCACCGCCGGCTCAAAGGTGCCCGCGCCCCGAACCAGCAGCAGCTCCGGAGCGACGCCGCGTCTGTTGAGAAGCGCACGAACTGCCTCGGCGCGGGCGGCGCTGATCGACACGTTGGCCGTCTCACGGCCCGTGCCGTCCGAATGGCCGGTCAACATGAACCGCGCTGTTACGCCTGACTTGCGGGCACTTTGGGCGAATTCCTTCAATTGATCCGCCAATCTGTCGAGAACCGGCGTCTGCTCTGGTCCCGGCACAGCTTTGCCGGAATAGAAGAAAATATCGGTCGCCTGGATGGCCGCTCTCAACTGATTGAGTTCTGCAAGGTTCAGCTCACGCAGCTGTGAGACATCCAGAACCACTCCGTCCGCCGAAAGTTGTTCGGCGGCTTCCCGCGCCCGGTTGATCCAGCCGGCAGGAGCTTCACCCACGACAACGATGCGACCCTGGACGATCGAAAGCAGAACCGATTTCGGTGGGGTCAGCGACGCCGTCAGCCGCTTCACCACGAACTTCGGATCAAGGCTCTGATAGAATTGCCACTGTGAATGAACACGGGCAGGATCAACCTGCGTTCCGGACAGCAGAGCTTGCGGGTCGGCGGCAAGCGGGTCTCTCAGACCGGTAATGTAGAAATGTCCGCCCCTCGCCGTTTGTTGGGCGACGATGATTCCCGATTGGGCCTCAAGTCGCGACACATAATATTGCCAGTGCTCCGCCGCGCGTGCTTCGGGGCTCACATCACGAACCTTGGAGATGTCGAATTCCGGTCCGCCTGCCGAAAGCTGTCGGGCCGCTGCGCGCGCCCGATCTATCCAGGTGTCGGGAGCCTCACCCTCGGCAACGATGCGATCATTGACGACCGAAAGTCGCACTGTATCCGGCGGATACAGCGACGCCGTCAGTCGCTTCAGCACGAACGCCGGCTCCAGGCTCTGATAGGATTGCCACTGCGAATGAACGCGGGCGGGATCGATCTGCGTTCCGGACAACAGCGACTGCGGGTCGGCGCCAAGCGGGTCTCTCAGGCCGGCAATATAGAATTGGCCATCGCGTATCTTTTGTTCGGCAACGATGATGCCCGGCTGGGTCTCCAGTCGCGACACATAGGCCTGCCAGCGCTCCGCCGCGCGTGCTTCGGGGCTCACATCACGAACCTTGGAGATGTCGAATTCCGGGCCGCCTGCCGAAAGCTGCTGGGCGGCGGCCTGCGCCCGATTGATCCAGGTGTCGGGAGCCTCACCCTCGGCAACGATGCGATCATTGACGATCGAAAGTCGTACCGAATCCGGCGGAGCCAGCGACGCCGTCAGTCGCTTCAGCACGAACGCCGGCTCAAGGCTCTGATAGGATTGCCACTGCGAATGAACGCGGGCGGGATCGATCTGCGTTCCGGACAACAGCGACTGCGGGTCGGCGCCAAGCGGGTCTCTCAGGCCGGCAATATAGAATTGGCCATCGCGTATCTTTTGTTCGGCAACGATGATACCCGGCTGGGTCTCCAGTCGTGACACGTAGGCCTGCCAGCGCTCCGCCGCGCGTGCTTCGGGGCTCACATCACGAACCTTGGAGATGTCGAATTCCGGTCCGCCTGCCGAAAGCTGCTGGGCGGCGGCCTGCGCCCGATTGATCCAGGTGTCGGGAGCCTCACCCTCGGCAACGATGCGACCATTGACGATCGAAAGTCGTACCGAATCCGGCGGAGCCAGCGAAGCCGTCAGCCGCTTCAACACGAACTCCGGCTCAAGGCTCTGATAGAATTGCCACTGCGAATGAACGCGGGCCGGATCGACCTGCGTTCCGGCCAACAGCGACTGCGGGTCGGCGGCAAGCGGGTCTCTCAGGCCGGCAATATAGAATTGACCGTAGCGTATCTTTTGTTCGGACACGATGATGCCCGGCTGGGTCTCCAGTCGCGACACATAGGCCTGCCAGCGCTGCCCGGATTGCCAGGAAAGAAAGAACCAGCCGCCTGCCGGAATCAAAAGCAGCAGGACTGCAGCCACTACCAGCCACGGAAATCCCTGGTTTGATTCCTCCTGCTTCAGCTCAACGCACGTCTGTAACTGCGCCTCTACGCCGGCCAACTGCGAACTGTCGCCGTCAAACTCCTCTAAAGCCTGGGAGTATTCCTGATGGATACGAAGCAATACATCGCGAACTATTTCATGTAATTCCTCTGGCGGATTTCCTCGGATCACCGAAACCAGGGTCGCAAACTGTCCAACTTCCGACCAGAGACGAAGATCGCCAAAACGGATAGTGTCAAGGCTACTCTGTTCTTTCTCGTTAAATGAATCTTTAACAAAATCTTGAATTGCACTAAGCATCGAAGAAATTAATTGCGGATCCTCGCTAGTTACATTATATGCAGTTACATGAGCTATCAAAAGCCCTGAATTGCGGCTGATGAGAAAGGCGTGCTCTACACGATAGACAAGCGAATGCTTCAGAACAACTTCTGAGAAGCTGGCGCCGGTTCTCCAAGATTCAAATCTCCACTTGAGCCCATGCCAAGTAAATATATGTCTTAAAGTTTCATTCAGCGACTGAAAGGTCTGGTCGATCTTTTCCCCGATCGACTTGCGAATTGCCGGCAGAAACACCGGGTATAATATATCCGTCAGCGTGCGCGGGCTCTTCTGGATCGACCGTTGCACAGCCCTCTCGACAGCTGGCGCAAGGGCCTCGCCGAGTTGCGCATGAGGCGCCCGTGCGGCTGCACCGGGAAGAACGTCACCCACTGCTGCCGCAAGCTGCTCCGGTTCGCCCAGCAGATGCGTAACTCGAGAAAGCTCGGAAATTTCGCGGCCGACCAGCAACTGGCGCAGCGTTTCCATGCGAGGATCGGCGGTTGGAACTCCGTCGACACGCGCATGATGGTCCGGATCAACGTTCCGGGCAATTTCGACCAAAAGAATAGCCAGAGCCTCGCGATCAATCTTGGCATCGCTCGACGGGGCTCTTTGAGGAAGGTTGATTGGGTCGACGGTCGACGTCAAGTTCCGATCAACTCACTTTCCAGCTACGTTCCGAGTTACTCTTGTTGCCGCCGGAATCCTGATTTATACATTTTGCAACCTCGATAAACAGGCCAGCCAAAAGATTTCTGTCGGTCTTGACGTTGTTGAGATCGGAGAACATTTTCTCCATTAGCATCTGAATGCTTTCATTCTTTTGCTTGATTTCCTCACGCAGCAAATGATCGCATCGATTTATCCGATCCGCAACGTCGCGCTCAAGCTCGCTCAATTGATCCGACAACGCGCGCACCTGCTTTTCAAGTGCCTGATTTTGCTCGCGAAGATTCCGGTCAATCTCCTTGTCGGCCTCGGCTCGTGCATCTTTTTCGCTCCGCAATTGCGCCGCGAGCGATTCGACCTGCTTCTTTGCATTTGACTCGTACATTTCAAGATTGCGCTTGGCCTCGGATTCAACATCCTTGAAGCGCTGCAAGAACCGTTCTTCAAGCTTGGAAAAACGGCGGTCATAGTCCTGCATCTGGTTGCCGAACAGCAGATCGCGTATCTTGTCGACACCTACAGCGTCACCGGAAATCCCGGCCTCGCGAGCCTGGGCCGCCATGAAGTTCAGCCCGTTTCCCTCTGCATTACCTATCGGATTTCCCTCCGCCTTACCTGCTGAAGACGCGGTACTCGAAGATTCCTTTGCCATCCTTATGCCCCTCTATTTGAACGCCTGCCACAGTGCAGAATTCATAAACAGGCAAACATGTCAGCAAAATACCCGGCCCGCAAGCCGGAATCGTCTTGACTTATGCCTATTCGTGAGGCAGCCGAGCGCGAGTCACGTCTGTGTCCAACGGCTGACATGAGGGGCAAGGCGGACAGTCAAGAATGTCCGCTATCGACCATTCGGGACCTTCCGCGCTGCTATCGGCGATAGCGCTGCCCAATAGTGTCCGGATCGAATAGGATAGTTCCCGATTGAGAGGAACGAGGCTTTGTCCGAGCAGCAGGTCGAGCGACGTCTGGCCGCCATCTTGGCCGCGGACGTGGTGGGCTATAGCCGTCTCATGGAGGCCAATGAAGAGCGCACGCTGAGTGCGCTGCGCCAGCATCGTCGCGAGTTCTTCGATCCCACCATAGCCCAGCACGGTGGCCGCATCTTCAAGGTGATGGGGGATGGCTGTTTGGTTGAGTTCGGTAGCGTTCTCAACGCGGCGCGTTGCGCCGTTCAAATCCAGCGCGGTATGCCGGGGCGAAACGCGGGCATTCCCGAAGACCGGCACATAAAGTTCCGCATCGGCATCAATGTCGGCGACATCATCGTCGATGGTGAGGACTTCTACGGTGACGGCGTGAACATGGCCGCGCGTCTCGAGGGCCTTGCTGGGCCAGGCGGCATTGCGTGTTCAGAAGCGGTGCGCAATCACGTCGGCAACAAGCTGGAACTTGAGTTCGTCGATCAAGGCGAGAAGACCGTCAAGAATATTGCCCAGTCGGTGCGTGTCTACTTCATCAGTCTGAGATCACCCGACAGCAGCGTCGCTCCGGCAGCAGTCGAGGGCAGTCAAGTACGTGAGCGCTCCGACAAGCCGTCGGTGGCCGTTCTGCCCTTCGCCAACATGAGCAACGACCCCGAACAGGAGTTTTTCAGCGACGGCATCACCGAGGACATCATCACCGACCTGTCGAACGTTTCGGGGTTATTTGTACTCGGGCGCAATACGGTCTTCACCTACAAGGGTAAGGCGGTGAACCTGGAGCAAACAGCGAAGGAGCTTGGCGTCGCCTATGTGGTCGAGGGTAGCGTTCGCCGAGCCGGGGGTCGCGTCAGGATAAATGCCCAATTGATCGAAGGTGCCACCAGCGGCCATGTGTGGGCCGCTCGTTACGACCGTGAACTCACCGATATTTTCGCTATCCAGGATGAGATCACCAAAACGATTGTGGACCAGCTCAAGGTCAAGCTCTTGCCGGACGAGAGGAAGGCAATCGAGCAAGCGCCGACCGACAATGTCGAAGCGTACACGCACTATCTAAGGGGTCGTCAGCTACTTCATGCGACGACGAGATCCTCACTGATATTGGCTCGGCGGATGTTTGCGAGGGCCGCGGACCTTGATCCGCGATTCGCGCGCGCTTACGCGGGTATGGCGAACTGCGATTCGCGCCTCAATTCCAGGCATGGGGTGAAGGTTTCGGCCGCCGATCTTCTGGCAACCACCGGCAAGGCCTTGGCGCTCGAGCCCAATCTGGCGGAAGCATATGCGGCAAGGGCTTACGCCTTGATGATCGACAGCCACGCCGAAGCGGCGGCTGTCGCTTTCGAAAAGGCCCTGGCGCTAGACCCCAATTGCTACGAAGCCAATCAGTTGTACGCCGAATTCTTCCTTACAAAGGGCGATTTCGAGCAGGCGGCGCAGCACTACCTTCGTGCAATGGAGATTCAGCCTGATGACTATCAGGCGCCGCTTTTTCTAATTGGTGTCCTTCGGTCCCTCGGACGTCTGGAGGAAGCGGCAAAATATGCGCGCCTCGGAGTGCGACGAGCCGAAGAGGCGCTCAGGCAGCATCCGGAAAACTCGAAGCCTGCGCAGCAAGGAGCTGTGGCACTGGCATTCCTCGGAGAACGTGATCGGGCAGAAGAATGGCTGGCGCGTGCTTTGGCTATCGATCCGGACGACAACCTCTGCCGCTATAATGCCGCCTGCACCTATTCGCAGCTTGGTGAGATCAATCGGGCCATCGAGCTGCTGGAAATCTGCCTGCAGCAGTTTGGAAGTGATATGAAACTCTGGGTCAAAAATGATTCAGATCTCGATCCGATCCGCAATCATCCGCTGTATCAAAAGCTGCTCGAACTCGCCGGATGACCCGGCGTCCGGTTGAGCGCAAACGCAGCAGTGCTGGTGCTGTGATACGCGCTTGCTATGGGTTCTCGATCGTTGTCGCCACGACTCGATGGCCTCAATCGCCGTGATCTACGCCCGGTATTCACCGCGTATCCGCCACTCATCGGCCGCTGCTTGATTCCCGCATTGGGTCATTACTGCCGGTTCCGCAAGGTATCCCACTTGGGAGCTTGGTCCGGGTCTGGCCCCTTGCTTGCGCAACGACGCATATGACGGCAATAATTCGGTTGCGGGATAGAGCGACGTGGCTGACGATCGGGTTGGGGGTAAGCGTCATGGAAATGCTGATGCCGCTGCTTGTGGTCGGGGCGATGCTCTTGATCGTTGGCAGCCTGATCTATCGCGGAGCAAAAGGCATTGCCGGGCTGTTTTCCGGTTCGTCTTCAAAAGGCAAGTCAAACGACGCTCGGGACAGTTCCGCCTTGCCGGTCGGCAAGGCTCGTCAGCGCACGCTGGCATCGTCTGAAGCGGCCCATGCTGCATCGCCCAAGCCTAACTCCGCAGCAGAAAAACTGATCGCCGAAATGCAGCAGCAAGCCAAGGACAGCGACGACCAGCGCAAGGCGACGTTCAAGGCGCATGTCGAGCGCAAGATCCCGCCGATTTCCGTCGATGGCCGCGAAGCGATCGAACGTGGGCAAGCCGCGCGCATTGCGATCAAACAGGTCTTTCCGCCGCGTCTTCCGCAACGGAGCATGAGCTATCTTGGCGGGCTGCCGATTGTCCCCGATGAATTCGACTGGCCGACGGTTCACAATCGGAAGGGATTGCTCGAGCGCCTCAATTTCATGGCGCAGATCGACTGTTCGGACCTGCCACCGGGACCTGGACGAAATCTGCTGCCCGAAAAGGGCTATCTCTATTTCTTCGCACCGATGTCCGACACGTTTGGGGCGGACGCCATGCACTTCGTGACGCGGTATGAACCGCGTCAGGTGACACAGAAGTGGGCGCCGCTCGACATGCCGTTCACCGCCAAGATCCTGGGATCGGATCCGATGGACGAAATCTTGCGGGGCAAGCGAACTCATTATGATCGGGTCGAGGTCGAGTTTGCCTGGATCGAGGAGCCGACCGATGCCGAAGTCGCGGCGCGTGCGGACGAAGGTCACGCTTTCGAGGTCGCGGACAAAATTCGCACCGAAAGGGTCGAGGCCTTCTACGGTCCGCCGATCGCCCCTAATCCGCTGCTTTCCGCTCATCATGCGCCGAAAGACACGCTTTGGACGCCGTACCCGGGATTTCCGGCCAATTGGCATTCCGCGCGGATCGTTCGGAAGCTTGTTGAGGCATATCACCGTGAAGAGACGGCCGATGTCACGGCACAACTGAAGGCGCTTGGCGATGTCTCCGAAGGTGATCCGGAGGCCAAGCGGCTGCGGGTGGTGCAGCGTGAACTGTCGGCATTCGGTTCGAAGATGTTCAACGCATTCTTTCCGACGGTCAATGCCGGACTGAAGGACTATGACGCACCGCCTCCCGAGGTGAAGCAGCAAATCCTTGCCTTTCTGGAAGACTTGCGCGTCAACGGCATGCCGTCACCTTCGGCGCGGCGGCCGCATCGCCGTCAACTTCCGCTGGTGATGAATGATTGGCTTTCAATCGCGGCGATCCAAGGCGCCGAGGGGGGACTGACAGATGCGGGCGGCGCGGCGCTCATAGGCCCCGATGTCGTAGCCGCCCTGTCTCACCGTCACCTGTCCCGTAGCCATCAGATGCTTGGCAAGGGTGACGTCGTCCAGGTCGCAGCCGACGAGATGAAGGACCGCTACCTGCTGTTGCTCCAACTTGGGCCGGATATGGCGCTCAATTGGACCGTCGGGGAGATGGGGCCGCTTCAATATTGGATTGCGCCCGAGGACCTTGCGGCCAAGCGATTCCAGAACGCAATTCTGACAATCGAAGCCTACTGACTGATGTTGGGTCAGTGACCCTCTGGCCGCTCTACCGCCCTCTCGCGACGCTCTCGCCGGCTATCCGCAATGGCGGGATCGGCTCAATGGCAGAATTCCCTTGGCTATTCGCCATTCCGTTTCTGCGCGATCAGGTCGAGGCGCTCGCGGTCGGAGCGTTCGCGTTCGTCGCGGTTGCGCACGTCCTTGTAGGCGCGCTCGACCATGTTGGTGCGCGCGGTTGCCGCGGCGATGAGGCTGGCCTCCTGCCTGGCGCTTTCGAGGTTCGCCTCCTGGCGCCCGACCGCGCTGGCAATGCGGCGATGGTAGAGATCGGGAAACAGGCCGGAGAGGGAATTGGCCTGGTCGAAATGGCCGACCAGATCCCGGGCTTCGGCCTCGGCGGCGCTGGCCGCGGCAAGAAAGGTGGCATGACGGGTTTCGTGCAGCGCCTTCAGCTGCTCCTGCACCTTGACCAGTTTCTTCAGGCGGTCCCTGCGGGTGCTCATGGCTATCTTGCCAATGTCAGGTCGACAAAGCCGGCGACGAACAGCGACAGCATGGTGCCGACGGCGAAATAGAAGATGATCATGCCGCCGGCGATGATGAAGGGCTGGGAGATGAAATAGATCGGGATCTGCGGGGTCAGCTTGTTGACGAAGCCGATCGTCAGATTGACCAGAATGGCATAGGCGACAAACGGGCTGCCGAGGCGGATGACCAGGAAGAACGTGTCCGACACCGTGTCGGTGACATCGACGAGTGCGGCCTGTGGGTTGAAGAAGATGTTGACCGGCGCGACCGTGTAGGAAGCCACCAGCGCGCGTATGATCTCATGGTCGAAATCGAAGACGAACAGCATTAGCAGCGCCGAGAACGAGATGATGGCGGCAAGGGCTGCCTGCGGCTCCGGCTCCTCGATCGCCGGTCCGCCGGTGCCGCCATAGCCGATCAGCATGGCGATGGCCGAGCCCATGAAGCGCAGGGCTTCCATGTAAAGCCTGGTCATGGCGCCGATCAGGCCGCCGACCAGAAGTTCCGAGATGATCATCGGCACCAGGATCTGCGGGCGCGGGTCGACGAAGGGAAAGATGCGGTCCCACAGGAAGGCGAGCAGGCCGCCGGTGGCGGCGACCGCGACGAACAGCCTGACCTGGACCGGGACGCGGGCGCTGGACAGGCCGGGCATCAGCATGAAACAGGCGCCGATGCGGCAGAAGGCGAGGAACGCAGCGATGACGGCGCCTTGCGAGAGAACGCTCACGATATGGTCCCGAGCACCCTGATCTCGACGCCCTTGGCGATTTCGACATGGCTGAGCACCGGCAGCGTGGTGAACAGCCGCTCGATGATCATGCGCACATAGGGGCGGGCATCGGGTGCGGTGACCAGCACGAAACGCTCGCCGGCTTCCAGATATTTCTTGATCGCCTTGGTCGCGTCCTGGCCGAACTCTTCCAGCTGGCGCGGATCGATGTCGAACTCGCGCACCTCGCCCTTGGCGTCGCGCTTGAGGCTCTGGTGGAAAGCCAGGTCCCAGCGGTTGCCGAGGCGCAGCACTTTCAGCACGCCGCCCTCGGAGAGGTCGCCGCAGATCTGCTGGGCCATGCGGATGCGGACATGTTCGACGATCTGCTCGGTGCGGCGCACATGCGGTGCGATCTCGGCGATCGCCTCGATGATCAGATGCAGATTGCGGATCGAGACCCGCTCGGCGAGCAGCAGCTTCAGCACCGCCTGCAGGCCGGGATAGGAGATGTGCGTGGTGCAGATCTCGTCGGCGAGCTTGCGATACTCCTGGTCCTGCCGCTCGAGCAGCGCCTTCATGTCCTTGTAGGACAGAAGCTGCGGCAGGTTGTTGCGGATGACCTCGGAGAGATGGGTGAGCAGCACCGACATGTTGTCGGCGAAGGTGTAGTTCTCACGCTTCAGGTCTTCGGCGAAGGTTTCGACTACGGAATAGGCGCGCATGCCGAAGGCGGGCTCGCGGATCTCCTCGCCCGGTATTTCGGGTATGTCGCGGTTGCCGAGCAGCACCATGATCTCGCCGACGCGCATCTGGTATTCGGCCACCACGGTGCCGTGCACTTTGATCTGGTAGCTCTTCGGCGGAATGGCGAAATCGTCGGCGACACGCACTTCAGGCACGACGAAGCCGTACTGGGTGGCGAATTTCTTGCGCATCTTGGCCATGCGGAAAACCAGCTCCTGATGCGACACCAGCAGCCGGGTCGAAAGCTGCTTGCCGATGAGGAGCTCGATCTCGGCGGTGGCGAGCGACGCCTTGACCGAGTTCTTTTCCTCTTCGACCTTGGTCGCCTTCTCCTGGTCCTTGATCGCCTCGGCGGCGGCGACGGCGCGGTTGTGGCGCATCGGGATGACGTAACCGAGGCCGGCCATGCCACCGGCCAGCGCAAAGAACGGAAACAGCGGCAAGCCGGGCATCAGGCCGAGCAGCACCAGCAGCGATGCCGCGACGTAGAGGGCGCGCGGATGGGCGCCGAGCTGGCCGAACACCGCCTGGTTGGTCGAACCGCGGGTGCCGCCCTTGGAGACGAGCAGGCCTGCGGCAAGCGAAACGATGAGCGCCGGGATCTGGGTGACGAGGCCGTCGCCGACCGACAGCTTGATGAACACGTCGGCGGCTTCGCCCATGCCCATGCCGTGCCTGATATAGCCGATGGCGATGCCGCCGACGATGTTGATGGCGGTGATGATGAGGCCGGCGATGGCGTCGCCGCGGACGAATTTCGAGGCGCCGTCCATCGAGCCGAAGAAGGAGGATTCCTCTTCCAGCTCGCGGCGGCGGAGCTGCGCCGTCTTGTCGTCGATCATGCCGGCGGAAAGGTCGGCGTCGATCGACATCTGCTTGCCGGGGATGGCGTCGAGGGTGAAGCGGGCGCCGACCTCGGCGATACGGGTGGCGCCCTTGGTGATGACGATGAAGTTGACCACGATCAGGATCATGAAGACGATGAGGCCGATGACGAAATCGCTGGCCATCACCAGCTTGGAGAAGCCGGCAATGACATAGCCGGCGGCGTGCGTGCCTTCATTGCCATGTGACAGGATCATGCGCGTGGTGGCGATGTTGAGCGACAGCCGCAGCATGGTGGCGATGAGCAGCACGGTCGGGAATGACGAGAAATCGAGCGGCCGCTGGATCCACAGCGCCACCATCAGGATCAGCACCGAAAGCGCGATCGAGAAGGCGAGGCCGATGTCGATCAGAAAGGCCGGGATCGGCAGGAACAGCACGGCCAGGATGATGACGATGCCGATGGCGAAGAAGACGTCGCGGCCGTTCTTGGCCACCGCGCCGGGCTGGATGCTTTCGCTGATCGCCATGTCGTCCCCAATGCCAAGCCCGCCGAGCGCGCGACAGGTGTCAAACCGTAACCGGCCAAGCTTGCGCGAGGGTGGGAGACTGGCTACTGGGCTCTGGTTCACGGCTTCCAAAAAGGAAATCCCATGCTTCTGATCATCGGCACCATCCGCTTGCCGCCGGAAAAGCTTGAGGAGGCAAAGCCCGCCATGGAGCGCATGGTTTCCGCCAGCCGCGCCGAGCCCGGTTGCGTCGAATACTCCTACGCGCAGGACGTGTTCGACGCCGGGGTCATCCGGGTCATGGAAGTGTGGAGCGACAGGACAGCGCTCGACGCGCATTTCCGCTCGCCGCACCTTGCGGACTGGCGTGCAAGCTGGCCGGCACTCGGCATCGGCGAGCGCAATCTCGTGCTCTATGAAGCCGGCGGCCCCAAGCCGACCTGATCGATCTTCCACCCCCTGCTCGTCAACCGCCGGCGGCGCTGTTTGCGGTTCCAGCAGAGGCAGCAACGGCCGCAACCGGCCGCCCATGCCACAATGGCGCCTTGTCTATCGCCATTGTGGTTGCCATGCCGTGTCGCCGGGCGTATCAGGCGGGCTTTCCACTGCCTTTTCTGATGTCGGCGAGCCGCCCCGGTGCTTTCCAGAAACCACAGCGAAGTCTACGCCCGCCGGCTGCGCGCGGTCCTGATCAGGTCTGTGCCGCTGCTCGAGGCGCGCGGCATCGCGGTGGTCATTCTGGCCGGCGTCGTCGGGGTGATGGCGGGCATATTGGTCACGGCGATGAGCCAGATCGTGCAGGACCTGCACGGGCTGTTGTTCGGCGTACAGCCCGGCGGCCGGCTTTCCGGCATGTTCTCGCTCGCCAATCCGATGCAGGCGCTGATACCGGCGATCGGCGGCATCCTGCTCGGGCTGACGGTGATCTGGCTCAGACTGCGGAAATTCCGCACGCCGATCGACCCGATCGAAGCCAACGCGCTCTATGGGGGTCGAATGTCGCTGACCGACACCTTCATCATTGCCGGCCAGACGATGATCTCCAGCGGTTTTGGCGCCTCGGTCGGGCTGGAAGCGGGCTACACGCAGGTCGGGTCCGGCCTGGCATCGCGGCTGGCGCGCATCTTCCAACTGCGCCGCAACGATGTTCGTATCCTGGTCGGCTGTGGTGCCGCCGGCGCCATCGCCGCCGCCTTCGACGCACCACTGACCGGCGCTTTCTATGGTTTCGAACTGGTCATCGGCATCTACTCGGTCGCCAATGTCGCGCCTGTCATGACCGCCGCGATCTCCGCCTCGCTGACCGCCGAAATGTTTGGCGGCGTGCCGTTTCCGCTCGAGCTTTCGGGCCTGCCGGCGCTGACCGCCAGCCAGTACGTGCCGTTCCTGTTGCTCGGCCTGCTCGGCGGGGCGGCCTCGATCGCCATCATGCAGCTGGTGACGCTGATCGAACGCGGTTTTGCCAGGCTGTCGATCGATGCGTCGCTGCGCCCCGTCATTGGCGGCGTCATCGTCGGTTTGCTGGGCCTGATCACACCGCAGGTCTTGTCCAGCGGCCATGGCGCGCTGCATCGCGAATTCGCTATGAACTACGGCCTGGCCGTGGTGGCGAGCGTCTTCGTGCTCAAGCTGGCGGCATCGGCGATCTCGCTGGGCTCGGGCTTTCGCGGCGGACTGTTCTTCGCCTCGCTGTTCCTCGGCGCGTTGCTCGGCAAGGCGTTTGCCGGTGTGATGACCCTCGTCTCGCCGGCCACCGGCATCGATCCCGCCGTTGCCGCCGTCGTCGGCATGACGTCGCTCGCCGTCGGCGTCGTCGGCGGCCCGCTGACGATGACCTTCCTGGCGCTGGAATCGACCCGCGACCTGACACTGACCGGTGTCGTGCTGGCGGCCTCGATCATGTCGGCGATCCTGGTGCGCGAGACCTTCGGCTACTCCTTCTCGACATGGCGTTTCCATCTGCGCGGCGAGACCATCCGCAGCGCCCACGACGTCGGCTGGATGCGCAGTCTCACCGTCGGCTCGATGATGCGCAAGGACATCAAGACCATCGATGCCTCGACGACGCTGGCGACCTTCCGCATGCAAGTGCCGCTCGGTTCAGCCCAGCGCGTCATCGCCGTCGACCCGGGCGATCACTATGTCGGCGTGCTCATCGTGGCTGAACTGCACAGCGATCGTTCTGATGGCGAGATGGCGGTGCGCGATCTTGCCAAGTACCAGGACGCGGTGCTGGTGCCGAGCATGAACGTGCAGGCCGCCGCCGAAACCTTCCAGCGCGCCGGCGCCGAAGAGCTCGCCGTGGTCGAGGATTTCACCGACCGCATCGTGCTGGGGCTTTTGACCGAAGGCCATTTGATGCGGCGCTATGCCGAGGAACTCGACAAGGCGCGCAGGGACCTGTCGGGCGAAGGTTAGAGCAATTCCAGGAAAAGTGTGAAACGGTTTTCCCGGGAAAAGCGCATGGCTTTCCCTTGGGAATTGCGCCAAAACAAAGAGAGTGCGAGCAGTCGGCCGCGTCAGGCCGAGCGCGGTTCGGAGGCGACCTGTCATTGTTCGTCACGTCCCTCATAGAAACTGAATGTGCCCCGACCGCTGCGCTTGCTCCGGTAGAGCGCAAGGTCGGCTTTCCGCAACAGGTCGTCCAATGACGATCCGTCGTCGGGGGCAACGGAGATTCCGATGCTGGTGCCGATGGAGATTGAATGCCCACAAACAGCGAACGGTTCATGCATCGCGGCAACCAGACGGCGTGCAAGCACGCCGGCATCGGATCGCTGATGGATATCGGTCTGCACGATCGCGAACTCGTCGCCCCCAAGACGTGCGACCGTATCGTGATCGCGAACCGAGGCACTTAATCGTCCGGCAACCTGCTTCAAAAGCTCATCACCTGCCTGATGGCCAAGCTGGTCGTTGACCGGCTTGAACCGATCGAGATCCAGGCACAGGACGGCTATGGTTCCGTTGCGCTTGGTCTTTGCGATTGCCTGCTGCAAACGGTCATTGAACAACGCGCGGTTGGGAAGATCGGTCAAGTGATCGTGGTGCGCCATATGGGCAACGAGTTCCTGGTTGCGGCGTTGTTCCGTCACATCCAGGTACGTTGTCACAAATCCTCCTCCGCTGAGGGGAACGCCTCGTATTTCAAGCACCGTGCCATTGGGCCGGGTGCGGTGGTAGCTGTGTGGTGTTCGCTGTCTGACCAGCTCAAGGCGCCTTCTCACGTGTTCGTCGGCCGACCCAGGACCATACTCGCCCCGTTCGGCATTGAACCGGAACAAATCCTCCATGTTTGGATAGCCATTGCGGAAAAGTTCCGGAGGATAATCCAGCATGGATTTCTGCTGGTCGTTGCAGAGGACCATCCGCAGGTCATCGTCAAACAGCGATATGCCACCGGGGAAGTTGTCGACGACCGCCTCCAGGAGCCGAACCCTTTCCCGCAGAGACTGCTCTGCCGAGCCGATCTTTGCCGGCTCGTTCGATTCGCGATCCGTCGGTGCATCCGATTTACGCAATGCTGACATAAGGCTTTCTCGTTGGTTCTTGCAGGGCGGCTTCCCGTCAAGCTCACGAATACGCCAAGAATCTTTATATCAGGTTCCTCTAAAATTGGTGGAGATGCTGGGGAGCGACTCATCCAGCCACGAAGGCACTTGAGCGGTCCATCGTTTCACGGAAACATAGAACCGCTCTATCTCTTTGGTTTGACGCAATTCCCCAGGGAAAGCGCTACGCGCTTTTCCCGGGAAAACCGTTTCACACTTTTCCTGGAATTGCCCTAGTGCTCGATCGGACCCTTGGCCATGACGAGGGCCGTCCCGGCGGTCGTCGGGCGCTCGATCATGCGCCGCACGCGCGGCGGCTCGTCGCCGCTGTGTAGCGCCCGCAAGCGCTCGCCGACGACGGCGTCGGCATGAGTGATGCGTCCATTGTGACGCACATATTCGATCCAGGTCGGCGTATGATAGTGCTCGATCCAGATCGCCGGATTTTCGAGGTCGCGCGCCAATGTCCAGTTGCGGGCACCGTCACGGCGACGGATGCGGCCGCGTTCGGCCATGGTGGCGAGGAACTCCGGCACGTCCTCGTCGCGGATGATGTACTCGATCATGATGGCGATGGGGCCGCTGCGCGGCTTCAGGTCAAGCGCAAGGTGCGGTTCCCTGAAGCGATTGAGCGGGTCGAGATTGAGCACCTGCTGTTGCGGCAGCGGCAGCAGCAGGCCGATGGCGCCGCCGACCAGCATGGCGATGCTGGCCGCGATCAGCGCGGTTTCGGCGCCATGCGCATCGGCGACGACGCCCCAGATCCAGCTGCCGAGCGCGATGCCGCCGAAGGTCGCGGTCTGGTAGACCGACAGCACCCGGCCGACCACCCAGCGCGGTGTCGCCATCTGCACCGTGACGTTGAAATGCGAAAGGGCGATCACCCAGCAGGCACCGCCGACAAGCAGGCCGAGCGACGTCTGCCAGGCATGATGGCTGACGGCGGCATTGAAGGCGCAGACGGCAAAGCCGGCAAAGGCGCAGCGCACCATCGTCTCGCTGGACAGCAGCTGCCGTAGCCGCACGCTGATCAGCGCGCCACCGACCGCGCCGATGCCGAAGGCGCCGAGCATGATACCGTAGGTCAGGGCATCGCCCTTGACGACATCGCGCGCCACCAGCGGCAGCAGCGCCAGCACGGCACCGGCGCTGAAACCGAAAGCCGCGCCCCTGACCAGCACCTTGCCGATGTTGGGCGACATGGCGACATAGCGCAGGCCGGCGCCCATGGCCGCACCCAGCGACTCGCGCGGCAGGGTCGAAACCGGCAGGTCCGGCTTCCAGCGCGCCAGCACGACGATGAGGCCGATATAGCTCACCGCGTTCGCCGCGAAGGCGGCGGCCGCACCGGCCGCGGCGACGATGATGCCGCCGATCGCCGGGCCGACGCTGCGGGTCAGGTTGAAGCCCATCGAGTTGAGCGCGACGGCGGCCGGCACCTTGTTGCGGGGAACGATGTCGCCGACGGAGGCCTGCCATGACGGGCTGTTGAGCGCCGTGCCACTGTCGATCAGGAAGGTAAAGGCCAGCAGCGTCCACGGCGTCATCAGGCCGGAATAGGTGAACAGGGTCAGAAGCACCGAGACGACCAGCATGAAGGTCTGGGCGACCAGCATCACCTTGCGCCGGTCGAAACTGTCGGCGATGGCGCCGGCGACGAGCGCAAACAGCATGATCGGCAAGGTGGTCGAAGCCTGGACCAGGGCCACCTGATAGGGCGAGGTGGCGATCGTGGTCATCATCCAGGCCGCGCCGACGCCCTGGATCAGGCCACCGAAATTCGAGACCAGACTTGCCGCCCATACGGCGCGGAAAATGCCGTGCCGGAAGGGCGCCAGCGCCGAAACGCTCTCGCTTTCCGGCTTTTCGTCAATCATCGGGGGTCCCTGCCATGTCGTGCCGATTCGTCAGATGATCCGTTTGCTCAGATCATTTGCCGAAAGTAGGGCATGGCGCCGCAAAGGGCGAATGTCTTTCGAAAAAGCTCATGGTCCAACAATGGGATAGCTGCGGTCCACGCCTTGTCTCGCGCCAGGTCCGGCCGACGGCGGCCCTGCAGGAGGGTACAACGGCAATCCAACCGCAATATGGATAGACGCTGCTCAGAATCCGTTCTGGATGCGCTCGAAGATGACGTTGGTGAAGGCCGATATCTGGCTGCCGATGAAGGGGCCGGTCAGCGCCACCACCAGCATGATGGCGACGATCTTCGGCACGAAGGTCAAGGTGATCTCCTGAACCTGCGTCAGCGCCTGGATGAGGGCGATGCCGATGCCGACCACCATGGCGACCAACACCACCGGGGCGGATGCGGTGAGCACCGTCCACACCGCGTACTGGACGATGTCGAGAGCGTCGGCCTCGTTCATGGGACTGGCCCTGCCGGAAGCGTCAGCTCGCCGCCTTGACCGAGACTCCCGGGCCGACCGCGACTTCGGTGCCGTTCTGCAGCACGGCGATGAGGCCGCTGCTGGCGAGGCGCACCGACGCCACCGTGCCGGTCGTGTTGCCGTCGGCGGAGGTTATCGAACGTCCGATCAGCGCGTCGGCCTGCGACAGCGCCGAGGACTGCATGATCTGGTCGAGCTTGGTGTTGGTCTGCACCGACTGCTCGACCTGCGAGAAGGTGGCGAGCTGGGCGACGTACTGTGTCGAGTCCATCGGCTTGGTCGGGTCCTGGTTCTTCATCTCGGCGATCAGAAGCTTCAGGAACGACTGGTAGTCGACCGCTGTCTTCGAAGTCGACGTGGTGGCCTGGTTGGCGCCAGTCGGTATCGTCGTCGTCATGTCCACGTTCATCAGTATCGTGCTCCCACAGCCAGCGGGCGCGTGTCACCCGGAACATCGTCATTGCCGCCAAGCGCGCGGCGTTCGAGCGGATAGAGCGCGCGGATCGCCTTCAGCGCCTCGTAGATGTGATCCTCGCCGACCATGCGGTCGATCTGTTTCAGCGCAGCGCAGATCTGGGTGTCCTCGAAGCTTGCCAGCAGCAGCGGCAGCGAACGCCGGAACATGTCGCGCGCCTCGGCCGCGCCGGCCGGGTTGACCAGCATGACCTGCAGGATGAAATACAGCTGCTTGAGCGGCGTCGAGGCATCGTCGGCCTGGATCACATGGCTTTCGAGCAGGAACTGCACGTCATTCATCAATTCGACGGTGACCTTGCGGTCGACGCGGATGACGGCGCCGTTGATGTAGATCTTCTCGTTCGGCTTCAGCGATATCTTCAGCGTGTTGGTCATTGAATGCCGTCCCTGATGATCTGAGACACCTCGATCAACCCTTCGAAATTGTTGGTGCGGCCCTGGCGAATGTCCTCCGCCTCGCGCAGCAGCCACAGGCCGATGGAAATGAGGTTGGCGCGCAATTCCTTGGGCAGGGCGTTGTCGCTGGAGCCGAGATCCTCGACGAAGGTGGTCCAGACGCGATTGGTGAAATGCAGCGCCTCGACCGCCTCCATCGAGTTGTGGCCGGCGGAAGCCGCCGCCGACAGCATGTCGATCGAGCGGGTCAGGAGCTCCCGCTCGCGATCCTTGGCGTCGGCAACGGAGGTGCTCTGGATGTCGGCGTAGGAGAATTGGTACATCTTTGGGGCTCTACCGTTCCGTTAAGCGTTGTCAGGTCAGGTAATTCAACAGGCTGAGCTGCTGCAGGCGTGCGGTCAGCGCGAAGGACGTTTCGATGTGCTGTGTCAGGTCGGCGACGCGGGTCGCGGCTTCGGCCGGATCGACGCCTTCCAGATCGAGAATGTGCCGTTCGAAAAGATCGACCTGCGTTTTCATGCGGTCGTTTGCATCGGAAACCCGCTTCTGGACGATGCCGGTCTCGGATTGAATCTGGCCAATGCCGCTCAGTGCTTCGCCGACCAGCGACGTGGAGCGGCTGACGACCGTATTCTTCGCGGCCTGACTGATGTTGCTGGACATCAGGCTGGTGACCATGGCTGCCGCCATGGCGAGCTTCTGGATGCCAACGCTGTTGGCACTGGTCGAGGTCGGCGTGGTTTCGTTGAGGGCGATGCGGCTGACGATCTGTTGGTCGGTAGCGTTCGACCAGGTGCCTTGCCAGCCCGGGCCCATGAACTGCGGCGTGACATCGTTGGTGATGAAGTCGTCCATTTGGGCAGCGGTGATGTTGGCCGCGGCCGGGTCGTCCTGGGTGAAACCGAAATTGGCGACGAAGGCGGCGTCGAACGCCGCCTTGGCGGTGGAGCCGGCGGCGGTGAAGTCGTTGATCGGCTTGACGTCGGTGTTGGTGCCGGCGAACAGATATTCGCCATTGACGCTGGTGTTGAGGATCGAGGTCAGCTGCTGGATGGTCGCCTTGCCCGAGGATTGGGTGAGATTGTTGGAAGAATCGCTCGAGGTCGCGGTGGTCAGGGCGGACAGAAAGGTCTGCGCGGCGGTGGAGAGCTGGCCAAGCGAGGTCTGCGTCGAGGACAGCCGGGCGCCGACCAGACCGTTGGAATCGATGATGACGTTGAGCCGGTCGAGATCGCGCGAGAAGGTGACGGACTGAGCGGTGCGCCCGCCGAGGGCCAGGCCGGTGTCGGCGACCTTGCCGGTCGAGGCTTCCTTCTGGGCTTTGACGAGGTCTGCCTGCATGCGCATCTGCTGGTAGCGCATGGCGTTCGACATGGCGGCTGAGGAGACTGAAGTCATGGATTATCCCACCGCGCTGAGCAAGGCCGTCATCATGTCGTCGACGGTTTTCATCATCCGAGCCGATGCCTGATAGGTGTGTTCGAGGTCGAGCAGCAGCGACATTTCCTGGTCGACGTTGACGCCGGTCGCGTTGGACAGCGCCTCGGCGCTGCGCGATGCCAATGCTTCCTTGGCGTCGGAGGCGGTCGAAGCCTGCTGGCGCACGCCCTCGAACCAGCCGATCGAATTGGCTGCGTAGTCGGAAACGCTGGACGTTGCCGAGATCCCGGCGGCAGGGTCGAAGGTCATCGGCTGGTCGAGCTGGTCGCCATAGGCAACCAGAAGGCTGGAATAGGACGCGCCGCCGCCGGTGTTGGCGACATAGGCAGCACCATTGGCGCCGCCATCGCGCAGCAGCGTCGGATTGCCGCCGGTGCTTGGGTCCATCGCCGCATTGACGCTGATGGAAGCCGCAAGGCCGTTGACCAGCGTGCCCGCTGCCGGCACGGCCGGCGCGCCCGACCAGGTGAACAGGCCGGCGGCATTGGGCATCGCAGGCGCGGTTTCGGCAAAGGCGGTGATCAGGCCGCGCGCGGTCTCGTCGAGCTGGCTCTGCATGGTCGAGGCGACGCCGTCGCGCAATTGCAGCAGGCCGGCAAGCTTGCCGCTGGCACTGGTGTTGCCACCGGCTCCCGCCGAGATCGGCACATTGTCGATATAGACCGCATTGCCGGCGGCACCGGCGGTGTAGCCGGCCGACGCCGCGAAGGTGACCGTGCGAGGAATGGTTTCGAACAGCGTCGTGCCGTCGCCGGTGGTGATGACCATGTCGTTGTCGCCGCGCGTGAAGGTCGAGACCGGAACATAGTCCGAGATCTTCTTCAAGAGCGCGTCGCGCTGGTCGAGCGCATCGGAAACATCGGTGCCGGAACGGGTTCCGGAAATGACCGCGGTGTTGGCATCCTGGAACTGGCTCAAGAGCGAGTTCAGGTCGTCGACGGCCGTGGCGATCTGGCCGTCGGTCTGGGTGCGGAAATCCTGGACCGCCTTGGAGCCCTCATTCAGCGAGCGCACAACCTGCTTGGCGGCGTCGATGACGCTGGCGCCGAGGTTCTGGTTGGACGGCGAGGTGGCGTAGAGCTGCAGCGCCTGCTGCAGATTGCCGATCGCGGCCGAGGGCGAGGACGGATTGTCGACGCCATTGACCGCGACGCCCAGCTGATCCATGCCGCTGTACAGCGCGCTCTGGCCGCTCCAGGCCGACAGCGCGCTGAGGTTCTGGCGGAACAGCAGGTCGTTGGTGGTGCGCTGGATATCAACCGAACGCGCGCCCGGCGCCGTGCTGGTGACGACGGCCTGGCGGCGTGAATAGTCTGGATTGGAGGCGTCGGCGACGTTGCGCGAGACAACGCTGGTCTGCCGCGCGGTGTTCATAAGCGCCGACTGGGCGATGCTCAATGCAGTGGACAGCGACATGCGGGTCTTTCACGGGCGGTGCCCGTTTTATCTCTTCAGGTTGACAAGGACGTCCATCAGATCGGAACCGGTCTGGAAGACTTTCGAATTGGCGGTGTAGCTGCGCTGCGCCGCGATCATGTTGGTCAGTTCTTCGGCGATATCGACGTTGGAATTCTCGAGTGCGCCGGAGATGATGGAGCCGGCCTTGCCTTCATTGGCAAAGCCGATCCGGACCGCGCCGGATTCGGTGCCCTGTGCGTAGACGTTGCCGGGCAGCGCGGTGAGCTGGTCCGGGCTCTGCACATCGGCCAGCGGAATTTTGTAGAGCGGCTTGGTGGAGCCGTCCTTGTACTGCGCCGAGATGGTCCCGTCCTTGCTGATCTGGATCTTGTCGATGGTGCTCGGCGCGTTGCCGTTGACCTGCGCATCGGAAACGGTGAAGCCGGTGCCGAGCTGGGTCAATGCCGACAGATCCAGCGAAAAGGCAGCGCCATTGGGCACCGTCAGGCCGACACTGGTGACGGCGCCGGTGAGCTTGCCGGTGGTGGTGTCGAAGGTCAGGTTGGCCGAGCCCAATGCGCCGCCGGTGTAGGGGAACGACGTCCCGGCGGTGGCCTGCGACTGATCGAAGACCGACACCTGCCAGGTACCGGTGCCGGTGTTGGTGTAATAGACGTCAAGCAGCTTCTTGTTGCCGAGATTGTCGTAGGCGACCATCGAGGATTTCGACGTGTACTGAGCGCCCGCGGCGTTGGTGGTGGGCAGATTGCCGGCGGCGACCGGCGTCGCGCCTGCCGGCAGGTTGCCGCTGTAGGAACCCTCGGTGCTCGGCGTTGCCGTCATTCCCTGGTCGGAGATGACGACCGGGGTCAGTCCCTCGAAGCCGTTCACTGTCGCCGCCGGCACGCCGTTGGCATAGCTGTAGGCCATCAACTGGAAGCCGGCCGCGTTGACCAGCCTGCCCTCGGCATCCGGAACGAAGGCGCCGGCTCGTGTCAGGAAAGGTGTTCCGCTCGGATCCTGAACGACGAAGAAACCGTCGCCGTTGACGGCAAGGTCGGAGACCGAGGTCGTGTATTGAAGCACGCCTGGATCGCTGACCGCCTGCCGGATCGTCGTGGTGATGCCGCCGGAATTGTAGGCGCCGCCCGTGCTTGGCATGACCAGCGTCGAGAATTCGGCGGAGGACCGCTTGTAGCCGGTGGTGTCGGAATTGGCGATGTTGTCGGCCACGGCGGACAGCCGGTTTGCCTGTGCATTCATGCCGGAAACGCCGGTCCGCATCATTCCGTAGAGGCTCATCGAAACGTCTCCCCAATGTGCATGCCACTGGCTACAAGGCTACGTGTCTTGTCTTGCGCGAAGCTGGCGCGGCGCGGCATCAGAAGACGAGCCGGTAGCCAAGGAAGCGCTTGGAATCGATCGGGTCGGTGCCCAGTTTCTCGCGCAGCTTCTTGCGCAATTTGCTGATGTGGCTTTCGACCACGTTCTCCTCAACCTCTTCGTCGAAGATGCCGTAGATGGCGTTGAAAACCTGGGTCTTGGTGACGCGGCGCCCGCGATTGCTCGCCAGATATTCGAGGATGCGGCGCTCACGGCGCGGCAAGGGCAAGGGCTGGCCGTCGATCTCGGGGTCGCGGCCATCCATGAAGATGCGCATGGCGCCGATCTCGGTGTAGGCGACGTCTTCCTGGGCGCGGCGGCGGATGGCGGTGATGCGGGCCAGGATCTCGCGGATGTGGACGGGCTTGCGAATGACGTCGTCGACGCCGCTCTCGAACAACCGCAGCGTGTTCTCCAGCGAGTGCTGTTCGCTCAAGGCGATGACCGGTGCGCCGGTGCGGTCGCGGATCTGACGCGGAGAGATCGAGCCTTCGCGGCAGTCGCCGATCAGGAAGGCTCGGACCGACCTCAGGTCGGTGTCGGCCGCCGAGCTTACCCACTCGCCGAACTCGCCTGGCGCGAAGCCTGCACAGGCGACACCCTCACGATCGAAAAGTGAATTGTATCCCTCTGTTACGAGCTCTCGCTCGTCAACGATTACAATCATCGGCCCGCCTCCGAATCAAATCATTTGCCCCGTGAGAAAAGGGGTATCCGGTGGCGAGAATCCTGAACAACCGTCATTTCTTGTAGCTAGTTTCTTGGGAGTCTGGAATCGCGCCGGTTGCATTAGCGCGCGTCCAGATATGTTGGCGTGGCAGCTATCGGCCACCTGAAGCCGCAACTCCAGGGTGGCACGCCCCGGATGCTCGAAGGACCGGAATGCGTCTAAGGGTTGCAGAAACCGCGGGCGTTCGCGGTCCATTTTCCGAAGCCGGTGGCGACCATGTTGGCAATGACACGGCAGACGTAGATCTTTTGCGCCGGATCGTTATCGGGACCAGCATGATAGCGGGCTACGGCCATCGACCATGTCTCGTGACGGGCATGGAGGCTGGCCAGGAAGCGCGCCGCATAGTCGACGTTCTGACGCGGATCGAGCATGTCCTCGACGCTGCGAAAATGTGACGCGTGGTAGTGATGGTTGATCTGCATGCAGCCCAGATCGATGAGCGTCTTGCCCTCGCGTCGGGCATTGGCGAAGGCGGTCAGGGCCTCGGTCCGGCTTCTCGGAAAGACCGCTTTTCCCTCTATATTCAAGGCGTTGGGTTGCAGGCTGCCCTTGTTGCCGGTCTCCGTCAAACCCACGGCATAGAGGATGCCGGCGGGCACGCCATAGCGGTCGGCGGCGCGCAGGATCTCCGGCTCGCAAGGGTTGGTGGCGGCAGCGGCGGCAGCCGCGACGCTAGATAAACATATCGCCGCCAGCACGTTCGCGAGAAGGCGAAGTGCCGCGGCCGTAGTCCTGCGCGTCGTCATTGCGGTTTCCTGCGGATTGCTGACCCGGCTGCTGACCACCCGCTCCACCACTACCGCCGCCCGGGTTTCCAGGTTGGAAGGATGACGGGTCGCGACCTGACGCCGTTGGCAAGGGGGCCGCCGCATCGGTGCGAACCGCAGCAGGAACCGCTACCGAAGGTTGCAGGATCGTGACCTTATCAACCTCGAAACCGAGCCCGCGCAGCGACTTGACGATGGCCTCGCTGTCGGCGGACAACCGGCGATAAGCGTCGTGTGTTTCGGGCTTCAGTTCAATCGAAAGTTGTTCTCCGGAGAGGCGAAGGTGGGCCGTCACCATGCCGAGTTCGGCGGGGTGAAGTTCGATCTTCAGCACATGTGTCGGAACGGCAACAGGGCTGGCCAGCTGGGCGGCCGCGGATGGGGCTGAAAGCGCCTTTTGCGGGCTGCCATCAGCGGCTATGGCGTTGATCACATTGAGGGCTGCCTGGCTGATGGGACTCTGCGGCGGCGCGGGGAAGCTCTGTTCGGCCACGACGTCGATGCGGGCGGCGGACAAGGACTGTTTTCCCGCTTCCGGCCGTAGCGAGGACTGCACATCATCGATGCTTTTCAGCGCCGGTGCGGCGTGCTTCGACTGCACCCCGGGCACATCGGTGGTTGTGGCGTCCGGCAGCTTCTGGGCCGCCACGATGTTGTCGCGTTTGGTCGCGCTCGAGGCAACGCCGGCAGCGCTCGGCGGCAGGACGTCAAGCTCCGTGAAAGGCCCGTCGACGATCGACGCCTGCTCCGGCTTCGACATGGTTTCGAGGACTTCGTTTCCGGCGGTGGACTTTGACCGGTAGGTCCTTGGCAGCGGCGCCTGCGCGTCGAGCGTCGGATCCGGCGGGCTCTCGCCACTAGCCGCGTCGCGCCCGGTTGCCTTGGCCGATGTCGAGAAATGGCGCAGGTCATGAAACGCGATCAGCAGCGGCAGATGGTCCTGAAGCGGCACGGCATCCGCATCTGGCCCCGTCTCTTCGGCGTCGGCCTCGTCCTCGTGCGACTTTGCTTCCAGGTCGTCCTTGCTGATTTTCACAGTCGGCATTTTGGCCGAGGCGACCTTTCCGGGAGCAGTCGATGCCGGCTCGGCCTTGCCATCATGCCCTGCAAGGCTAGCTGCGAGTTTGCCCCAGCGCTGCTCGCGCGATCCTGTTTCCGTTGTCGTTTGCCGTTCCGGGTGGGCAGGACTGGCCTGGCCGCGCAGCACCTTGCCGAAGCCGGCGTGATCGTTCTTGCCGTTCGCAGCCGGTTGCTCCGGCGTTCCGCGCGCGGTGGCAAATCCTGGCAATGCCGAGCCTAGGCTAGTGGTCATTTAGGGGCGGCTCCAAGCATCTGGTCGATCAGGTCGAGCTGTCGACGTGTTCTGGTCATGGCGGCATCGGTCGGGTCGGCGGGCTCGGGACTGGCCGCGGGCGATGGTGCCGACGCCGGCACGACAGTCGCCGCATCGGCAGACGCGGCCGCAACTGCCGGCGTGTCCGGCGCGTTCGTGGCTGGTCCGCCGGATGCTGCGGTGACGGCGGGTTGCTCGGCGATGGCGCCTTCGACCGGTGGCAGCCCGCTCGCGTCGACGCCTTGCACCGTGGCGGTCTGGGGCAGCGGCGGTTGCTCGGCCGCAACCGGGGCAGGCTTTTGCTCAGGAAGGGCAGCGGGCGGCGCGACGACCTCGCCGGCAATGGCCTGAGCGGCGTCGAGCAAGTCGCGGTCGCCTTCCGAGAGCTTGCTGCGGTCGATCTTGCCAAGCTTGGCACGCACGTCCTCGATGGTGCCCGAGGTAACGGTGGAAAGGCTGGCGTAGAGCTGGGCGCGTGGATCGTCCTGGTTGGTGTTGCCGTCACGGCCCTGCTCGGCCCGAGCCGAAGCGAAGGCCGACAGTTCGTTCAGGCCGTCGATCGCGGCGCGGCGGGCGATGCGCAGGTAGATCACCTTCTCGCGCTCGGGATCCATCATCGAGGTGATATCGGCCAGCTTGTCCTGGCTGATCGACATATGCAGCGCGATGACGCCGGAGACGAAGGAGTCGGCGAACTGACTGGCATAGGGCGAATAGAGGTAGCGCTCGACATACTGGGTGGAGGCACGCGCGAAGCGCGCCGCATCGCCTTGCGCGACGGCAATGCCGACCGAACGGCGAAGTGCTGCTTCCTCGACCAGCGTGCCGGGGCTGAGCAATCGTGCCTCGTCGAGCAAACCGAGCGCCGCCGCCGGCTGGTCGCCGGCAAGCAGCGAGCCTTTGACCAGGGCAAGGAAAGCGCCGAGATCGGGGGGCAACGTCATCGGATCGATCGGCTTCAGCGCTTCGATCGCCTCGCCGGGCCGGCCGCTGAGATAGTCGATCACGCCCTTGGCTATGGCAAGGCTTTGCGGGTCCGTCGTGGCCCGCGACGTGGCGGCCTCGACAGTCACCGGGTTGCCGCCACTCATGCCATAGACAAGCAGGGCGCGAAAGTTCTTGGGATCCTTGAAATCCTCGGCATCCGCAATGCGCAGGCGCGCATCCGCCATCTCGAGCAGCTTGGCCTGCATCGGCAGGGCGGCATGATCGCCGGCGGCGATGCGGTCCTGGATGAGCTGCAGGGAGCGCACCAGCTGATACGGCTGCAGCGCGTCCTGGGCGAAGCCGGCCGACGGATGTCCGCCGGCCAGCAGCACAAGGCCAATCAACCGGCTGGTGACGGCCGCCCGTCTCATCCGCCGGTCGCCATCAGGATTTCGATGCGGCGGTTCACGGCCGCCAATGGATCGGCCGGGTCCTTCGGCTGGCGGTCGGCGAAGCCGGCGACCTCGGTGATGCGGCGTTCGTCGACGCCACCGCGCACGAGCATGTAGTAGGCGGAATGCGCGCGCGCCGTCGACAGCCGCCAATTGTCGTAGCTGTCGCTGCGGAATGGCCGTGCGTCGGTGTGGCCGTTGATGCTGATGGTGCCCTTCTGGCTGTTGACGATGCGGCCGATCTTCTCCATCGCCAGCACCAGTTCGCGGCGCGGCAGCGCCGAGCCGACCTCGAACATGCCGAAGTCGAGCTGGTCGGTGATCGAGATGACGACACCCTTGTCGGTGGCTTCCACCGAGACGCCGTCATGCAGCTTGTCGCCGGGCTTGAATGCATCGGCCAACTGCTGCTTGACGTCGGCCGCAGCCTTGACGGCGGCCGCGGTTGGCGCCTTTTCCCCGGTGTCGGGCTTGGCGGCCTCTTGCGCACCGGCCTCGGCCTCGGCCTTGGCTGCTTCCGCGGCTTTGGTGTCGCCCGGCTTGGTCTCGTCCGGTTTGATCTGGCTTGGCTTGGTGTCGCCGGCCTTTGCCGTTGCCTCGGCGGGGTTCGCGGCTGGCTTACCGGTCGCATCCTTTGCCAGCGGCTCGAGCGGTGCGGGGGTGACGGGTGGCACGGCCTTGACCTTGAGCACCTGCGTTTCGGCGGCCTTGTCGCCGGGCTTGACCGGATCGCCCTCGATTTTGGCACGCTGGGCACTGGCTTCGGCGCCCGGCGCCGCCACCTGCTGCGACCAGAAGTCCGGCTCGAAGGGATCGCGATAGGAGGCGCCGCCCGAGGCGCCCGTCGCCGGGCCGGCAGCCTGCGCGCCGCCGTCGCCCTTCTGGCTGACGTTCTGCATGACGCCGGTGTCGGTGGCGATTTCCGAAAGCACGGCGTAAGGGTCGGCGAACAGGTGCTCGTCGGAGTGTTCCGCCTGCGGCAATTCCTGCTTTTCCTGTTTGCGCTCCGCCGAGCCATCGCCGTCCTGGCCGGCCTTGTTGGTCGCCTTCTGTGGGTTGTCGGCCGTCGTCCCGATCGCGCGCGGACCGTCGCCGAGATCCTCCAGACCCTTGCGGCTCGAATTGCGGTCGACCAGCTTGACCGGGTTGAAATAGCTGGCGACGGCAGCCTTGGTCTGCTCGTTGGCGGCATTGATCAGCCACATGACCAGGAAGAAGCACATCATGGCCGTCATGAAGTCGGCGAAGGCGATCTTCCAGACGCCGCCATGGTGACCCTCGTCGTGGTCGTCGTGACCACGGCGAACGATAATGATCTCCTGATGAACCTGTCCGGCGTCGGCGACGCTCATGCCAGGACCTCGGAAAGTGTCGTCGACCATTCGGCCATGCGCGTCTCGAATACTGCCTCGTCGATGGCGACCGTCAGGTCGAAGCCTGGCGTCTCGATGAAGTCGAGATTGGCGGCGCGAGGCCCGAGCGATGCCTTCAGTGTTTCGAACAGTGAGAGCGGCCCGCGCACGGCGATGCGCACCGCCTCGGCATCGCCGACCGCTTCGCGTATTATGCTGGCGAGCGCCTCGATTGAGCGTTTCTGCAAATCGTCGCTGACGATGCCGCCGATCATGCGGGCGACGGTGGCCGCGACCAGCCCGGTCACGCGCTCCTCCATGGCATCGACGCGCAACAGGACCGCCTTGCCGACATCGTCGCCAAGGCTCTCGAGAAATACCCTTGCTTCCTCGGCATTGGCCTGGCGTTCGGCTTCGAGCGCTGCTTCATGGGCGATCGACAGGCGCGCCTCGAGCGCCGCTTCAGCCTGGGCAACCGCTTCCGCGATCAGTGTGCCGATATCGGCTTGCGGCGCCGGCGCCTCGGGCTTGTGTTCGGGATCGGACGTGGCGCGGGGCTGGCCGGCACGCTGCGCGCGCGTGCCGAAATCTGGCAAAAGGTCGAAAAGGGCTGCTGAGGCCATGGTTTACACCGCGACTTCCTGGGCGGCCCATTTGCGCAGGATCTGCGCGGTGCGCTCCTCGTTGAGGTCGACCATCCGGGCAAGCCGATCCTGCGGCGCCGGCCTGATCTTCTGGCGAAGATCGTCGAGCGGTGTGGGACTTGGGCGCGAACCGGGCAGGGCGCCGACGGCAGCGCTTTCGGCATTTGCGGTTGCTTCCGGCGTCGGCAGCGAGCGCTGGACTTCATCGTAGCTGGGGGCTGACAGGGCCGGCGTCGCCTTTGCCGTCAGTGCTGCCGCCATCGGCCGCAGGCCGAAGAAGGCGACCAGGAACACCACGACGATGAAGGCGCCGGCATTGATCAAGGTGCCGGCATGCTGGCCGATGGAATCGAGCATTCCGGCCTGCGGGATCGCCTCGCCATCGAGCCCGTCGATGAACTCGACCGCCGAGACATCGATGACGTCGCCGCGCTTGTCGTCGAAGCCGGTGGCCGAGGTCACCATCTTCTGGATTTCGGCGACGCGCTTGGCAATCTGCTCCGGCGTGGCGTCCTTGCCGAGGATGGTCATCAGGCGTTGCTGGTTGACGACGACGGCAATCGACATCTTGGTGACGGTGTAGCCGTTGGAGACGGTGGCGATCTTCTTGGAATTGATCTCGTAGTTGGTGATCTCTTCCTTGCGGTCGTTCTGCGAAGACGATTGCGGACCGTCGGTGGTGGTTGCCTGGGCTTCGGGCAGGTTCTGCTCGACGCTGGCCGGGGTGGAGGCCTGCTTCTGGTTGTTGTTTTCGTTGGCGCGCACCGACTGCACCGAGCGCTCGACGCGGGAATTCGGATCGAAAATGGTTTCTTCCGTCTGGCGGGTGTCGGTGTTGACCTCGGCCTTGACGCTGGCGCGGAAGTTGTCGGGGCCGAGATAGGCCGTCAGCGCACGGCGGATGTTGTCGCCGATCTGCGCCTCGACGGTCTGCTCGACGCCGAGCGTGCGGGCGGCGCTGGTGTTGGAAGGATCATCGCCCGCGGCCAGCAGATTGCCGTTGGAATCGAGCACCGTCACCTTGTCGGCCGACAGGCCCGGCACGGCGGCGGCGACGAGATGGCGGATCGACATGGCGCTCTTCTCGGCGTCGATGCCGGCATAGCGGATGACGACCGATGCCGAAGGCTGCTGTTCGTCGCGGCGGAAATTGGCGCGTTCGGACATGACGATGTGGACGCGCGCTGCCTTGATGCCGGCTATCGACTGGATGGTGCGGGCGATCTCGCCTTCCAGCGCACGCACGCGGGTGATCTGCTGCATGAAGGAGGTGAGGCCGAGCGAGCCGACATTGTCGAACAGTTCGTAGCCGGCATTGGCGCTGGTCGGCAGGCCCTTTTCGGCAAGCAGCATGCGGGCCTGCGCGGTGGTGCCTGCCGGCACCAGCACCGAGGTTCCGTCGGCGCCGACATCGAAGCCGATGCCGGCTTCGCCCAGCACTAGGCCGATCTGGTTCACGTCGGAGCGGTCGAGCCCGACATAGAGCGTGTCGTAGGCGGGGCGGTTGAGATAGACCGAGGCGATGCCGATGACGCCCATCACCAGAACGGCGATGCCGGCCAGCATGGCGAGGCGCTTCACGCCAAACCCGCGGAGATTCGAGATGATGCTCTGGATCTGTTCCGGCACGGTTCAACGACTCCCAGCATGACTGTCCGCCGGAACAGTAGTCCTCGAAGCTTGTGCGAAAATGAAATCGGGCCGCGCTTGCGGCGCGGCCCGTCAATCGGGATGCGGTAGGGATCGCGCCGGTGGCGCCCGCGATTAGCTCTTGAACAGCGCCAGGATGCTCTGCGAAGAGCTGTTGGCGATCGACAACGCCTGGATGCCGAGCTGCTGCTGAACCTGCAGCGCCTGGAGGCGGGTCGATTCCTTGTTCATGTCGGCATCGACGAGCTGGCCGACACCACGGTCGATGGAGTCCATCAGGCTCTGGGTGAAGGTCTTCTGCAGGTCGATGCTGCTCTTGGCCGAACCGAGGATGGTGGCGGAATCGGTCAACTGCGCCATGACCTTGTCCATCCTGGTGACCATCTGCGTGATGATGTCGTCGGTTACGCCGGCCGCGGTGATGTCGAGGTTGTAGGCCGAAATGTTGTCGACCTTGGCGACCGCTCCCGCCGCCGTCTGGCCAGCGGTGTTTGCGGCGATGTCCGTAGCTCCGCCGGCGATCGCGGCCTGGTAGGCATTATCATACAGAGTCTGGGCGGCTCCCGTGGAATAGATGGAAGTTTGGCGATCGAGGGTGCCGTAATTCTTGACCTCGGTGGCAAGGCCGTAGTCGAAAAGCTTGGTGCCCTCGACATCGATGTCGATCGTTCCGATCGAGACCGCGCCGGACGATGAGCGATTGAAGGAGGACACGATCTGGGAGTCGGGCTGGACACCGTCATTGGCGACGGCAGTTTGCTTCGAAGTCACCGCAAGGAAATTCGAGCCGGAGAAGGTTGCCGCATCGGCAAAGGACTTCATCTGCGCCTGAAGCGCCTTGATCTCGGTCTGGGTCTTTGCCTTGGCGGCATCCGTCTGGCCGACGGTCGAAAGCACCTTGGTCTTGATCTGGCCGATGGTTGTCAGCACATTGTTCATGCCGGTGTAGGCGGTATCGACTTTCGAGGCGCCGAGACCGAGCGCATCCTGCACCGTCGACAGGGCCGAGTTGTCCGACCGCATCGTGGTGGCAATCGACCAGTAGGCGGCGTTGTCCGAGGCCTGCGAGACCCGGTAGCCCGTCGATATGCGAGCCTGCGTCTGTTCGAGTGACTTGTTGGTGGCGCTGAGGCTCTGAAGTGCGGTTAACGCCGCGGCGTTTGTCATGATGCTCGCCAAGAAAGTCGCTCCTTCTCAAAAACCCGACATGGTCAGACATGCCGGACAGGCCTGTTCAACGGGTGGCGTCGTGCCGGTCGGACCGATTCGCCAACTGTCGTAAGCTATTGGTTAACCATAACTAGCGCGGCATGGTTAACAGCCTGTTAAAGCTGGCCTTTGAGAGTTAAGGAACGAGGGTTGCGCGAGCCTTGCAAACGCGCATCAAGCAAACGCAAAAACAGGCAAACGCAAATCGGGCCGCGCTTTTGGCGCGGCCCGATATTCTAGTGCGAACTAAGGTTCGGTGAAGGCGATTAACCGCGGAAGAGCGACAGGATCGACTGCGAGGAGCCGTTGGCGATCGACAGCGCCTGGATGCCGAGCTGCTGCTGGACCTGCAGGGCCTGCAGACGGGTCGATTCCTTGTTCATGTCAGCATCGACGAGCTGGCCGACACCGCGATCGATGGAGTCCATCAGGTCCGAGGTGAAGGTCTTCTGCAGGTCGATACTGCTCTTGGCGGCGCCGAGCGTGGTGGCGGCGTTGGTCATGTCCTTGAGCGCGGCGTCGACAACGTTCATCTGCTGCTGGATCTGAGTATCGCTGGCAGCCGTGCCGCCCGAGAAGATGGTCAGCGAAGCGACGGAATAGGTGTCGGTGGCCGCTGCAGCAGCGCCCAGGGTCGGGTTCGAGGCCGTGGCGACCGCAGCGCCGGTGAGGCCGAGGCGGGCCGTGTCGAGAATGCCCTTCGCGGTCGGTGCGGCACCGGAGTCATAGAGCTTGATGCTTTCCACGTTGACGTCGATCGTCGAGATCGAAGCCGCACCGGCGGAGTCACGGTTGAAGGCCGAAACGATCTTCACGTCGGCGGCCGTGCCCGAGGCGGTGGACACCGAAAGCATGTTGGTGCCGGAGAAGGTGGCGCCATCGGCGTAGGACTTCAACTGCGCCTGAAGAGCGGTGATTTCGGTCTGGGTCTTTTCCTTGGAGGCATCCGTCTGGCCGTAGGACGCGACCAGCTTCTGCTTGATCGAGTTGATGGTGGTGATCGCGGCGTTCATGCCGGTGTAGGCGGTGTCGACCTTCGAGGCGCCGAGGCCGAGCGCGTCCGAAACGGTGGACATTGCCTGGTTGTCGGAGCGCATCGTGGTGGCGATCGACCAGTAGGCGGCGTTGTCCGACGCCTGCGAGACCCGGTAGCCGGTCGAAATGCGGGCCTGGGTGTCCTGGAGGGATTTGTTGGTGGCGTTGAGGCTCTGCAGCGCGGTCAAAGCTGCGCTGTTCGTCATGATGCTGGACATGGGTACTCGTACCTTGTTCTTACACGTGTTTTTTTGACATACCGGCTCTTCCGGTATGACGGTGCGGCATCATGCCAATGATCTTCGAAATCGATCACCCGCCATCTGCGAGCGAATATGCGGACTAGTCCCTACCAAAGGACTAAACCGGACGGTTAATCGAAAATATATTGCTTGAAATTCTGCGCCATAGCGGCGCGGCAGCGACCCGTTGCCAGGGTCCGTTGCCGGGGATCAATTGAAGGAGCGCACCAGGCTGCCGACAAGCAGGTTCCAGCCGTCGATCAGGACGAAGAACAGGATCTTGAACGGCAATGACACCACCGTCGGCGGCAGCATCATCATGCCCATCGCCATGGTGATGGTCGCGACGATCAGGTCGATGACCAGGAATGGCAGCACGATCAGGAAGCCTATCTCGAAGCCGCGCCGGATCTCCGAAATCATGAAGGCGGGCACCAGGATGCGCAGGTCGACGGTGTCGCGCGAAACGGTCTGGCCGCGCTCGCGGGCGAGATCGGCGAAGAGGTCGAAGTCCTTGTCGCGCACATTGCGCAGCATGAAGGTGCGGAACGGATCCGAAATCTTGTCGAAGGCTTCGGTCTGGGTGATCTGGTTGTCCATCAGCGGCTTGACGCCGGTGTTCCAGGCCTGATCGAAGGTCGGCGCCATGACATAGAAGGTCATGAACAGCGACAGCGAAATGAGAATGAGGTTTGCCGGCGTCGATTGCAGGCCGATGCCGGCGCGCAGGATCGAGAAGGCGATGACGAAGCGGGTGAAGCTCGTCACCATGATCAGCAGGCCCGGCGCCACCGACAGCACGGTCAGCAGGCCGAACATCTGGATGATGTAGCCGACGGTGGTGCCGTCGGCCTTGCCGATGCCGCCGAGATCGAGTTGCTGCGCCGCCGCGACGGACGTGGCGGCGGCGACCATCGCCGTGGCGAGAAGGAACTTTCTCATTCGAGCAGCAATGTCCTGATAAGAATCTGCTTGGCGTGACCCTGGCTGCGGATCGAGGCGCGTTCCTCGAGATCGGCCTTCAGGTGCTGGTAGCCGCTGGCGCCCTCGATCTGATGCATCTTCAAGGTGCGCACCAGGGCCAGCAGATCCTGATGGATGTCATCCGACATTGCCTGTGGCTGCGGCCCGTCATAGACGACGGACACCTCCATTCGGATCCAGGTATCGGCAGGCGAGGCGATGTTGGTGGTGATCGGCGCCAGCATGACGAGCGTCGGCCCCACGCCTGGCTGCTCGGCCGTGGCGGGCTGCGCGCTCTTGCCTTCGTTCTCGGGCGCCACCGGCACCGACGCTGGTGCCCCGACGCCCTTGAGATAGCCGCCGGACATCCAGCCCATGCCGATGGCCGCCGCCGTCACAATCAGCAGCATGCCGGCCTGGATGGCAAGGGAGGGGCCCTTGCGCGGCGGAACCTGTTCGACATTTGCCACGGTGCCGTGTTCCCCAATCCTAGAACGGAAGAACCTGGTCGAGAACCTGCTGGCCGTAGGCAGGTTGCTGGACCTCGGTGATGCGGCCGCGTCCGCCGTAGGAGATGCGCGCTTCGGCGATGCGTTCGTAGGGGATGGTGTTCTCGGCGCCGATGTCGGCCGGCCGCACGATGCCGGCGATGGTCAGCACCCTGAGCTCGGCGTTGACGCGCACTTCCTGCGATCCCTTGATCATCAAATTGCCGTTCGGCAGAACATCGATGACGATGGCAGCGACATTGAGCTCCAGGGTCTCCGATCGCTTGATCTCGCCGTCGGCCGTCGTGTCCGTGGTGGAGGTGAGGGCGCCAGCGCCCTTGCCGGCGGTGCTCCAGTTGTCCCACTGTGCGCTGAGGTCGTAACCGAGCTTGCGGTTGGCGGTGCGGCTCCGGTCGTTCTGGTTCTTGAAGTTGGCCCTGTCGTTGATCTTGATCTTGACGGTCAGGATGTCACCCTGCGACAGCGCCCGCGGGTCGGTGAACAGCCGGCTCTGGCGGTCATCCCACAACGAGAATTTCCGGACCGGCGGCGGCGGCGTTTCGGGATAGCGATAGAGGGACGAGGTGTTGCCGCCATCGATGCCGGAGCCGACCGGGGACAGGGCCGGCTCCTTGCCGACCTCCTTCAGATTGGTTCCGCACCCGGACAGCCCGGCGACCGCGCACAGGAGGAGCATTTTGCGGATCATGACGGATCTACCCTTCGGGCTGCGCTGGCCATGATGCCGGTGAGCGTTGCCGCCGCCTTCTGGTCCATTTCGTTGAGGATGACGCTCGCCTTGCGTGAATCGAGCTTCATCAATATGGCCGCCGCCAGATCGGCGTTGACGATGGCCAGCCGTTCGGCGGCGGCATCGGGTTTCATGCCGGCATAGATCTGGACGACGCCGTCCTCGGCCCGGGCCAGGAAAACCTCGCGCCGCTTCAGCCAGGTCTCGTATTCGGCCCGCTTCTCCTCCAGTGCCTTCATGCGCTGGTCGATGCCGGCCTGGAGCTGCTTCATCTCTTGCGCCTGCAAGGCATAGCGGCGGTCGCGGGCCGCGTCGGCGATGTTGGAGCAGAAGCGCTCGATCTCGCTTTGGTCCGGCGCCTTTTCCCGCGTCAATTGCTGCGGGGCCTCGGCGACCGGTGCGCCCGGCAGGACCTGGCGAACCGTCTCCTCGCCGCGTGCGGCGCTGCCGGCAAAGGACATGGCGGCGACAACCGCGAGCAGGATTGCGGTGGGGCGGCGTCTTGCATGGTGTGAGAGGGAGCGCGTCATCGGCATCGCCTATTGCAGAACCAGGTCGGCCTGCAGGGCGCCGGCCGACTTGATGCCCTGCAGAATGGCAATGATGCCGTCCGGCTTGACGCCGAGACGGTTGAGGCCGGAAACGAGCGTTTCGAGATCGGGTCCATCAAGCACGGCGACGCGGGCATCGGGCCGGTTGGCTTCGATCGCGGTGAACGGCTCGACGGCGGTCTCGCCCTTGGAGAAAGGCTCGGGCTGAACGACGCGTGGCGCTTCGGTGATGCGCACGGTGAGCGTGCCGTGGCTGATGGCGACCCGTGAGATCTTGACGTCGTTGCCGATGACGATGGTGCCGGTGCGCTCGTCGATGACGACGCGGGCCGGCGTATCGGATTCGACCACCAGGTTTTCGATCTCGGCATAGAAGCGGGCCGCCGAAACACCCTTCGGCCTTCTGATCTGCACCGTGCGGGAATCGCGCTCGGCCGCCACCCGCATGCCGAAGCGCTGGCTGGTATAGTCGTTGATGGCGTCGGCGATGCGAATGGCGGTCGAGAAGTCGGGATTGCGCAATTGCAGCGTCAGCGTCGCCTGATCGTCGAACTCGGCCTGCACCGCACGCTCGACGATGGCGCCGTTCGGCACACGGCCGGAGGTCGGCACGCCTTGCGTCAGCTGCTCGGCCTGACCCTTGGCGGTAAAGCCGGAAACGATGACCGAGCCCTGGCCGACGGCATAGATCTCGCCGTCCGCCGCCTTCAAAGGCGTCATGATCAGAGTTCCGCCGGCGAGCGAGGTCGCGTCGCCCATCGAGGAGACGTCGATGTCGATGCGGGCGCCCGACTGCACGTAGGGCGGCATGTTGGCGGTGACGATGACGGCGGCGACATTCTTGGCGCGGGCGCTGCCGCCTTCGGTGGCGATGCCGAGATTTTCGAGCATGGCGCGGATCGACTGTTCGGTGAACGGCGAGTTGCGCAGACTGTCGCCCGATCCGGCAAGCCCGATGACCAGGCCGTAGCCAACCAGCTGGTTGTCGCGCGAACTCTGCAGCTGGGCGATGTCCTTGATGCGCGAGGCGACCTGGCCCGGCGGCAGCGAACTCGGTCCGGACGAGACCCGGAACATGCGGCTGGTGGTGGCCGGATTGTATTCGGGATCGTCGTAGACGCCGCCATTCTTGGCGGCGAGCTCGCGCTTGGCCTTGAGCGTCAGGCCGTCGGCCAGCGCCGGCTGCAAGCCGAGCACGGCTGCCAACATCAGGGCAAGTCCGCGCATCATGAAGCGCTGACCTGGATGGTCCCATCCGCCATCACCGTGCCGGACAGGATCTTGCCGCTGTCGATGTTGCGGACCTTGACGAGATCGCCGGCGGCACCCGGCTGCAACGTCACCGCGGTGGCCGAGATCGTCAGTCCGCCGGCGATGAAAAAGACCTGCACGGACGCGCCCTGTTCGACCAGCCAGGCCTCGCGGATGGCGGCGGAGGGGATGTAGCGGCCGGGCAGCAGCGTGCGCTTGGCGACCTTGCCGTCGAGGTCTTCGGCTCGCGTGGCGACCGCGTCCGGCTTGTGCTTGCCGGCAATGAGGGTGACCCGTTTCAGGGCGGCCAACTCGATGGTCTCGCCGGGATAGATGACCCGGTTGGGGATCAAGACAACCTCGCCGACGGGTTGATTGCTGGCGATCTGAGTGGCCGATTGGTCTGTCGACTGGTTTGCCGATTGGTCTGCCGATTCCTGGGCGAAAGCCGGCATGCCGCCGGCCACCAGCGCAAGGACGAGCGCGGTGCGGCGGAGTGCGGAGCAGGAGATCGGCATGGCCATCATCCCTACCTGATGTTCTTGGAGACGACGGAGGCCATGTCGTCGGCGGCCTGGATGACTTTGGAATTCATCTCATAGGCGCGCTGCGCCGAGATCAGCTCGGTGATTTCCTTGACCGGGTCGACGTTGGAGGCCTCGAGATAGCCCTGCTCGATGGTGGCAAAGCCGGGATCGCCGGGCACGCCGACATTCGCCGGACCGGAAGCCGTGGTTTCCTGGAACAGGTTGTCGCCGAGCGGCGCCAGGCCCGCCTCGTTGGCGAAATTGGCGATCTGGAGCTGGCCGAGGGTCTGCAGGTCGGTCTGGCCGTCGATACGGGCGAAGACCTGTCCGGTCTTGTTGACGATGACCTCGACGGCGTCGGTGGGAACGGTGATGGCCGGAATGACGGTGGCGCCGTCGACCGTCACCAGCTGGCCGGTGGCGTTGGTGTTGAAGGCGCCGGCGCGGCTGTACAGCGTGCCGCCGTCGGCACCCTCGATTTGGAACCAGCCCCTGCCGGTGAGCGCCATGTCGAAACTGTTGCCGGTGCTGGTCAGTTCGCCCTGGGTGTGGACGTTGCGCACGGCTGTCGTCTTGACGCCGAGGCCGATCGAGACGCCCTCCGGCACCAGCGAGGCGTTGGAGCGGTTGGGCACGCCCTGCGTGCGGTCGACCTGGTAGAGCAGGTCGGAAAATTCGGCGCGGGCGCGCTTGTAGCCGGTGGTGTTGATGTTGGCGATGTTGTTGGCGATGACTTCCAGATTTGTCTGCTGGGCATTCATGCCGGTGGCGGCGATGGCGAGTGCTTTCATGGCGGAATTCCTCAGATGCCCATTCGACTGACTTCGAGATAGGCGGAAACCACCTTGTCGCGGATGGCGACGGCGGTCTGAAGCGCCTGCTGCGCGCTCATCACAGCGTCGACCACCTGACGGGTGTCGGCGTCGCCCTTGAGCGCCTGCATCGACACCTGCTCGGCATTCTGCATGGTGTTGACGGTCTTGGAGGCAGCCTGGCTCAGCGCCTCGGCGAAGGAGGTGCCGATATTGCCGCCGGCCGAGGGTGTCGCGCCGCCCTGGAGCAGGCTCGTCAGCGCATCGTCTCCGCCGATCGAAGACTTGAACTGAAGGGCTCCGATACCGCTGATCATTACTGGTTCCTCATCAGGTCGATGGTCATGGAAATCAGGTCACGCGCCTGTTTGACGACCTGAAGATTGGCTTCGTAGGAGCGGTTGGCCTCGGTCATGTCGGCCATTTCGATCAGCACGTTGACGTTGGGCATCTTGACGTAGCCCTTGTCGTCGGCGGCCTCGTTGCCGGGCTGGAACTCGACCGGAAAGTCGCTCGGGTCGCGATCGATCGAGTTGACTGCGACCGTCGAGCTGCCGGAGGTGCGGTCGAGCTCGGAGACGAAGCTGATGGTCTTGCGGCGATAGGGATCGGAGCCGGGTGCGGTGCCGGTCGACTGGGCGTTGGCCAGGTTTTCCGAAACCACGCGCAGGCGCTCCGATTGGGCGCCGAGGCCGGATGCTGCGACTTTAAGGGCTGCTGTGAGCGCGTCCATGGTCAGGTTTTCACCGCCATCATCATCATCGAATGGAACGCCTTGACGATCGCCGTGTTGAGCTCGAAGGAGCGGCGCACTTCGCCGGCTTTCATCAGCTGGTCTTCCAGCACGACCGAGTTCTTGGACGGCATGACAACGCCGTCATCTTCCTGCGGCTTGACGGTGAAGCCGGCATTGGTCGCGGCGTTGCCGAGATGGCCGGCCTGCGTGGCCTGCAGCGATACCGCGGTGCGGTCGAGCACCTTTTCGAACGGCTCGACATCGTTTGCCGTGTAGCCCGGCGTGTTGGCGTTGGCGATGTTGCCGGCGATGGCGGACTGGCGCACGGCCAGCCATTGCGCTTGCTTGGCGGCGAGGTCGAAAAGGGAAACGGGCTCCATGGGAATCTCCGGGCGGGTTCCCGAAGACTAGGCCGCCAGTCTTGCGCGGACCTTGCGGATGGCCGGACGCCCGAGACGGGGCGTTTTACCTGGAGAGTTCGATCACCTGGTCGGTGCTGGTGACCATGACCCATTTGCCGTTGCGCTGCTCGATGGAGGACACCAGGCTGGAGTCGGGCAGTATCGAGCCACGCTGGACGATCCACAGTCCGGCGTCGTCCTCGATCATGGCGCGGCCATTGGCGACATGAACCATGCGGAATTTCGCGGCGTCCGCTGGAAAGGGTTGCTCATTGGGCGCCGGCGCGGGACTGGCATCATCCTGTACGGTTCCCGTGGCAAGCAGATCGAGATTGGCCGCCGGAACGTCTTTTGCCGTCAACGGCGCGCTGCGTTGGGCGACCACACCACCGCCCGCCCGTCCCGAGTTGGTGCCGGTGCCGCCGAACTTGATCGCCTGGACGCCGAACTGTTCCTGGTTGAAGAAGATGTACCAGGGAAACAGGGCGCAGATCAGCCCGAGCGTGAGGCCGAGCGCGGCAACGACGAAATCGCTCCGCCGGTCGGACTTCTTTTTCAGCCTGGGAAACTGTGCCTTTGGCGGCTGTGGCCATTCGGTGGCCGGGAATAGGCCGTCGATGAGCGAGTCGCGGCTGGCCTGCGTCATCTCGGCAACCGCCGCCTGGGGAACCCTGGGCAAAGCGGGCTCGGCAGCCCTGGACCGAACAGGCTCGGCTTTGGCAACCCGGGGCGGGATTGGCTTGGCAACCCTGGGCAGGTTTGGCTTGGCAGCTCTGGCTAGAACAGCCTCGGCTTTCGCAGCTATGGCGCGGGCAGCATTTGCCCTTGCGACTCTGGCTTCGGCAGCTCTGGCTTCCTCCGCAGCGTTGGCCTCGGCGATCATCTCGCGCAGGATACGCTCGGTGTACTGGCGTTCAGTCTCCTGCATCGGCATTCAGCTTACCCTTGAGGTGGCGGGCGAGATCCGAGAACGGTTCGGCGGACGGGCGGTCCTTGGGCGATTGCGTCAGCGCCTCGTAGATCAGCGGCACCTGACGCACGGCGATATCGAGTTCGGCGTCGACGCCGCCCTGATAGGCACCCAGCAGACGGATATCGCGCGTGTCCTCGAAGCGGGCGATCATCGACTTCAGCCTTGTCACCAGCGCGCGCTGTTCGGCGCTCCAGGCCTTGCCGGCCAGCCGCGAAATGGACGACAGCGGGTTGACCGGCGGATAGCGGCCCTGTTCGGCGATCGCGCGGTCGAGCACGACATGACCGTCGAGAATGCCGCGCACGGAATCGGCGACCGGGTCGTTGTGGTCGTCGCCGTCGACCAGCACGGAAATGACGGCGGTGATCGACCCTCGACCTTCAACCCCGGGGCCCTCCGCGCCGGGCCCGGCGCGCTCGAGCAGCTTGGGCAGTTCGGTGAACACCGAGGCGGGATAGCCGCGGGCGACCGGCGGCTCGCCGGTTCCCGTCGCCACCTCGCGCAAGGCATGGGCGAAGCGGGTGATCGAATCCAGCACCAAAAGCACGCGGTGGCCCTGGTCGCGAAAATGCTCGGCGACGCACATGGCGGTGTCCGGCGCACGCCGGCGCATCATGGCGCTCTCGTCGCTGGTGGCGACGACTGCGACGGTCTTGGCCATGCTGTCGCCGATCGTGTCCTCGAGGAATTCGCGCACTTCGCGGCCGCGTTCGCCGATCAGCGCCACGACGACGGTGTCGAATGCATCGGCGCCGGCGAGCATGGCGAGCAGCGTCGACTTGCCGACGCCGGAGCCGGCAAAGATGCCGAGACGCTGGCCGAGGCAAAGCGGCGTGAAGATGTCGATGACCTTGACGCCGGTCATGAAGGCGGTTCCGACGCGCTGCCGTGCCATGGCGCCGGGCGTCGTCTGGGCGCCGCTCGAGGTGTCGTCACCCCTGACCAGGGTCGGGCCGCCGTCGATCGCCCTGGTGAGCGCGTCGATGGTGCGGCCGCGCCACGAGGCATGCGGCGCCACCGCGAGCGGACCGCGGCGGAACACGGCATCACCGATGCCGGCATCGGCGCTGCGTTCGAAGGGTGCTACGACAATCTCGTCGCGGCCGATCTTGACGATCTCGCCGCGACGCGTGCCGGCATGGCCGCGCTGCTCGACGATGTCGCCCAGCCTGGCGAAGTCGGAAAGGCCGTGCACCTTGTAGTGCGTGGACGTGACCTCGGTGACGCGGCCGCCGCGCTTGAGCAGTGCCTCGGTGTCGGCGAAACGCCGCCATACCCGTTCCAGCGCGGCAAGCCGGTCTTCCGGCGCCGGCTGGAGCTGTCTTTCGGGTGCGCGCAGGGATGGCTGGTCGAGCGACATGGACTATTTCGAGCCGAGCGTCTTGATCGCCTCGTCGGTGGAGGAGTCGGTCTGCCGCATCAGCGCGGCGGTGTTCTCGAAGGCGCGCTGCACCATGATCAGCCGGGTGATCTCCAGCACCGGATTGACGTTGGATTCCTCGAGAAAACCCTGGGCGATCCCGGTATCGGAGCGATCCGTGACCGGCTCTGGCGTGCGCGCCGGAACGATGCCTGAATTGCCGTAGCGGACAAAATTCTCGCCCGGATCGAAATTGTAGAGGCCGATGGAGCCGACAAGCTGATCGTTCTGGCGCAGCGAACCGTCGGCCCCGGCCTTGGGCGGACCGTTGCGGGGGTCGAGTTGGATCGGCGCACCGCCGGCATCGAGCACCGGGTGGCCCTCGATCGACATCAGCTCGCCATTCTCGTTCATCGAAAAGCGCCCGTCGCGGGTCATGACGGTGCCGACCGGCGTATCGATGGCGAACCAGGCATCGCCCTGGACGGCGAAGTCGAACGGGTTTCCGGTCTCGGTCAAGGCACCGTGCGCGCCGGAAAGATAGGTCTTGCCCGAGGATGCGAAGGACACCGATTTCGATCCGGTGCCTGACACGACGTCCTCGAATTTCACGCCGGTGGCGCGAAAGCCGATCGTCGAGGCGTTGGCGACATTGTCGGCGATCGTGTCGAGGCGGCGCTCGAGCGCGATCTGCGAGGAAAGGGCGACGTAGAGGCTGTCCCGCATGATGCTCTCAGGACCTCAGTTTCTGCATGGCCATCATCAGGTCGGTGGAAATACCGACCGTGATCGGCTGGGCAAACAGCACGCTGACCGAGGTGACGGCCGATGAGGTCGGGTTGTTGATCTCGTACATGCTGGTGAAGCGTGTGAGGAACTTGCCAAGCTTCTCGGGGTCGGAGAAATCCGAGATGTCGAGTTTCTGCTCGAACAGCTGCGCCTGCTTGTCGATGTTGGCGGAGGCGAAGGAATCGGGGAGCCCGAGCGCGGTGCGCACCACGCTGGCAAGGGCGGTGTCGGCCAGCACGTCGTACCAGCTGGTGATGGTTGGCGCCTTGCGGTCGAAGTAAAGCGCCAGCCGCACACCCTGGTTGGTCTGGCCGGCATTCTCTTCGAGGGTCTGGCGCATGTACTTGTCGACGGTCGGCTGCTGCGCCGGATTGATGGTGGTGGCGTTTTCGCCATAGGCTTCGAAGTTGAAGGCGAAGGCGAGTGCGGCGTAGGTCTTGTCCGTCATCTTGTTGGCGACGCTGTCGGGGTCGCGGACGCCGCCCTGCAGAACCTGCTTGATGAGATCCTTGTCCTCGGTCGCCGAATCGAGACCGAATGAAGCGAGGGCGTATGTGTAGAGCCGGTTGTTCGACATCAGATCGTCGATCGACTTCACCTTGGTGATGTTGGCGAGATAGTAAGTCGTCTCGCCCGTCACGTAGTCGGAGTCCGGATCGAGGCCAGCGATCTCCGCCTGCGTGGCGTAGTTCTTGGTCACCATCTGCTGCGTCTTGTTGTAGATGGTCGCATCGGCGCCGTTGGCGGCGAAGTTGAAGGCGCTGACAAAATCGGCGTAGCGCTTGTCGGTCAGCTTGTTGGCGAAACTGTCGGGGTCGGAGACACCTTCCTTCAATGCCTTGACCATGAAGGCCTTGGCGTAGTCCATGTCCTCGAGCCCGTAGGCCTTCATGGCATATTTGAACAACCGGTCATTGTTGACGAAATCGTCGATCGATTTCACCTTGGTGATGTTGGCGAGATAATATTTGGTATCGCGGTCAACCACGGGCTGCTGCTCGATCCTGTCGAGCGACTGCGAGATGTCCTTGGTGATGAGCTGGTAGCTGGTAAAGGTATTAAGCAAAAGACGTGCCTCCGGCCGAAGCTATGTCAGCACAATACCCTCACTTCCTTGCGCGAAACTGAATCGGATCCACGGGCTTCGATTCAAGCCTCACACAAGGCAAGGCGGCTATCCCTTGCTCCTGTTGTGAAATGCGGAAGGACCTTTCGTGGGCATTCTGATTGGACTGGTGGTAACGCTCGGCTGCGTCCTCGGCGGCTTCATGGCCATGGGCGGTCATCTTCACGTGCTGATACAGCCATGGGAGGCCGTGATCATCTGTGGCGCAGCTTTTGGCACCTTCCTCGTCGCCAATCCAATGAAGACGGTCAAGGACACCGGCAAAGGCATTCTCGAAGCCTTCAAGCAGGCGGTGCCGAAGGAACAGGACTATCTCGAAACGCTCGGCGTTCTGCACTCACTGATGCGAGAGCTGCGGTCGAAATCCCGCAGCGAGGTCGAGGCGCATATCGACAATCCGGAAGAGTCGGCGATTTTCCAAGCGTTCCCAACCGTGCTGCATAACCATGACCTGACGCATTTCATCTGCGACTACTGCCGCATCATCATCATCGGCAATGCCCGCTCGCACGAGATCGAGGCGCTGATGGACGAGGAAATCCAGACCATCAAGTCGGACAAGATGAAGGCCTATCACGCAATGGTGGCGGTCGGTGACGGCCTGCCAGCGCTCGGCATCGTCGCCGCCGTGCTTGGCGTGGTCAAGGCGATGGGCGCGCTCGACCAGTCGCCGGAAATCCTCGGCGGCCTGATTGGTGCAGCACTTGTCGGAACGTTCCTCGGCATCTTCCTGTCCTATTCGGTGGTCGGACCGGTCGCCACCAAGATCAAGACGGTGCGCGAGAAGAAGAACCGCCTCTACATCATCGTCAAGCAGACGCTGCTGGCCTACATGAACGGCGCACTGCCGCAGGTGGCGATCGAGTTCGGCCGCAAGACCATCTCGTCCTATGAACGGCCGACGATCGACGCTGTCGAGCAGAGCACGATGAACACCGGCACCGTCGACAAGAAGGCCGCCTGAACGATGCGCGACAGATCGGTCCCTGCACTGTCATGACCAGTCCGGGCAGCCCAGCGGAAGCGCGCTCGCTGATCATCGAGCGTCTCGTCGGCGACAGCGGCGAGGCCGCCCAGGTCATCGGCACCGGCCGGGCCATGGCCGAGCGCGCCGCGCCGCTGCTGCAGAAGAGCCTGACCAGCGAACTTGGCGTTCCGGTCACCGTCGATCTCAGGGCGGTCGAAGTCAGCCGCGTCGCGGAGGCGCGCTCGCGTGCCGGCGATACGTTTGCCATGACCATCGTCGCATCATCCACGTCCTCCGATGCGATGACCCTGGTGATCGATGCGCCGGCGATCGCGATCATGATCTGCACGCTGTTCGGCGGCGACCCCGATATGCCGGCATCTCCGATAGAGCGCGATCTGTCGCAGATCGAAGTCGATGTCTCGACCATGGTGTTCCAGCAGGTCGCACAGGCCCTGAACGGATCGGGACGGCGCTCGCTCGACCTGCGCCTGCCGGCGCCGCGGGCGATGTCGGGCACCGAGGCGAAACGGCACGTGCTGCGCGATGGCGCGGCAGTCCGCATCGTCCTTGGCATCTCGACGCCGGCCGACAGCGGCACCGTCACGGTGACGATGCCGCAGCGTGTCGTGCTGGCCAGCCGCGACGGTGCCGCCGCTGTCAGCGACGACGATCACAGCTCCAGCTGGCGCGCGCGCTTCTCGGAAGAGGTGATGCGCTCCACGGTGGCGCTTGAGGCCACCATGCCACTGGCACGGCTGACGCTTGGCGACCTCGCCGGTTTTGAAATCGGGCAGATCATCGAATTCGAGGAAACGGCGCAGTCGCAGGCGCGTCTCAGCGCGCGCGGCCAGACGCTGTTCGTGTGCGAGTTCGGCAAACTGGGGCAGAACTACACCGTCCGAATCAGGCATCCCTACGATGCCGGGCAGGACTTTATCGACGGGCTGATGCCGGCTGCCGCCGGACGCGCCTGAGCATTTGGAGACGACGCATGGCCAACACCAAGGCGGAAGCCGACCTCGACCAGCCGGACGAGCAGCTCGACCGTGCCATCGAAGAATTGCGCGGGGTCCTGCATGAAGAGGAAAGGCGCCCCGATGCGGCGTTCAGAGCCGCTTCCGGTGCCAATTCGAGCGTCATCATGAACATCCCGGTCGATGTCCAGATCATCCTCGGCAGCACCGAGATGCCGGTCTCCGACCTGATGGCGCTGCAGAAGGGGTCGACGGTGGCACTCAACCGCCGCATCGGCGAACCTGTCGACGTCGTGGTCAACGGCCGCAAGATCGCGCGCGGCGAGATCACCGTGCTGGAAAGCGATCCGTCGCGCTTCGGCATCAGGCTGACCGAAATCATCGCCGGCACGAAGGGCGCCTAGACATGGATTGCGGGGCTTGCCGGTGGCAGCGGAGGCGAGAGGCATGACGACGCCGGTGACCTTGACCCGCGCGCAGAAGGCGGCCGCCATTTTGGTGGCGATGGGCAAGCCATCGGCCAGCCGTCTTTTGAAATTCTTCAAGCAGGAAGAATTGAAGGCGCTGATCGAGGGCGCCCGGCTGCTGCGGACCATTCCGCAAAACGATCTCGAGCGCATCGTCGCCGAGTTCGAGGCCGAGTTCACCGAAGGGGCGGGATTGCTCGATTCCGCTGACAGGATGGACACCATCCTCAATGAATCGCTCTCGCCCGAAGAGATGAGCGCGATCATGGGCGACAAGAAATTCGAGGTCGCGCCGGAAGGCCCGCCGCCGATCTGGCCCGAGCTCGAGAAGCTCGAACCGTCGCGGCTTGGCACCTTCCTCGCCGGCGAACATCCGCAGACCGCGGCCATGGTGCTGTCGAAGCTGGCGCCGCAATCGGCGGCGGGCGTGCTCCTGACGCTGACCAAGGCGACGCGCGGCGAGATCATCAAGCGCATGGTGACGATGGCCAATGTTCCCGACGCCGCCAGCAGGATCGTCGAAAACCGGTTGCGCAGCAGCGTGCTGACGGAAACCTCGACCAAGGACACTTCGGCCGGCCAGGCGCGTGTCGCCAGCGTGCTCAACGAGCTGGACAAGCCGCTGCTCGAGGAGGTCATGCAGGATCTGGAGGCCGCCGGTACGCCCGATCTCGACGGCGTCCGGGCCCGCCTGTTCGCCTTCGACGATCTGCCGCTGCTGACCCAGAAAGCGCGGGTGCTGCTGTTCGACGGGCTGTCGACCGAACTGGTCACGCTGGCCTTGCGCGGCGCGCAGGCGGGACTTGCCGAATCCGTGCTGTCGGCAATCGGCGCACGGTCGCGGCGCATGATCGAAGCCGAACTCGGACAGGGGTCGGAGGGTATTGCCCTTGCCGACATCACCGCGGCGCGCAAGACGATCGTGACGACGACGATCCGGTTGTCGCGCGAAGGCGCCTTCGAGCTCCCCGCGACCCAGAACGCCGCCTAAGACCGCGACATGGCTGACGCGGTCGACAAGGATTCGAAAACCGAAGAGGCGACGGAAAAGAAGATCCGCGACACCATCGAACAGGGCAAGCTGCCCCATTCGCGGGAAACGGCGCTGCTGGCATCCTTCGTCGCCATACTGGTGTTCACTGTCTTCTACGCCAAGGACGCCGTCATCGATCTCGGCATGTTCCTGTCGATGTTCTTGGAGAAGCCGGAAGCCTGGCCGATGGACACCGAAACCGATGTCATCGCGCTCTACAAGATCGTCCTCCTCGAGGTAGGCCGCGCCGTCGTCAGCCTGCTGGTGCTTCTAACGGTCGCCGGTGTCGGCGCCTCGGTGTTCCAGAACATGCCGCAATTCGTCGGCGAGCGGGTACGGCCGCAACTCTCGCGCATCTCGATTGCCAAGGGCTGGAGCAGGCTGTTCGGCATTCAGGGTTGGGTCGAGTTCTTGAAGGCACTGGGCAAGGTCGGCTTTGCCATCATCGTGCTGAGCTTCACGCTGTCGGAAGACCACCGCAAGCTGCTCGCCGGCATGATCACCAACCCGGTTGCCTTCGGCCTCGTGATCCGTGGCATCGCCGTCGACATCCTGGTGGCGATCGTCTTCGTCATGGGGCTGATCGCGGCGGTCGACCTCGTCTGGTCGCGATTCCACTGGAAGCAGGACCTGCGCATGAGCAAGCAGGAGGTCAAGGACGAGTTCAAGCAGTCCGAGGGCGATCCGATCGTCAAGTCGCGGCTGCGCTCGCTGGCGCGCGACCGGGCGCGCAAACGGATGATGACGGCGGTGCCGCGCGCGACACTGATCATCGCCAACCCGACGCACTTCTCGATCGCGCTGAAATATGTGCGCGACGAGGATTCAGCACCCATCGTGCTGGCCAAGGGGCAGGATCTGGTGGCGCTGAAGATCCGCGAGATCGCGCGGGAACACAACATCCCGATCTTCGAGGACGTGGCGCTCGCCCGCTCCATGTACAAGCAAGTTTCGGTCGATAATGTGATCCCGTCGCAATTCTATCAGGCCGTCGCCGAACTGGTGCGGATCGTCTATTCGAAAAAGGCTGAGCGCAGACAGATTTCATGAACCGGCAACCGCACGCAAAATCCCGCGAGATCATCGTCGCCAGCGCCATCGAGCAGGTGGTGGGGGAACTCCGACTGATCGATGTCGCCGACTATATCGCCTTCATCCGGCTGGAGCATTTCGCGTGCCTGTCGGATCTGGTCGATTCGGCGGTGGAGCTGTTCTTCATGCCGGGCACGCTGCGGCTCGGTCATGGCGGCGAGGCGCATGTCGACTGGAGCGGCAGCCCGCGCATCGTGCTCGATCTCGAGCTGAGGCCGCCTGGCGTCACCGTCTATTTCCAGCTGACGCTGAGCGAACTTAGCGCTTCGGTGATGGTCAACTACGTGTCGTTCGAGAAACCGGGCGAGGATCCGGAGCACAACACGGCCCTGCTCGAGGCGGTGATCGAACAGGCGCGTATCCGCAGGGTCGAGCCGCTGGCCTTTCGCTGACCATCGCTCGCTTCCGAGCCGCTACCCGCCGTTGTTTTCATGCATGTCGTTTTCCCAAAACCGGGCCCATTTTTGGGCGACATGCATTGGAATTGCCCTATTCGATCAGGCCCAGCCGCAACGCCTTGGCAACGGCCTGGTTGCGGTTGACGGCGTTGAGCTTCTGGGTCGACTGGGTCAGGTACTGGTTGGCGGTGTGCACCGAAAGCTTCAGAAGCCGTGCGATCTCCTCGCTGGTGTTGCCATTGGCGGTCAGCTTCAGGCATTCGAGCTCGCGCTTGGAGATCGCGCGCATGCGGCCGGCTTCGCTCGGGCGGATGCGGGCGACGGCGGCGAACAATGAAAAGCAGCGGGCGTGGATTTCGTAGAGTGCGTCCTGCGGCAGGGCGATCTCGGACCCCAGGAACACGACAAGGCCGCATTGTCCACGATCGGCATGGACGGGGAAGGCGATGCCGCTGGTGCCGGGCGCCAGCGGCGCCATCTGTTCGGTCCAGGCGAGATTGCCGAATGCCTCCGCCATGGCGGCGACGCCGTCGTCCGTCCACCAGCGCGGCTCCGTCGAGTTGCGGGTGTGGCGCACGATCTCCTCGCCATTGGCGCCTGAAATGAACTTGGTCGCCACCGCAATGCCGGGATAGTCGGAATCAAGGCAAGGGACGAGGCGTGCCCGTTCGGGCGAGGGGCTGACGAAGAACAGGCCGAAGGCCGAGGCGTTGATGTCGACGGCGATCCAACGGCATCGGCGCACGGCGTCGGGAATGGTGACGGCGTGATGGGTTTCGGAACCGAGCGAGAAGGCGCCGAACGGATTGCGCTGGTCGTTGAAAAGGGCTTCGGCAGCCTCCTTGATATCGGCGTGTTTCAAATGATGCCGCTCCTGATCGCCGTGGCGATGGCCATCGCGCGGTTGCTGGCCGCGAATTTCTGGATGGCGTGGGTGATGTAGCTGTTGACGGTGTTGGAGGAGACGCCAAGGATGACGGCGACCTCGTCGGTGGTCTTGCCCTCGGAGACCCAGAACAGGCATTCGCGCTCACGATCCGACAGCGGGTCCTGCATGGCGGCGGCGGCAATCAATTGCGGGATGTGCGAGAGCGCGTAGCAGCACTTCAACTGCGCCCGCATCAGCGCCGGCTGGTCGATCTTGCCGGCGGTTGCGGCGGAAAACAGGGCGAACAGGCGCTGGCGACCGACATTCAGCCGGAGCGAATAGATCTCGGCATGGCCGAGCACGTCGAGAAGCCGCGCTTCCTCGCCGGTGACCAATCCATCTGCCTCGGGTGCCTGGGAGGCTACAAGCGGTCTCGGGCGGATGCCGGGCGCGACGGTGAGCGCACCTTGCGCAAGCCCGGCGATCAGCCGCTTGCCGGTCAGCTCAATGGCGTCGAAAATCCAGTTGGACGCAACGATGCGCGCATCGTTGCGGTCCTGGTCGTGGACAATGGCAACCAGCATGTAGCTGTCGGCGCCGATCTCGGCGGTCAGTTGCATGAAAAAGCTGGTGAGATCACCGCGCGACGTCAGGCGCGAGCCCAATGTGTCGGATTGAAGAAGCGCGGCGGGACTGCTCATTCTTGTTGCTTTTGGCCGGAATCGTTTCTGCCGTCCGGATGCTGGGTGCCAGCCGCCGAACCCGAATACGCATTACTTTGACGAAGACACACTCATGGCGCAGAGCTGCGCCAACCAGATCCGAATCCATTCAGGGAACGCGAAGCCGTCCGCGTCTGGCGCCGGAAAATTTCCGGAACGTGAGACTTTGGGTGGTCGCCGCGCCCCCCAAGGACCGGCTGATTCGGGTCTAATCTACCCGCAGATGAATCCGACATCAAACGCGATTTGACAAAAACGAATCTGGTGGACTCGCGTGCGACTCAGAGGCGGACTCGCGAGCCTCTTCGCCACCCTGGGGTCACTGATACGCCGACACGAAAAAGCCAGACGATATTGCGAAGCTGCGGTATCGAGGGCCGATCGATTCCGATAGGTTTTCGCCGACCGGCAGGGATGGGCGTCCCTTCGGTCGGACTGGGCGAGACGGGCAGCGCATGTTCGCAGCCATCGGCATGGGGGTGATCATGAAGCGGGTTTTCCTGGCGTTCACGGTGGTGCTTGCGATCTTGAACGGTGCGTGGGCGCAGGCCGAGCCTGTTGTCACCTATGCGCTCGACAACGGGCTGCAGGTGGTGCTGGTGTCAGACCATCGTGCGCCGAAGGTGGTGATGAACCTGCGCTACCGCGTCGGTTCGATGAACGAACCCGCCGGCCGCTCGGGTTTCGCGCATCTGTTCGAGCACCTGATGTTTTCCGGCACGCCGGCCTGGCCGAACGTGTTCGGCGCGCATGCAGCACTCGGCAACGAGATCAATGCCTGGACCACCGAGGACGGCACCGTGTTCTATGTCGACGGGCTGTCGTCGTCGCTGCCGATGATCCTGTCGCTGGAGGCCGACCGCATGGCCAATCTCGGCCGCTCGGTGACGCAGGCCAAGCTCGACCTACAGCGCTCGGTGGTCAAGAACGAGATGCGCCAGAACGTGCTGGACAAGGCCGGCGCATCCGGCTGGGAGGCCTTCTGGTCAGGGTTGTTCCCGAAGCCGCATCCGTATAGCCGCATGGTCATCGGCTCGCTCGCCGATCTCGATGCGGCGACGCTCGACGACGTGCGCGGTTTCTTCAACACCTACTATCTGCCCAACAATGCGGCGCTGGTGCTGGTCGGCGATCTCAAGGTCGACGACACCAAGGCGCTGATCGCCGACACGTTTGGCCGGGTGCCGCGCGGCGCCGATGTGGCGCGGCCCGCGGTGCCCGAGCCGACGCAGGCGCGGCTCAAGCTGGTGCTCGAGGACCGCGTGCCGAGCCCGGTGGTCGTGGTCGGCTTCAGAGGACCGGCGGCGCAATCGCCCGACAATGGCGCGCTCAGCATCGCCGCCGAACTGCTCGGCAATGGCGAATATGGTTTTCTGCGCAATCGCCTCGTCTCGGAACAGGGCGTCGCCACCTATGCCAATGCGAGCTGGACGGGTGGTTTGCTCGGCGGCCGCTTCACCTTCGAGGCGGGCGCTGCGGCAGGCGTGACGCCCGAAGCACTCGAAAGCGCGATGAGGGCGGCGTTCGCGGATTTCCAGAAGACGCCGCTCGACCCGGCCGACGTCGAACGCGCGCGCAACGGCATATTGCTGGCCACGCGGCTCGGCAGCGAGGCGCTGAAGGACCGCGCCGGCACGGTTTCCTACAATGCCGACATTCTCGGCGACGCGCAGAGCGCGCTGGTCGACGATCCGCGCGTCAAGAATGCCAGCGATGCTGATGTCGAAGCGACGATGAAGCGGCTTCTGCAACCGGAAGACGCCAGCGTGCTGGTGCTGAAGCCAGGCCCGCGCGGTGGCTATCCCGACGCGCTGATCGGATCATCCGGCACGCCACAGCCATTCACGGCGCCGGAGCGGGCAGCGATCGACATTCCCAAGCACGCGGCCGGCGAAGCACCTTCGGCGGCGTTGCCTGCCCTGGAAACAGCCACGCTTTCGAACGGCATCAAGCTCGTCCACTACACCATGCCGGCAGCGCCGATGGTGTATGTGGCGGCGAGTGCCGAAGGTGGCTGGAACAGTGTGCCGGAAGGCAAGGAAGGGCTGCTGGAGCTTGCCGCAAGCATGGCGACGCGCGGCGCCGGTGAGCGCAGTTCGGCCGACTTCGCCAAGGCTGCCAGCGATATCGGCGCCGGCGTCGGCTACCAGGCCGGCTATCTGACCACCGCGATGACGCTTGGCGTGCCGCCGGAAAAACTGGATCAGGGCCTCGGCCTGCTGGCCGACGCGGTGCTGAAGCCGCGTTTCGACAAGGCCGACTGGACCGTGCTGATGGCGCAGACCGTCGACTGGCTCAATGGCCGCGAGGCCGACCTGCCGGGCGTTGCCGGCCGCGCGGCAAAGGCCGCACTCATTGCGCAAGCGCCTGACAAGGCGGCGATCGACTGGTCGGCAAAAGCGCTGGCGTCGATCTCGCTCGACGATGCCAGGGCCGCATTCAAGATGGAGTTCACGCCGAAGGCGGTGACGTTCTACAGCGTCGGTCCGATGCCAGTCGCGACGGTGGCGGCAAGCCTCGAAAAGGCGTTCGGCACATGGGTGGATGATGCTGCCGGCTATGCAGTGGTGCCATCGCCGGCGGCGCATTTCAACGGCGGCCAGAAAGTGCTGCTGGTGCCCGAACCCGGCGCCAGCCAGTCGGCGCTGTTCGTGGCGCGGCCGGCGCCCGGCACCGACGAAGGCGAGCGCGCCGAATCGACCGCGGTCGCCAACCTGCTCGGTGATGATTTTTCCAGCCGGCTGAACTCGGTGATCCGAGAGGAAAAGGGCTATTCCTATGGCGTGTCGAGCTATCTCCTGAGCCCGATGAAGGCCGGCTCGGGACTGGTGGTGGCAACCACTGTCGAGCGGGCCAACACCGGTCCGGCGATCACCGAGATCCTGAAAGGCTTTGCCGGCTTGACCACCTTGCCGGTGGCGCAGGACGAGGTCGATCGCACGGTGACGGTCTATCGCCGGGCGCTGGCCGGATCGGCGGAGACCTCGGCCGGCCTGTTCGGTTCGCTGATCGGCGCCGTCGGCTCCGGTTCGACGCTGGAGGACCAGCAGAGCCGGATGACGGCGCGCACCCAGCTGACGCTCGACGCGGTGCAGAAACAGGCGCTGGCACTGTCGTCGCTCGATCCGTCACTGATCGTGGTCGCGGGCGACCCTGATGTGGTGATGCCGCAGCTTGCCGCGATCGGCCTTGGCGATGTCGAGATCGTCAAGCGCGACGATGACGGAGAGCAGACGGCGATGCGGGCGCTTGACCTTCTCGGCGGCAAGCAGCAGGCACCGCTGTCCGCCTCGCTATGGCGGGTCGGTGACGGCGGCACGACGCGGGCGGTGCATTCCTGCGCTTTGGCAAAGGATTGCGGCGCGCAGATCCACGCCGATTGATCGGTTACATGCGCGGCCGCCGGCCGCGCGCAAATCTTGGCACTGTTGGTTTCGGGGGAAACGATGAGCGATTCATTTCGGGAAGTAACATCCGTCTCGTGGTTCGGGCGGATCAAGCGCGCGGTCGGTGGGGTCATCTTCGGCCTGCTCTTGATCGTGCTGATGGTGATCGGGCTGTTCTGGAACGAGGGCCGCGCGGTGCAGACGGCACGCTCGCTGGCCGAAGGCGCCGGCGCCGTGGTCTCGGCCAGCGCCGACAGCGTCGATGCCGCCAATGACGGCAGGCTGGTGCATGTCAGCGGACCGGTGACGGCGGATAGTGGCTTGTCCGATCCGGACTTCGGCATTGCGGCGCAAGGGCTGCGTCTGTCGCGCGACGTCGAGATGTACCAGTGGAAGGAAGAGTCCAAATCCGAGACCACCAAGAAGCTTGGCGGCGGCGAAGAGACGGTGACCACCTACAGCTATTCGAAGGTGTGGGACGACAGCCAGATCGACTCGTCGGACTTCAAGAAGCCGGACGGCCACCAGAATCCGCCGATGGCGATCCACAGCCGGACCTTCCAGATTCCGGAAGGCAAGCTCAGTGCTTTCACGCTCGACACGCCGGTGCTCGATCGTATCGAGGGCGACAAGGACTATTCGCTGTCGGCCAACCAGTCAGCCGCGATCAAGGCTGCCTATTCCGGCACCAAGCCGCTCGGCATCGTCGACGGCAAGATCTACCTCGGTGCTGACACCTCAGTGCCCGCGCTGGGCGACTACCGCATCGGCTACGAACTGGCGCCGCTCGGCGTGGTCAGCATCGTGGCGCGCCAGGCCGGCAGCCGGTTCGAGCCTTACCAGACGGTGGCCGGCGACCAATTGCTGATGGTCGACACCGGCACTGTCCCGGCCGACAAGATGTTTGCCGAAGCGATCAGCGCAAACACGCTGATTACCTGGCTGCTGCGCGCCGCCGGTCTTTTGCTGCTGACGATCGGCTTTGCGTTCTTCCTCAGCCCGATCGGCGTCATCCTCGACGTCATACCGTTCCTCGGCAGCATGGCGCGGATGGGAACCGGCATCATCGCTTTCTTCCTGGCGATCCTGGTCGGCACGACGACGATCGCCATCGCCTGGTTCTGGTATCGGCCGCTGCTTGCGGCGGGTATCCTGGCAGCCGGCATCATCGCGGCGGCGGCGGTCTACTATCTCGGCCGCTCGCGCAAGGCAGCCGCACCAGCGGTCGTGCCGGGCACCGGCACCTGATCGCGAGAGCCGTGCGGCGATGCCGCCCGGTCCTTGGTTTTTGCCTATGCCTGTCGTTGGCCCAAAACCGCTGTACACTTTTGGGCGACAGGCAATCTACCTGTCTTCAAATCCGGTCAGCACGCCAACGGCGTTGACGCCGATCTCCTCGACGGCATAGCCGCCTTCCATGACGAACAGCGTCGGCAGGCCGAGCCTGGCGATGCGGCGGCCGATCTTGGGATAGTCTGATGTCTTCAGCTTGAACTGGCTGATCGGGTCCTTCTCGAACGTGTCGACGCCGAGCGAGACGACGACGACATCCGGCGCGTAAGCAGTAAGCTTGGCGCAGGCATCCTCGAGCGAGGCGTTCCAGGCGTCCCAGTCGGTGCCGAAGGGCATCGGATAGTTGATGTTGAAGCCTTCGCCGGCGCCGGCGCCGCGCTCGTCGGCATGGCCGAGGAAGAACGGATACTCGACCATCGGATCGCCGTGCAGATTGAGGACCTGCACGTCGGCGCGGTCATAGAAGATTTCCTGCGTGCCGTTGCCGTGGTGGTAGTCGACATCGAGGATGGAGACGCGGCTGGCGCCCTGGTCGCGGAACCATTGCGCGGCGACGGCGGCGTTGTTGATGAAGCAATAGCCGCCCATGAATCCGGCACCTGCGTGATGGCCAGGCGGACGGCAAAGCGCGAAGGCGGATGCCTCGCCGCCCTTGACCAGGCCGGCGGCGGTCAGCGCCACGTCATAGGACGACTTGATCGCGGCCCATGTGCCTTCGACGAAGGTGGCGCCGGCATCGAAGGAATAGTAGCCGAGCAGGGCGTCGATACGCTTTGGCGGCACGTCGCCGCGCAGGCCGCGCGTCGGCCAGGTGAAGGGCATCGCCGAGCCCTTGAAGCCGGCCTCCGTCCATTGCGGCCAGACCGTCGGCAGGAAGTCGATGTAGTCGGCCTTGTGGATGCGCTTGGCGGCGGCAAGATCGTGTTCAAGCGGCAGGACGATCGGACCCAGCTTCTCGCTTTCGACCCGCGCCCTGATGAATTCGGCCCGCGAAGGCATTTCGAAACCCGGCACGATGGCAGCGGTGACAAGTTCCATTTGGCCAGCATGGCCAGCATGAAGCGGCGAATAGACAGTCTTCATAGAATTCCTCTCGAAGTACGAAATCAGTCAAGATCGAGATAGGGGCTCACCAGAGCGAGCCACATGGTTTCCACATCGTCCTCGATGAGGTCGAACGTCTTGCGATCTCTTTTCAGCCCGACAAGCCGGCAGACGTGCCCGACCTCCATCATCACCACGCCGAGCCGGCCGGCAATCTTGTCTTCAAGAGCCGGGTTCACATGCTGCAGCCAGGTCGCGTAGAGGGCGATGATCTGGTCGTCATATTCGTTCTGGATCGGCCTGAGGTCGGCGTTGCCTGAAATAGCCTCGATCACCGGCATCAGGCTGGCGTTTTCGAGATAGAGCCTGGACGTGTCGATGAAGAGCTTGCGCACTTCCTGCCGAAACTCTTCGCGGTTGGTGGGTGGGGCGACCTTGATGCGCTTCGCGATCACCTCGGGAAAGGATGACAGCCAGCGCCGGGCGAGGTCCAGAAGAATGGCCTCCTTGTTGGGAAAGTATTGGTAGACCGAACCGACCGACAGGCCCGCGCGCTGCGCAATGGCGAGCGTCGTCGGCGTCTTGGTTCCTTGCTCCCGCGTCAAGATCAGCGCCGCGTCGAGAATCCTGTCGACCACCTTGCTCGATCGTTGTTGCCGCGGCTGCTTGCGCGGTTCGAGCGCTATCCGGGTCTTGCGGTCGAGACTGCGCTTCACTGCCTGATGCCCTCGTTCCCCGCCCGGTCCCAACGCACGCGGAGGGTGCTGTCCACAATACATTCCAAATTCCGCATGTTGACAAACGCGAATAATTAGTCGCATTCTTTATCCACGCTGTCTCTTGGGATAACAAGGGGAATTTCGAAGACGGCGCACTGGCATCATTTTTTGTCCCATAGCGCCGCTCCAATGGAGTGGCCGGTCGTGGGCACAGGGTTGTCGGTCTCAGTCAGTCGTCAAAAGCGCGGAGTCGCGATGTCTGTCACGGGTGCGGGTCATAGTGCTGATCTGATCGTCATCAACGGTCGCGTGCTGACCATGGATGATGGCAATCCCGCCACCGAGGCTGTTGCCGTCAAGGACGGCGCCATCATCGCCATTGGCAGCCGCGCCTCCATCGAAGAGCTCAAGGGACCGGCTACGAAGGTTATCGACGCCAAGGGTGGTTCAGTGATCCCGGGCTTCATCGAAGCCCACATGCATCTGTTTTCGGGCGGCGCTGAACTTGCCCACCTCCAGCTCACGGGTATTCACGGGTTCGAGGCGCTGCAAAAGGCGATACGCGATTACGCGCAAACGCGACCGGATGCGAAAATGCTGGTCGGGCAGGGCGTCGACTACACCGTGCTCGGCAGCGAGCGGGTGACACGTCACCATCTCGACGCCATCTTGCCCGATCGCCCCTTTTGCATGGCGGCGCCCGACCATCACACAATGTGGGCCAACACCCGGGCGCTGGAAATGGCTGGCATCCTGCATGGGCGCACGCTTGGTCCGGGCAACGAGATCGTCATGGGCGATGATGGCCTGGCTGGCGGCGAATTGCGCGAGGGCGAGGCGTTCGGTCCAGTGCTCGACCTTGCCGGCGAAAGCCGGGTGCGGCTTGGCCTGGCGACCGGCGGCGAGCCGGACCCGATGCCAACCGCGGCCGAGCGGGCCGCCGACCGCGATATCATGCGGCGCGGGCTGGCCTGGTGCGCGCGCCACGGCATCACCTCGATTCAGAACATGGACGGCAATCTCTATCAGCTTGAGCTGCTGGCCGAGATCGAAGCCGAGGAAGGGCTATCCTGCCGCGTGCAGGTACCGTTCCACTACAAGAATTTCATGACCCTCGACATGCTCGACAAGGCGTCCGACATGGCCGTGCGCTACAACAGCGAGTGGCTGTCGTCGGGCATGGTCAAGGTGTTCTATGACGGCGTGCTGGATTCCTGGACGGCTGTCATGGTCGAGCCCTATGCCGACCGTCCGGACTGGGTCGGTGAGCCGCTGTTCACGCCGCAACAATTCAACGATCTGGCCGTCGCCGTCGACAAACGCGGGCTGCAGATCGCCGTGCATTCGATCGGTGACGGCGCCGTGCGCGCGGTTCTCGACGGTTACGAAGCGGCGCAGAAAGCCAACGGCAAGCGCGACAGCCGCCACCGTGTCGAGCACATCGAGGTCACCACCACTGCCGACGTGCCGCGTTTCGCCGAACTCGGCGTCGTCGCTTCCATGCAGCCGCCTCATCCGCCTGGCGCCATGGATTTTCCGCTGGAGCCGACCGTGTCGCGCATCGGGCCGGCCCGTTGGCCTCTGAGCTATGCCTGGCGGACCTTGAAGGATGCCGGGGCGCATGTCGTCTTCGCGTCGGACTGGCCGGTGTCGCCGATCGATCCGATCCTGGGCATTCAGGCGGCAGTGTTGCGCAAACCGTGGGCAAAAAGCGACCCGGACCAAAGCTTCTCGCTGCATGAGGCGCTCGCTGGCTATACTGTCGAGGGGGCCTACGCCGAGTTCACCGAGCACCGCAAGGGTATGTTGAAATCCGGCTACATGGCCGATCTGGTGGTGCTTTCGGACGATATCGAGGCGACCGCGCCGGAGGCGTTGCACAAGGTGCATCCGGTGACGACGATCTGTGGCGGCAAGATCACCTATCAGGCCTGACGATGGCATGAGGCTTGCTAGCCAAAACTACGAATTGAACTGTGATTCAGTGCCGGGCTTGCCAACATACCGGCCTTGTGTTCACATCAAACAGGGGAAAACTCCGCCAGCAAGAGCGGGGTCAACAGTGAGGCGTAATCGTGCCGGACAAACCGGATCGGAATGCGATTGAAGTTGTCAAAGTAAGCAAAATTTTCGGATCAGGAGAGGGGCAAGTCGCTGCCCTCGACACGGTCTCGGTATCCATCCGCGAGAACGAGTTCTTCACGCTGCTCGGTCCGTCCGGTTGCGGCAAGACGACGTTGCTGCGGCTGATTGCCGGCTTCGACTTTCCAACCGCCGGTGAAATCCTGCTCTATGGCCAGGACATCGCGCCGCTGCCGCCGTTCAAGCGGCCGGTCAACACCGTCTTCCAGTCCTATGCTCTGTTCCCGCACATGACGGTCGCCGAGAATATCGGCTTTGGCCTGGAGATGCTGGGCAAGCCGAAGGCCGAGATCAAGGCGCGCGTCGACGCGATGTTGAAGCTGGTGAAGATGGAGGCGCTCAGCGCGCGCCGCACCAGCCAGATCTCCGGTGGCCAGCAGCAGCGCGTGGCGCTGGCTCGCGCCTTGGCGCCGCAGCCTAAAGTTCTGTTGCTCGATGAGCCCTTGTCGGCGCTCGACTACAAGCTGCGCAAGGAAATGCAGATCGAACTGAAGCGGCTGCAGCACGAGACCGGCATCACCTTCATCTTCGTCACCCATGACCAGGAAGAAGCGCTGACGATGTCGGACCGCATCGCGGTGATGTCGTCGGGCAAGATCCTGCAGGTTGGTTCGCCGCGCGACATCTACGACCGGCCGTCGGAACGCTTCGTCGCGGATTTCATCGGCGAGTCGAACTTCCTCAAGGCCGATGTGGTCAGCGTGTCCGCCGGCCGGGCGACGGTGAAGCTGTCGTCGGGCACGGAAATCCCGGCCTCGCTGCCGGAGGGCCTGGTTCCCCAGGGCAAGGTTACCATCGTCGTGCGCCCCGAACATGCGCAGTTGAGTGCTGCCAACTCAGGCGCTTCGCTGTCGGGCATGGTCGAGAACATCGTCTATCTCGGTACCGATACGCATTTCCATCTGCGCCTTGCCGATGGTGAGCCGTTCATCGTGCGGCGTCAGAACAGCCGTGGCACCGGCGACGGTATCGTCCAGGGCGGCAAGGTCGGCATCCTGATTGGCGGCGATGCCGCTCAGGTCTTGAAGGACTGACGATGGCGACCGCAGAGGAAGTCGCCAGGGCAGCGGAGCGGCGCGATATCCGCGATCGCTGGCTTTTGTCAGCGCCAGCGCTGCTGATCATTTTTCTCGCCGCGACCGGCCCGTTGCTGATCGTGCTCGTCTATTCGTTCCTGACGCCGGGTTCCTATGGCGACGTGAAGTGGCAATTCTCGCCGGAAGCCTGGATAGCGGTGTTTCTGGAGCGCGATATTTTCGACGATACGCTTTCCGTTGCCGCCGCCCATGTCACCATCTTCCTGCGCTCGATCAAGCTTGCGGTGGTGACGACAATCGCCACCTTGGCGCTTGGCTTCCCGACCGCCTATTTCATGGCGACGCGCAGCGAAAAGACCCGCGATCTCTGGCTGTTCCTGATCACCATTCCGTTCTGGACCAACCTTCTGATCCGCACCTTCGCGGTGCTGCAGATCATCCGCAACGAAGGCATCATCAACACGATCCTGCTGAAGCTCGGCATCATCTCGTCGCCGATCCAGATTCTCTACACCGATACCGCGATCCTGATCGGCATGGCCTATGTCTACCTGCCGCTGATGGTGCTGCCGATCTACGCCAGTATGGAAAAGCTCGATTTTCGCCTCGTCGAGGCGGGCTATGACCTCTACGCGACACGCTTCAAGGTGCTGCGGAAGATCATTTTCCCGCTGGTCAAACCCGGCGTCATCGCCGGCTCCATTCTGGTCTTCATTCCAGCTCTCGGCGCCTATGTGACGCCAAGCGTGCTTGGCGGCGGCAAGAACATGATGCTGTCCAACCTGATCGAATTGCAGTTCGGACAAGGCCGCAACTGGCCACTTGGCTCGGCGTTGTCGATCGCGGTCATGATCATCGTCATGGTGGCGCTGCTGGTCTATGTGCGCAATGCCGGCAAGTCGGGGGTGCGTCATGGCTAATCGCTTTTCCATCAAGCATCAGCCGGGATTCACGGCGATCGCCGCGACCTGCTTTATCGTGCTCTACCTGCCGATCGTCGTGCTGGTCCTCTACGCCTTCAACGCCGCGACATCGACCTCCGAATGGGGCGGCTTCTCGTTCAAATGGTTCCAGTCGGCATGGCAAAACACGCAGGTCATCGATGCGACACTGCGCTCGTTCCAGATCGGCGCCATCGCGGCACTCCTGTCCACGATCTTTGCCACCATGGCCGCGCTCGCCACGACACGCACGGCCCCCTATCCGGGTCTGACGTTCAAATACGCGGCGATCAACCAGCCGCTGATGGTGCCCGAGATCGTCACCGGCGTGGCGCTGCTGATCTTCTTCTCGCGCATCAAGATCTTCACCGGTTATTCCGGCCTAGGTTACCTCATCGCGGCGCACACGGCGTTCTGTATTCCGTTTGCCTACCTGCCGATCCGGGCGCGGCTTGAAAACATGGACCTGACGCTGGAGCGTGCCGCCGCTGACCTTTATGCGACGCCGTGGCGAACCTTCAGGCGTATCACGCTGCCGCTGCTGTGGCCCGGCATTCTGGCCGGCCTGATGCTGGCCTTCGTCATCTCTCTGGACGATGTTGTCATCACGGAATTCGTCAAATCGGGCGGTCAGGATACGCTGCCCACCTACATGCTCGGCCAGATACGCCGCGGCATAACACCCGAGATAAACGCGATATCGACCGTGTTCCTGCTCTTGTCGGTCGCTATCGTGACGTTGTTCTTCTTCATCAGCAGGAAACGTGACTGAATCTGAAAAATGGGAGTTAACACCATGAACTGGAAGACAACAGCGACCGCCATGGGGTTGGCGCTGCTCGCATCGACGAGCCTGGCTCGCGCCGATGGCGAACTGAACATCTACAATTGGGGCAACTACACCAGCCCTGACGTGATCAAGAAGTTCGAAGCGAAATACAACATCAAGGTGACCATCACCGACTACGATTCCAACGACACCGCACTCGCCAAGGTTCGCCAGGGCGGCACCGGTTTCGACATCGCGGTTCCTTCACAGACCTACGTGCCGATCTGGATCAAGGAAGGCCTCGTCCTGGAGACCGATCCGGGCAAGATGGAGAACTTCAAGAATGTCGCGCCCGAATGGGCCAATCCCGATTTCGACCCGGGCCGCAAATATTCGGTGCCGTGGGCTCTGGGCACTGTCGGCGTGGTCGTCAACACCGACGCCTACAAGGGGCCGGCCGACAGCTGGGGCATCATCTTCAACACCCCCGACGAGCTGAAGGGCAAGGTCAATGTCGTTCCTGAAATGAACGACGTCATCTTCGCCGCGATCAAGTATGTCGGCGGCCAGCAGTGCACCACCGACAAGGAAGTGCTGAAGAAGGTGCGCGACACGCTTGTCGCGGCCAAGCCGAACTGGATCGCGATGGAATACAACACCATCGAGAAGATGGGCGCCGGCGATTTCAAGGCGACCAGCGACTGGAACGGATCGGCGCTGCGCCAGCGGCTGGCCAACCCGGCCATCCACTACAACTATCCGAAAGAAGGCTTTGGCCTGTGGAGCGACAACGTGGTCGTTCTGAAGGAAGCCAAGAATGTCGAGAACGCCAAGCTGTTCCAGAACTTCATCATGGATCCGGAAAACGCGGCAGGTCTCTCGGCTTTCCACCGCTACGCCAACGCCATCACCGGCTCGGACAAGTACATGCCTGCCGACATGAAGGACGCGCCGGAAGTTGTCATTCCGGAGGCCGACAAGCCGCATGCCGAGTTGCAGCAGATGTGTGCGCCGGAAATCCAGGACATCTACACCAAGATCTGGACCGAGCTGCAGAAATAACTGCGTTTCGACGGACCCGGCGGCATACGCCGCCGGGTCCGTTTTCATGTTCACCGGGGCCTGGCTTCATGGATTCCTATCGCAATTCCGATCCGATGCCGCCGATCATGCAGGGCTCGCCGCCCGCCATGGTGCTGCCCAAGCTCGACTGGGACCGGCCGCCGTGGAACCGCTGGGCGTTCCAGCATATCAGAGAATTCCTGCCGACCGCCGAGGTCTGGCGCGGCAATGGCCATCGCCACCGTTTCGACCGCGCCGAGGTCGATCTCGATGGGCTGCCGGTCGAGGACAGCACGGGGGTGCAGACGACGCTCGCCGGCCTTCTCGACGAGACCTATACGGACGGCTTCCTGGTGCTCAAGGACGGCAACATAGCCTATGAGCGCTATTTCAACGGCATGGGCGAGCGGTCGCTGCATTTGTCGCAATCGATGGCGAAATCGGTCACCGGCTCGGTGTTCGGCATATTGGTCGGTCGCGGCCTGATCGATCCGGCCTGGCCAGTGACGGACTATCTGCCGGAGCTGAGCGTCACCGGCTGGGCGGGCGCCACCGTCCAGCACGTGCTCGACATGACGAGCGGAGTGCGTTTTTCCGAGGAATATACCGACCGCTATTCCGACATCGGTCAGGTCGATGTCGCGACCGGCTGGAAGCCGGTACCGCCGGGCAGCGATCCGGCCTTTCGCTGGCCCTCGCACATGTTCGAGCTGATCCTCGGCCTCACGGAAACGATCCGTCCGCATGGCGCGGCCTTCGAATACCGCTCGATCGAGACCGATGTGCTCGCCTTCATCATGGAGCGGGTGACCGGAAAACGTCTGCCGCAGCTGGTTTCGGAAGAGCTCTGGCAAAAGCTCGGCACCGATGAAAGCGCCTGTTTCACCGTCGACAGTGCCGGCTATGCAGTGGCCGATGGCGGCTTCAACGCGACGCTGCGCGACTATGGCCGCTTCGGTCAGTTGATCCTCGACAATGGCGGCGGCATCGTGCCGGCCGACTGGATCGAGGCGACGCGCAACGGCAGGCACGGGCCGCACTTCAACCCCAGCCTGCCCGAGGGCAGCTATCGCAACCAGTTCTGGATCGAGGATCCGCGCTCGCGCGCGCTGATGTGCCGGGGCGTGTTCGGACAGATGATCCACATCGACTGGAACAGCCGCATGGTCGTGGTGAAGCTTTCGACCTATCCGGATTTCAGCAATGTCGCCTATTCGGTGGCGACGGTGAAGGCCGTGCACGCCATCGCCGCCGCGCTTACCTGAACCTCAAAAAGAAAAGATCCGGGAGGACATGCCATGACCGGAAAGACCGCGTTCGAGGCCCAATACGGCTTCCGCCGCAATGAGGTGCTGCTCGCCAACTGGCGCGAAAACCCGTTCAACCGGTGGTCGTTCCAGAATCTCGGCGAACTCGTGCCGACGGCGCCCGTGGCAGCCTCGCCGGGTGGTGTCGAGGCGTCGGCGCGGGATATCAGCGGCCTGCTCGGCGACAAAGTTTCGATCGCCAGCGCGCCGGAGACAGTGGCTGAATTTCTCGCACGTTCGAGCACCGATGCGCTGACCGTGATGAAAGGCGGCAAGATCATCGGCGACTGGTTCGCACCACATATGGATTTCGGTGCCCGCCACATCATCTTTTCGATCAGCAAGTCGGTCACCGCGATTGTCGCCGGCATACTGGAAGGCGAGGGGATGTTCGACCCGGAAGCGCCTGTGACGGCCTACATCCCGGAAGCGGCCGGTTCGGCCTATGGCGATGCCAGCGTGCGGCACGTGCTCGACATGAGCGTCAGCCTCGATTTCGAGGAGGCCTATCTCGATCCGGAAAGCGCCTTTGCCCGCTATCGCCGCGCCACGCTGTGGAACCCGGGCGGTGGCACCGAAAGCCTGCGCGACTTCATCCTGACCTTGCAGCGGCTTGCCGAGCCGCATGGCCAGACCTTTCGCTACCGCTCACCCAATTCCGACCTGCTCGGCATCCTGCTCGAGCGCGCTTCCGGTCAGCGGTTTTCCGACCTGATGCGCGAGAAACTGTGGCTGCCGCTTGGCGCCGTCAGCGAGGCCTCGATTGGCGTCGACATGGAGGGCACGGCGCGCACCGCAGGCGGCATTTCGGTGACGCCGCGCGACCTGGCGCGCGTCGGCGAGATGATGCGGCAAGGCGGCACGGCCAATGGCCGGCGCATCGTGCCGGAGGCTTGGGTGCGCGACACCACCAGCACCGGCGGCAGCACGGATGCCTGGAAACGCGGCGCGATGCTGCCGCTGTTCCCCAAGGGCCGCTATCGCAACAAATGGTACCAGACCGGTGCCGAAAACGGCGCCTATTGCGGCATCGGCATCCACGGCCAATGGCTCTATGTCGATCCCAGGACCGAAGTGGTGATCGCCAAGATGTCGTCGCAGCCGGAGCCGGTCCACGACCCGCTCGATATCGAGATCGTCGCCTTCTTCGAGGCACTGAGCCGGATGGTGTGATCATCGCTGAGTCGCCAAATTAGCGCACGCTTTCCTGTGGACCCGCCGGGCCGATGAAAACGCGGCGGTTGGCGGACTGAGCGTCTGCGCCTATGGTCGCCGCTCTTTTCGACGAGAGCAGGAACGACATGGCATCCGACATCAAGCGCATTGCCGCCATCATCGCGGCCGAGATCACCGCCCGGCCCGAACAGGCCGCGGCGGCGATCGAACTGCTCGACGAGGGCGCGACGGTGCCGTTCGTGGCGCGCTACCGCAAGGAGGTGACCGGCGGGCTGGACGATACGCAGCTGCGGCTGCTTTCGGAGCGTCTTGTCTATCTGCGCGAGCTCGATGCGCGTCGCGACACCATTCTTGGCTCCATCCGTGAGCAGGGCAAGCTGACCGAGGAGCTTGAAGGCAAGATCGCCGCAGCCACCACCAAGGCCGAACTGGAAGATATCTATCTGCCCTACAAGCCGAAGCGGCGCACCAAGGCCGAGATCGCCAGGGAGCGCGGGCTGGGGCCGCTGGCCGAGGCCATCCTTGCCAACCGGTCGCTGGTCCCGGCCGAATTGGCTCTGGCCTATGTCAGCGAAGAGGTGGCCGACGCCAAGGCAGCACTCGAAGGCGCACGCGACATCCTGTCGGAACAGTTCGCCGAGAATGCCGACCTGGTCGGCAAATTGCGCACCTACATGAAGGAACGCGCCTTCATGCGCGCCAAGGTGGTCGACGGCAAGCAGGAGGCCGGCGCGAAATTCTCCGATTATTTCGATCATGTCGAGCGCTGGGCAAATGTGCCGAGCCATCGCGCGCTGGCCATGCTGCGCGGCCGCAACGAGGAAGTGCTGTCGCTCGACATCGAGGTCGATGCCGACGACACGTCGCCGGTGAAGCCGGTCGAGCGGATGATCGCCAATGCCTATGCCATCGGCGGCAGCCTGCCGGGTGACCGCTGGCTGATGGAGGTGGCGGGCTGGACCTGGCGCATCAAACTGTCGCTGCACCTGACGCTCGACCTGATGCGAGATCTGCGCGAACGGGCGGAAGAGGAAGCGATCCACGTCTTCGCCCGCAATTTGAAGGATTTGCTGCTGGCCGCGCCGGCCGGCTCGCGCGCCACCATGGGGCTCGACCCCGGCATCCGCACCGGCGTCAAGGTGGCAGTGGTAGACGGCACCGGCAAGGTGCTGACGACGACGACGGTCTATCCGTTTCCGCCCAGGAACGACGTGCGCGGCACGCAGGCGGAGCTGGCCAAACTCATTCGCCTGCACAAGGTCGAGCTGATCTCGATCGGCAACGGCACCGGCAGCCGTGAAACCGAAAAGCTGGTCGCGGACATGCTGTCCGACATGCCGGCGGAAGGTGGGCCGAAGCCGCTGAAGGTGATCGTCAGCGAGGCCGGCGCCTCGGTCTATTCGGCTTCAGCGACGGCGGCGGCGGAATTCCCCGGCCTTGACGTGTCGCTGCGAGGTGCTGTGTCGATCGCCCGACGGCTGCAGGATCCGCTGGCCGAACTGGTCAAGATCGAGCCGAAGTCGATCGGCGTCGGCCAGTACCAGCACGATGTCGACCAGTACCGGCTTGGCCGCTCGCTGGAAGCGGTGGTCGAGGATGCGGTCAACGCCGTTGGTGTCGATCTCAACACCGCCTCGGCGCCGTTGCTGGCCCGCGTTTCGGGCCTTGGCGCATCGCTGGCCGACGCCATCGTCGCGCATCGCGATGCGACCGGGCCTTTCGCCAGCCGAAAGGACCTGCTCAAAGTCTCCCGCCTTGGACCTCGCGCCTTCGAACAATCCGCCGGCTTCCTGCGCATTGCCAATGGCAGCGAGCCGCTCGACGCCTCGTCGGTGCATCCGGAAGCCTATGGCGTGGCCAAGAAGATCGTCGCCGCCTGCGGCCGCGACGTGCGCGCGCTGATGGGCGACAGTGCCGTGCTCAAGGCACTCGATCCGCGTGTCTTCGTCGATGAGCGTTTCGGCTTGCCGACGGTGCGCGACATTCTGGCGGAGTTGGAAAAGCCCGGCCGCGATCCGCGCCCCGGTTTCAAGACCGCGACCTTCGCCGACGGCATCGACGACATCAAGGATTTGAAGCCCGGCATGCTGCTGGAAGGCACCGTTACCAATGTCGCCGCCTTCGGCGCCTTCGTCGATATCGGCGTGCACCAGGACGGGCTGGTGCATGTCTCGCAACTGGCCGACCGTTTCATCAAGGACGCGCATGAGGTGGTCAAGGCGGGCGATGTCGTCAAGGTGCGCGTCGTCGATGTCGACATCAAGCGCAAGCGCATCGCGCTGTCGATGCGCAGGGATGGCGGCGAGGGAAGTGCATCGAGAGGCGGGCCACGTGACACCACGGGTGGCAAGCCAACGCCGCGTTCGCCAGCGCCGCAGCGCCAGCCGGAACGGCCGGCGCAGCAAGGCGCGTTCGGCGCGGCACTGGCCGATGCGCTGAAGCGGAAGTAGTTGCTCTGCGACAGACCCTAAGCACGTCCCTGTCCAATGACATTCAGTACAAAGAGCTAGGCCGTGAACCCATAGACTGGGGCTCACCGAGATGGCTTGGGAAGCGGTTCCCAAGCTGCTAAGTCTACTTCGCGTTGGAAGGTAGCGCGCATGTCACTTTCGCGATTCGTTGAGAAGTGGACCATCCCTAAATATCCCCCTGATTCAGTCTCAGGGGAGGATTTAGATGCTGCTGAGCAGCAGCTAGGCGTCTGCTTTCCCGAAGACTATCGACAAGCAGTACTTGACGTGGGGTTGCCTCGGCCCACAATCGCGCTTTTACATGCGATCGTCGAGCGTGAACTGGATCTGCATGATCTTGGTAACTTCTATTCTCCGAAGGAGATAGTTGAGGAAACGCTTGGCTGGCATGAGATCGGGATGCCTGATCGGCTTGTCGCTATCGCGAGCGATGGGTCCGGAAACAAGTTCTGCTTCAATGCAGACCAGCTTGGCGGTGACAACGCCGACATGCAGGCAATTTGGTTCTTCGATCACGACTTTGGAACCGTCGACGAGGTTGCGCCAAGTTTTCATGCCTGGATTGACGCCCTTTGCGACGTCGAGCCGTGGCATGGGGACCAGAGCTAAGTCCGCAACCGCCGCTGGAAGCCCTGCTTCAGCAAGTGGCTTTATAGCAAACGCAATCTGATCGAGAGGTTCTTCTCCAAGCTGAAGCACTTCCGCCGCGTCGCAACCCGTCACGACAAGCTCGCCGACAACTACCTCGCCATGGTTCAACTCGCCTCAATGCGGCTGCCCCAGCAGCCAGTCGCGAAAGCTGGCGACCGGTGGGTGGCCGCGCTTGTCGTGCGGGACGACGAGATAATAGGCGCTGCGGCTTTGCATCGGCTGGCCGGGCGCCGGCACCAACTGGCCGCGCTGCAATTCGCCAGCGATGAGGATCAGCGGCAATAGCGCCACGCCGAGCCCCGCCATGCAGGCCTGGGCGGCGGTGCCGAACTGTTCGAACTGCATGCCCGGTCCGGTCGGCGCGCTCAGGCCCTGGTGCTCGAACCATTCGGTCCAGGCGCCGGGGCGTGTCGCCATGTGCAGCAGCGGCAAGCGGCCGATGTCGGCCGGTGCGGCGATGGCGCGGCCGGCGAGGAATTCGGGCGACACGACCGGTGCCACCGTTTCGCGCACCAAGAGCGTCGAGTCGGCCTCCGGCCAGTCCGGCAGGCCGTAGTGGATGGCGGCATCCAGCCGCTCGCGGGCGAAGTCGAAGCGGCCGACGCGGGTGACGAAGTTGATGGTGACATCGGGATTGTTTTCGACGAAATCGGGGATCATCGGCATCAGCCAGCGCGTGCCGAAGGTTGGCAGGATGGCGAGGTTCAGGATGCCACTATGCCGATTGCTCATCAATCCAAGGGCCGCGTCACGCAACTGGCCAAGCGCTGAACGCACCGCCTCGGCATAGATTTCGCCCGCCGTCGACAGCCTGACATTGCGGCTGTCGCGTTCGAACAGCCGGCGGCCGAACTGATCCTCCAGCAATCTGATCTGCCGGCTGACCGCGCCCTGGGTCAGATCGAGTTCCTGGGCGGCGGCGGTGAAGCTACCCAGGCGAGCCACCGCCTCGAAGGCGGCAAGAGCGCTGATGTTCGGTAGGAGGCGGCGTTGGACACTCATGATCCATTACTAACGCTCATTGATCAGCGAAGCAATTTCGTTTGATTTTTTTGGGCCGCAGGTCGATAAGCCGGACCAAGATTTTGCTTCATGCATGTCGTCATCCCAAAACCGCTGACACTTTTGGGCGACCTGCATCAGTTGGGAGAGAGCCATGGCCGCCGACAAGAATACCTTCGTCTGGGAAGACCCGTTCCTGATCGAGAACCAGCTTTCGGAAGACGAGCGCATGGTGCGCGATGGTGCCGCGGCCTTTGCCGCCGACAAGCTGGCGCCGCGGATCGAGGACGCCTATCTCAACGAGACGTTCGACACGGCGATCTTCCGCGAAATGGGCGAGGCCGGCCTGCTCGGCATCAACATTCCGGAAGAGTTCGGCGGCCTCGGCGCCAACTACGTGACCTACGGGCTGGTGGCGCGCGAAGTGGAGCGCGTCGATTCCGGCTATCGCTCGATGATGAGCGTGCAGTCGTCGCTGGTGATGTACCCGATCTACGCCTATGGCTCGGATGAGCAGCGCAAGAAATATCTGCCCAAGCTTGCCAGCGGCGAGTGGATCGGCTGTTTCGGCCTGACCGAGCCGGATGCCGGCTCCGACCCGGGCGGCATGAAGACGCGCGCCGAGAAGACCGCCAACGGCTACAGGCTCTCCGGCTCGAAGATGTGGATTTCCAACTCGCCGGTCGCCGATGTGTTCGTCGTCTGGGCGAAGTTGAAGGGCGAGAATGGCAAGGACGAGATCCGCGGCTTCGTACTGGAAAAGGGCATGAAGGGGCTGTCGGCGCCGAAGATCGGCGGCAAGCTGTCGCTGCGGGCTTCGATCACCGGCGAAGTGGTGATGGAAGGCGTCGAAGTTGGTGAAGACGCGCTGCTGCCCAATGTCTCCGGGCTGAAAGGCCCGTTCGGCTGCCTCAACCGGGCCCGCTTCGGCATTTCCTGGGGCTCGATGGGTGCCGCGGAAGATTGCTGGCATCGCGCGCGCCAGTATGGCCTCGACCGCAAGCAGTTCGGCAAGCCGTTGGCCGGCACGCAGCTTTACCAGAAGAAGCTCGCCGACATGCAGACCGAGATCGCGCTGGGGCTGCAGGCGTCCTTGCGCGTCGGGCGGTTGCTGGATGAGGGCAAGATGGCGCCGGAAATGATCTCGATCGTCAAGCGCAACAATTGCGGCAAGGCGCTCGACATCGCCCGCCAGGCTCGCGACATGCATGGCGGCAACGGCATCCAGATCGGCTACCACGTCATGCGCCACGCGCAGAACCTGGAGACCGTCAACACCTATGAGGGCACGCATGACGTGCATGCGCTGATCCTGGGGCGGGCGCAGACCGGCCTACAGGCGTTTTTCTAAGCCGGCACACCCGCTTAAATTAGGTGCACCGCAACATCTCTGCTTGGAGAATGGCCGCCATTTGTGTCAGGGTTCAGCGAAATCGTTTGAAACGCTGAATCCCGGGGCCCCATGGCAATTCTGGCAGCTGTCTACCACCTGACCCACTACAAATACGACCGGCCGGTGGTTCTCGGTCCGCAGATCATCAGGCTGCAGCCGGCGCCGCATTCCCGCACCAAGGTGCTGAGCCATTCGCTGAAGGTCGAGCCGGCGAACCATTTCGTCAATCTGCAGCAGGACCCGTACGGCAACTTTCTGGCTCGTTTCGTCTTTCCCGAGCCGGTGACCGAACTGAAGATCGAAGTCGATCTCGTTGCCGACATGACGGTCTACAATCCATTCGATTTCTTCGTCGAGCCGTCAGCCGAGGCGTTTCCGTTCGAATACCCGGAAGAGATTCGCGACGATCTCGCCATCTACCGGACACCGGAGCCGGCCGGTCCGCTGCTTTCGGCCTTGCTCGAGACCATCGACCGCAGCGCAATGAATACCGTCAATTTCCTCGTCGATCTCAATGCCCGGCTGCAGCGCGAAATCGCCTATATCGTGCGCATGGAGACTGGCGTGTTCTCGCCGGAAGAGACGCTGGCCGCGAAAAAAGGCTCGTGCCGGGATTCAAGCTGGCTGCTGGTGCAGATCCTGCGCAACCTCGGCATCGCCGCTCGCTTCGTCTCCGGCTACCTGATCCAGCTCAAGCCGGATCTCGTCGCGTTGGATGGACCGCCGGGAACCGCAGTCGACTTCACCGATTTGCATGCCTGGTGCGAGGTCTATCTTCCGGGCGCCGGCTGGATCGGCTTCGATCCGACCTCCGGCCTGCTCACCGGCGAGAGCCATGTGCCGCTGGCCGCGACGCCGCATTTCCGCAATGCCGCACCGATTTCCGGCATGGCGAGCTTTGCCAATGTCGAATTCGGCTTCGAGATGCGGGTCGACCGCATCGCCGAGCACCCGCGCATCACCAAGCCGTTCTCGGATGAAAGCTGGCAGGCGCTCGATGCGCTCGGCAACAAGGTCGATGCCGTGCTCGCGGAAGGGGACGTGCGGCTGACCATGGGCGGCGAGCCGACCTTCGTGTCGATCGACGATTTCGAGTCCGCCGAGTGGAACACCGCCGCCGTTGGCCCGACCAAACGCGAAAAGGCCGATGCGCTGATCCGGAAGCTGCGCGAGCGTTTTGCGCCCGGTGGCTTCCTGCATTACGGCCAGGGCAAATGGTATCCAGGCGAAAGCCTGCCGCGCTGGACCTTCTCGCTCTACTGGCGTGCCGATGGTGAGCCGGTGTGGAGCGACCCGTCGCTGATCGCGCGCGAAAAGAGCGAGGCCGATGTCGGCCCGAAACAGGCCGAAAGCCTGCTGACCGCGATTGCCGGCGAACTCGGCATCGAAAAAACCATGGTCAGCGAGGCCTATGAGGATCCGGCCGAGTGGCTGCTCAAGGAAGGCAAGCTGCCCGACAATGTCGATCCGTCCAACTCCAAGCTGGAGGATCCGGAAGAGCGCAGCCGCATGGCGAAAGTGTTCGAGCGTGGGCTGACCAAGCCGTCCGGCTACGTACTTCCCGTCCAGCGCTGGAACAGCCAGGCGTCGGGTCCGCGCTGGCGCTCGGAAAAGTGGAAGACGCGACGCGGCCGGCTGTTCCTGGTGCCGGGCGATTCACCCGTCGGCTATCGCTTGCCGCTCGGCACGCTTCCTTACGTACCGCCAGCGCAGTTCCCTTATATCGTGCCGGTCGATCCCTCGCTGCCGCGCGGGCCGCTGCCGGCGCGCGAGGCGATCCTGCCCACAGCGGCTCCAGCCGAGCTTGAAGGCGCCGATGAAATGGCACGCCGCCAGCAGGCGGCATCGTTCACCGCGGCGGCCGGCCAGCAGGACCGGGTCGAGCAGGAGATCACCGAGATCGGCGGCGCGGTGCGCACAGCACTTTCGGTCGAGCCGCGCGACGGGCGGCTCTGCGTGTTCATGCCGCCGGTCGAGGCGCTGGAAGACTATCTCGAACTGGTCGCTGCTGCCGAGAATGCGGCAAAGGCGATCGGCCTGCCCGTTCATATCGAAGGTTACGGCCCGCCGCACGATCCGCGTCTCAACGTCATCCGCGTCGCGCCCGATCCCGGCGTCATCGAGGTCAACATCCATCCCGCTTCCAACTGGCAGGACTGCGTGGCGACGACGACGGCGATTTACGAGGAGGCGCGGCAGACACGGCTTGGCGCCGACAAATTCATGATCGATGGCCGTCACACCGGCACCGGCGGCGGCAACCATGTCGTCGTCGGCGGCGCGACGCCCAATGACAGCCCGTTCCTGCGCCGGCCCGATCTGTTGAAGAGCCTTGTGCTGCAGTGGCAGCGGCATCCGTCGCTGTCCTACCTGTTCTCCGGCCTGTTCATCGGCCCGACCAGCCAGGCACCGCGCTTCGACGAGGCGCGTCACGACTCGCTCTACGAGCTCGAAATCGCGATGGCGCAGGTGCCGCATCCAGACCAGGGCGCGGCACCCTTGCCGTGGCTGGTCGACCGGCTGTTCCGCAACCTGTTGACCGACGTCACCGGGAATACGCACCGTTCGGAAATCTGCATTGACAAGCTTTTCTCGCCGGATGGCCCGACCGGCCGGCTTGGCCTGGTCGAGTTCCGCGGTTTCGAGATGCCGCCCAATGCGCGCATGTCGCTGGCGCAGCAATTGCTGGTGCGCGCCATCATCGCGCGTGCCTGGAAGACCCCGCTCGACGGCCGATTCGTGCGCTGGGGCACCTCGCTGCATGACCGTTTCATGCTGCCGCATCATGTCTGGGCGGATTTTCTCGATGTGCTCGACGACCTCAAGCTCAACGGCTTCGAGTTCCGTCCCGAATGGTTCGACGCCCAGCTCGAATTCCGCTTCCCGTTCTGCGGCGAGGTTCAGCACGCCGGCATCAAGCTGGAACTGCGCCAGGCGCTGGAGCCTTGGCACGTCATGGGCGAGCAAGGCGCGATCGGCGGCACCGTGCGTTTCGTCGATTCCTCGGTCGAACGGTTGCAGGTCAAGACCGAGGGCCTCAATCCGGAGCGCCATGCGATCGTCTGCAACGGCCGCATCGTGCCGATGAAGGTGACGGACAACCGCGAAGTGGCGGTGGCGGGCGTCCGCTTCAAGGCCTGGCAGCCGGCATCGGGCCTGCATCCGGCGCTGCCGGTCAACACCCCGCTGGTGTTCGACATCTACGACCGTTGGTCGGGCCGCGCGGTCGGCGGCTGCGTCTACCACGTCGCGCATCCCGGCGGGCGCAACTACGATACCTTCCCGGTCAACGGCAACGAGGCGGAGGCACGGCGGCTCGCCCGCTTTGAACCGCGCGGCCATACGCCGTCCGGCTATGTGCTGCGCGAGGAACAACCGGCGGAAGATTTTCCGATGACCCTTGACCTTCGGCGTCCACCAAGACTGTGATCGGACATGGCCAAGGGGAATCACAAGAGGGTACGCGGCAAGCCGCAGATCCACAGCCTGCTGGAGCACTACCAGCCGATCGACGGTGTCGTCGACGAGATGGTCGACGCGTCAGGCAATCCCCGTCCGGTCTGGAAGCACTTCATCGAGGCACTCGACGAACTGGGGCCTGAAAAGCTCGGCCAGCGCTTCGCCCGCGCCGACCAGTATCTGCGCGACGCCGGCGTCTACTACCGCGTCTATGACAAGGCCGGCGCCAATGAGCGCGAATGGCCGCTGGCGCATGTTCCGGTTCTGATCGAAGAGAGCGAGTGGGCCGCGATCAGCGCCGGCCTCGTCCAGCGTGCCGAACTGTTCGAGGAAACCATCGCCGATATCTACGGCCCTAACCGGCTGGTCGAAAAGGGCATCCTGCCGGCGGGATTGATCGCGGCCAGCCCGGAATATTTGCGGCCCGTGGTCGGCACCCGGCCGGCCGGCGGCCATTTCCTGCATTTCTGCGCTTTCGAGCTCGGCCGCGGGCCTGACGGCCAGTGGTGGGTGCTGGGCGACCGCACCCAGGCGCCGTCGGGGGCCGGCTTTGCGCTGGAGAACCGCGTCGCGACCACGCGCGCGCTGTCCGACATCTATGGCGAGATGCATGTGCACCGCCTTGCCGGCTTCTTCCGCCGTTTTCGCGATGCGCTGATCGGCATGGCCAAGGAAACCGACGGCCGCGTCGCCATCCTGACGCCGGGGCCGCTCAACGAAACCTATTACGAACACGCCTATATCGCCCGCTATCTCGGCATCATGCTGCTCGAAGGCGAGGACCTGACCGTTTCCGGCGGCAGGCTGATGGTGCGCACGGTTTCCGGCCTGATGCCAATCAGCGTGTTGTGGCGGCGGCTCGACGCGGCCTTCGCCGATCCGCTCGAACTGCGCTCGGATTCGCAGATCGGCACGCCCGGCCTGGTCGAGGCGATCCGCCAGGGCGCGGTTGCGACCGTCAATGCGCTGGGCTCCGGCCTGATGGAAACACGCGCGCTGCTCGCCTTCCTGCCCAAGATTTCACGTGCCTTGCGGGGCGAGGAATTGCTGCTGCCGAGTGTCGCGACATGGTGGTGCGGCCAGGCGACGGAGCGTGCGCATGTGTTGGCCAACATCGACCGCATGGTGATCGGCCCGGCGCTGTCGACGAGACTTGCCTTCGAGGATGACGATTCGACGAAGCTCGGCTCGGCGCTGTCCGCCGGGGAGCGGGCGGAGTTGGTGGCGCGCATCGAAGGCGACGGCGGCGCCTTCGTCGGCCAGGAAGCGGTGACGCTTTCGACGACACCGGTCTATGTCGGCAGCTGGCTGGAGCCGCGGCCGGCGAGCCTGCGCGTCTATCTGGCGCGAACGCCCGAGGGCTGGACGGTGATGCCGGGCGGATTTGCCCGCGTCGGCCTGTCGCTCGATCCGACGGCTATCGCCATGCAGCGCGGCGGCCAGGCGGCTGACGTTTGGGTGGTCAGCGACCGGCCGGTGGAGCGCGAGACGCTGCTGCCGCAGGAAGGCGACAGTTTTACCCGCACCAGGCCGGGCAGCCTGCCCAGCCGTGCAGCGGAGAACCTGACCTGGCTCGGCCGCTACATCGAACGTTCGGAAGACACGGTGCGCATCCTGCGTGCCTATCATGTGCGGCTGGCCGAGACCTCCGATCCGGACATGCCGCTGCTCGCCGACATCAGGGATTATCTCGAACCGTTCGGCATCGATGTCGAGACGGCGATCCCGTCCGGGCTGATCGGCACGCTGGACAGCGCCGTCTACAGCGCCGGGCAGATCCGCGACCGCTTCTCACCCGATGGCTGGCTGGCGCTGAAGGACCTGTCGAAGACCATCCACCAGTTCGCAACGACGGTGGCGCCGGGCGACGACGCGACGCGGGCCATGACGGTCATCCTGCGCAAGCTCGCCGGCTTCTCCGGCCTGCTGCACGAGAATATGTACCGCTTCGCCGGCTGGCGTTTCCTCGAGATCGGCCGGCGGTTGGAGCGCGGTATCCAGATCGCCCGCACGCTGTCCCGGCTGACCAGTGCCAAGGCGCCGGACGGCGCACTCGACATGATGCTGGAGATCGGCGACAGCGTCATGACCCACCGCCGGCAATATCCGGTGCAGGCCGGCCGGCGCACGGTGATCGATCTTCTGGCGCTCGACCCGCTCAATCCGCGCTCGATCCTGTTCCAGCTCGAACGACTGAAGGCCGAGATCGGCCTGTTGCCTTCGCTTGGCGGCGAGGGGCATATGTCGCCGGCGGCGAAGGAGATCCTGCAGCTCAACACCCAGATCGCCATCAAGGAGCCTTCGGACATGACGGCAAAGGCACTGGACGATCTCGCCTATGAAATCGGCGGCCTCTACAACAGCCTCGCCAAAGCCTATTTCGGCTAAGCAGGTTCCGCAAAAGTGTCGCACGGTTTTGCGACAAGGACCTGCGCCAAGACAAGAAAAGTAGAGCATGCTTTACGACATCCGGCTCCATCTCCATTACGACTACGCCGCGGCGGCCGGCGGCGGCCGCCATCAGATCCGCGTGCTGCCATCGACGATTTCCGGCGTGCAGCGCGTCATCGCCGCGTCATTGTCCTTTGCGCCGGCGCCCAACGAACGTTCGGACTTTTCGGACTTCTTCGGCAACAACGTCACCTCGATCGCTTTTCGCGACGCGCATGACGCGCTCGACATAAGGATGAGCGCGCGCGTATCGGTGTCGCGGCCCGAGCCCGGGCTCGACGTGTCACCGGATATTGGCCGGCTCAGGCAGGAACTCGCTGCGGTGCGGTCGCTGGCGCCCGATACACCGCACCATTTCCTGACGGGCAGCACTCATGCCGGCCTCGATGATGTGATCACCCTCTATGCGCACGACAGTGTCGGCGGCTCGGCCGCCGACACGGCACTGGACCTGTGCAATCGCATCCATCGCGATTTCACCTATGACGGCGAGGCGACCACGGTGCGAACCCGGGCCAGCGATGCCTTCAAGCTGAGGCGCGGCGTCTGCCAGGATTTTTCGCACATCATGATCGCCGGCCTGCGCGGACTCGGCATCCCGGCCGGCTATGTCAGCGGCTTCCTGCGCACCATCCCGCCGAAGGGCAAGCCTCGGCTGGAAGGCGCCGATGCCATGCATGCCTGGGTCAAGGTCTGGTGCGGGCGCGACGCCGGCTGGCAGGAATTCGATCCGACCAACGGCATGCGGGCAAGCAACGACCACATCACCGTCGGCCACGGCCGCGACTATTCGGACGTGGCGCCGATCGTCGGCGTGCTCAAGACCACCGGCGGACAGGTCGGCGAGCAGGCTGTCGACGTCATTCCTGTCGTGCTCGAAAAGGCGTGAAGGCAGGCCGGGCGTCATCGTCGCCGCAGGCTTTTCGGACGGGGTGTGGAACCAGCAATCGGCCCGCAGCTTATCTACGGATATTTGCGTGGAGCAGACATGCTGCAAAAATCCGGATTGTCGCACAGCCGATCGGCTGACGAAGACGCTGTGCCGAAGAACGCGGTGCCGAAGAACCAGGCGCAAAGCTCTGCCGATCATGCCTCGCTTAGCTATGTCAGCGATGCCGAGCCCGGTATCCGCCGGCTGAAGGCCGGCAAGGGGTTTTCCTACAAGGGGCAGGACGGGCGGGCAGTTCCGGATGCCGTGAGGGCGCGCATCGAGGCGATCGTCATTCCGCCGGCCTGGACGGATGTGTGGATTTCGGCCGACGCCGACGGTCACATCCAGGCAACCGGCAGGGACCAGCGCGGCCGCAAGCAATACCGCTACCATCCGCAATGGGCCGAAGAACGCGACGGTGCCAAATATTCGAGCCTTGTCGCCTTTGCCGAAAGCCTGCCGGACCTGCGGCGCAGGATAGACGGTGATCTGCGCCGCCACGGCCTGCCGCTCGAGCGCGTCGTCGCCGCCGTCGTCTGGCTGCTCGACAACACGATGATCCGCGTCGGCAATGCCGCCTACGCCCGCGACAACAAGAGCTTCGGACTGACCACGCTGCGCGACCGCCATGTCGATATTTCGGGCTCGAGCCTGCGTTTTGCCTTCAAGGGCAAGTCCGGCAAGGAATGGAAACTGAAGCTGGTCGACCGCCGCATCGCCGGCATTGTCCGGGGTGCGCAGGACTTGCCGGGCCAGAAGCTGTTCCAGTATCTCGACGACGATGGCAACAGGCGGCCGGTCCGTTCCGAGGACGTCAACTGCTATATCCGCGAGGCCGTTGGCGATGCGTTCAGCTCCAAGCATTTCCGCACCTGGGGCGGCACCATCCGTGCGGCGTCGCTGTTTGCACAGACGGAATTGCCGGAAAGCCAGGCGCAGCAAAGGCGGGTGATGAACGGCGTCATCGACAAGGTCGCCGAGCGGCTGGGCAACACACGTGCCGTCTGCCGCAAATGCTATATCCATCCGCAGGTCTTCGAAGCCTGGTCGCAAGGACGATTGCTCGATGAAATGGCGCAAGCCAACAAGCGCAAGCGCCGGGTAGACGGTCTCGATGGCGAGGAAGCCCTCGTGCTGAGATGGCTGAAGACGCGCGAAAGCTGACTGGCGGTAAGGGGCGATTGCCAAATGCGGGGCATCGGGATTTTTTTATCGACGTCGTGTCGGGATCGGTCTTACTGTTTCGTCCTTTGACAGAGAAAAGGACCAACCATGCTCTACGCGATCCTCTGCTATGCTTCCGAAGACGTCGTCAGCTCGTGGAGCAAGGCGCAGGACGACGAAGTCATGGCCAATCTCCTCGACGTCCAGGACAAGTATGCCAAGGCCGGCCGGCTTGGCCCGGTGGCGCGGCTGTTGCCGACCACGGCGGCAACGACGCTGAGAAAGGTCAAGGGCGAAGCGGTCGTCATCGACGGACCGTTCGCCGAGACCAAGGAGCAGTTCCTCGGCTTCTACACGCTCGAATGCGCCGATCTCGATGAGGCCGTCGAGTTCGCGCGCGAGCTCTCCGAGGTCAATCCGAGCGGCGGCTCCTATGAAATCCGGCCGGTCTCGGTCTTCAATCCCACCAAGGTTGCCGTATGACCGACCTCGCTTGGATCAGCTCGGCCATCAGCGTCGCCCGCCCGCAGGCGATGGGCGCGCTGCTGCGCTATTTCCGCGATCTCGATACGGCGGAGGAAGCTTTCCAGGATGCGTGTCTCAGGGCCCTGAAGAACTGGCCGCAGAACGGGCCGCCGCGCGACCCGGCGGCCTGGCTGATCTTTGTCGGCCGCAACAGCGGCATCGATGCGGTGCGCAAGCGCGCCAAGCAGGCGCCGATGCCGGAGGAAGACCAGATCTCCGACCTGGAAGATGCCGAGAGCGATATCGCCGAGCGGCTGGACGGGGCACATTACCGCGACGACATTTTGCGGCTGCTGTTCATCTGTTGCCATCCCGATCTGCCGCCGACGCAGCAGATCGCGGTGGCGCTGCGCATCGTCTCGGGCCTCACCGTCAAGCAGATCGCGCGCGCCTTCCTGGTCGGCGAAAGCGCCATGGAACAGCGCATCACCCGCGCCAAGGCGCGCATTGCCGAAGCCGGTGTGCCGTTCGAGACGCCGGGCGCGGTCGAGCGGTCGGAACGGCTCGCCGCTGTCGCCGCCATGGTCTACCTGATCTTCAACGAGGGCTATTCGACCAACAGCGGCGAGGCGCCAGCCCGCGCGCCGCTGTGCGAGGAGGCGATCCGGCTGGCGCGGCTGTTGCTGCGGCTGTTCCAGACCGAGCCGGAGATCATGGGGCTGGCGGCGCTGTTGCTGCTGCAGCATGCGCGCGCGCCGGCCCGCTTCGACGCAGACGGCGAGATCGTGCTGCTCGAGGATCAGGATCGCGGTCTGTGGAGCCGCAAGATGATCGACGAGGGGCTGGCGCTGGTCGACAAGGCGCTGCGCCATCGCAAGCCCGGCCCCTATCAGGTGCAAGCGGCGATTGCCGCGCTGCATGCACGGGCCGAGAAGGCCGAGGACACCGACTGGGTGGAGATCGACCTGCTCTATGGCCTGCTCGAACAGATGCAGCCGTCGCCGGTGGTCACGCTCAACCGCGCCGTCGCGGTCTCGAAGGTGCGCGGACCGGCAGAGGCGCTTGCCATGATCGAGCCGCTCGAACAGAGGCTTTCCGGCTATTTCCACTTCTTCGGTCTCAAGGGTGGCCTTTTGATGCAGCTTGACCGGGGCGAGGAGGCGCGTGTCGCCTTCGACCGTGCCATCGCACTGGCCAATACGGCGGCGGAAGCCGCCCATATCCGCATGCATATCGACCGGCTGATGAAAGACGGTGCCGTACGGGGACCTGCCCGCACGGCGAAATGATTGAATTGCGGTCTGGTTCAACGGTCTGCGCTCGGCTTGGACCATGCCGGGGTGGCGATTTTCCCCTGAAACGAGTAAGGCCACGCCATGACAGTGCCTGAAGTGCCTTTCGGCACGCGGGCGACATGGCGCTACCCCGAGCCCAATGATGGCGACGGGATCTGAAAGGGACAAAAATGACGATAGCGAAGGAAACGGCCGAACTCCTGGCGAAACTGGGTGTGGCCAAGGACGCGCTTGTCGGCGGCGACCTCATCGTGCGCAGCCCGGTGACGGGCGAGCAGATCGCGGCGCTGAAGACGATCTCGCCGGCAGACGCGGCCAAGACCATCGATGCCGCGCACCAGGCGTTCCAGGCTTGGCGCATGGTGCCGGGCCCGAGGCGTGGCGAGTTGGTGCGGCTGCTCGGCGAGGAGCTGCGTATACACAAGGCCGAGCTTGGCCGGCTGGTCTCGATCGAGGTCGGCAAGATCCCGTCCGAAGGGCTCGGCGAAGTGCAGGAGATGATCGACATCTGCGATTTCGCCGTCGGCCTCTCCCGGCAATTGTACGGCCTGACCATCGCCACCGAACGCCCGGGCCATCGCATGATGGAAACCTGGCATCCGCTTGGCGTCGTCGGCGTCATTTCCGCCTTCAACTTCCCGGTCGCGGTGTGGTCGTGGAATGCCGCCTTGGCGCTGGTCTGCGGCGACGCGGTGGTGTGGAAGCCGTCTGAGAAGACGCCGCTGACGGCGCTCGCCTGCGAAGCGATCTTTGCCCGCGCGGTAAAGCGTTTCGGTACGGACGCGCCGCAGGGCCTGGCGCCGGTGCTGATCGGTGACCGCGCCGTTGGCGAGATCCTGGTCGATCACCCCAAGGTGCCGCTGGTATCGGCCACCGGCTCGACCCGCATGGGCCGCGACGTTGGCCCGCGCCTGGCCAAGCGCTTTGCCCGCGCGGTGCTCGAACTCGGCGGCAACAATGCCGGCATCGTCTGCCCGACCGCCGATCTCGACATGGCGCTGCGTGCCATCGCCTTCGGCGCCATGGGCACGGCCGGCCAGCGCTGCACGACGCTGCGGCGCCTGTTCGTGCATGACAGCGTCTATGAAGCTTTGCTGCCGCGGCTGAAGAAGGCCTATGAGAGTGTCTCGGTCGGCAATCCGCTGGAGACCTCTTCGCTGGTTGGGCCGCTGATCGACAAGACTGCCTTCGACGCCATGCAGAAGGCGCTGAAGGAGGCGGGTTCACATGGCGGCAAGGTGACCGGCGGTACGCGAGTCGAGAACGGCCATCCCGATGCCTACTACGTACATCCGGCGCTGGTCGAAATGCCCAAGCAGGTGGCCCCTGTCACGGAAGAGACCTTCGCGCCGATCCTCTACGTGATGAAATATTCGGATTTCGACGCCGTGCTCGAAGAGCACAATGCGGTCGGCGCCGGCTTGTCGTCGTCGATCTTCACCCGCGATCTGCAGGAATCCGAGCGCTTCCTCGGTGTCGACGGTTCGGACTGCGGCATTGCCAATGTCAACATCGGCACGTCGGGTGCCGAGATCGGCGGTGCCTTCGGCGGCGAAAAGGAAACCGGCGGCGGCCGCGAGAGCGGCTCCGATGCGTGGAAGGCCTATATGCGGCGCGCCACCAACACAGTGAACTATTCCAAGGCGCTGCCGCTGGCGCAGGGCGTCTCGTTCGACATCGACTGAGGGAATCCGCTTTGCGGCATCGCCCGCACGGGGGATGCCGCTCCAATTATCCGCCTGCCGGCGAGCCAAAGGTCTCGACGAAGGCGGCATCGATGATGGCCAGCTTCACGGCCTGGGCGGTCATGTATTCGCGATAGAAATCGGCCGACACCCACATCGCCGAATTGCCGCGTTGGCCGACCCAGCCAATGCTGCCGAGGTCCTCGGCATCGCGCAGCTTGCGCCCCAGATGGGTTCGCGACAGCTTGAGCCATTTGGCGAAATCGCCGATCGAGACGATGCCGGTCGGGATTTGAGCCAGGCCGGCATGGTCGGGATCGACGCCCGATATCAGCCAGTCCATGACGACGCCGCCATTGTTGAGCCAAGTGAACAGGGAAAAGGTCTGCTTGGGCTCGCGGACGGGACTGGACGAAACCAGGCCGTCGGCCACCAGCGGCTGCACCCTGGCGAGCGCATCGGGCTTCTCCAGGAACGTCGCCAGACGGTTCGCGCCGTCGAGGCTGTCCAGCGTCTGCAGATGCGCCGTCATCCAGCCGGCAAGCACATCCAGCGTGTTCACCGTGGGTTGTATGGGGCGGATGCGGCCGTCCTGTGTCGCCGGCAGGTATTCGGTGAAATTGTAATGCAGCATTTCCTTGATGAAGGCGTCGGCGGTGTTGCGGCTGGCGACGGAATTCTGGCGGATCACGTCGATGAAACGCGCCGCCGTGAGTTGCTTGCGGTAATCGTCGGGCTCCCGCCTGAAATGCAGGGCAAGACCGATATGCGCCATCAGCCAACGCTGCTGGGTGGCAAACACCGAGGCAAGCCGGGGGCTCATCGCGTAGGCCTGGATCAGCGCCTGCGCCTGGGCACGGACACAGCGATACAATGCCGGGGGGGCCGGCAATAAGCTCCAAGGTCAGTGACATTCTCCCCCAGCTCCGATTCAGCCTTGCGGCTGCGAAGACCCAAGCCACATTTTCAGCCTTCCGCTTTGGTGTCCAGACGCAGTCCGCCGATGCCGGTTCACAGCATTGTGCGTTTGCTCCATGTCGACGATTAGCCGAGGCAGGTCTAAAGCGCGTCGCGTGTGAACGGATTCAAGCGACGCGCTTTAGGTCTTTGATTTTATGCATGTCGTTGCCCCAAACCGGGGCCACTTTTGGGCAACATGCATTATATCACGGCACGGGATCAGCGGGCCGCTGATTGCGGAAAACAGGCGTCGAAAGCGGCGTCCACAATGGCGAGCTTGGCGGCCTGGACGGTCATGTACTCCTGGTAGAACGTCTTCGACACCCACATCACCGAATGGCCACGCTGGCCGAGCCAGCCGATGCTGCCGAGATTTTCGGCCGCGCGCAGCTTGCGGGCAAGATGGGTCCGCGACAGCTTGAGCCATCTGGCGAAGTCTCCGATTGAAACCACGCTGGTTGGAATCCGGTCCAGACCGGCATGATCGGGGTCGATGCCCGACATCAGCCAGTCCATGACGATGCCGCCATTGTTGAGCCAGATGAACAGGGAAAAGGTCTGGTTGGGTTCGCGCACCGGCTTGGAGGAAAGCAGCCCGTCCGCCACCAGAGGCTGCAGCCTGGCAACCATCTCGGGCCGCTCCAGGAACCTGGCCAGCCGATCGGCACCGTCGAGCTGATCCAGCGTCTGCAGATGGGCAAGGACCCAACCGGTGAACGTCTGCACCGTGACCGCCGTCGGCTGCAGGGGGTGCGTGCGGCCGTCGCCGCCCGACACATACTCGGCGACGTGGTAGTGCAGCATCTCCTTGATGAAAGCGTCGGCCGTGTTGCGGCTGGCCACCGCGTGCTGATGCACGACCTCGATGAAACGCGACACCGTCAGTTCCTTGCTGCGGTCGTGCGGGTCACGCCTGAAATGCATGGCAAGGCCGACATGGCCCATCAGCCAACGCTGCTGCGTGGCGAAAATGGAAGCCAGCCGCGGGCTCTCTTCATAGATGCGGATCAGCGCCAGCGACTGTGCCTGAACATAGCGATGCAGGGCGGGATGGCCGGCAATGTCTTCCAGATTCAGCACATCCTCCTTGTGTTCCGAGCGAGCCTCTGCAACCCAGACGACGTAACCACATTTTCAGCCTTCGCCGCTTGTGTCCAGACGTTCCAACCCGGTCCACCGCCCGAAGAGACCAAGCAAGAGTCGGGCAGCATGCCGCCAACTATTTGCAATGACCTGGACGACGGTGCCGGACATACCGCTGAAGATTTCGATGATCACGCCGAGCGCGCAAGCGAGGCTCGTATCGGAAAAGCCGGCGCCTCCGAAATCGCCGGAAGGCGCCGTGCGATCATTGTCAGCCTGCGTCAGCCGTTGGGATAATAGCCGCCATCGGCGCCGTCGCCGATGTAGAAGCCGCCGCCTGAATCGTCTTGCAGCCGCTGGTCCAGGTCCTCAATCTGGCTGAGCAAACCCTGGTATGCGCCGTCGCCCGTGGCCGAGCGATGGATGGCGTTGGCCCTCATCATCAGATCGTGCTCCTGCTCGGGGGTAATCGCCTTTGCCTCCCTTGCCTCGACGATCCCTTGCTTGACGCCCTGCAACTGATCCAGGACCGCTCTCGCCTCAACGGACATGGCCTGTGGTTCGGCCCTGTGGCGGTGTACCGCGTATGCACTCGACAACGGCACCGCCGCCAGAAGCGATGCGATTGCTATGATCCTTGGTGTAAAATTGCGCATGGTCGCGCCTCCCTTCAACGGGAAAAGCGGTTTGGATATCGCTTTCCGAACGCGGACAATCTGCTCCCGTCGCGTCGCGATGATCCTGTCATCGCCGGCGGTTCGTAGCCCGCGATGTTGATATAGAGGCGTCCCAAGCCCAGGCATGGCAAGGAACGGAAAGTTGACAGGTTGTGATCGCAGAAAGAGAAGATTCGGACTCTCTGCTTCGGCCGGTCGCCCCAATCAGCTGAGCGCCAATGCGCATTTGCCAGCGTCCGATGCCACCTCATTCTCCCGGCTGTGCACTTGGCTGCCAAGGGTGCCATGCCCGCGACCGCAGCCTCTGGCACCAACGGCCGAAGCGGTCGACATAGATGTAGATGACCGGCGTCGTGTAGAGGGTCAGGATCTGGCTCAGGATCAAGCCGCCGACGATGGCGATGCCGAGCGGCTGGCGCAGCTCGCTGCCTTCACCAAGGCCGATGGCAAGCGGCACGGCGCCAAACAGCGCTGCCATGGTCGTCATCATGATCGGGCGAAAGCGCAGCAGGCACGCCTGGTAGATGGCGTCGTGCGCCGACTTGTTCTCGTTGCGTTCGGCGGCCAGCGCGAAGTCGATCATCATGATCGCATTCTTCTTGACGATGCCGATCAGGAGGATGATGCCGATCAGCGCCATGATGCTGAACTCGATGCCGAAGGCCGACAGTGCCAGCAGCGCGCCGACGCCGGCCGAGGGCAGAGTGGAGAGAATGGTCAGCGGGTGGGCGTAGCTCTCGTAGAGAATGCCGAGCACGACATAGACGGCGATAAGCGCGGCAAGGATCAGCAGCGGCTGGTCGGAAAGCGAATCCTGGAACACCCGGGCCGTGCCCTGGAAACTGCCGTGGATGGTAGCCGGCATGCCGATGCGGTCCGCCGCCGCGTTGATGGCCGCGACCCCGTCGCTGAGGGCGACGCCGGGCGCCAGGTTGAACGAAAGCGTAGTGGCGACGAACAGACCCTGGTGGTTGACCGACAGCGGCGTGCTGCCGGGGCCGTAATGCGCGACGGCCGACAGCGGCACCATGGTCTCGGCTCCGGTGCTGACCGCCGAGCCGGTCGAGGCCGCCGTCCTGCCGGTGCTGGTGATGGAATTGTTGGCCTGGTTGCGCGCGGCGTTGGCGGCGACCGACTGGGCGCTGGTGGATTGGCCGGGCGCGACGAATGTGCCGGCCACCGCATTGCTTGCCTGCGAACCATGCACCGAGCCGCCCGACGTGCTGACATAGACCTTCTGCAGCGCGTCCGGGTTCTGCCAGTATTGCGGTGCCACTTCCATGATGACGTGGTACTGGTTGCGCGCCACATAGATGGTGGACACCTGCCGCTGGCCGAAGGCGTCATAGAGCGTGTTGTCGATCTGGCTGGCGGTGATGCCGAGACGTGTCGCCGTATCGCGGTCGATGGTTATGTCGGCTTCCAGGCCCTTGTTCTGCTGGTCGCTGTTGACGTCGGTGAGCTTGGGTTCCGTTTGCAGCGCGGCGGCGAGCTTCGGCGCCCATTCGGCGAGTTCGTCGAAACTGTCGCCCTGCAAGGTGTATTGGTACTGGGCGTTCGACTGGCGCCCACCGACGCGGATATCCTGCACCGCCTGCAGGAAGAGCGTGGCGCCCGGCACTACCGCCAGTTTGGGCCGCAGCCTGGCGATGACCTGGTCGGCGGAGATCTTGCGCTCTGCCAGCGGCTTCAGCGACACGAACATGTAGCCAGAATTGGTCTGGCCGCCGCCGGTGGCGCCGACCGCGGTGTCGACGGCCGGATCCTTGCTGACGATGCCGGCGAACTGGCTGAGCTTCTGCGACATCGACTGGAAGGAGGTCGCCTGGTCGGCCTGGATCGAGCCGGTCAGTCGTCCGGTGTCCTGCTGCGGAAAGAAACCCTTGGGGATGGTGACATAGAGGTAGCCATTGAGACACAGAGTTGCCGCCAGCACGGCCATGACCAGCAGCGAATGGTCGAGCGCCCAGGACAGCGACCGGCGGTAGCCGGCCAGCATGCCGTCGAAGACGCGCTCGCTGAAGCGGTAGAGCCGGCCATGGGTGCGGTTCCGTTCGTCCAGCAGGATCGAGCACATCATCGGGGTGGTGGTCAGCGAAATGGCGAGCGAGACCAGGATCGCGGCCGACAGCGTGATGGCGAATTCACGAAACAGCCGTCCGACGATGCCGCCCATGAGCAGGATCGGGATGAAGACGGCGATCAGCGACAGGCTCATCGACAGCACGGTGAAGCCGACCTCCTGGGAGCCCTTGATCGCGGCCTCCACGCGGCCCATGCCGGAAGCGGTGTGGCGGGCGATGTTCTCCAGCACCACGATAGCGTCGTCGACGACGAAGCCGGTGGCCACCGTCATCGCCATCAGCGACAGATTGTCGATGCTGAAGCCGAGCAGGTACATGGCGCCCAGCGTGCCGACCAGGGATACGGGTACGGCCACGATCGGCACCAGTGCCGAGCGCACGTCGCGCAGGAAGGCGAAGACGACGAGGATCACCAGGCCTATGGCGATCATCAGTGTCTGCGCGACCTCGCTCAGCGAAGCGCGGATGGTGGTCGAACGGTCGACCGCCAGCGACAGGTCGATGGCCGGCGAGATCGAGGCCCGCAGCGTCGGCAGCAGCGCCTTCACCCGGTCCACCGTCGCGATGATGTTGGCGTTGGGCGACCGGTTGAGGACGATCAGCACCCCCGGCTTCCCGTTGGCGAGACCGGCATTGCGGATGTTCTCGACGGAATCATTGACCTGGCCGACGTCCGAAAGCCTGACCGGCGCGCCGTTGCGGTAGGCGAGGATCAGCGAACGGTAGGCATCCGCCCGGTTGGCCTGATCATTGGCGTAGATCTGATAACGCTGCGGGCCGACATCGATGGCGCCCTTGGGGCTGTGGGCGTTGGTCGAGGTGAGGGCGGCGCGCACATCCTCCAGCCCGATGCCGTAATTGTAGAGCGCCTGCGGATTGAGCTCGACGCGCACCGCCGGCAGCGAACTGCCGCCCACCGACACCTCGCCAATGCCGTCGACCTGCGAGAGTTTCTGCGCCAGCACGGTGCTGGCGGCATCGAAGAGCTGGCCCTTTGACAGGGTGTCCGATGTCATCGACAGGGTGAGGATCGGGGCGTCGGCGGGATTGACCTTGCGATAGGTGGGGTTGGAGCGCAGGCTGGACGGCAGGTCGGCGCGCGCGGCGTTGATCGCCGCCTGGACGTCGCGCGCGGCGCCGTCGATGTCGCGGTCCAGCCCGAACTGCAAGGTGATGCGCGCGCTGCCGACGCTGCTCGACGAGGTCATCTCATTGACGTCGGCGATCTCGCCGAGATGCCGCTCGAGCGGGCTGGCGACGGTGTTGGCCACCACCTGCGGGCTGGCGCCCGGCAGCGAGGCCTGCACCGATATAACGGGGTAGTCGACCGCCGGCAGTGGCGCCACCGGCAATTGCGGAAACGCCACCAGCGCGGCCGCCAGCAGCCCGAAGGTCAGCAAGGTCGTTGCGACCGGGCGCCGGATGAAGGGAACCGACAGGTTCATGAGGTGGTGTCCGCACCATAGGCACGGGGAAGGTCGGGCTGCGTGCCTTGCAGCCGGGCGGCAATGCGATCGAACCAGAGGTAGATGACCGGCGTGGTGAACAAAGTCAGCAACTGGCTGACGAGCAGGCCGCCGACGATGGTGACGCCGAGGGGATGGCGCAGTTCGGAGCCGACGCCGGTGCCGAGCATCAGCGGCAGTGCGCCCAGCATCGCCGCCAGTGTCGTCATCAGGATCGGGCGGAAACGCAGCAGGCAGGCCTGGTAGATGGCCTCGCGCGGCGCCTTGCCTTCGTTGCGCTGCGCATCGAGCGCGAAGTCGATCATCATGATGGCGTTCTTCTTGACGACACCGATCAGGAGGATGATGCCGATGATCGAGATGATGGTCAGGTCCTCGCCGGCGATCATCAGCGCCAGCAGCGCGCCGATGCCAGCCGAAGGCAGTGTCGACAGGATGGTGATCGGGTGGATGAAGCTTTCATAGAGCACGCCGAGCACGATGTAGACGGTGATCACCGCCGCAAGGATCAGGAACAGCGTGTTGTCGAGCGAAGCCTGGAAGGCGCGCGCCGCGCCCTGGAAACTGGTGATGACGCTGAGCGGCATGCCGATCTCGCTTTGCGCCTGCTGGATCGCGCCGACCGCTTCGCCCAGCGACATTCCGGGCGCCAGGTTGAACGAGACGGTGGTGGCGGGGAATTGCCCCATATGGGTGATCTGCAGCGGCGTGGTGGCGACATGGGTGCTTGCCACCACCGACAGCGGCACCGGTGCGCCACCTGTCGACGACGGCAGATAGACGGACGAGAGCGCCTTGAGCGAATCCTGTTCGGAGGGGGCGGCCTCGAGGATGACGCGGTACTGGCTGGATGTGGTGTAGATGGTCGAGACCATGCGCTGGCCGAAAGCATCGTAGAGCGCGTTGTCGACGGTTGCCGGCGTGATGCCGAAGCGGGCAGCCTGGTCGCGGTCGATGTCGACAAAGACGGCAAGGCCGCTGTTTGACAGGTCGCTGGCGACATCGGCGAGCTGCGGCAGCGTGTTCAGCCTGGCAAGCAGCTTCGGCGTCCATTGCGCCAGTTCGTCGGCATTGGCGTCCTGCAGCACGAATTGATACTGCGTGCGGCTGACCGTGCCGTCGATGGTCAGGTCCTGCACCGGCTGCATGTAGAGCGTGACGCCCGCTACCGAAGCGGCCTCCTGTTTCAGCCGCGCGACGACCTCGGTGATGTCGGCGGTGCGCTCCTCATGCGGCTTGAGGTTGATCAGGATGCGGCCGACATTGAGCGTGGTGTTGGTGCCGTCGACGCCGATGAAGGACGACAGGCTGTCGACATCGGGGTCTTTCAGGATGATCGCCGCCAGCGCCTGCTGCCGCTCGGCCATCGAAGCGTAGGACACCGATTGCGGCGCCTCGGTGATCGCCTGGATGACGCCGGTATCCTGCACCGGGAAGAACCCCTTGGGGATGACCACGTAGAGTGCCGCCGTCAGCACCAGCGTGGCGGCCGCCACCAGCAGCATCAGCATCTGCCGGTCGAGCACCCAGCTCAGTGCGTGGCCGTAGCCTCGGATCACCCAGTCGAAGAAGTCGCGGCTGGCGCGCTGCAGGGCGTTCTCGCGCACCGCCGACAACGGCTTGAGCAGCTTGGCGCAAGCCATCGGCACCAGCGTCAGCGACACCACGGCGGAAATCAGGATGGTGGTGGCGAGCGTGATGGAAAATTCGCGGAACAGCCTGCCGACGACATCGCTCATGAACAGCAGCGGGATCAGCACCGCGATCAGTGAAACGGTCAGCGATATGATGGTGAAGCCGATCTGCTGCGATCCCTTCAGCGCCGCCTGTAGCGGTGTGGCACCCTCCTCGACATAGCGCGCGATGTTCTCGATGACGACGATGGCGTCATCGACGACGAAGCCGGTGGCGATGGTGAGCGCCATCAGCGAAAGATTGTCGAGGCTGAAGCCGAACAGATACATCACCCCCAGCGTGCCGACCAGCGACAGGGGCACCGAGAGGCTCGGGATGAGCGTCGCGCGCGCGCTGCGCAAGAAGACGAAAATGACCAGCACGACGAGGATGATCGCCAGTGTGAGTTCGTACTCGACATCGCGCACGGACGCGCGAATGGTCGTGGTGCGGTCGGTCAACACCTTGACGTTGACGGCGCTCGGCAGCGACGCCTGCAATTGCGGCAGCAGCGCCTTGATGCGGTCGACCACCTCGATGACGTTGGCGCCGGGCTGGCGCTGGATGTTGACGATGATCGCCGGCGTGCTGTTCATCCAGGCCGCCAGCCTGTTGTTCTCGGTGGCGTCGACCACCGTGGCCACATCGCTCAGCCGCACCGGGGCGCCGTCCTTGTAGGCGACGATCAGCGAACGGTATTCGTCGGCGCTCTTCAACTGGTCGTTGGCGTTGATGGTGTAGGACCGCGACGGCCCGTCGAAATTGCCCTTCGGCGTGTTGACGTTGGCGCTGCCCAGCGTGGTGCGCAGATCGTCGAGATTGAGGCCATAGGCGGCGAGCTTGCGCGGATCGGCCTGAACGCGCACGGCCGGGCGCTGACCGCCGCTGAGGCTGACGAGACCGACGCCCGCCAGTTGCGAGATCTTCTGCGCCAGCCTCGTGTCGGCCAGCTGCTGCACGTCGCGCAGCGGCATCGTGTCCGACGTCAGGCCGAGCGTCAGCACCGGCGCGTCGGCCGGATTGACCTTGGCGTAGATCGGCGGCGCCGGCAGATCGGCCGGCAGCAGATTGCCGGCGGCGTTGATGGCCGCCTGTACCTCCTGCTCGGCGACATCGAGCGAGATCGCCAGGCTGAACTGCAGCGTGATGACGGAGGAGCCGGCCGAACTCACGGAATTCATCTGGTTCAGGTTGGCGATCTGCCCGAGCTGGACTTCCAGAGGTGCTGTGACCGAGGACGTCATGACGTCCGGGCTCGCTCCCGGATAGAAGGTCTGCACCTGGATGGTCGGATAGTCGACCTCGGGCAGCGCCGAGACCGGCAAATAGCGGTACGCCAGCAGGCCGGACAACATGATCGCTACCATGAACAGCGATGTCGCCACCGGCCGGAGAATGAAGGCTCGCGACGGGCTCATTGCTGTTGCCCGGACTCCGCGTGGCGATGCTTGCGGCCCTGGCCCTTGTGCCTGCCGGTGTCGTCGGGCTTCGGTGTCTCGGATGCAGGCTGATCGGGTGACTGCACCTGTGGTTGAGGCGCTGCCCCTGCCGATGCAGGCGTTGATGCCTGAGGGGGTGTCTGTGCCGGAGCCTGTGTTTGGCCGTCCTGTTGCAGGTTGATATGCGCTCCGTCGCGAAGTTTGTCGGCGCCATCGACGACGACACGGTCGCCGGGGTTGAGGCCCGACAGGATCTCGACGTGCTCGCCATTGGTGACGCCAGGCGTGACTTTGCGCACGGAGACGGTGCTGTCGCGATTGACCAGATAAACGAAGGTGCCGGGCTGGCCGCGCTGTATCGAGGCGACCGGGGCGATCGCCACGTTCTTGTGCTCGTCCACCAGAAGCTCGACGTTGACGAACTGGTTCGGATAGAGAATGCGCGTTTCGTTGACGAAGCCCGCCCTCAGCTTGATGGTGCCAGTGCTTGGATCGATCTGGCTGTCAAAGGTTTCAAGCTGGCCGTCGGCGAGCTTCTTCTCGCCGGCGCGGTCGAAGGCGGTGGTGGGCAGCGTGGCGCCCTGCTGCATGCGCTGCGCGATCTCCGGCAATTCGTCCTCGGGCACGGTGAAGAGGACACTGATCGGCTGCACCCGGGTGATGACGACGATGCCATTGGCATCGCCCGGCGTCACGTAGTTGCCCTCATCCACCTGGCGCAGGCCGGCCCGTCCGTCGACCGGAGCCAGGATGCGGCAATTGTCGAGATTGAGCGTGGCGGTCTGAACCATGGCCTGGTCGACCTGGATGGAGCCGGCGTCCTGCGCGACAAGGGCGACCTGGGCGTCGAGCGTCTGATGCGTCGCAGCACCCTGGTTCACCAGTGTCTGGTCGCGGGCAAGATCGAGCTGGGCGTCCTTCAGCAAGGCCTGGTCGCGTGCCAGCTGCCCCTGGGCCTGGGCCAGCGCCGCCTGGTAGGGGCGGGGATCGATCTCGGCCAGCAGGTCGCCCTTGCTGACGTCCTGGCCCTCCTTGAAGTTCACCTGGACGAGCGGGCCGGTGACCTGCGGCTTGACCGTGACGGTGGAGAGCGAGGTCACCGTGCCAAGCGCGTTGAGGGTGACGTCTATCGTACCCTTCTCGATGGTCGCGGCGCCGATCGACATCGGCTGCGCGCCTCTCCTGTTGCCCGGCTGCCTGGCGGTGACCTCAGGGCGCTGGTACAGATACGCGCCGGTGGCGGCGACGACGGCAAGAAAGATCAGCCACGGAATCCAGCCGCGCGAACGGCGTCGTGCGACAATCGTCTGCAGAGGCATTTCCAGTTGCTGGTCCATGGTGGCATCTTTCACCCCCATCAACCCATATGGCCGAAACCGGCCCAAGTCGAATTAACAGTTGGACAGGTTTGACCGGCCTTGCCGGCCGGTCATTTGCCGCGGTTGCCGCTATCGCAACCCGGCAGCGGACGCCGGCTACATGCGCATCAACAGGCCGCCGTCGATGGCGAGTTCGATGCCGGTGATGTAGCTCGCCGCGTCGGAGAGCAGGAACAGTGCGGCGTTGGCCATGTCCTGCGGCGTGCCGATGCGGCCGAGCGGTGCGTAGCTCGCCACGGCCGAGCGCTTTTCCTCGGTGTCCCAGCGCGCCTGCAGCGGGGTCAGCGCCATACCGGGACAGATGGCGTTGGAGCGGATGCGCTCGCCGGCAAGCTGCATGGCCAGCGACTTGGAGAGCGCGCAGACGCCGGCCTTCGATGCCTGATAGGCGTCTTGCGGGTTGGCGTCGCCGCGATACCACTGGATGGTCGAGAAATGCACCATCGCGCCGCCACGGCCGCCCGAGCGCATATGCGGCACGACCGAGCGCGCGGTGTGCACGAAGGATTTCAAATTGATCCTGAGCACCTCGTCCCAGACGTCGAGATCCATCTCGAGAGCGGACTTGTCGCGGCCGAACCAGAGCACGCCGGCGACATTGGCCAGATAGTCGATGCCGCCGCGTTCGCGGCCCGCCGTGCCCACCGCCTGTTCGACGAACGCGGCGTCGGTGAGATCGCCCTGGGCGAAGGTGAGCCTGTCGTCATAGGCGGCGAGGGACGCCGGGCGAGGCTTGACGTCGATGGCGGTGACGGAGGCGCCGGCATCGAGCAGCGCCAGCGCGATCGCCTCGCCCATGCCGCCGCCGGCGCCGGCGACGACCGCATGCCTGCCGGTGAAATCGTAAGCGATCATCTGAACCCCCTGATGTGCTTCCGCCAATGCGCGATCGCCGGAAGCAGGCAGCGTTCGATGCCTGGCAGGCGTCGCACACCACCGGCTTCGAATGGCAGTGGTATTTCGTCAGCTGACCTTCGGTTGATGAGGCAAAATGAAACCGGCCGGCTTCTGCCGACCGGTTTGTTCCGAGCAAGATCAGCCGCAGACGCGGACTTCCTCGATCACTCTGTGGTGGTGACGCCAATGCTTGACCAGTTCGATATGGCAGCGATGATGCCGATGGTGGCGGCGATACTCGCCTCCGTCGTAGTCACCGAATTGCAATTGCACGCCGCCGTTTTGATCGTCGTAATCGCGCCGGTGGTGGCGGCGATACTCGCCACCTTGGTAATCACCAAACTGCACGCCGTTCTGATCGTCACCGTATTGGTTGTCATCGTTATGCCGGTCACGATGGCGGCGGATGATGACCTGGCCGTTATCCGACTGATCGTCCGGTGAATACTGGTTGTTGTCGTCGGACTGGATAATCAAGCTTGCAGCTTGCGTTGGCGCAATTGCTGCGGCCGTTGCGGCCAATGCCATCATGGAAGCTAAAATCAACTTTTTCATTTCGTCCTCCTGCGAGTTCAAGACATACAACACGCGGGAGAACCGGGTGTTCCACTGTAGATCTACACGCTTTGCGACGCCGAGGATATCAAGGCGTTATCGGTTGCAGCATGCTCTACAAGCGAACGAACGCCGTCAGCGGCAGGTGATCGGAGGCCACGCGCGAGAGCGGCGTGTCATGCGCCTCCACGGCCGAGATCATTCCGTGCCGATTGGCCATGATGCGATCGAGCGCCAGCAGCGGCAGGTTCGACGGGAAAGTCGGAACCGCCGGCGGTAGCGGGCCAAAGGTGACATGCAGCGTGTTCAGCGCGGAGCGGTTGCCGAGCCGCCATTCGTTGAGATCACCGAGCAGGAGCGTCGGCTTCTCGTCGGGGCTGTTCATGATATCCAGCACGACGCGAGCCTGTTGCGAGCGGGACCGGCGCAGCAGACCGAGATGGGCTGCGATGACGCGCAGGGTCCGGTTTCCGTCGAGATCGATTTCCGCCACCACTGCGCCGCGCGGTTCGAGCCCCGGCAGCCTGATCTGATGCACGTCGCGGACCACGCCCTTCTTGAACAGCAGGACATTGCCGTGCCAGCCATGTCCCTTGCCGTTGGCGGCAATCGGCACCGGCACCAGGCCGGTTTCATGTTCCAGACGAGACAGGTCGAGGAGTCCGTCACGGTCGCCGAAGCGGTTGTCGGCTTCCTGCAGCGCAATGACATCCGGATCGATTTCGCGGATGACGCGGCTTGTCCGTTCAGGATCGAACCTCCTGTCGATGCCGATACATTTGTGGACGTTGTAGGAGGCAACCAGCGTTCCGGTCGTGCCTGTCCGCTTGGGCGCACCGGCGTTTGCCTTCTGCATCCTGCGGTCGCGAATGGATAGAAGCATGCTTGCCGGGAGGCTGCGTCCAGTTCTGTGCATATCCGTGCTGCTCGTCCTCGCTGGCTTCAATTCAGAACCGGGCTACAGTCAAAATAGGCACCTTCGGCATATGTTCCATGACAAGCGAGTTCCCCAACATGCCAACCTTGCCTAAAGATAGGGCGAACCGAGCCAAAGGACCCGGTCGAACAGCCGGATAAGGAACGGGCGGGCCCGCAAGGCGTCGAGCGTCACCGGCACGGCGGAGGCGAGCGCCGACCCGATCCGCGCCTCGATCTCGCTGGCGAAGCCGGCGTCGAGGATCTCGAGGTCGATCTCGAAATTCAGCCGCAGCGACCGGGCGTCAAGGTTGGAAGAGCCGACATAGGCCCACACGCCGTCGATCGAAAGCAGCTTCGAATGATCGAAAGGTCCCTCCGTGCGCCAGACGCGGCAATAATGTTTCAGCACCTGATCGAACTGCGCCGTCATCGCACGGTCGACAAGGAAAAGATTGTTCACCGCCGGCACCACGATGTCGATTGCGACGCCGCGCCTTGCGGCGGTGGTCAGGGCGCTGATCAGTTCGCGGTCCGGCAGGAAATAGGGCGACATCAGGCGGATCGATTTGCGGGCGACGGAAAATGCGCCGATCAGCAGCTTGTGATTGGTCTCGATGCTGGCGTCCGGACCGGACGCGACCGCTCGCACCAGCATCGGCAGGCCGGGCGCCGGCGACAGCGGCGCAATTCGCCAGGCGTCGCCCTTCAGCGGCTCGTTGGTGGCGAAGCGCCAGTCCTCGGCGGCAACCGAGAAGAGGTCGGCGACGACCGGACCGGTGACCCGAAAATGCGTGTCCCTGGCGCTGTTGGAACCGGCGAACTCGGCGGAGAAGCCCTTGCGGATGTTCATGCCGCCGGTAAAGGCAACCGTACCGTCAACCACCAGGATTTTCCTATGGGTCCTCAGATTGGCATAGGGCAGGCGAAGGCCCATCACGATGTTGCCGTTGAAGACATCGGCGGTGATGTTGGCGCTGCGCAGATGCCCCAGGATGCTGGGCACGGAGTAGCGGGCGCCGACGGCATCGATCAGCACACGGACGGTCACGCCGCGCCGGACGGCGTTGGCCAACGAGTCGACGAAGAGCAGGCCGACGGCATCATTGTCGAAGATGTAGGTCTCGAGCAGGACGCTGCGCTCGGCGCCATCGATCGCCGCGCACATGGCGGCATAGGCCTCGTCGCCTGTCTCAAGCACATCGATTGCGTTTCCAGGGTTGAGCGCGCGCCGCGCCACCCTGTCGCCCAGTGTCCGCAGGCCCGTGAACCGCTGCCCGTATCGCTCGACGATCAAGGCCTCTTCGGCGGCGACGTCGCGTTCATGTTTGGCGGACACCGCGCCGTCGGCAAGCGGGCGCTGGGCGCTGATCGAGGCGCGGCGGATGCGGTTGATGCCGGCAACGGCATAGATCAGCACGCCGATGATGGGCGACAGCACCATCACGCCGACCCAGCCGATCGCGGCGCGGACATCCTCCTTGGTCATGACGACGTGGATGATGCCGACGGTCGCCATCACCACCGAGATGATCGCAAGGATTTGGGGCCAGTGAGTCGCCAGAGTCTCGAACATTGCCGGGACTATCCAGCGAGCGCTTGCAGAACGCAATGCGGCCCCGGCATGGGGCGAATCCACCCACGGGCGCTACCGGGCAAGGTCTGCAACCGTTATGCGGGTGTCGCAGCCGAGGCATCAGCTGAATCATCTCAGCACGGAGCAGCAGGCTGGCATCTCCATCTGCTTTTCACGGCTTCGGAATCCTTTTGTCCGGCAGGGTGATACGATTGAGTATTAAGCTAAGCAACCCTCGCGGGCGGAAGACTTGTGCGCCTCACTTCCGGTCGAGATAGTCCTAACGGCTGCGATCGTGGCCTCCGGCTGCTCATCCATGAGCCAATGTCCCGCGTTGGGTATCACGACTTCGGTCACGTCGGTCGCGGCATTCCGCATGACGATCGCCTCATTTGTACCAAAGGATTTTTCGCCGCCGATCGCCAGCACCGGCATACCGAGTTTCATCACCATCGACGCCTTGTTGCCTTCGGCGTCCTGCCGGATAGAGCGGAACTGCGCGAACGCTGAGCGCATCGCGCCGGGCAGGGCGTAGAACTTGGTGTAGTGTTCGCGCGTTGCTTCGTGAGCCTTGGCGAAGCATAGAGACGGCGTGATCTGGCGTCGTCCTGCGCCGGTTTGGTCCAGCAAGGCTTCCTGTGCTTGGTTGCGGAACGATTGTATATCAGGCGAAATGAATTTAACGATATACCACTTTGACTGATGGCGAGGGGAGCGCCGGATGGTGAAATTCAACTTCGATGGGCCTCCTGTGGGTGACGCCGTCGACATGTCGGCCGAATGTCAGCGCCAATTGCTGCCTCTCCTCCGCGAAATCGTCCAGGCGGCGGTCGCGGCCGGGTGGAGCGAGGAGGATGTTCTGCTGGGCTTTGTGGAACTTGCGTGGGATCTGTACGAGAGGCGTCGCGGTGATTCCTAGCAATCTGCGGTGAACCGGCTGGCTCTATGCCGCGTCATTGCATGGCTGCCGAGCTCGGTGGCAAAAACCAAATTTCAGGCCCGCCCGGGCCAGATGCGCCCTTCATATTAGCGTTGGTACAGAGCCGAAATGCGTGGCCGATTCATACTAAGGCCGTTGAACAAAAACGCATTGATGGGAGACCTCGCCGTCGGTGGAAAAGATGTTCTTGAATCGTCCTTCGTCGGCCATTTTTTTCTTTTTTATCTCGAACAAAGATTTTTCTTTGCGCGTGGGTGTTCTTCCCTAACCAAGGCCTGTGCGTTACGCTGATTTTGGGTTGGGCCAAGGGGGATTTCAAGCGGCGGCAAGGCGGCTGAGGCGACCCAAATGAAAAAAGCGGACGAGGCTCGGGAAAGCGGCGTTTTCCGGGTCGATCGAGAGCGTACAGCTCGATACGTCTTGGACATCATTCCCGAAAGTGCTGGTCCCAGAAGAGCTACCGCCCGTGGGAGCGTCATTTATTCCGTCCGCAGTCCTGGATCGCAGAAGTTCCTGGCCAGGGAACATTCCGTGGGAATTGTGCTGAGACTGGCACGCAAGTTGAAGCCTCGTTGCTCAGTGATCCAAGACAGGAATTTCCTACAAAGAATCCGGAATTTTCAAAAATACGTCCGTCACGACAGTGCCCATGCTCTGCGTCAACACCATAATTCGGTTCGGTCAATCACGAATTGTTTGCTTGAGGGAACAGAGAATGCGCCCTCAGGCTGATGTCCATCGGGGCTGTATCGGGAGGCCGAGACATGCGGCGCGATGATGATCCCCCAAGATGGATTTCCGGGACAGAGACAGCGCGACAGCCGCAGCTGAACGTAAAAGGTGGGCTTTCCGTCCAAAGTGCACGCAGGGTTCAGGAATTCCTGAACGAGAACTTTTCGCGCAAGCTGGCACTTGCCGATATGGCTGCGGTTTGCGGGCTTTCGCCCTATCACTTTGTGCGGGCCTTCTCCAAGACGTTCGGGGCGCCGCCACATCAATACGTTCTTGATCTGCGGCTCGACTTCGCCGAAAGACTGCTTGCCGACAGCCGCATGACGATCGCGGATATCGCCCATTTGGCCGGCTTTTCAAGCCAGAGCCATTTTACGACGGTGATGAAAAAATATCGCCAGGTGACGCCACTGCAGGCGAAGGCGGGAAAGCTTAACTCGAAGATTAGATGAGATGCCGGTTGCGGCATTATTTGATTACTTGGTGTTAAAGCGCTGGCTAAGGTAACGAGCCGTTAACCCCCATCAGTTTGCTTCTCTTTTTTCTCACGAGGCAGCAATTTCGTGAAATACTACGTGCAGGAATCATGTCTTCCTGCTGCGGACTGGAATTGTCTGACGATTTCATGCCGGCCAGCGGAGAGGGAACCATGACCGACAATCAGATTTCGAGTGGCTCGCTTGTTCAGCGTCGCGCGGCGCAGTTCGCCGCCCACTGGATCGCCGGCGCCGATGTTGGCCGCCGCTCACTGCGCCGCCGTCTGTTGGCTGTGCTGCGCATGGCTCATCGTGTGCTGGGCATGCGCCGCAAGGGACATGGGCTCGGCATGCTCGGCACCGGCAGGATTTTGGCAGCGACGCTGGGTGCGATCGCATTGGGCGGCATCGCCACGCCGGCATTAGCACAGGTTTTTCGGCGGCGGCGGCACGGCAAACGGAGTGCGCGGTATCGCGTTTGGATCCGGAGCCGTGCAAAACGGCGCCGACTCGATAGCCGAGGGCACCAATGCAAGCGCGGGCGCCCAGAATGCCGTCGCGATCGGCTTCCAGTCGATCGCCTCCCAGATCAACTCCATCTATCTTGGCTCGCGAACCGCTGCGGGAACAGGTAGTACTGCGACGAGCGCAATCGGCATCGGTACGGATGTCACGGCATCCCAGGCCGACGCCATCGCGGTAGGACGTTCATCCGTTGCGTCGGCGCAATACTCAGTGGCTCTCGGCCTGAACGCCAAAGCCACGGGCACAGGCGGCGCGATGGCGCTGGGCTCCGGCACGATCGCAAGCAACGTCAATTCTGTAGCGCTCGGTGTTCAGGCCCAAGCCATCTCGGCCGGCGCCAACGCCTTGGGTACCTTCTCCGTCGCTTCGGGAGGGAATTCCACAGCCGTCGGCACCAGCTCCTTGGCCAGCGGCAACTTTTCGTTCGCCGGAGGCTGGGCATCTGTTGCCAGCGCGGACAGTGCCGTCGCCGTAGGCAAATCGGCCAGCGCGGCAGGGCTAAACTCGACTGCGCTCGGGTCCAGCACCAATGCTTCGGCCGATTTCGCATTGGCGCTGGGCAACCAGGCTGTGTCGAGCGGTATCGGCTCGGTCGCGGCTGGCTCGGGATCCCAAGCCACCGGCGTATCCGCCACGGCGCTTGGCAACAATGCCGCGGCGACGGCCGCAAACGCAAGTGCGCTGGGCCTGGGTGCCACTGCGAGCGGTGTAGACGGCACGGCGATCGGCAAGCAAGCCAATGCGAGCGCGCAGGACGCCATCGCCATGGGCACTACGTCAATTGCGAGTGGCACCGCCAGCACGGCGGTTGGCAACACGGCCATTGCCAGCGGCGCAAACGCCTCCTCGTTCGGGTCCGGCGCGAATGCGACAGGAGACAATTCTCTCGCCGCCGGCGTCAGCGCCAACGCCGGCGGAAGCGCCAGCACCGCTCTCGGCATCGGGACCGTAGCCAGCGCCGACAATTCCACTGCCGTCGGACGTGAATCTCGCGCCACCGGACTCAACAGTACCGCGCTCGGCCGCGGCGCCCAAAGCAGCGCCCTGAACTCCATCTCTCTCGGCGCTGGGACGAGGGCGTCCGGGATAGGCGCCGTCTATGTCGGCTCAAGCACTTTTGCAACGAGCGCCAGTGGAGACAACGCCATCGGCATCGGCACGGACGTGACGGCATCTGAGGACGACGCCATTGCAATGGGGCGCGACAGCCAGGCGACGGCAACCAACGCCATCGCGGTCGGTCTACAGTCCGCTGCGCTCTCCGCCGACTCCGTCGCCATCGGCACGGGCGCGATTGCCGATGGCGGCCAGGCCGTCTCCATCGGCGCTGGCAACACGGCCTATGGCGACGGCGCGGTGTCCATCGGCGATCCGAGCTACGCCAGCGGCACCGGCGCTTTCACGGGCGGCGCCAACAACATCGCCAACAGCGACGGCACGGCAACCGCCACCGCCGCCAACCAGGCCGCGGGCGCCGTCGCCATCGGCAACAACAACAAGGCGATCGGGCAGGGCTCTGTTGCCCTGGGCAACGGCTCCACTGCTGGTGCCACCGGCCTCGCAGGCAATGTCGCGCTGGGCAATGGCGCGACGGCGGCGGCGAGCTCCGGCGACGTGGCGCTGGGCTCCGGCTCGGTGACCGTCGCAGCAGTGGGCACGCCCAATGCCGTGATCAACGGCACGACCTATGCCTTCCAGGGCATCAATCCGACCTCGACGGTCAGCATCGGCGCGCCGGGTGCGGAGCGCACGCTCACCAATCTGGCGGCGGGGCGGATCAGCTTGACGTCGACCGACGCAGTCAACGGCTCGCAGCTCTTCGCCACCAACCAGGCGGTCGATGCTATCGGCACCACGCTCAACAACATTAATGTCGGCGGCGGCATCAAGTATTTCCACGCCAATTCAGCCCTGCCGGATTCCCAGGCCCTTGGAACGAATTCCATCGCGGTCGGACCCAACGCCGTGGCCAACAATGCCGGCGATGTGGCGATCGGCCTGAATTCCACGTCAGGAGCAACGACCAATGTCGGCGGAGCCACGATCGGCGGCACTGCCTACACCTTCGCCGGCGGCACGCCGGCCGGCGCGTTCTCGGTCGGCTCGCTGGGCGCGGAACGCCAGATCCAGAATGTCGCGGCCGGACAGTTGAACGGAAGCTCGACCGATGCGGTCAACGGCTCACAGCTGTTCGCCACCAACCAGCAGGTCACGGCCAACACCACCGCCATTGCCAACATCGGCGGCTCCGTGACCGATCTCGGCACCACGATCAACAACATCGCCGGCGACACCTCGACCGCCTATACCGACGCCAATGGCGTCGGCATCCGCTATGCCCGCACCAACGAGGCCGGACTGGCGCAGACCGATTCCTTCGCTCAAGGCATCGGCTCCACGGCCGTCGGTTACCAGGCGACCGCGACAGGCGTCAGCGGGCTCGCGCTCGGCCGCGACAGCCAGGCCAGCATCGACGGCGGCGTGGCGCTTGGGTCCAGTTCGGTCTCCGATCGCGCCCTGGCTCCGGCCACGGGCCAGATTGCCGCCGGTCCCTCCAACTTCATCCAATACAACACGACCGACAAGACACTGCTTGGCGCCGTGTCGGTCGGCACGTCCACCGCCTATCGGCAGATCACCAATGTGGCCGACGGCACCCAGGCTCAGGATGCCGTGACGATCCGTCAGTTGCAGGGCGCGATCGCGGCGGTCTCGGTCACCTCGACGAAATACTTCCATGCCAATTCGGCGGCTGGCGACTCGCTCGCGGTCGGGGCCGAGTCGGTCGCTGTCGGTCCGACGACTGTCGTCAACGGTGACAACGGCGTCGGCATCGGCAATGGCGCGATCGTCGACCAGACCGCACCCGGCGGCACGGCCATCGGCCAGAACGCCCATGTGATGCTGGCCGACGGCCTGGCGCTCGGCACCAATTCGACCGCCTCCGGTATCCAGTCGGTGGCGCTCGGCGCCGGCGCCCAAAGCACCTTCGCCAACAGCGTCGCACTGGGCGCCCAATCGGTCACAACCGTCGGCGCGCAGGCGAATTACACGGCCTATGCGCTGGCAAGCCCGCAAACCTCGGCCGGCGAGGTGTCGGTCGGCGCCGCCGGCGCCGAACGCAAGCTGACCAATGTCGCCGCCGGCTCGGCCGATACCGACGCCGTCAACGTCTCCCAGCTTCGCGGCGTGTCGCAAAACGTTGCCAATCTGTTCGGAGGCAGCACCACGATCAATCCGGACGGCTCGGTCACCGGGCCGACCTACACCATCCAGGGCAACAACTACTCGACCGTCTCTGACGGTTTCACGGCCGTCGACAATGCCCTGACCAACATCAGCAATGGCGGCGGCATCAAGTATTTCCACGCCAATTCGACGCTCGCCGACTCCGCAGCCAGCGGCACCAACAGCGTCGCGATCGGGCCGGAGAGCGTGGCCAGTGGCACCGACAGCCTGGCCGCCGGGCATGGTGCGGCGGCCAGTGCGCAAGGCGCCGTGGCGCTTGGCCAGGGGGCCCAGGCCAACAATGCCAACGATGTGGCTCTCGGGTCCGGCTCGGTGACGCAGGCCGCCGTCGGCACCTCCAGCACCACCATCAACGGCAAGACTTACGCCTATGCCGGGACGGCTCCGGTTGGGACCGTCAGCGTCGGCGATGCCGGCTCCGAGAGGACGATCACGAATGTCGCCGCCGGACGTGTTTCCGCCGACAGCACCGACGCGATAAACGGCTCCCAGCTCTTCGCCACGAACACGGCAATCGAGGATCTGAAAACCGGCGTCGGAAGTCTCACCCAGAATGCGGTGGTGTATGACACCAATCCGGATGGCAGCAAGAAGAACAGCATCACGCTGCAGGGCGGGGACGTCAACGCGCCGGTGGTCATCTCGAATGTCGGCCCCGGTGTCGCCGGCACCGATGCGGTCAACGTCAACCAGTTGAACCAGGGCATAACCGAGACCAAGAGCTATACCGACAACCGTGTCGCCTACGCTATCGATACGGCCAATGACTACACCGACAAAGTGGCCGTCACGACCTTGCAGCAGGCCAACGATTACACCGACCAGAAGCTCAGCCAGCTCAATTCTGACATCGACGGCGTACGCGACGAAGCACGACAGGCAGCCGCAATCGGGCTCGCCGCCGCCTCACTGCGTTACGACGACCGTCCCGGAAAGTTGAGCGTCGCGGCGGGTGGCGGCTTCTGGCGGGATGCCGGCGCTTTCGCCTTCGGCGCTGGCTACACCAGCGAAGACGGCCGCATCCGCGGCAATCTGTCCGGCACGGCCGCGGGTGGACATGTCGGTGTCGGCGCCGGCCTCAGCTTCACCTTGAACTGAGGCTGGAATGAACAGGCAAACCAGCCATGCCCGCCTTGCCGCACTGACTTGCCTGGCGCTCTGCGGCGGGCTCGTGCCGGCTGTCGGGCAGGTTGCCTCGCAATACAGGATCAAGCCCTCGGACGTGGTGGTCCCTCCCGAGGTAAAACTGGGGGACTACCAGCGCACCATCCGACCCTTCGAGAACTGGACACTGATCTGCGACGAGAACCTCAAGGCCCGCAAGAAGGTCTGCAATGTCTCGCAGGTGATCGAGAACACATCCGGCAAGATGGCCTTCAGCTGGTCGCTCGCCGCCACGCAGGACGGCAACCCGTACATGATCCTGCGCACCGCGCCGAACGCCAGGAGCGACGGTCTGGTGTCGCTGAAGTTCGAGGGGCGAAGCCAGGCGATCGATGTTCACCTGAACGGCTGCAACGAAATGGTCTGCGTCGGCATGTTGCCGGTGGGTCCCGTCATGCGCCAACAGATCTCGCAGAATGCGACGCCGGCGATCTCCTACTCGACCGTCGACGGTGGGACGATAACCGTGACCGCAACGCTCAAGGGGCTGACAGACGCCCTTTCGCCACTCAAATAACCGGGGCAGCATCATGAGCCAACAGGACCAGTTCATGTCCGCAAAACGCAGCAGTCCAACCGTCGAAGCGGATCGGCAGAGGCTCGTCGAGCCCGCGCGCCGGCGCTGGCCGCGCGTCGCCGGATTTTCGCTGTTGGGGCTAGTGGTGGCAGGCCTTGGCTTCGCCGCCGGGAACTATGCCGCGATCGCCAATCTCGTCGGCGGCGCGACGGCCGCACAGGCTTCGACGGCGTCGCCAGCGCTTCCGGACACGCCTTTCCTCCAGCATGTCAAGCAAGCCGGTGTGCAGGCCTGTTCGACTATCTTTCCGGTGCTCGGACAGATTTTGACGACTGGCACGAAATACAGCGTCAAATCGTTGTGGAACGACCAGGCTGCCGACAAACATGCCGTTCAGGCCTTTGTCGGCATGGACTATGCGACGGAACGTTATAGCGGGCCCGCCGCCGGCGTCGTTTTTGCATCGCCCACCGCTTCAGGTTGCGAGGGGGCGATGGTGCGGGTGGCGCCGTTCGCCAGCCCGTGTGCCGACATCCCGTCCGTTCTTCCGCGGGGCAGCAAGATCACCGACCATCTCGGGCAGGTCGAGGTCTACGAGCTTGGCGAAAACGCCGGGGAAGCCCTTCTCCTGCCGACGGGCAACAGCTGTGTGGTGATCTCCGTCGCATCGGCGGCGAAGTGAGCACGCGAAGCTGATGGCGCCGGCTCCTGCAGAGGATTGCTGACTATGAGATATGGATCTTTGGCTGCTGTTCTTGGCATCGCCTTGCTCTGGGCCGGGCAAGTCATCTCGGCCGATCTGGTGGAAGGACCGCCGGCACCACCGGCTCCGCCACCTCAGGAGGGAAAAGGCATCTGGGCAGCGATCGCCTATTCCACCGCCGATGTCAGATACGGCTTCTTCTGGGGTGCCGACAAGCGGCAAGAGGCGTCGGATACCGCGCTCAAGCATTGCGAGAACGCGGGCGGACAGAACTGCGCCGTCGTAGCCGTGTTCCGCAACCATCGTCATTGGAATGACGACGACCAGACCGGCTTTCCCTACAATCACTGCGGTGCCCTGGCCGTGGCCGAGAAGGCAACCGACCGGCTCACGCCCTGGGGCGCAAAGTCTGCTCAGACCCGGCGGGAAGCGGAAGACCTCGCCTTGCAGGCCTGCGAGGCGACAGGCGGCAAATGCAAGATCCGTGAGTGGGTCTGCACATGAAGCCTGGCCCCAAGGCCGTCTCGGCATGCGGGTGGGCAAAGGGGTTGGAAATGACGGACTGCGTGGGAAACGCGAGCTTCAGGAAGCCAAGGCAGGTCTTACGGGTTCCGAAAAGCCTGCCGTGATAGCGGTCCAACTCAGGATTCAGTCGTAAACAGCGGCTATCCGCACTCGGGACGATTCTGCCCGCATTGGTCACCGCCTTCTGTTTTTGTCCTTTTCCCCGCTTGGCAGCGTCCGGATTCAATCGCAGCGGGGTCGATGCTTATGTGCCATTTTTGCTACATTTCACAACCTTGTGGCGTGAATCCCCCCTTTAGCAGAGGCTAATTCAATAATTTCTCACACATTTCGTGAAACTGTGGATAATTCTCGATGGGCAGGCCTTGGCTTGGTTGTAGCGCTCGCGAATAAGGGTGCTGGGGAAACGTAGGGTGGGTTATATGAATACGACAAGCATCTTGACCATAGGCAAGCGCCTTGGTCTTTTGATGACGGCTACCATGCTGACCTGCGGAAGTGCTCATGCGCTCACGCTCAAGGAGGCGATGGCCGTTGCGGTGGAATCCAATCCCGAGATTGGACAGGCAATCGAAAACCGCGAAGCAATCGAGTTCGAACTGCGGCAGGCCAAGGGCCTTTATCTTCCCAGTGTCGATGTCGAGGCATCGGCTGGAGTTCGTCGCCTCGACAATTCGTCTAGGCGCGCTCTGTCGATAGAGGACGATTCGCTCTATCCGGCGGAAGCCGATCTGGTGGTTACTCAGAAGCTATTTGACAGCGGAGCGCGGCGGGCGGAATTGAACCGCCAGGCATCGCGAGTCGACGGAGCGTCCTTCCGGGTGCTGGAGCGCTCGGAATTCATCGGCCTGTCGGTCGTCCAGGACTACCTTGAATACATGCTGCAGGCTTCGATCGTCGCCGAAGCCAAGAAGAATCTGGGTTTCCATCAGGCGATACTCGGCGACATCCGGCAGGGCATCTCAGGAGGGGCGCTGAACGAGGCCGACCGGCAGCAGGCCGAGGAGCGCCTGTTCGCAGCCAAGGCACGCATGCAGGAGGCGACCGAAGAACTGGAAGCCTCCAAGATCCGGTTCTTCAAGACCGTCGGAAAACCGCTGGTCAACGCTTCGCGGCCTGCCGACGTCGCCTCAGCACTTCCGAGATCACTCGATGATGCGCTAGGCTTGGCGCGGCAGAACAATCCGCGCGTTCACATGGCCACAAGCGATATCGCCGCTGCTGCTTCCATGGTGGATGCGGCCCGGGCTAAATATGGCCCTGAAGTCCTGGCTGAAGGCCGCGCCAGGGGGGGGATATGACATTGACGGCGACAACGGGGACGCCAGTGACCTGCAGGCGCGTCTGGTGCTGCGTTGGAACCTGTATCGAGGCGGCATAGACAAGGCCAATGAGCAGGAACAGATCCGCCGTGCCAGCGAGCAGCGGCTTGCCTATCATCAGGTGCTGCGCGAAATCGAGGAAGCCGTTCGCACGTCTTGGGATCGCCGTTTCAGACAGGCCGACCTTGCAAAGACGTTGAGGCAGCAGGCTGCTTCCAGTGAAAAGCTGGTTTCGTCTTATCGCGAGCAGTTCAAAGTCGGACAGCGCTCGCTGCTCGATGTGCTTGACGCACAGAATACGCGGTTCAACACGGCAACCCTGGCGGACACAGCATCTTACGCATCGCTTTTCGCCCAGTACCGGTTGCTCGCGGCGACAGGCGAGTTGCTGAAGACGATGAACCTTCAGCCGGCAAAGCAGGCCACGGCATATGCCCGCACCGAGTTCAACGCACCAGAAACCGCAGACACTGAAACCTATGCGCGGACGCCATCGGAGCAGAAAAACGACCTGCCTTTCGATATCCTCGCGCCAGTGCGGAAAAAGTAAGGCGGCATAGGGTCCAGCGAGGGTCCTTACGGGCATATCGTGAACCAGCAACCCAACATCCTCTCCCCCAAGGAGGCATTCAAGGCCTGCTTTTCAGCGGTTGCCGGCTATCTCGGCCGGCCGAGCGCCGAGACAGTGCTGTTTGCCGGGGTGCCGATTTCAGAGACGCGAATTGAGGTAGAGGATATTCGGCACCTTGCCGAGCGCATCGGCCTCGAGGTCAAGGAAGTCAGTCATCGCGATTTCCTGCGCGGACGCGTCGATCTTCCCGCCATTCTGTTTCGCGTCAGCCAGCTGCCTGTTGCCCTGCTCGCGGAGATTGAGCCGGGCGAGTACCTGACTGCCCCCCAGGAGAACGGCCGCACCGCGATCAGCAGATCCGAGCTGGCTGCCAGCTATATCAGCGGCGGCGCTTCCTTCTCGATCACCTATGCCAATGCCACCGAGGGGATGAAGGTCGGCTCGGCGCAGAAGATCGAAAGGCGCCATTGGCTGACGGGGACGATGGGCGCCTTCTGGCGCACCTATTCGAAAGTCGTCCTTGCGGCGACATTCATCAATGTGTTGGCCATTGCCTCGCCCATCTTCACGATGAACGTCTACGACAGGATTCTGCCGAACAAGGCAATATCCACGCTGTGGGTTTTGGCAATCGGCATTGGTGCCGTCATCCTGTTCGATCTGCTTTTGAAGACGGCCAGGGCCTCCCTGATCGACTATGCCGGGCGCAAGGCGGATATTCGGATATCGTATCTTCTGTTCGAAAAAGTGCTGAACTCGTCACTGTCGGCGCGTCCCGGCTCGACCGGTGAATACGCAAACAGGATCACGCAATATGAGTTCGTCAGGGAGTTCTTCACCTCGAACACCATCAGCGTGTTCATCGACACGGCATTCGTCTTCGTCTTTCTTCTTGTCATCTATGCGATAGGCGGCTGGCTGGTGATCATCCCGGCGGTGGCCTTCGTGATGTCCGTCATCGTCGGCTTGATTACCCAGCGCCGCATCGGCAAGCGCGTCGCCGCCTCAATGAACGAAGCTTCGCAACGCCAGGCCCTGCTGGTCGAATCCATCTCCACGCTGGAGACGATCAAGTCACTGCGTGCCGAGGCGTATCTGCTGCGAAAATGGGGGGAGCACTCCAAGAACGCCGCCAACACGTCCGAGAAGATCAAGCAACTTTCGGCGGCCGCGGGCAACATAACCCAGTCCATACAACAGCTGGTGACCGTCGCTCTCGTCGTGGCCGGCGCTTACGCCTTCTCGGAAGGGCATGTTTCGACAGGCGCAATCATAGGAACGGTCATGCTGGCGAGCCGGGCCGTGGCTCCACTCGGCCAGATCGCCATCACGCTGTCCCGGTTTCGCCAGGCCATGCTCTCGTTGAGGATGGTGAACTCGATCATGGCTCAACCGGAGGACCGACCGGACACGGTGGGTTTCGTCAACCGTCCAATTCGCAACGGGGCGATGGTGTTCAGGAATGTCGGGTTTGTCTATCCCGGCTCGGAAAACGAGGTTTTGACCGGTCTGAATTTCTCGGTGAAGCCGGGAGAGCGGATCGGCATCATCGGTCGCATCGGATCGGGAAAGACGACGATGGGCCGGCTGGTCGGCAGGCTTTTCCTGCCGACCTCCGGTGAGCTGCTGCTGGATGGGATCGATGTTCGCCAGTATCACCCGTCAGAGGTTCGCGCTGCCGTCGGCATCGTTGCGCAGGCTGGCGATCTGTTCTCGGGCACGATCAAGGAAAATCTCCTGATGGCCTGTCCGGAGGCTACCGACGAGCAGATCATCGAAGCGGCAAAGGCGGCTGGCGTCGACGATTTCGTTTCACGCCACCCGCGCGGCTACGACATGAATGTCGGCGAGCGTGGCACCAATCTTTCGGGCGGCCAGAGGCAGACGGTGGCAATCGCACGCCTGCTGCTGACCAAACCGAAAATCGTCTTTCTGGATGAACCGTCGGGCTCGATGGATCTCGCATCGGAACGCCAGTTGATAAAGCAGCTCAAGGTCGCCTTCGACCGCGACACCACGCTGATCGTCTCCACACATCGCTTCAGCATGCTTGAACTGGCCGACCGCCTGATCGTTATCGAACAGGGCAAGATCGTTGCTGACGGACCGAAGGACCAAGTCATACAGGCGTTGCAGAAAACAAGCGCCTGATAAAACAATGTTGATGCATCCAATGCGTTGGGGCGTGGGAAATGCTTGCCAGGGAAGATCGACCGCCGCTCTTTGCGTCGGCGTCCATATTCATAATAGGAGCGCTCTTCGTCGTTTTTGTCGCCTGGGCGTCGTTTGCCGAAGTCGATGAGATCGCGCGGGGCGACGGCAAGGTGATACCCGCTTCCAAGACCCAGATCATTCAGGCCAGTGAAGCCGGTGTCGTCCAGGAAATCGCAGTGACGATCGGCCAGGTCGTCAAGAAGAATGATCTCATCATTCGCCTCGACAACACGCTCAACACGTCCAGCCTTGGCGAGCAGCAGGCCAAGGCGCGGGCCTTGCGGGCGCGCATTGCGCGGCTCCAATTCGAGCAGAGCGGCAATCTCGAAGGCTCATTTCCCTGTCCGCCCGAGATCCTGAAGACAGCGCCGGAAATCTGCGAAAACGAGCAGAAGCTGCTCGTCGCGCGCCGCGAAAACTTCGAAGTCAAGCTGTCGGTTCTCAAGTCGCGCCTCGATCAGCGCGAGAATGAATTGGACGAAGCCACCGCCAATCTCGATCGCCTGACCAAGAATCTGGCCGTCAGCGACCAGGAAAAGGCGCTGGTCGATTCCATGGTCAAGAAGGGGCTGATGGCGAGGACCGAGCAGATCCGCGTCGAGCGCGAGCAGACCGAACTGCAGGGGCAGCTGAACCTCGCCGGTGAAACCATCAAGAAAACCAAGGGGGCTATCACGGAAGCCCAGCTTCAGGTCAACGAGCTCGGCCTGCAGTTGCAGCAAGAAGCTCTGAGCGACTTGACGGAGGCGCTGGCCGATCTCTCGGTGGTGGATGAAACCATAAGGGGGGCGACCGACAAGGTCGCACGCACTGATATCCGGTCGCCGGTCGACGGGATAGTCAACACGCTGGAGCTGAACACGGTCGGTGCCTTCGTCCAACCCGGCGCCGTCGTGGCCGGCATCGTGCCAACCTCGGAGACGTTGCTCGTCGAGGCGCGGGTGTCGCCCCGGGATGTCGCGTTCATCCGCCCCGACCAGGACGCGCTTATCAAAGTCACTGCCTATGATTTCTCGATCTTCGGCGGCATCGAAGGCAAGGTCTCCAATATTACAGCCGACAGCCTGGTCGATCAGAAGACAGGGGAACCCTATTACCAGGTGCGCGTGTCGACGGACAAATCGACACTTGAGAGAGACGGCAAGGCCTATTCGATCATCCCGGGCATGATTTGTTCAGTCGACATCAAGACTGGACGCAAGACGATCCTGAACTATCTCTTGAAGCCGATCAACAAGGCGCGTCAGGAGGCAATGAGTGAGCGGTAGCGCTGGCTCTCCCGGTCACGGGCGGCTGCTGCCTCCGGTCGCGCCCGAAGATTTTGGGCTGGAATTCCGGGTTGTGGCGCGTGGCGGCATACGACGCGGCATCCGTTTGGAACGGGCTTTCTGGGCGTCGCTGAAGCAGATGGCCGAAAGCAGGAAGTGCACGATCGGCATGCTCATCGATGAGATCGCCGAAAGTCAGGCACAGACAGGTAACCTGACATCTGCGATCAGGGTAGCCTGCATGCGTGGATTGGGGAACGAAAACCTGACCCTGCGAAGGCTTGCGTCGATCAACACCATCAACGCCATACTGGTCGCCTGTCCGTCACCAGCCTTTGCCCTAGCATCGTCGAAGAAGATCCTGACTTTCAACGCGCCGTTCCAGCAACTGGTCAAGCGTCAACTGCCGATCGTGCCAACCGACGAAGCGCGGCATGACCTCAAGCTGGCGCTCGACCTCAATGTAGCCGACATATTCGCGCGGCTTGACGCCAATGGCGAAGCGCCGGTGGCTACCGGCTTTGTAATCGGCGCCGGTGAACGTCGATACCGAGGTCAGTTGAATGCGGTGAGGGCCCCGGTGCTCGAGCCGGAGCTGCTGATGGCGTTCGTCTTCGGCGGCTAAAGCGTGTCGGGCTGAAACGGATTCAATCGACGCGCTTCACGCCTTTGTTTCATGCAGGTTGTAGTCCCAAAACCGCTGCGCACTTTTGGCGACATGCATTCTTGCCGAAGGCCTATGGCTGAAAACCTTCGCCCGGCGCGACGGTCGCGAAGCCGCCTTTGATGTCTGCCATCTGGGCTGCGCCCGGTCTTGAGCCGTGGATCCAGGCGCGGTCCGTGCTGAACGAATAGAGCGGAACGTAGTCCGGAAGATCGCTATCGCGCACAACGGTGTTGCTGAGGCTGTCGAGAATGAAGGTGCCGCTGCCTGTGCTCACCGACAGCACTGCGTGAAAGAAGCCTCTCTTGCGGTCCTGGAGAACAACGAGCGCCATGCTTTGCGCTGGAATGCCAGCCCTCAGCAAAGCCGTCATCTTGAGGATCGCAAAATCCTCGCAGTCGCCGGCTCGCCGTTCGAGAATTTCCGACGGCTTTGCCCAATAGTCGAGTTTGCCGTAGACAACACTGTCTTTCCGGTAGGCGATCAGGCGGTTTACGCTGCTGTTGACGAAGGACAGCTTTTCGCTGAACCCCTTGCCCTGAGCGACGGAGACCATGCTGGCAAAAGCCGCACTCTTGTGCTCGCAGGCGCTGTCTGCCGAGCAGCTGATGATTGCCCGGTAGACAGGTGCCCAGCGAGCCGAGACGGGAAAATTGCGCATCGACAAGGCTACCGACCCGAATACGCCGGGAATAATCGACGCCGTCTGCAGCGGATCTATCCCGGCATCGCTTCGCGCCACTGACGAGCCATCCCCGCGATCAGCAACCGGGGTAACGGCCGGGCCATAACTGCCGAAAACCATGCCGACCCGGTACGGGGCCGCAGGCTGCCAGGGCTGAGGCCTCGCCAGCGAAACACCGCCGAGACAGGGCGGCGTCTGGAGCTTTTCCAGAGGCGTGCCGGTAGCGGCGACCTCCCCGGAAACGGTATTCGCGAATGAGGGTCCTGCCAGGCCGACGAGACCGATTGCCAGCAAGAGCACCTTGAGCCCGGTTTTTCCCGGGGCTGATTTTTCTTTTTTCATAACGCCCACCTTTGACTGTGGACGCTACCAATCTTGTCTCAAATTATTGGAAAGGAAGGTAGATAACTTTCTCGCAAATGGCTTTGTCTATTTTCTCTAAAATTTTATTCGATTTTATACTTCTATTTACCAAGAAACCTCGACTTGCCTCCGCCAAGCAAGTCGCACCGACGTCAACATATATCAGGTTATATTGTCGTAGTTTACCACATGTAAAAAATGCCGAACTAAGCATATCATAGTATATGAAATAGGTTGCGGGGCTGTTGCAAAGCAGAAGCGGCCCATGTCTCTTTCCGGGAAATGCCGGAGGGGTTTCAGCAATGATCACCAATAACGAGTTGGACAGTTTTTCGGGTTCCTTGGACGAGCATTCCGCGTCCAGCGAACATAACGGTCAGGCATCGCCAGCAGAGATCCAGGTCGCGCAAGCAACTTCGGCGCAGCAGCCCGCGCCGGCAGCGGCCGAACCGGTGCCGGTCGATGTTGGGAGCGGAGCGCCTGTCAAGCCGGAAGCGCCGGCGACAGCAAACGCACCCGCGGCGACGGCGCCGCATGAATATGTGGCTGACGCCAGCAACATCGTAAAACTTCCGTCCAACGTTTCCATCGACAACATCAAGGTCGATGGCCACAACCTTGTGCTCGAACAGGCCGACGGCTCGGTAATCGTGATCAAGGATGGCGCCTTGAACGTGCCGACCTTCGTCATTGGCGACGTCGAGGTGCCGCGCGTTGCCTTGCTGGCAGCGCTCGAGGCAAGCCATGTCGACGTTGCTTTCGGCGCCGACGGTTCCATGTCGGCCGGCCCAGGCGGTTCGCCCCCCAGCGCAGGCGGGAATTTCGAAATCCCCGCCGGCGGTATCGGCGACGGGTTTGGCCTTTCAGCCTTGTTGCCTCCGACAGACTTGCAGTTCGGGTTGTTGGAACGGCGCGAACTGACAATCGGCGTTGAGGAAAAAGAAGAAAACTCCACCCCCTCGATCGACCTCATAGGCTCGGCAACAGTCAGCGAGGCCGGCTTGCCGGCGCGTGGCGGCGAGCCTGCCGGCTCGAACGAGGCTGCGTCTTCGGAGACGACCTCGGGCAACATCGGCTTCACCTCGCCGGACGGCGTGCAGGTGGTCTCGCTCGGCGGCCATGCGTTGAGTGGTGTGGATCAGACCTTCACCGATGCGACCGGCTCGCTGACGGCGAGTTATGTCTACGATGCGGCGACCGGCATCGGCACCATCCACTACACCTACACGCTTCTCGACAACACCGCTGGCAACGCCACCAATGTGAGCTTCCCGGTTGCGGTTACGGATGCAAATGGCGATCCGGCACCGAACGGCAATCTGGTCATCAATATCATCGACGACGCACCGACGGCAGTTGCCGACACCGATGCGGTGGCGGCGGGTTCGCACGCGCCGGTCGACGGCAATGTGATCAGCGGCGCCGGCAGCGACGGCAATGCGGCGGGCGCCGACACCAAGGGTGCCGATGACGCGACGGTTGCGGGCGTTGCCGCCGGCACGACGAATGCGGATCTGGACAGCGGCGTCACACTGAACGCGCCGATCCACGGCACCTACGGCACGCTGACACTGCAGGCGGATGGCTCCTACAGCTATGTGCGCGATGCCGGGACGCCCGGCGGCGTCAAGGACGTGTTCACCTACACGATCAAGGACGGCGACGGAGATCTGTCGCACACGACCTTGACGATCTCGATCGGCAATTCGACACCGACGATCGGCGACCTGTCGCCGGCAGCCGGTGGCGGCGACGTGACCGTCAACGAGGACGACCTCCTGGCCAGCCGCGGGCAGGGCGAATCGGCTGGATCGGACAGTTCAAAGGAGAGCACGACACAGGGCGGCACCTTCACCATCTCGTCGCCCGACGGCATCGCCTCGCTGGCGATCGAGAACCATGCCTTCATCACCAACGGTGTGTTCACCGCCGGCTCCTTCACCACCGCGCTCGGCAACACACTGACGGTGACCGGCTACAATGCCGGCACCGGTGTGGTGAGCTATACCTACACACTCGTCGACAACGAGGCGCATGCGGCCGTCCAAGGCACCAACAGCCTGTTCGAGAACTTCACCGTCACGCTCACCGACCAGGACGCGCAGAGCGTCAACGGCACATTGTCTGTCAACATCGTCGACGATGTGCCGACGGCTACGGCCGAGGCTTCGCAGAATGTTCTTGAGGGTGCGACGATCACCGGCACGCTGGACTTCGCCGCCGGCGCCGACGGCGCGACAGTGTCGCATATCGACGGCACGCAGCTGAACTTCGGCGGCGACGGCTACTCGCAGGCGATCGACATCGGCGACGGCTTTATCAAGGTCAAGGCTGACGGCAGCTATTCATTCACGGCCAACAGTCCGGTCATTGGGGCCGGTGCGGCCTCGGCGACCTATACTGTGACGGACGGCGATGGCGACAAGGCGACGGCCGGCATCAGCTTTGCGGTAACGGACGCCAACCATCCGACGGCCGGCACGGCGGCGGCCACGGTCGATGACGACGGGCTTGCCGGGGGCAATGCGGCAAGCACGGCGGGCGACATCGACGCCAATGCGGGCGAAGTTCCGCTCAGCGCCAGCGAAGCGACCTACAACGGCACGCTGGGCGGCAGCGTCGGCGGCGACGGCGCCGGTTCCAACGGCTTCTCGTTCGCGGCGCTGGACGGCACCAACGGGACGGTCGGCCAGGAGAACGTCACCTACAGCTGGAACGCCGGCAACGACACGCTGACGGCGACGGGTCCACGCGGCGATCTGTTCACGGTGCATGTGACCGATCCGGCCACTGGCGCCTACACGGTGACGCTGCTCGAAAACGTGCTTCAGGCCCAGGGTCCAAACGACGAGAACAATGCGACGGTCAACCTCGGCTATGTGATCACCGATGCTGATGGCTCGACGGCACCAGGCACGCTGACCATAACCTTCAACGATGATGCTCCGACGGTTGCGCTGGCCGATGTGAAGCTGCCGTCGCTGAGCGTCGACGAGACCGATCTGACGACGGATGCGACGGCGAACTTCGCCAGTGCCTTCACCTCCAGCTATGGCGCCGATGGCGCCGGCACGACCACCTATGCGCTGGGCTTCAATGCCGGTGCGACCGGACTGGTCGATACGGCGAGCGGCCAGGCGGTGGTGCTGAGCCTCGAGGCTGGCCAGGTGGTCGGCCGTGCGGGTGTGGGCGGTCTGGTCGTGTTCACGGTCACCACCGATGCGTCGGGCAATGTGACGCTCGACCAGCAGCGGGCGGTCGTCCATCCGACGACGGATCCGAACGAGCCGATCAGCCTGAACGCCGGCAATCTGGTGACGCTGACGGCAACGATCACAGACAATGATGGCGATCATCAGTCGGCGACGCTGAACATCGGCAGCAACCTGACCTTCCTGGACGACGGTCCGTCGATCACCAACGCGGTGGTCGGCAGCTCGGTGACGCTTGACGAGACGAACAACGGTCCGACGACGGACGGCGTGCTGAACCCGGCGCTGATGACGGCAACGAGCGCTGCGGCGATCGTGACGGTTTCGTCGAGCTACGGCGCTGACGGCGCCGGAACGACGACCTACGCCCTGTCGGTGACACAGGCGAACTCCGGACTTGCGACGGCACAGGGCGATCATGCGATCACGCTGGTGCAGGTCGGAAGCACGATCGAAGGCCAGTACAATGACGGCGCGACGCACACGGCGTTCACGGTGTCGATCGGCTCGGACGGCAAGCTGACGGTTGTGCAGAATGTCGCGCTTGAACACCTGGTCGATGGTTCGACGGCGGCGGCCTACAACGATGCGCTGACCCTTGCCGGCAAGATCGGCGTGACGGCGACGGTGACGGACGCGGATGGCGACACGGCGAGCACGGGCGTGATCAACGTCGGCGGCGCGGTGACCTTCCTGGATGACGGCCCGTCGATCACCAACGCGGTGGTCGGCAGCTCGGTGACGCTTGACGAGACGAACAACGGTCCGACGACGGACGGCGTGCTGACCCCGGCGCTGATGACGGCAACGAGCGCTGCGGCGATCGTGACGGTTTCGTCGAGCTACGGCGCTGATGGCGCCGGAACGACGACCTATGCCTTGTCGGTGACACAGGCGAACTCCGGGCTTGCGACGGCACAGGGCGATCATGCGATCACGCTGGTGCAGGTCGGAAGCACGATCGAAGGCCAGTACAATGACGGTGCGACGCACACGGCGTTCACGGTGTCGATCGGCTCGGACGGCAAGCTGACGGTTGTGCAGAATGTCGCGCTTGAGCACCTGGTCGATGGTTCGACGGCGGCGGCCTACAACGATGCGCTGACCCTTGCCGGCAAGATCGGCGTGACGGCGACGGTGACGGACGCGGATGGCGACACGGCGAGCACGGGCGTGATCAACGTCGGCGGCGCGGTGATCTTCCTGGATGACGGTCCGTCGATCACCAACGCGGTGGTCGGCAGCTCGGTGACGCTTGACGAGACGAACAACGGTCCGACGACGGACGGCGTGCTGAACCCGGCGCTGATGACGGCAACGAGCGCTGCGGCGATCGTGACGGTTTCGTCGAGCTACGGCGCTGACGGCGCCGGAACGACGACCTACGCCCTGTCGGTGACACAGGCGAACTCCGGACTTGCGACGGCACAGGGCGATCATGCGATCACGCTGGTGCAGGTCGGAAGCACGATCGAAGGCCAGTACAATGACGGCGCGACGCACACGGCGTTCACGGTGTCGATCGGCTCGGACGGCAAGCTGACGGTTGTGCAGAATGTCGCGCTTGAGCACCTGGTCGATGGTTCGACGGCGGCGGCCTACAACGATGCGCTGACCCTTGCCGGCAAGATCGGCGTGACGGCGACGGTGACGGACGCGGATGGCGACACGGCGAGCACGGGCGTGATCAACGTCGGCGGCGCGGTGACCTTCCTGGATGACGGTCCGTCGATCACCAACGCGGTGGTCGGCAGCTCGGTGACGCTTGACGAGACGAACAACGGTCCGACGACGGACGGCGTGCTGAACCCGGCGCTGATGACGGCAACGAGCGCTGCGGCGATCGTGACGGTTTCGTCGAGCTACGGCGCTGACGGCGCCGGAACGACGACCTACGCCCTGTCGGTGACACAGGCGAACTCCGGACTTGCGACGGCACAGGGCGATCATGCGATCACGCTGGTGCAGGTCGGAAGCACGATCGAAGGCCAGTACAATGACGGCGCGACGCACACGGCGTTCACGGTGTCGATCGGCTCGGACGGCAAGCTGACGGTTGTGCAGAATGTCGCGCTTGAACACCTGGTCGATGGTTCGACGGCGGCGGCCTACAACGATGCGCTGACCCTTGCCGGCAAGATCGGCGTGACGGCGACGGTGACGGACGCGGATGGCGACACGGCGAGCACGGGCGTGATCAACGTCGGCGGCGCGGTGACCTTCCTGGATGACGGTCCGTCGATCACCAACGCGGTGGTCGGCAGCTCGGTGACGCTTGACGAGACGAACAACGGTCCGACGACGGACGGCGTGCTGAACCCGGCGCTGATGACGGCAACGAGCGCTGCGGCGATCGTGACGGTTTCGTCGAGCTACGGCGCTGACGGCGCCGGAACGACGACCTACGCCCTGTCGGTGACACAGGCGAACTCCGGACTTGCGACGGCACAGGGCGATCATGCGATCACGCTGGTGCAGGTCGGAAGCACGATCGAAGGCCAGTACAATGACGGCGCGACGCACACGGCGTTCACGGTGTCGATCGGCTCGGACGGCAAGCTGACGGTTGTGCAGAATGTCGCGCTTGAGCACCTGGTCGATGGTTCGACGGCGGCGGCCTACAACGATGCGCTGACCCTTGCCGGCAAGATCGGCGTGACGGCGACGGTGACGGACGCGGATGGCGACACGGCGAGCACGGGCGTGATCAACGTCGGCGGCGCGGTGACCTTCCTGGACGACGGTCCGTCGATCACCAACGCGGTGGTCGGCAGCTCGGTGACGCTTGACGAGACGAACAACGGTCCGACGACGGACGGCGTGCTGAACCCGGCGCTGATGACGGCAACGAGCGCTGCGGCGATCGTGACGGTTTCGTCGAGCTACGGCGCTGATGGCGCCGGAACGACGACCTATGCCTTGTCGGTGACACAGGCGAACTCCGGGCTTGCGACGGCACAGGGCGATCATGCGATCACGCTGGTGCAGGTCGGAAGCACGATCGAAGGCCAGTACAATGACGGTGCGACGCACACGGCGTTCACGGTGTCGATCGGCTCGGACGGCAAGCTGACGGTTGTGCAGAATGTCGCGCTTGAGCACCTGGTCGATGGTTCGACGGCGGCGGCCTACAACGATGCGCTGACCCTTGCCGGCAAGATCGGCGTGACGGCGACGGTGACGGACGCGGATGGCGACACGGCGAGCACGGGCGTGATCAACGTCGGCGGCGCGGTGACCTTCCTGGATGACGGTCCGTCGATCACCAACGCGGTGGTCGGCAGCTCGGTGACGCTTGACGAGACGAACAACGGTCCGACGACGGACGGCGTGCTGAACCCGGCGCTGATGACGGCAACGAGCGCTGCGGCGATCGTGACGGTTTCGTCGAGCTACGGCGCTGACGGCGCCGGAACGACGACCTACGCCCTGTCGGTGACACAGGCGAACTCCGGACTTGCGACGGCACAGGGCGATCATGCGATCACGCTGGTGCAGGTCGGAAGCACGATCGAAGGCCAGTACAATGACGGCGCGACGCACACGGCGTTCACGGTGTCGATCGGCTCGGACGGCAAGCTGACGGTTGTGCAGAATGTCGCGCTTGAGCACCTGGTCGATGGTTCGACGGCGGCGGCCTACAACGATGCGCTGACCCTTGCCGGCAAGATCGGCGTGACGGCAACGGTGACGGACGCGGATGGCGACACGGCGAGCACGGGCGTGATCAACGTCGGCGGCGCGGTGACCTTCCTGGACGACGGTCCGTCGATCACCAACGCGGTGGTCGGCAGCTCGGTGACGCTTGACGAGACGAACAACGGTCCGACGACGGACGGCGTGCTGAACCCGGCGCTGATGACGGCAACGAGCGCTGCGGCGATCGTGACGGTTTCGTCGAGCTACGGCGCTGATGGCGCCGGAACGACGACCTATGCCTTGTCGGTGACACAGGCGAACTCCGGGCTTGCGACGGCACAGGGCGATCATGCGATCACGCTGGTGCAGGTCGGAAGCACGATCGAAGGCCAGTACAATGACGGTGCGACGCACACGGCGTTCACGGTGTCGATCGGCTCGGACGGCAAGCTGACGGTTGTGCAGAATGTCGCGCTTGAGCACCTGGTCGATGGTTCGACGGCGGCGGCCTACAACGATGCGCTGACCCTTGCCGGCAAGATCGGCGTGACGGCGACGGTGACGGACGCGGATGGCGACACGGCGAGCACGGGCGTGATCAACGTCGGCGGCGCGGTGATCTTCCTGGATGACGGTCCGTCGATCACCAACGCGGTGGTCGGCAGCTCGGTGACGCTTGACGAGACGAACAACGGTCCGACGACGGACGGCGTGCTGACCCCGGCGCTGATGACGGCAACGAGCGCTGCGGCGATCGTGACGGTTTCGTCGAGCTACGGCGCTGACGGCGCCGGAACGACGACCTACGCCCTGTCGGTGACACAGGCGAACTCCGGACTTGCGACGGCACAGGGCGATCATGCGATCACGCTGGTGCAGGTCGGAAGCACGATCGAAGGCCAGTACAATGACGGCGCGACGCACACGGCGTTCACGGTGTCGATCGGCTCGGACGGCAAGCTGACGGTTGTGCAGAATGTCGCGCTTGAACACCTGGTCGATGGTTCGACGGCGGCGGCCTACAACGATGCGCTGACCCTTGCCGGCAAGATCGGCGTGACGGCGACGGTGACGGACGCGGATGGCGACACGGCGAGCACGGGCGTGATCAACGTCGGCGGCGCGGTGACCTTCCTGGATGACGGCCCGTCGATCACCAACGCGGTGGTCGGCAGCTCGGTGACGCTTGACGAGACGAACAACGGTCCGACGACGGACGGCGTGCTGACCCCGGCGCTGATGACGGCAACGAGCGCTGCGGCGATCGTGACGGTTTCGTCGAGCTACGGCGCTGACGGCGCCGGAACGACGACCTACGCCCTGTCGGTGACACAGGCGAACTCCGGACTTGCGACGGCACAGGGCGATCATGCGATCACGCTGGTGCAGGTCGGAAGCACGATCGAAGGCCAGTACAATGACGGCGCGACGCACACGGCGTTCACGGTGTCGATCGGCTCGGACGGCAAGCTGACGGTTGTGCAGAATGTCGCGCTTGAGCACCTGGTCGATGGTTCGACGGCGGCGGCCTACAACGATGCGCTGACCCTTGCCGGCAAGATCGGCGTGACGGCGACGGTGACGGACGCGGATGGCGACACGGCGAGCACGGGCGTGATCAACGTCGGCGGCGCGGTGACCTTCCTGGATGACGGCCCGTCGATCACCAACGCGGTGGTCGGCAGCTCGGTGACGCTTGACGAGACGAACAACGGTCCGACGACGGACGGCGTGCTGAACCCGGCGCTGATGACGGCAACGAGCGCTGCGGCGATCGTGACGGTTTCGTCGAGCTACGGCGCTGATGGCGCCGGAACGACGACCTACGCCCTGTCGGTGACACAGGCGAACTCCGGACTTGCGACGGCACAGGGCGATCATGCGATCACGCTGGTGCAGGTCGGAAGCACGATCGAAGGCCAGTACAATGACGGCGCGACGCACACGGCGTTCACGGTGTCGATCGGCTCGGACGGCAAGCTGACGGTTGTGCAGAATGTCGCGCTTGAGCACCTGGTCGATGGTTCGACGGCGGCGGCCTACAACGATGCGCTGACCCTTGCCGGCAAGATCGGCGTGACGGCGACGGTGACGGACGCGGATGGCGACACGGCGAGCACGGGCGTGATCAACGTCGGCGGCGCGGTGACCTTCCTGGATGACGGCCCGTCGATCACCAACGCGGTGGTCGGCAGCTCGGTGACGCTTGACGAGACGAACAACGGTCCGACGACGGACGGCGTGCTGACCCCGGCGCTGATGACGGCAACGAGCGCTGCGGCGATCGTGACGGTTTCGTCGAGCTACGGCGCTGACGGCGCCGGAACGACGACCTACGCCCTGTCGGTGACACAGGCGAACTCCGGACTTGCGACGGCACAGGGCGATCATGCGATCACGCTGGTGCAGGTCGGAAGCACGATCGAAGGCCAGTACAATGACGGCGCGACGCACACGGCGTTCACGGTGTCGATCGGCTCGGACGGCAAGCTGACGGTTGTGCAGAATGTCGCGCTTGAGCACCTGGTCGATGGCGGTCCGGCGGCCTACAACGATGCGCTGACCCTTGCCGGCAAGATCGGCGTGACGGCAACGGTGACGGACGCGGATGGCGACACGGCGAGCACGGGCGTGATCAACGTCGGCGGCGCGGTGACCTTCCTGGATGACGGCCCGTCGGCAGTTACGCCGGATTACGCGGTGCTGTCGAATGGAGCAGGGAACCCGGTCACATTCGCCCTGGACGAAGACCACACGCTGTCAAGCAACTACGGGGCGGACGGCGCCGGCACGGTGAAGTTCGCGGCGTCTCTCGATAACGCGGACAGCGGCCTGACGTCGGGCGGCGCGCACATCATTTACGACGTGTCGATGGACGGCCATACCTTGTATGGTATTGCCAACGGCGCGACGGTGTTCTCGGTCACTCTCGATCCCCAGAACGTCAATCCGACCTATTCCGTGGACATGAACGGAACGGTCGACAGCCCGACCAACGTGACGTTCACTGACGGATCGTATGCCTTCTACGGCAGCAACAAGGTTTGGGCCGGCTTGGTGCCGACGAATCAGGACAGCAATCCTGTCAACGATAACTCGCGTGACGTGCTTTTCACGCCCTTCGGCACCGCTACGTCGATCAATGGGAACGCGAACTCCTTTGGCGCCGGCGGTGGTGCTGGCGGACAAAATGTCGGCGCGGGCGAAGGTATACGGGTCGACTTTGTCCAAGATTTGACTGGGTCGCCCCCCGGCAACCACATCTTTGACAATCACTATCTGGCCAATGGCGCCAGCTTCACCTTTGGCGATGGAACCACCAACACCGTCCTTCAAATTACCGCTCGCGACGACAACGCCACCACCGGCACCGACGGCAATACGACAGTCGGCGATGGCCACCTCGATTCGGTCTCGTCAATCGCAATTACCTATGACGGGGAAACGCAGGTGGTCGCGTATGCCGATATTGGCACCACGGCAACACCATATACGCTGGGCAACCCGGGAGGGCTGGCGGACAGAAGCTATACGGTTCACTTCATCGATTTGGGCGGCGGTCACTATGCCGCCCAGATAACGGGCGTGCTCGATACGAATGTATCCATCGCGACGTTCACGGCCGACGGCTACAACAGCCTGGAGTTGCTGAACGCATCTCCGTCCGTCGACAGCGGCAACGACTTCGCCGTCACCGGATTCGGCGCGGCCGTTCAGACCACCGATCCCGTCAACTTCCACCTGCCGATCGAGATCGTGGATGCAGACGGCGACAAGGCGACAAGCGAGATCGGCGTGACGTTGAGTGGGACATTTCAGGATCACTCGGCAGATGCCGCGGGCGCGTCCCATGTCTACGCGTCGACGGTGGCCTTGCCTGACATTATCGGGTCTGCTTACGGCGACACGCTAACGGGCGACGGTTTTGCGAATGTGCTGTATGGGGGAGCCGGAGCCGACACGCTGAACGGGGGCGGTGGTAACGATACGCTCGTCGGCGGCGCCGGCACCGATACTCTCGATGGTGGGGCCGGCAATGACTTCCTCGTCGGTGGCGCAGGAGCGGATACGATGACCGGTGGCCTCGGCGCCGACACGTTCAGGCTCGACCATCTCGACATCAAGGATCTTATCACCGACTACAATGGTGGTCAGGGCGACAAGATCGATCTGACAGCCCTGTTCGAGACGGCCCCGGCGGGGAATATTGCCGACTTCGCGAAATACGATGCGGGCACGCACACGCTCAGCGTCGATGCCAATGGCACAACCGGCGGCGCCAATTTCGTCGACGTGGCCGTCTTGCAGAACGCACCCGCCGCCGGCACCATCACTCTGCTTTACGACGACACGGCGCATGTACAGCACACGACCACGATCTAACGGCATGGCGCTCTGTCACACGACTATGTTATACATCGCTAATATCGAGGGGAGCTCACTATGAATCGTTCTGCAAGACTGCTGGTTTCCGCTGCGACGCTGTTGCTGGCAGTCGGGTCGACGGGCTACGCCGCCGACATCATCGAAGGTCCTTCGGCCGACTATTGTCGCGTCGTGGGGACGTCCAACCTGGTGCTGACCGACAACATCGTCGACCTCAAGGAGCAGGTGGTCAAGCTGATGGACGAATCGGTCGCCGCCGCCAACAGCTCGGAGTGGATCAACTCGTCCCGGCCGGTTTTCGTCTGGGCATCGGAAGCCAAGGTGGCCTGCGGCATGGCCTATGGCTACCTGAAGACGAACTATCGCGACGAAGATACCCTCAACAAATGCGAGTGTTTTCACGATCGCATGGTCGAGTATATGCACTGAGGGGATAAGCGAATCCACGCCTGTTGGCCATCATGATAGCCGACGGATCTTTTCTGAGGGCGATCGCCGGAGCGATCGCGTTGGCCGGCTTTGGCCAGACTGTCACGCCGGCCCTCGCCAACTGGCTGGAACGACCTGCCGTGGAACGACGGCAGCCGTTGACGCGGCCGACGCAGTGCGACGCGGCTGCCGAGTGGACCCGGCAGACCTTCAAGGCATTTGCGAGCTGTCAGGCATCGATCTATGGCCTGGAGCCGGTGCTGGCGCATGCGGTGATGGAGATCGAAAGCGGCTTCGATCCTGACGTGCAGGGCGCCGACGGCGAAGTCGGCCTGATGCAGGTGATGCCGGCGACGGCGCGAATGCTTGGCTTTCGAGGCTCCCTCGACGATTTGAGCGCGCCGGCGACCAACATCGCGCTTGGGGTCAAATATCTTGCCCAGGCCAACAAGCTCGCCGCGGGCGATCTGTGCACAACCGTCATGAAGTATCGCGCCGGGCACAATGAAAGCCGGTTCTCGGCGCTTTCGGTCCGCTACTGTCAGCGCGCGCGGGCAATCCTGGCAAAGCAGGGGATTGACGTGACCGGGCCGTTGCCGGTGGCGACATTCGGCTTTGCCGCATTTTCGCCAGGCGGAGAGAATGGGGCTCCAGCCCAGGGAAACGGCGTTTGCGTGCGCCGCGTTTTCGTGCCCGGGCCACGATACATGAAATGCGCCGACTATCGGACCGCCGGGCAAGCAAGACAGATCAAGGCGCTCAGAGCCAGGCTGTTCGATGGCTAAAGAAACTACAGACGGCACGGCAAGTCCGCCGTAACATGGGTTGAAGACCAGACCGGGAACAATACCCGGCGGCACATTGGGTTGGAGCAATCATGGAAGCTGGCCGACAGGTCCACTGTCCGCGGACGTGGGCAATCGCCCTTGCGCTCGCCGTTACATTGTCAGGCTGCCAGTCGAAGGGCGGCGTTTCCGAAGTGCTCGATCCGGCGGCTATTGCCGCGCCTGCCGGTCAGAATGGCGGCGCTGGTGCCGGTCCGGCCCAGGCGACCCAGTCGCTGGGCACCGGTTCGACAAAAATCACGATGCTGCTGCCGCTGTCCGCTCCCGGAACGGCGGGGGAAAACGGCAGGAAGATGTTCGACGCCGCCAAGCTGGCGATGACGGATATCGGCAATGGATTGCTCACGCTGACGGTAGAGGACACGAAAGGCGACAGCGTACAGGCCAGCAAATTGGCGGTAAGTGCGATAACGACGGGGTCGAAAGTCGTCATCGGCCCGACCGAACTGCCGGCAGCCCAGCATATTGCCACGCTGTCGGGATCGACGCGTCCGCCGGTTCTGGCGCTTGCCGACAATTTCGCAGGCGGCGCCGGGGTTTATGCCGTGCTGCTCAGCGAAGCGGACAGTGCCGCGGCGGGCGCCGCGGGACTCGCTGCCAAAGGTAAAAAGAAGTTCGTCCTGCTTGTCGCGGAAGGCTCGAACGCCAGCGCCGTGGAGAAGCGGGTCGCGAACAGCCTCAGCATCTATGGCGCGACGCTGGCGGTCACTGTCCCGTATTCGGCCGGCGACGGTGGTGCGAAGGCGGTCGACGAAATGGGCTCGCTGGTCGACACGCCCGACGCCGTGATCGTTGCCAGCGGCGACGGCAGCCCATCGCCTATCCTTGCCGCCCTCAAATCAAAGGGCATTCCGGGAAAGGCAATTTCCGTCGTCGGAACCAGCCGTTGGCTGGAGCACCCCATGGATCCGCTGTTCGAGGGGGCATATATCGCCACGCTCGATTCGCGCGAAACCGGACCGATCGCCGACCGTTTCAGGACGACATACAACTACCCGGCCGACGTCAATGTGGCCTATGCTTACGATATGGTTGCCCTGACAGCAGGGATTGCCAGTGCGGTCGGGCCCGATGGCTTTAGCAAAAAGGTGCTCGAAAATCCAAGCGGGTTTCGTGGATCGACAGGTCTGTTCCGGTTTCGGGCTGACGGATCCAGTGAACGGTCGATGCCGTTTTACCAGATTCAAAAGGGTGCTCTCAAACTGGTTGCGAAATCGACGTCGGGTTTCTGATCGGGGGAGGGGGGCTTGGGAACCTGCTCAATCTGCTGGACAGGCTGGCTGCTGGGTAGGCTGGCTGATGGGTAGGCTGGGCCGCAGCCGCTTGGCGATCGTGCTCGGAAGCGTGCTGCTTCTGGCCGGGGTTCTGCTGATCATTCAGGCCGAGGCTTTGCTTTCGGTCGATCGGCCTGTCCCTGCCCCTTCGCAAAACAGCGGCACACAACCAGCCCGACGGGCTGCTCCCATCGTCGAAGCACACCGACGAGAATCGGCACGCAAGATTGCTCAGAACCTCATCGCTCCGCCACAGCTTGAACCTGTGGAGCTCGAACGGGTGGAGCCTCGTCCGCCGCTCACCGATCTTGGTCTGGCTGTGCCCCCGAGGGCACCGATGCCGGAAGATTGGCGGGAGGTCCTGCTTTACCGCTCGGTTGCCACATCGTCCGCGATCTTCGAATCCATGGGCCGGGAGGTGATCATCAGCGGGGTGCAAGGCATCGACCTCGACGGATCCTGTTTGTTTCACGACGTCACCTGGCCTTGTGGCCAGCGCGCACGTGCCGCTTTCAATTCCTGGCTGCGGGGGCGTGCGCTGAAGTGTTTCGTGCCGCCGGACCCCGAGCGCTTTGCCATTGCCGCGCCGTGCAGGCTGGGCAAGCAGGATGTCGGCGCCTGGCTCGTGTCCAACGGCTGGGCGACGGCGCTGCCGAATGGCATCTATGGCAAGGCGGAGGCGACGGCCTGGGGCGCGGAGATGGGCATTTTCGGCCCGCCGCGATAGGCTGCGAGGCTCAGGAATCGGAAAGTCCCGGTTGCGGAAGCCATGGTGGGATGATTGATAGGTGGTGAACGACCGTTGATTGTTCAACGGTCGCCGGCTTTCCATTCATTAACCATTGCGGCGCAGATTTCCTGAACAAGCCGGTCGCGCGAACAGTCATTGGGTCTCATCGATCAAATTGTATCGTTCTCGGAAACTGAAAATGCTGTACGCCGGCTCTATGCTGGCTGATCTGACAGGAGATTAGCCAATGGCACAAACAGTAGCGACCGCCTCTGCGCGGGCATGGAGAAGCGTCGCATGGCTGACCTTTCTGGGGACAGCCGGGAGCCTTGGTCTTTCTCTCGGCCTCAACTACCTGCTTTTGTTCAGCGACGCGTTCACGCCGTTCGGGCGCAGCATGATGACCGCCGTACTGCTACCGGTGATCATTGCCCTGCCGGTTTTTGCGCTGATCGGCTGGCAGCAGGTCCAGATCCGCGCCTGCCGGCAGGAACTCAACAGGTCTGGAACTTTTGACAGGCTGACAGGCTGTCTGAATGGGCCGGTCTTCACGTCGATGGTCGACAGAAGAACAACAAGGCCATCGGCGCCGGGACCACGCTCGGGCGCCTTCCTGGTCATTCATTCGGAGCATCTGCGCTCCATCAACCTGCGCTTTGGTCTTGAATGGGGCGACGAGGCCTTGCGGCTCATAGCCACAACCATACAATCATCGGTGCGCGCGGAGGATCTGGTTGGGCGCATAGGGACTTCGATGTTCGGGATTTTCCTCTCGGGCGCGACCGAAGCGGAAGCCAAGGAAATCGGCGAGCGTATCCGGGCGCGTGTCGCGCAAGTCTATTTCGCACCAAAAGGGACCGAGGATGCCCTGGCTATCAAAGTCGGTGGCGTGGTGTTTGAAAACGAGGTGGAGTTCGCGGACTTGTTCCAGTCCGCCGAACAGCGCATCTCTGGCGCCCAAGATGACTCCGGGTTTGAATTGAAGCATCTCCACAGCTGACACCCCTCCGGGCGGACTACGGCTATTTTTCCCGCAGCGCCCGGCGGAAGTTCTGCGTGATCGGCTCGGCGAGGTAGGAAAGCACGGTGCGAGCACCCGTCCGGATCATCGCCTCGCTCGACATGCCGGGCAGCAGCTTGCGGCCCTCCAGCTTGGCGAGTTCGCTCTTGTCGATCAACACGGTCGCGGTGAAATACGGTGTCCCGCTGCGCTCCTCCACCATGCGGTCAGCCGACACGATCTCCACCACGCCGTCGAGTGGCGGCAGGTTGTAGCGGGCGAAGGCCGGGAAGCTGACGCGCGCGGGCTGTCCGGGGGCGATGGTCTCGACATCCTCTGGTTTGACCATAGCCTCGACCACGAGTTGTTGACCGAGCGGCACGACTGTCATCAATGTCTCGCCGGGTTTCACGACACCGCCCGCCGTGTGGACCTTCAGGTCCATGATGATGCCGTCAACTGGTGCGACGACATTGGTACGGGCAAGCACGTCCTTGGCGGAACGCTCCTGCTGTCTGAGGTCAAACAACTCCGCCTCGACCTTGCTCAGCTCCTCGACGGCCTCGTTCAGCCGCACTGTGCTGAGGTTCAGGATTTGCATGTCAATCTCGGCCATAGCGCTTCTGGCACGGGCGATTGCCGCGGCGTTGGTGGCGCGCTCCCCCTCGATCTCCCGCCGTTGTCGTCTGAGCAACAGGTTCCGCTCGCGGGTGGTCAGCCCCTTTTTCAGCAACCCCTCGAGGTCCTTGCTCTCCCCCTCGATCGCCTCGATCTGGTTGTCCTCGGTGCCGATAAGCTGTTCCAGTCCCGTTATCTCTTCCTGGATCTGGTGAAGGCGCTGGCTGAGAATTTCCCGCTCGTCCTTCAAGTTGTGGTGCTTCGCCGCGAACACGTCACGCTGTGCGGCCACCGTGTCCTTTGCGGCGGTTGCAGGATTTGCGAGCAACGCCGGATCGAACTCGATCTCGGCCTTGCCGTCACGCTCGGCCCTGAGACGCGCGGCCAACGCGTCACGCGTCGCTATCCGGTTCTGGATCAGGTCGAGCTGCGCCTTTGCCTGCGTGTTGTCGAGCCGGATGAGAACCTTGCCCGCCTCGACGATATCACCATTGGCGGCGTTCAACTCCGCGATAATGCCGCCCTCGAGGTGCTGGATGAGCTTGCGGTCGCCGGCGACCTTGACAACGCCCGGCGCCACTGCGGCGCTGTCCAAAGGCGCCAGCGCCGCCCAGCCCCCGGCGACGCCGAAGAACAGGAACATGATCGCGAATCCCGTGCACGTCACGCCTGTGAGGCGCAGGGGTATCGGTTCCAGCAGGGAGGGTGGCGGCGGGACGGGTAACGGCACGACGTTCAATTCTGGGGAACGGCTCATGCTTCTTTGACCTCTTTGACTTCCTTGACCACTTCGAGGGTTGGCAGTTGGGTCACCTTGCGGGCGCGGTTGGCGAGTTCGTTGAAGACATAGTCGCGCGGGCCGAAGAGGTCTTGCTGGCCGCGGTTGAGGACCAACACCTTGTCGACCTTTTCCAAAATGCTTGGCCGGTGCGAGATCAAGATTAGAGTCGTACCTGCCGCCTTGAGCCCACCGATGACTGTAGCCAGTGCTTGCTCGCCCTCGTGGTCGAGATTGGAGTTAGGCTCGTCAAGGACAAGGAACGCTGGGTCGCCGTAGAGCGCTCGCGCCAGCCCGATGCGCTGGCGTTGCCCACCGGACAGTGCCGCGCCACCTTCACCGATCTCGGTGGCGTAGCCCTTCGGCAACCCCTTGATCAGTTCGTGGACGCCGGCCAACTCCGCTGCCTTGATCACGTTGTTGAAAACCGCGGGGCTGAGTGACGCAAAACGAGCGATGTTCTCGGCGACGGTGCCGGCGAAGAGCTCGATATCCTGTGGCAGGTAGCCGACGTGCCGACCCCGGTCCTCAGCCGCCCATTCAACGACGCTCATGCCGTCAAGCAAGGCGCGACCGCCGGTCGGACGCCAAGTACCGGTCAACACTCGCGCTAGGCTCGTCTTGCCGGCCGCGCTCGGGCCAACCAACGCCATCGCTTCACCGGGCTTGAGTTGGAAGCTGATCCCTCGCAGGATCGGTTCGCCGCCCTGTCTGGCGAGCATAATGTTCTCGGCCTCAAACTTACCCTTCGGACGCGGCAATGGCAGGGTCGGTGTGGCCTCCGGTCGCTGACCGGCCAATGCAACGAGACGCTTGTAAGCAGCCCGTGCCCCGATCGTCGCCTTCCACGTGCCGATCGCCTGTTCAACCGGGGCCAACGCGCGACCCATCAGGATTGAGGCAGCGATCATGATGCCGGGCGAAGCCTCGTTTTTCAGCACCAGATAAGCGCCGAGGCCGAGTACGGCCATCTGCAGGGCCAGCCGGAAAGAGCGCGCGAGGGCCGAGATGACGCTGGATCGGTTACTGGCGCGAGATTGTCCTCTGTTTGCCTCGTCCTGCTGGGCCTTCCAGCTGTTGAGCAGTGGATTCAACATGCCCATGGCCTGGACGACCTCGGCGTTGCGGATCGTTTGCTCGGCCTGCATGTAAGCCCGCGCCTGGGCGATTGCAGCTTCCGCCAATGGCTTGCGGGTCAGGTACTCGGTGAGCAACGCCAGCGCGAACAGCACGATACCGCCGCAGAGTGCCAGCCAGCCCAACCAGGGGTGCATGAGGAAGATAGCGCCTAAGAAGATCGGTGCCCAAGGCGCGTCGAGGATCGGGTAGATACTCGGGCTGGTAAAAAAATTCCGCACCTGGTCGAGGTCACGCAACGCGCGGGCGTTGATCTGACCGGGTGCCGAGGCGGCGTATTCAACCGATGCGGTCAGGAGAACCGGGGCTAACCGACCGTTCAACCACGTCCCAACGGTGGCCAACAGGCGCCCGCGCACTACCTCCAGCCCGGCCATTGTGGCGAGCGCCGCCGCCGCCATCAGCGACAGCATTACCAGTGTTTCCAAGCTGTGGCTGCCCAACACACGGTGATAGACCTGGAGCATGTAGAACGCGCCGGTCAGCATCAGTATGTTGATGCCGGCGCTGAACCAGATAAGCGGCTTAACGGCGCGCTTGGCCTCTTTCATCACCGCCTGTAGGGCAGAGGGACGAGGGGGTTTCATCATAATATGTCCCCGGTGTGCGGGGTTGACTCCTTGGGTTCAGCCGGCCTTATGCAGGGCGCGAGATTGTCTCCACATGGAGATGGGAGGCGGGGTGAACCGCCTCCCTTTGGTCAAGTGTTTAGGCGATGGTGTCGACCACCAAGGTCTGGACACCGGTTGTGTCGCCGTCGCCGTCCTGAATGTTGACCGCGAAATTGAGGTGGGCGCCGATCTGTCCGGACGTCGACTCGATGAAGCCGATATCCGTGATCTTGAGAACGTCGTTGTCCGTACCTTCCCAATCTTGCAACGCGCCGCCACCTGTGCCGCTCGCAGCACCGGTGCTTGAACCTTCAACCGTGCCGGTGCTCGGGTCGTCGGTCACTCGGTTCAGGTTAATGGCCGAACCAGACAGCCCGTTCCCGGACTGCATGATCTGCATCCCCTGAATTTGGTAGTGCTCGCTGCCGGCGTTGTAGTCATTGCTCTCGATGATCACGAGGGCATCGTTCTGGTCGAGCGTGAACTCCGAGCTATACGGCGCAGGTACCGTGTTGCCCTTGAAGAAGTCGGCGTTCTGCACGTAGATCGACTTCGTCGTCTTGAGGTCGTCGCCGCCACCCAGGACACCATTGGCACCGTAGTCAATCAGGTCGAGGACCACGATAAGGTCCTCGCTGTTGCCAATGCCGTCGAACTTGATGGCGACAGCGTCCACGGCGTCCGTCGGCGCGACCTTCTCGTCACCACCACCGGGGGCACCGGGGTTCACGTCGCCCATAATGTTCTCGTTGAAGAACCGCAGGGTGAGCAGTTCGCCCTTCTGGATCGTGTCGCCGGCGACACCGTTGGTCGACTGCGTGGCGGAGACCCAGTCCTCGAAGGCACTGGTGACGAACTGCCCGTTGTTGAAGGTGGTGTCGAGAGGCGCCGGCGGGTCTCCTGGCGTTGGTGTGTCGTCACCCGTGCCGTTGAAGCCAAAGGGGCTACCGCTGGGGTTCGAGTTCGCCGTGAACTGCACGTAGAAGCCGTCAGTATCGCCGGGGGTTGCACCGAATTTATCCAGCTCCGTCACCACGAGTTCGGGGTGGCCGGTGTTGCCGGGAGGTGCTTTCGACAATAGCTCCGAAGAGTGGAAGACGCTAAAGCTGAACCCGTCGACCACGTCGTTCAAGACGATCGAGTACGTGCCCAGCTCCTTGTTGAAGGTCAACGTGCCACCCGCCGTCCCGTCCTGCACACCGGCCGTGATCGGATCCTTGTCGTAATGGAACGAGAAGGCGAACACTGCGCTGGTGGCACTCTCCGAAGTGAGTGACGTCGAGATGTTGGTGATGTTCGGGTTCTGGGCGTTGTCGACCGTACCCGTCAGCACCAGCTGCTGGACACCATTCGTGACGGGATCGGCATCACCGAAGTCAGAATGCGTGGCGTCGTAGACACGACCGTCGTTGCCGATGTCGAAAGAGAAGACACCGGTTGCCGCGACACCGACCACGTTGTGCAGTTGTTCGTGCTGGGCACCAGCCGTGCCGGGATCGCCGTCGAACCCTTGGATGCCGGCCGCCGCGTCTTGGTCGACGATCGTCGGGCCGTCGTCCTGGAAATGCACGGCATCGCCGATACCGGTCGAACTGGTCGCTGTGTCGCCGTCACCGTCGGTGACAGTCACCACTGCCAGCAAGGCGCTGTCGGTGATGTTCACCGGCTCGTCGTGGTTGGCCCCCGGGGTCGGATGAAGGATCGAGGTATACTGCGCCACGCTGACGATGCCGCTCGTGCTGTTGATCGCGACGGCGAACGCCGCCGCCCCAGCGGCCCCGCCGATGCGGCCAACCACCAGGTCGCCTTCCTTGAACAGGAAGATGCTGGTGCCGGCGGTCGTGTCGAGGCCGGAATCCACGCCCGCGGCGGACACCGCCAGCGAGAACGCCGTCGTGCCGCCTTCCTGATCGGCGCCGAACGAGCTTCCCGTCGAGCTCACCACCGCGCTTGCATCCTGCGCGAAGCCGGTTGGGCTGAGGTCGGTGCTGACATTGGCGACGCCCGCGAACAGGGCGATGACCCCTGCGGCAGTGGTGTCGTCTGCATCGGCCTGGTTGCCCGCGGTCTCGTCATGCGCCACCGTGGGAGCGCCCTGGGCGATGCCCGCCGTCGGGCCGTCGTCCTGGAACTGCACGGCATCGCCGATACCGGTCGAGCTGGTCGCTGTGTCGCCGTCACCGTCGGTGACCGTCACCACCGCCAGCAAGGCGCTGTCGGTGATCGACACCGAATCATCTGGATTGGCGGTGCCCGGGTGCTTCAACGAAGCGTACTGCGCCACGCTGACGACGCCGCTCGTGCCGTTGATCGCGACGGCAAATGCCGCCGCCCCAGCGGCCCCGCCGATGCGGCCGACCACCAGGTCGCCTTCCTTGAACAGGAAGATGCTGGTGCCGGCGGTCGTGTCGAGGCCGGAATCCACGCCCGCGGCGGACACCGCCAGCGAGAACGCCGTCGTGCCGCCTTCCTGATCGGCGCCGAACGAGCTTCCGGTGGAGCTCACCACCGCGCTTGCATCCTGCGCGAAGCCGGTCGGGCTCAGATCGGAGCTGACATTGCTGACGCCCGCGAACAGGGCGATGACCCCTGCGGCAGTGGTGTCGTCTGCATCGGCCTGGTTGCCCGCGGTCTCGTCATGCGCCACCGTGGGAGCGCCCTGGGCGATGCCCGCCGTCGGGCCGTCGTCCTGGAACTGCACGGCATCGCCGATACCGGTCGAGCTGGTCGCTGTGTCGCCGTCACCGTCGGTGACCGTCACCACTGCCAGCAAGGCGCTGTCGGTGATCGACACCGAATCATCTGGATTGGCGGTGCCCGGGTGCTTCAACGAAGCGTACTGCGCCACGCTGACGATGCCGGTCGTGCCGTTGATCGCGACGGCGAACGCCGCCGCCCCAGCGGCCCCGCCGATGCGGCCGACCACCAGGTCGCCTTCCTTGAACAGGAAGATGCTGGTGCCGGCGGTCGTGTCGAGGCCGGAATCCACCCCTGCGGCGGACACCGCCAGCGAGAACGCCGTCGTGCCGCCATCTGTACCCGTAGCACTTCCCGTCGAACTCACCACCGCGCTTGCATCCTGCGCGAAGCCGGCCGGGCTGAGGTCGGAGCTGACATTGCTGACGCCCGCGAACAGGGCGATGACCCCTGCGGCAGTGGTGTCATCGGCATCGGCCTGGTTGCCCGCGGTCTCGTCATGCGCCACCGTGGGAGCGCCCTGGACGATGCCCGCCGTCGGGCCGTCGTCCTGGAACTGCACGGCATCGCCGATACCGGTCGAGCTGGTCGCTGTGTCGCCGTCACCGTCGGTGACCGTCACCACCGCCAGCAAGGCGCTGTCGGTGATCGACACCGAATCATCTGGATTGGCGGTGCCCGGGTGCTTCAACGAAGCGTACTGCGCCACGCTGACGATGCCGGTCGTGCCGTTGATCGCGACGGCGAACGCCGCCGCCCCAGCGGCCCCGCCGATGCGGCCGACCACCAGGTCGCCTTCCTTGAACAGGAAGATGCTGGTGCCGGCGGTCGTGTCGAGGCCGGAATCCACCCCTGCGGCGGACACCGCCAGCGAGAACGCCGTCGTCCCGCCTTCCTGGTCGGCGCCGAACGAGCTTCCGGTGGAGCTCACCACCGCGCTTGCATCCTGCGCGAAGCCGGTTGGGCTGAGGTCGGTGCTGACATTGCCGACGCCCGCGAACAGGGCGATGACCCCTGCGGCAGTGGTGTCATCGGCATCGGCCTGGTTGCCCGCGGTCTCGTCATGCGCCACCGTGGGAGCGCCCTGGACGATGCCCGCCGTCGGGCCGTCGTCCTGGAACTGCACGGCATCGCCGATACCGGTCGAGCTGGTCGCTGTGTCGCCGTCACCGTCGGTGACCGTCACCACCGCCAGCAAGGCGCTGTCGGTGATCGATACCGAATCATCTGGATTGGCGGTGCCCGGGTGCTTCAACGAAGCGTACTGCGCCACGCTGACGATGCCGGTCGTGCTGTTGATCGCGACGGCGAACGCCGCCGCCCCAGCGGCCCCGCCGATGCGGCCGACCACCAGGTCGCCTTCCTTGAACAGGAAGATGCTGGTGCCGGCGGTCGTGTCGAGGCCGGAATCCACCCCTGCGGCGGACACCGCCAGCGAGAACGCCGTCGTGCCGCCATCTGTACCCGTAGCACTTCCCGTCGAACTCACCACCGCGCTTGCATCCTGCGCGAAGCCGGCCGGGCTGAGGTCGGAGCTGACATTGCTGACGCCCGCGAACAGGGCGACAACCGCTGGTGCCGTGGTATCATCGGCATCTGCCTGGGTGCCCGCGGTCTCGTCATGCGCCACCGTGGGGGCGCCCTGAACGATGCCCGCCGTCGGGCCGTCGTCTTCGATCACGATCTGCTGGCCGACGAACGCCGAGGCGGAGTTGGATGTCACGATGCCGAAGCCGCCGATGTCGAAAGTGTTGTTGTCGTTGCCGGCAACGCCATCCGCGTTGCTGATGTTTTCGATCAGGACGCGGTCGTGGGTTCCACCCGTGGTCCACTGCACCTTGTCGCCGCTGGTAAGCCCGGTGATCGTCAAGGTGCCGTCGGCGTTGACGGTGGCGACCGGAGTTGATTCGCCACTGACGACGAAGTTGACGACCGAGCCCGACGTGATGTTGACCTTGGTATCGTTGGTAAGTCCATCGACGAAACCCGCCCCCGGTTCCGCGGCGGTGCTGAAGGCCGTGATCTTGACGGTAACGGGTCCTTTGCCGGGATTGGTCTGGTTGACGGTGAAGGACGCTCCCGTCGCACTGACGACGTTCTGGAAGTCGATGTTGGCTTCGACATCGGCCTCGTTCTGGTCCAGATTTGGCACGAGGAAGTTCGTGTTCGCGCCCGAGACATAGGTGATGAACGCGCCCTCAGTGGGGTTGATCGCGTTGCCGTTGACGCCGAACGAGGTGGTGCCGCCGGCCTGGCTGATATTGAGCACGTCCTTTGTATTGAAGTTCCCACCCTCGGACTGATTCAAGGGGTCCTTCCCGATCACCACGATCTGGGTGGAGTTTGGATCGCCGAAGGTCATGAACAGGTTGCTACCGGAGGGCGCGCCGGCGAAGCCGAAGTTGAGCGTCTCGCTCGCCGCGAGCTTGAGGGTGTTGCCGAGATCGACCGCGTCATCCGGGTTGGGGTTGCCGCCATGGAAGATCGGAACATAGGTGACGATGTTGAAGGTCACCTGGTCGCTGGTCGCGCCGGCGTTGATCACGTCCTGCTTGAAGATGACGAAGGCGATCGCGTCTGCACTGCCGTTGCCATCGCTGTCATATTTCCCGATCACGGTGTCGTTTGCGCCGGCGAAGAGCAGGATATCCTTGCCGCCGAGGGTGTTGAGCCCGCTATCATCGCCGTTGAGGGTGCCGCCGCTGCCGTCGGTAAACGTAGTGCCGACGAGCTGGGAGCCGGCGGTGGCGTTGACGGTGACCGAGTTCGTCTTGGTCGCGACGCCGACGCTGGTCGGGAACGCGGAGTTCAGCCCGAGAGTCGACTCGAGATAGGTCCGGAACGAAGCCGGCAAAGTGGAGTACGCAACATCGGTGTCCGTAAAGGCATCGTCGATGTTGTCGCCGGTTTGCAGCCCGGTGGTCTGGTCGTTGACGGCCTGTGCGTTGAGAATAAAGCTGATGGTCATTGCTGTGCTCCCCTATCGCGTGATGCGCCGCTGAAATACCCCACCTTCTGGTGAGGTCAGCACGCCCGAACCGTCGATGACGATGTCTTGAGCTGTGATGTCGAGTGCCATGGAGATTCTCCCCTGCCCAAAACGCATCAAGAAAGGGATTCACCCCCCGATGCCGGATGCCCCTACCCAAGTGCATCCGCTGGCCCACTGAATTGCGGCCTCTTAATCCCTTCAATGTGCCGCCGACGCAGAGGACGCGTCCATTCGCGGTTCGATAGTATTGGGGTGAATGCCCATCCCTGATCGAACGATATATATCCTTCGATAGATCAGGCCGGCGCGGGCGCCGCTGGCGGTCGCGCCGGCATCAAGGCCGACGCCGTCAGGCGCCTTTCCGTTCTGTTGCGGCATCATGTCGATGCCAGCGGAAAGCGATGATCAGAGCAGACCGGCTCCTGGACGCTCGGCGCTTTTGCCATGCGCCACCCAGGCCAGTTCCGCCCGGCTGCCGAGGTGCAGTTTCTCGTAGACGTGATGCAGGTGCATCTTCACCGTGCCTTCGGATACATGCAGCCGTTGCGCGATGGTCTTGTTGCGGAACCCGCGCGAGACGAGATCGGCGATCTCGGTCTCCCGCCCGGTCAGCCTGGACGTCGGCTGAGGCTGCGTTTCGGGCATCAGCAGTTGCCGGACGATCTTGTTGTCGATCCACTTCTTGCCTGCCGCCACCGCATTCACGCATTCGAGAAGATAGCGATGGCTGATGCCGTCCAGAAGCAGGCCGTCGCCGTCGAGCGCCTGTATTTCCCTGATGTCGAGCCTGCCGTTTGGCCGCACGATGAAGATGATGCCGAGAGCGCTGTTGCAAGCCTTCAGCCGGGAGGAAAGACCGGCCATCTGCGGGTCCGCGATATCCAGGCCGACGATGACAATGTCAGGCCGATGGCGTTCCACATGAGGGACAATGTCGACAGCGCGGCGGCACTGGGCGACAACATCGTGTCCAGCCTTCCGCAGAACCCACTCCAGACCGGCGAGATACACCCCCCGCGGGTCCGCGACAACCAAGGTCGACATGCGAACACCGTCCGGAAAACGCAACAAACTTATTTCAATACCCGGCAAATCAGGAAACCAGAACTTAGGCAGTTTGTCAAGAAAGTGCTAATATACATTCGGCTATAATAGCAATCCGAGGCTTCCGGGCCGCCCGGCGCGGACACCCGCAGGGCAGCAGGTTCGCTGACGGCGAAGTCACGTCGCCCCCAAAGATGCGGCGACTTGTGACCAAAAAAAGTGCTGGTAGCCCAACCCTAGTGCATTCGAGGCAATGAGGGCGGCCCGGACCGCCTGCGTGTTAAGTTCCTGGTAACTCTCACAAGCCGAACACAAGGCGAAGGCCAAAAAAGGCATTGGCTTCTCGTGCCCTCCATAGATGCTAGGGCTTGAGGCGAGTCCGAGGAGCAGAGACCAGCATGGCCACCGTCCTGAACGCCAAGGGCGTTCCACTCCCCTATAGCGGGTCCTCGACTAGGTGGTACTCGGCGACGAATTCCGGCCCGGCACTTTACGGCAGCATCTACAACGACTCGCTCTACGGCGACGGCAGCGTCAGCGTCACGATGTATGGCGGCAAGGGCGATGACATCTACTATCTGTATTCCGCGAAGAACAAGGCGGTCGAGCTGGCCAACGAGGGCGTCGACACCATCTCGACCTGGATGAGCTACAGGCTCCCGGCGCATTTCGAGAACCTGACAGTCACGAACGACAAACAGTATGCTTTCGGCAACGAGCTAAACAACATCATTACCGGCGGCTCTGGCCAACAGACGCTCGACGGCTTGAAGGGCGACGACGTTCTCAAGGGCGGATCCGGGGCGGACATTTTCGTCGTGGCCCCCGGCAACGGCAGTGACCTGATCCTGGACTTTAGCGCCGAGGATACAGTGCGCGTCGGGAGCTATGGTTTCACCTCCTTCGAGCAGGTGCACGCCCACATGGTCCAGTCGGGAGCGAACGTCCGACTTGATCTGTCCGGCACCGAGTTTCTCGTCTTCGCCAACAAGACGATCGGCCAGTTCACCGCAAGCCAGTTCGACCTGGCCCTGGACAGGTCGCATCTGGCACTCACCTTCTCGGACGAGTTCAACACACTGAACCTGTGGAATGGCTCGAGCGGCACCTGGGACACCAACTTCTGGTGGGGAGGCGCGAACGGTAGCTCGCTTACGGGCAATGGCGAGCTTCAATGGTATATCGATACCAGCTACGCCCCGACGAAGTCCGTCAACCCGTTCAGCGTCGACGACGGTGTTCTTACAATTACCGCCGCCCGAACCCCTGAGGCTATCAAGCCCTACATCAACAACTACCAATACACGTCAGGTTTGCTGACCACCCACGAATCCTTTGCACAGACCTACGGCTATTTCGAAATTCGGGCCGACATGCCCGAAAAACAAGGCGCATGGCCGGCCTTCTGGCTTCTGCCGGAGGACGGCTCCTGGCCACCGGAACTGGACGCAATAGAGATGACCGGTCAGGATCCAAACAAGCTCCTTTTGACAAGCCACACGAACGAGACGGGAACTCATACAACGGTGTCCTCGACGCCCTTTGTCTCGGATACCGGAGGGTTCCACACGTACGGGGTGCTGTGGACGGAAGACGAACTCGTCTGGTATTTCGACAACGTCGAAGTTGCCCATGCCGCAACACCTGCCGACATGCACGAGCCGATGTATATGCTGGTCGACCTTGCAGTAGGCGGCATTGCGGGAGCGCCCGCCGATGGGCTTGCGACGCCCGCGGAAATGCAGATCGACTACATTCATGCCTACGCCCTGAAAGATTGGGTTATCTAATGCAGGTCGCCCAAAAGTGGCCCCGGTTTTGGGGCAACGACATGCATAAGCTTAAAGCGCGTCGCCTGAGTCCGTTTCAACCTCACGCGCTTTAGGCGCAACACCTGGCGGGAGCGCGCTATCGCCTTTCCCGCATTCATCGAATTGACAGTTCAGGCTTCGCTGCTTCGCACGTGCCGGTGTTGGCCTCAATTGGCAGCGGCAAACTGCCGTTATTCAACGGAGTTATGATGCTGCCCCAGACTCTGAATTGGACGGAGTTGGCCAACTCGGGAACGGTACGCGCACGAGGTAGCGAGGCAGTAGGGCTTACGTCCACCTGCGGCCTCCCGACAGAACGCAAACAGAGGTCCGAAAATGGTCGCCCCCCGGAAAACGCTTGATCGCTTGTTCGACGACACCGAAGGCTCTGTCCAGCCCCGGCCGGCCAGCAGCGACGCCGTCAATCCTACCCGTCGGGCTTTCCTGGCCGCTGGCTGCCTTTGCCTGGCCAGCTGTTTTGCGATGCCGGTGTTCGCAGATGCGCCCATGGTGAAAAGCCAGGCACCCGGGTTTTACCGCCTGGCGGTCGGCGATTTTGAGGTAACGGCATTATCCGACGGCAGCAATATGCTGCCTGCTACGAAGCTACTGCAGGGCGACCCGGCTCGGATCAAAGAAGCGCTGAAACGCAACTACCTCGGCGACGTCGTCGAGACCTCGCACAATTCCTTTCTCGTGAATACTGGAGCCAAGCTGGTCTTGATCGACGCTGGTGCAGGTTCACTGTTGGGGCCTACCACAGGCCATCTGTTGAGCAATCTGCGCGCGTCGGGGTATCGGCCGGAGCAGATCGATGAGCTTTACCTCACACATCTGCATGCGGATCACGTTGGCGGTCTCATGGCCGAGGGCCAGAGGGCTTTTCCCAACGCGATTGTACGTGCCGACAAGCGGGACACCGATTATTGGCTCAGCGAGGCAAACATGCGCGCTGCTCCCGCTGAAGCGCAGCGATTTTTTCAGGCCGCTATGGCATCGATCACGCCATACATGCGAGCCGGCAAGTTCGCGCTTTTCGAAGGCAACACCGATCTCGTGCCTGGCATGCGCGCGCAGACAGCCTATGGGCATACACCGGGACATACCATGTATGTGGTCGAGAGCAGGGGCGAGAAGATCGTGCTGTGGGGCGATGTCGTGCATGTCGCCGCAGTGCAGTTCAAGGCCCCTTCGGTCACAATCCAGTACGATGAGAACGCATCGGAAGCCGAACATGTGCACGAGCTCGCATTCGCAGATGCTGCAGAGAATGGCTATATCGTGGGCGGTGCGCACATATCGTTTCCCGGCTTGGGCCACGTGCGGCGCGACGCCGGGAACGCCTACACCTATGTGCCGCTGGATTACCGACAGGGATAGGCCCTTGCCCCGGGGCGGAGCGCATCCGTCGGCGCAAGAGGGCGTACTCAAGGTCGCTCCAGCTCCATAAGGCTCCACAAGCCAGGCTATGTTTGCGCGGCCGGGGCCGCGTCTTCGATCGATGAGCCGTCGAACTGCGATCCGCAAACGTCGCCGACCAGCGATCGAAACCATTGGTGGGCAGGGTGCGTCTGCAGTCGTTCGTGCCAGATCAGCTTGTACAGCAGTTTCTCCGTCTCGAACGGCAGGTCGCGCACCACCAACCGATGCTCGGCAGCAATGCTACGCCATGGTCCGTTGAAGAAGCCAAGCGGCACACAGGTGAGAAGGTCGCTCCGCGAGACAATCCTCAGCGCATCGGCAAAATGATTGACGACGGCAACGATCGTCCTTGCCCGCCCCTTCAGGCCAAGCCAGCCGTCCACGAGCCCCAGTTCCAAACCGGATGGGGTTGCCAGCACGTGCGCCGCAGCGGTGAACTGATCGAGGGTCAGCGATTGCGCCAGTTCGTGCCCGCTGCGCATGACGCAGACATAGCGATCCGTGCGTAGACTTTGCACATGCACGTCTCTTGGCAGCGAGGCAAACATGCCTACGGCGCAGTCAAGCGTGCCGCGGTCGATCCCTTCCAGCGAGCCCTCATGGGTATGAATGGCAAAAGAAACACGGGCACGCGGGGATGTGGCCTGTAACTTCAGCGTGATTGCGCTGACACCTTCCATCGCGAGACTGTCTGTGACCGCAACCCTGAAACTGGTCGCATCTGACCCCGGATCGAAGTCGTCGGGGGCGAAAGACGCCCGGATTACCGTAAGCGAGTGATGAAGGTCGGGCCACATCGCGACCATGCGTGACGTTGGCTGGACGCCCGTCGCTGTCTTGAGAAAGAGCTGATCTTTCGTCAGCTTGCGGGCGCGGCGCAAGGCGTTGCTGACCGCCGGCTGACTCATCGACAGGCTCACGGCCGCACGCGTTACGTTCCTTTCCAGCATGATGGCCTCAAGGACTGCGATCAGGTTCAGATCGAGGCGCACGTTATTCACCCAGGAAATGACGCTTGTGTCTGATTCTAAATTGGACGCACTGAACCTGGCAAGCAATCCTGTTTCGAACGAGCAGCCAAACACATGCGAGTGAATACGCGCACCTCGCAACCGGTGATAAAGCTCCGTACAAAAATAGAGGATACGCCATGAATGATCTCGCTTTCGCGGACGTGCTGCCGAAACTTACCGGCAAGATCAGCCCCGACCGCATTCGATTGATGCGAGCGCCGCGTCCGCCGCAGGGGCTGATCGACGGATTCAAACGGATCGGCGATGCAACAAGCGTTATTTCGGATATTATGGATGAGCTCGGTATTACCGGCGCGATTGGCGCATCAACCCTGAAGCCGACCCTGCCTTCGACGTCGATTGTCGGTCCCGCGCTTACGGTGCGCAACATCCTGCAGCGCGAGCATGTCTACGAGACGGCGCGCGAGCACGTCAACCGGATGGCAGAGTTCGAAGCCCATAACCTGGCATTGCCGGGCGACGTGGTGGTCATCGACGGCGTCGCCGGCGTTTCGAACATGGGCGGAATTTCGGCCCAGACCGGAAGAAGACAGGGGGAGGCCGGTGCGATCGTCTCCGGGGGTATTCGCGACCTCGGGCATTCGCGGCGGGTCGGATATCCCCTTTGGGCCACCGAGATCACGCCTGTCACTGGCAAATGGCGGATCGAGACCGTGGAGATCAATGGCGATATCCAGATCGCCGGGGTGCGGGTTGCCCCCGGCGACATTGTTGTCGCTGACGAAACCGGTGTCTGCTTCATCCCGATCGCCCGAGCCGCCGAAATTCTCGCAAAGGCGCTGAAGAAGTCGGCTTTTGAAGAGGCGAAGTGCGAAGCGATCGAAGCCGGTACCTCCGTTGCGGATCTGCCGGGCAATGCATAGAGCGATAGGTCATCCCGTGAAGAAGCTCCGCGTCGCCATCATCAACGACTACCAGGACGTCGTCCGCACGCTGGACTGCTTTTCCAAACTGGAAGGCCATGACGTCACCATCTGGACCGATATCGTCGAGGACATCGACGTCCTGGCAAATCGTCTGTTGGAGGCAGATGTTCTTGTGCTGATGCGTGAGCGCACCAGGATCGATGAAAGCCTGCTCAGCCGCCTGCCCAACTTGAAGCTCATCAGCCAGAACGGTCACATCCCGCACATCGATCTGGCGGCTTGCGACAGGCATTGCGTCGTCGTTTCGTCTGCTCTCACATCGCGTCCGTCCTATTCGACGGTGGAATTTACCTGGGGGTTGATCCTTGCGGCGATGCGCAACATTCCGTTCGAGAGCGCATCGCTGCGGCAAGGCCATTGGCAGACGACCATCGGCTTGGGCTTGAGGGGTCGTGTTCTGGGCATCTATGGTTTTGGCCGGTTGGGCTCGATGGTCGCGCGGATCGGCATGGCGTTCGGCATGGAGGTGCTGGTGTGGGGCCGCGAGGGCTCGTTGGCCCGTGCCAGAGCCGAGGGGTTCAACACCGCGCCGGACAAGGACGCGCTGTTCCGGCTGTCGGATGTCCTCAGTTTGCACCTGCGGCTGAATGCCGAGACCACCGGTTTGGTCACGCTTGGCGACCTCGCCTCGATGAAGCCAACCGCTCTGCTTGTGAACACCAGCCGTGCCGAGTTGATTGAAGCAGGGGCCTTGGTGGCAGCGCTGGCCGATGGCCGCCCCGGAAAAGCGGCCATCGACGTGTTCGAACGCGAGCCGCTCACCAATCCGGACGACGCCTTGCTCAGGCTTCCCAACGCACTGTGCACACCGCATCTCGGCTACGTCGAACGTGACAATTACGAGTTCGCCTACGGCAACGCATTCGATCAGATCGTGGCGTTCGCGGCGGGAAGCCCGATCAACGTGCACGACACCCACGGCTTAAAACAGGATCATTGAGATGGATCTCGAACTCGACGGCAAAGTTGTCCTGATTACCGGGGGCAGCAAGGGAATAGGGCTGGCCTGCGCGCGCGCCTTCGGCAGGGAAGGGGCCTGCGTGGCGATTGTATCGCGCAGTCAGGAGAACCTTGACAACGCGAAGGCAGCCCTGGCTGCCGAGGGCCTGTCGGTAGCAACCTTCGCCGCCGACCTCTCGGATGGGCTTGCGGCAAAGGAAATGGTCGCCGCGCTGGAGGACCAGGTGGGTCCGATCGCGTCCCTGGTCAATTCGGCCGGCGGCGCAAGGAGAGTTCCACCCGACGAACTGACGCCGGACAAATGGCGTGTCGCGATGGACGCGAAATTCTTCACCTACATGAACGTCATGGACTACGTCCTGCCCCTGATGGTGGCACGGCGCGCCGGCACGATCGTCAACATAGTCGGCACCGGCGGCAAAATCGCATCGCCCATGCATTTGCCGGGAGGGGCCGCCAACGCGGCGCTGATGCTTGCCTCGGCAGGACTGGCGGCCGCCTGGGGGCCTGCCGGCATAAGGGTCAACGTCATCAATCCCGCCGCCACCATGACCGAGCGCCTGCAGATGTCGCTCGAGGTTGAATCCAGGATGACCGGCAAGGCGCCGGAGGAACTGCTGCGACTGAACGAGCAGCGCATTCCGCTGCGGCGCTACGCCAAGCCGGAAGAAGTGGCCGACGCCGCACTTTTCCTCGCCAGCGCAAGATCCTCCTACGTGACGGGGGCTTCGCTGACCATGGACGGAGGTCTCACTCCACTGGTCGTCTAGCCGGCCCGATAACCAGAAGAAGCGATGGGAGGAAAAAATGTTCAGTTGGTACAAGCAGTTGACGGAGCGGGAGCGGAACACCTTCTGGGGTTGCTTCGCGGGCTGGGCAGTGGATGCGATGGACGCGCAGCTCTTCAGCTTCGTATTGCCAATTCTCATTGTGGCCTGGGGAATGACGACGGCGCAGGCCGGCTACCTGGCCACGGCGACGCTGCTCTCCGCGGCGATCGGAGGATGGGCCTGCGGGTATCTCGCTGACCGTTTCGGCCGTGCCCGCATCATGCAGTTTACAATCCTGTGGTTCTGCGTCTTCACCTTCCTTGCCGGTTTTGCGCAGGACTTCCAGCAACTGATGTTCTTGCGCATCCTGCAAGGGTTGGGCTTTGGCGGCGAATGGGCCGCCGGCGCGGTCCTCATGGGCGAGATCATTCGCGCCGAACATCGCGGCAAGGCCGTGGGCACCGTCCAAAGCGGATTCGGCATCGGATGGAGCGCGGCCGCCATTCTGGCAGGCGTGGTTCTGGCGCACTTGCCCCAGGAGTACGGCTGGCGCGTGCTGTTGATGATCGGCGTTCTTCCCGGCCTTCTGGTTCTCTATTTGCGCCGCAAGATCGAGGAGCCCGAGGTTTTTGTCAAAACGCGCGAGCTTGTCGAGAGGAGCGGAACCCGTCCGGGATTGGGGGCGATATTTCAGCCGGAAACGCTGCGGATAACCCTGCTGTCCTCGTTGCTTGCATTCGGTGTGATCGGCGTTGGCGGCGCTATCGTCAACTGGCTGCCGACATTTCTGAAGACCGTGCGCGAGCTGTCGCCGAGCACTGCGGGGTACTACGTTTTCGTGGTGACTGGCGGCTCGTTTTTCGGATTTCTGGCAAGCGCATACCTGGCCGACTATCTCGGGCGGCGGCGGACATTCCAGCTCTTTATGGTGTGTTCCTGGCTGGTTACCGTCGCTTACATGTTCTTGCCGCTATCCGGCTGGCTGCTGGTTGTCCTGGGTGCGCCGTTCGGCTTCTTCACCATCGGAAACTATGCGGCGTTGGGACCGTTCTTCACCGAGCTTTTCCCCTCTGCCATTCGCGCGAGCGGCCAGAGTTTCGCCTACAACTCCGGCAAGGCGGCGGGCGCCGCAGCCGTATCCAGTATCGGGATACTGGCGCAATATATCGGCTTGGCGGAGGCGATTGGTCTGGTCGCGCTGTTGGGCTACGGCATCGCTTTCGCCGCGACCCTTTTGCTGCCCGAGACGCGTGGAATTCAACTGACTTCCGGCTATGAGCCGCCTGCGCCGCGTCCTGATACGGTCGTTTCCTCGCCGCCCGCCGAGGCCTCGGTTTTGCGCGCAAGACGATAGCCGGCCCGGGTGCATTCGGGTGCAACCTGACTCCCACCGCCCGGCACCCGGCAGTTTGCGAATTATCCCACGGATCAGATCTCACGGAGGATCAACAGAACCATGCGCAAGAGCATTTCGGTCAAGGGACTGAGCCACAGGCATCCAGTTCCCAATGCCTGTCGGATTGGCAACATGGTGTTCTCGGGTGCGGTTCACGGCGTGAGCCCGACCAATCACGAGTTGCCGACCGAGATGGCGGATCAGTCGGCCAATGTGTTTGCCAATATGCTTGCCATCATCGAGGCCGCAGGCGGTAGTGTGGAGGACATCGTCAAGGTGGAGATCTATCTCCGCGACAGCAGCAACAGGAATGCCGTGAATGAAGAATGGCTGCGGATGTTTCCCGATCCGGAGTCGCGCCCGGCCCGGCACGTTCGGCCATTGCCGGCGGATAGCCCATCTCTGGTGCAATGCGAATTCATTGCAGTTATCGAGGACGTTCTTTGATCTCGGCGCAAAGCCCTGGGGCTAGATGTTTTGCTGGCGAGCCGAACCTCGCACCGGACCATCGCGGCCATTCGGCCGCGTCGCGGTGAGGCCGGCTTCAATGGACCTGAGAAGCGCGAGCGCATCGTCGAGCTTGCTGGTGTCGCCGCCGGCGGCGCCGGAGACGGCAGAGCCCCGTTCCCTGCGCACAAGCGCTTAGTTTGTCGGCTCCGCGCCGCGTGCGCCGGTTACCACGGAACTGGATCTCGCGGGCAATGATGAGGATCAAGTCGGCCAGATCCGCCCACCGTGGGTGGGGCTTTGCGTGCGGATGAATCACGGTCGGTTTTCATACTGCGGAGTTTACAGCGTCCAGTCAGATGTGTATGTATCCATAATGATTATTGTCATATAGCTATGATAAAATAATCACATGGAGATTCGAATGACCCATTCGCCAAACCCCGCCTGGCCCCGTTCCATGGCGCGCACCGGCGGGCTGTACGGGGTCGGCGTCTATGTATTGCTCGCCGGCGCCTTCATGCCGGTCGCCGACTTCTTCATCGTCAACGTGGCGCCGACCATCGACGCGCTGGTCGCAGCCCGCCTGGTCCAGGGCGCAACGGCGGCGATGCTGGTGCCTCAAGCGCTGGCGACCTTCCAGGCGACCCTGGAAGGCGAGCGCAAGACCCGGGCCATCGCGCTTTACGGCGCGACTTCGGGCATCGCCGCGGTCGTCGGTCAGCTCGCCGGCGGATTGTTGGTCAGCGCCAATCTGTTCGGCACGTCGTGGCGGCCGATCCTTCTCGTCAACATCCCGCTCGGCATCATCGTCTTCTTCGCCTCACGGTTTGTCGTGCCGGCCAACCGCTCGCCGCACCCCACCGGCATCGACCTGCCCGGCACCGTACTGTTTGCCGCCACGCTGACCACCCTCTTGGTGCCGCTGACCGAAGGCCACTCCGCCTCAGGCGTTGTTTCATGATTGCACTCGTCCGCATTGCCCTCAGCCGGCCCTACACCTTCATCGTGTTGGCGCTGCTGATCCTGATCATTGGCCCGCTTGTGGCCCTGCGCACCCCCACGGACATCTTCCCCGATATCCGTATCCCCGTGATCAGCGTGATCTGGCAATATACAGGCCTACCGCCCGATCAGATGTCGGGCCGTATGACAACGCCGTTCCAGCGTTCGCTGACCACCACCGTCAACGACATCCAGCATATCGAATCCACCTCCTATAACGGCTTCGGCATCATCAAGGTGTTCTTCCAGCCGAATGTCGACATCCGCACAGCCAATGCGCAGGTCACCGCGGTGGCGCAGACCGTGCTCAAGCAGATGCCGGCCGGTGCAACACCGCCCCTGATCCTCAACTACAACGCCTCCACCGTACCGATCCTGCAGATTGCCCTCTCGGGGCAGGGCATGACCGAGCAGGCCCTGGCTGACCTTGGCCTCCAGACCATACGCACGCCGCTTACGACGGTGCCGGGCGCCGCCATCCCCTATCCGTTCGGCGGCAAGACCCGTCAGGTTCAGATCGACCTTAACCCATACGCACTGCAGGCGCGGGGCCTGTCGGGGCAGGACGTCGCCAATGCGCTGGCCGCCCAGAACCTGATCACACCGGTCGGCACCGAAAAGATCGGTCGCTACGAATATGCGGTGCAGCTCAACGATGCTCCATCTTCGCTGACCGACCTCGCTGATCTGCCGATCAAGTCGGCGAATGGGGCGCTTGTCTATGTGAAGGACGTGGCGACGGTGCGCGACGGCAATCCACCGCAAACCAACATCGTGCATGTCAACGGCACCCGCTCGGTACTGCTTCAGGTTCTCAAGAATGGGTCGGTCTCGACGCTCGCGATCATCCAGGGCATCAAGGATCAACTCGGCTTGCTGCGAGCGAGCTTGCCCGACAATCTTCAGGTGTCGCTGCTCGGCGACCAGTCGCTCTTCGTCCGCGGCGCCATCACCGGCGTAGCGCGCGAAGGCGTGATTGCGGCCGCACTCACCAGCATGATGATCCTGCTGTTTCTCGGCAGCTGGCGCTCCACCATCATTATCGCCGCGTCGATCCCGCTGGCGATCCTCGGTTCGGTGATCGCGTTGTCGATAACCGGCGAGACGCTGAACGTCATGACGCTTGGCGGCCTGGCGCTCGCCGTCGGAATCCTCGTCGACGATGCGACGGTGACCATCGAGAATATCAACTGGCATCTCGAACACGGCAAGGACGTTCGGACGGCGATCCTTGACGGTGCCCAGCAGATCGTGATGCCGGCCTTCGTTTCGATGCTGTGCATCTGCATTGTCTTCGTGCCGATGTTCTTCCTCGACGGCATTGCACGTTTCCTCTTCGTGCCGATGGCCGAGGCCGTGATGTTCGCGATGATCTCCTCCTTCATCCTCTCGCGCACCTTAGTCCCGACGCTGTGCAACTACCTGCTCAGGCCGCATATTGATCACGGGGTGCATGGCAAGCCGCGCAGCTACAACCCGCTGGTGCTATTCCAGCGCGGCTTCGAGGCGACGTTCGAACGCATCCGTGTCGGCTATCACGGCCTGCTGGAGCTGGTGCTCGGCTATCGCTTTGTGTTCGTTGCCGGCTTCATGGCCTGCGTCATGGGGTCCTTCCTGCTAACGCCTTATCTGGGACGGAATTTCTTTCCCGCTGTCGACACCGGGCAGATCCTGATGCATGTGCGCCTTAGGATCGGCACCCGCGTCGAGGAGAGCGCCAACCAGTTCGCCGACATCCAAAAGGCAATCCGCCAGCTGATTCCGCCCGACCAGCTCGACACTTTGGTCGACAATATCGGCGTCCCGGTCTCGGGCATCAATCTGGCCTACAACAACACAGGCGTGATCGGTTCCCAGGATGGCGACATCCAGGTCAAGCTATCGGAAGACCACCGACCGACCGATGAATACGTCCGCAAGATGCGCGAGGAGCTGCCGCGCCGGTTCCCGGGCGTGACCTTCGCCTTCCTGCCGGCCGACATTATCAGCCAGATCCTGAATTTCGGTGCACCGGCACCTGTCGATATCCAGGTGCGCGGCAATAATCTGTCGGCGAACTTCAAATATGCCAGTCTCGTGCTGGGTCGCCTGCGCCACATTCCCGGCGTTGCCGATGCCCGCATCCAGGAATCGCAGGCCAATCCCACACTGAACGTCGATGTTGACCGCACCCAGGCCGAATATATCGGCCTTACCGAGAAGGACATCACCAACAGCCTCGTCGTCGACCTCGCCGGTTCGAGCCAGGTGTCGCCGACCTACTGGCTCGACCCCAAGAACGGCGTGTCCTATCCGATCGTGATGCAGACGCCGCAATATCAGGTCGATACGCTGGGCGCCCTGCAAACGACGCCGATCACTGCAGCCGGCATCGGGACGCTGCCCATCCTCGGCGGCGTCGCCAATGTGAAGCGCACGGTCAGCAATGCAGTCGTCTCGCAATACAACATCGTGCCGATGGTGCAGATCTACGCCACCACGCAGGGTCGCGACCTCGGCGCCGTCGCCACCGATATCAACAAAATCCTTGCTGACACCGCCACCGACTTGCCGAAGGGCAGTTCCGTCTCCCTGCTCGGTCAGGTTCAGACCATGAACAGCGCTTTCGCCGGCCTGCTGTTCGGCCTGCTCGGCGCCATCGTGCTGATCTATCTGCTCATCGTCGTGAACTTCCAGTCCTGGTCGGACCCTTTCGTCATCGTCTCGGCGCTGCCGGCCGGCCTTGCCGGTATCGTCTGGATGCTGTTCGTCACGCAGACGCCGATGTCGGTGCCTGCCCTCACAGGCGCGATCATGTGCATGGGCGTGGCGACCGCCAACTCCGTGCTCGTGATCAGCTTTGCCCGCGAACGCCTTGCGGAACTGGGCGACCCCATCGCCGCCGCCCTCGAAGCCGGCTTCGTCCGCTTCCGGCCAGTCTGCATGACGGCCCTCGCCATGATCATCGGCATGGCGCCGATGGCTCTCGGCCTCGGCGAGGGCGGCGAGCAGAACGCGCCGCTCGGGCGCGCCGTGGTCGGCGGGCTCATCTTCGCAACCATGGCAACTCTGCTCTTCGTGCCCGTTGTCTTCAGCCTCGTCCACAAGCGTGAAGCCAAGCCGGCTGCCGCGCCTTAGGAGACCTTGCATCATGCTTGAGCACACCACGCAGAATCTCGACACCACCGCCGAAAACGTTCCCACGCCGGTGCACGACGCCAACAACGGGCATGAGACCTCTAGGATACCTGACACGGTCAAGTCACCCGACACGGCCAGGGTAGCCGAGGTGACGTCCCCTGTACGCAAGCCCGGCGGCTCACGGGTGGGGCTCGGCATTTTCGGCGTCGTCGCCATCGCCGGTGCCGCAGCCCTGGTCTCCACCGGCATCAGCGCTCGCCAAAAGAGCGCGGTCGAGCTGCAGCAATGGACGGAGGCGCAGGCGATACCCAGCGTTACACTGGTGACGCTCAACGCCAAGCCTGGCGTCGTCAGCCTCAATCTGCCCGGACGGCTTCAGGCCAACGACAGCGCACCGATCTATGCCCGCGTCAGCGGTTATGTGAAGGATTGGAAGGTCGATATCGGCGCCAGCGTCAAGGCGGGGCAGACCCTGGCCGAGATCGAGGCCCCCGACCAGGACCAGCAATTGCTGCAGGCCAAGGCCGACCTCGCCAACGCCAAATCGGCCGAGGTCCTGGCCGACGTCACCCTCAAGCGCGAGCGTCCGCTGCTCCAATCCCAGACCGTCGCGCAGCAGGAGATCGACCAGCGCGTGGCGGACCTGGCCAGCAAGCAGGCCTCGGTGAATTCCGGCGAGGCCAATGTCGAGCGCCTTGAGGCGCTGTCCGCCTACAAGACCGTCGCCGCGCCGTTCGACGGCCTCATCACTCAGCGCAACACCGATATCGGTTCGCTTATATCGGCCGGTTCGAGCGCCGGGCTGGCGATGTTCGTGGTCTCGGACGTTCATACGCTGCGCGTCTATATCAACGTGCCGCAGAACTACGCGCCGGACGTGAAGTTGGGTTCGCAGGCCACTGTCTCGGTGCCGGAATATCCGGGCCGCAGCTTCCCGGCCACCGTCGTCGCCTCGGCTCGGTCGGTCGACATCACGTCCGGTACGACGCAGATGCAGCTTTCCGTCGACAACGCCAAGGGAGAGCTGATGCCCGGCGCCTATGCCAATGTGAAGGTCGATCTTGCCGGGGTGGCCGGCACGTTCCGCATTCCCGTCAGCGCGCTCATCTTTGACGAGAGGGGCCTGCGCGTCGCCACCGTCGCGCAGGACAATCGCGTTGTCTTCAAGACAGTGACGATCGCGCGCGACCTGGGCAATGAGATCGAACTGGGTTCGGGCGTCGCTGCCGACGACCATGTCATCGCCACTCCGCCTGACGGTCTGGCGGAAGGCGACGCAATCCATATCGTCGAGCTGCAACAGCCCAAGCAGGCCACACCCAAGGCCGCCCTGGCGCAGTGACGAAGAACTGGTTCCGAATCCGGCTGGGCGGGGCCAATGTTGATTGGCGGCGACTAGCCGAACAGGCTGTGAACGCGCCTTTGTGGATCCCGGTCGAAGTGCGACGGCCCTTTTGACTAGGTGTTCAGTCCCGGAGTGTGGGGGAGATGTTCTGGCGGCGGGCGGGACGCACCGGATCGTCGCCGCCTTTCGGCCGCGTCGAGGTGAGGCCGGCTTCAATGGACCTGAGAAGTGCAAGCGCATCGTCGAGCTTGCTGGTGTCGCCGCTTGCAGCGGCAGAGACGGCATCGCCCCATTCCTTGCGCACCAGGGCGTAGTTGTCGGCGCCGCGCCGCGTGCGGTGGACGCTGACGCCCCGGCGATCCTCCGGATCGACATGCCGCTCGATCAGCCCTTTGCCCTCGAGGTCGCGCAAGACCGTGGAGACGTTGGTGCGCTGCAGGCCGGTCGCCGCCGCGATGTGGCTGGGCGTGGCCGAGGCGTGCGCAACAAGGTGGCGCATGACCATGCCCTCCGACTGCGTGAGCAGGAATACCCGCTCATCCCGGTAGCCACGGAACTGGATCTCGCGGGCAATGATGAGGATCAGGTCGGCCAGATCCGCCCATCGAATAGCCGTGGGTGGAGATTTGCGTGCGGATGAATCACGGTCGGTTTTCATATTGCGGAGTTTACAGCGTCCAGTCAGATGTGTATATGTCCAGAATGATTATTACTATATAGCTATGCGTAAATAATAACCTGGAGATTCGAATGACCCATTCGCCAAACCCCGCCTGGCACTCTCCCCGTTCCATGGCGCGCGCCGGCGGGCTGCACGGGGTCGGCGTCTATGTATTGCTCGCCGGCGCCTTCCTGCCGGTCGCCGACTTCTTCATCGTCAACGTGGCGCTGCCGACGATCGCCGCCTCGCTCAATGCCACACCGGCCGCACTTGAGCTGGTGGTTTCCGTCTATGGTGTGGCCTATGCCGCCATGCTCGTCCTGGGCGGCAGGCTTGGCGATCGGTTCGGCCGCCACACGCTGTTTCTGGTCGGGCTGGCAGGCTTCATCCTGGCGTCGCTTGCGTGCGGTCTGGCGCCGACCATCGATGCGCTGATCGCAGCCCGCCTGGTCCAGGGCGCAACGGCGGCGATGCTGGTGCCGCAGGTGCTGGCGACCTTCCAGGCGACCCTGGAAGGCGAGCGCAAGACCCGGGCCATCGCGCTCTACGGCGCGACTTCGGGCATCGCCGCAGTTGTCGGTCAGCTCGCCGGCGGATTGTTGGTCAGCGCCAATCTGTTCGGCACGTCGTGGCGGCCGATCTTTCTCGTCAACATCCCGCTCGGCATCATCGTCTTCTTCGCCTCCCGGGCTGTCGTGCCGGCCAACCGCTCGCCGCACCCCACCGGCATCGACCTGCCCGGCACCGTGCTGTTTGCCGCGACGCTGACCACCCTCCTGTTGCCGCTGACCGAAGGCCATTCGCTCGGCTGGCCGGCATGGACCCGGGCGATGCTGGCCGCCGCTTTGGTGCTGGCCATCGCCACCGTGATCGTCGAACGGGCTGCCGAGGCGCGCGGCGAGGTGCCTTTGCTGCCGCCATCGCTGCTCAAGCTGCCCTCGATGTCGCGGGGGCTGGCCATGATCACGCTGTTCAGCGTCGGCTTCGGCGCCTTCATGTTCGTCTTCGCGCTCACCGTCCAGAACGGGCTCGGCGCCAACCCGCTCGAAAGCGGCCTCGCCATCCTGCCGATGGCGGTCATGTTCTTCATCGGCTCGGTGGTCAGTCCGCACATGATCAACCGGTTTGGCCGCGGCGCACTTGCCGCGGGCGGCATCACGCAGGCGCTGGGGCTGGCCTTGCTGGTCGCCATCACCGTGTCCGGCTGGCCGGATGTGAGCCTGATCGAACTGGCCCCGCCGCTGGTCTTGATCGGCGCCGGACAATCGATGCTGTTTTCAGGATTGTTCCGCGCCGTGCTCGCCGATGTTCCGGCTCACCTGGCGGGCGTTGGCAGCGGCGTTCTCATCACGCTGCAGCAGTCCGGTCTGGCACTCGGGGTCGCAACGCTTGGCACGCTCTATCTGGCGGTGGAGCCGAGGGGCATTGCGCAGGCCTTCGGCACCGTCATTGGTATCCAGCTTGCGATCATCCTGGTGCTGGTGCTGTGCACCGGGCTGCTGCCGCGCTTCACCAAGCACCAGCCCAGCGCCCATCCGGTGGAAATGTGACCTCCCGATGCGCCGAACTCAGCGGGTTCATCGCCAAGCCGCACGCCTAAGCTGAGTTTGGCAATTCGCCGGGCGCATGTTGGGCAGTTTGCATGGGTTTGCGATGCCATTCCAACTGCGCTTGCGCCGTTCGATTGGTCATTCTCGGGCAGCCGCGAGCCGTGGCCTTGCACAGCAATGCGCGGGGCCTCCGGCGTCCTGAAACAGCCTTGTGGTGGCGGGGTCGAGCGCGCCCGCTGGGATCAAGTTATTCCCGGGGCCGCTGAACCGGCAATGCGGTTGCCTATTCGTAGACGAGGCCTTTGCGCCGCAGGCGCTCGCGCATGTCGTTGACATCGAGACTTAGTTTGCCCGCAGCGTAAAGACCTCGCTTTTCTTCTTCCATCGCCTCGCGCTTGCGGGCGATTTCGAGGACCTTTGCAGCGGTTTCGCGCGGCACCACGCACACGCCGTCGTCATCGGCCACGATTACGTCGCCGGGCCGGATGTGAGCCCCGGCGCAGACGATCGGCACCTGGACGTTGCCGAGCGTCTCCTTGACGGTCCCCTGCGCACTGATTGCCTTCGACCAGACCGGAAATGCCATGGAGCGCAGCGTCGAGACGTCGCGCACGCCTGCGTCGATGATCAGGCCCCTGATGCCTTGCGCCTTGGCCGACTCGGCCAGCAGATCGCCGAAATAGCCGTCCTCGCAGGGCGAGGTCGGGGTGACCACCAGGATGTCTCCTGGCCGCGCCTGTTCCAGCGCGACATGGATCATCCAGTTGTCGCCCGGCGCGACTTCGCAAGTCAGCGCGTTGCCGCCAACCCTGGCGCCATCATAGATCGGCCGCAGGCGCGTGGCGAGCAGGCCGGTCCGTCCCTGCGCTTCGTGAACCGTTGCCACGCCAAGCTGGCCAAGAGCCTCGCAGGTCTCGATCGGCGTGCGCTCGGTCTTCGTGACGACTCTGGCCATAGTGTTCTCCTGGAAAGACGAGGCGTGGCGTCTGGCCCGCGCCCGAACGGTGCTCATTGGGTGGCCTAGCGCCCTTGCGCCTTCAGCCGCGTATCAAGCCTCGGATACACTTTTCGGGCATTGCCTTCGAACACGGCCCGCCGCTCGGCGTCGCCAAGCAAAAGCGCGTCGATGTAGCGCCGCGTGTCGTCGAAGTCGAAGCCGGTCTCGGGGTCGATGGCCTTGACCGCTCCGAGCAATTCGGATCCGAACAGGATGTTGGCCGGACCAACGACGCGGAACAGCGTGTCGATGCCTGCCTGATGATAGACGCAGCTGTCGAAGAAGACGTTGCGCATCAGGTGCTCGCTCAGTGCAGGCCTGTCCAGCATCATCGCCAGGCCTCGATAGCGTCCCCAGTGATAGGGCGCGGCGCCGCCGCCGTGCGGAATGATCAGTTTGAGGTCGGGAAACGCACTGAACAGGTCGCCCTGGATCAGCTGCATGAACACGGCGGTGTCCGCGTTGATGTAGTGCGCGCCGGTCGTATGCAGGCATGCGCTGCAGGAGCCGGAGACATGGATCATGGCCGGCACCTGCAACTCGACCAGCTTTTCGAAGAGCGGATACCAGTAGCGGTCGTGGATCGGCGGCGCCGACCAGAAGCCGCCAGACGGATCGGGGTTGAGGTTGCAGCCGACGAAGCCGAGTTCGACGACGCAGCGCTCAAGCTCGGCAAGGACCGGCTTCAGTTCGCCGCTCATCGATTGCGGCAGTTGGCATACGCCGGCGAAGTTGGCTGGGAACATGTCGACGATGCGTGCGATCAAATCGTTGGAGATGCGCGACCATTCGGCATTGTTCTCGGCGCTGCCGATATGGTGGCCCATGCCCGAAGCCCGCGGTGACAGGATGGTCAGGTCCGAGCCTCGCTCGCGCTGCAGGCGCAGTTGGTTCTGCTCGATCGTTGCCCTCAGCACGTCGTCGGCAATGTCGGGGTATGCAGGCCTTGCTTGGCGCGTCCCTTCGATGAACTCGACCTGCGCCTTGCGAAAGGCATGATGGTCCTGCGGTTCGCTCGTGTAGTGGCCGTGGCAGTCAATGATCATTTCGATTCTCTTCGCGACGTGATCCGGCAAGCGGCGGACGCCGGAGTCCGCCGATGCCGAATGCCACGCGCCTACGGTTCGAGCACGTAGTTGGTGAAGCCGCCGTCGCCGGAAGCGACGCCGTTGATGGCTTCGTTGATCCGCTCGAGCGGATACGTCCTGGCCTCCAGCACCGAGAGGTCGATCGTGCCGGAGCGGACCATCTCGGCGATCTCCATGCCCTCGGCCGTGGTCAGCCAGGCCGAGCCGATCAGCTCCATCGAATTGTCCATCCACCACTTGGTGTTGAACAGCATGTCGCTGCCGGTGCCGCCAATGTTGACGATGCGGCCGCCGCGCCTGACGCCCATCATGGCGTCCTTCATGGCATTGACGTCGGCGACGGCGCCGAGGCAGTCGAGCATGAAGTCGGCGCCAAGACCGCCGGTCTGTGAGCGGACCCAGTCGGCGACCTTGCCGTCCTGGTTGGAGAAGGTCTGGATCCGGTTTGGGGCAAGCTGCTTCAGCCGCTCGAGCAGGGGCTTGCCGCGGGCCACCGCGTAGATCGTCGAGACGCCCATGGCGAGCGCGAAGAGAGTCGCGCCGACGCCCAGCGTGCCTGTCGCGCCATTGATGATCAGCGACTTGCCGGTCGGTGTGCCAAACTTCCTGATCGCGGAATAGGAGGTACCGAGGTAACCCATGCGGGCAGCCTGTGGAAAGGTCATGTTGTCGGGGATCTTGACGATCGCATTCTGGGGCGCGCGAATGAACTGGGCGAAGCCGCCTTCCGGATAGCGCTTGTAGATCTCGAGGCTGTTCCTGTTGAAGCCGAAATAGCCGTTGAAGGTGAAGTACTCGCACTTCGCCTGATGGCCGCTGACGCAGGCATGGCATGCACCACAGGAACGTAGCGGATTGACGTACACGCGGTCGCCTGGCTTGATCGCCACGACCTGGTCGCCGACCTGATGCACGATACCCGCGGGATCGAGGCCGAAGATGGCCGGCTTCGTCGGCAGTGGCTGGTGTGGGTACCAGGTTTCCCAGTTGTTCAATACGTTCGCGAGGTTGGGGACCATCCCGCAGGCCTTGACCTCGACGACCACATCGGTGCCGGATGCCACCGGCTTTGCCACGTCCTCGACACGCATCGGCTCGTTCACGGCATGCAGCCGTGCCGCCCGCATCATGATCGTCATCGTCTGTTCCTCCCAATATGTCGGTTTGGGGAGATGCCTCATTGACATTCCCATTGGACTGCGGATACCGTACAGTATCTGGATTGGTTGACGCAAGAGCCGATTTCCACTGACGACGTATCTGCGGGAGATCTGGTCGTACGCCGTGCCGGTTGCCCCGACGACGAACGCTTTCGCCGCGCGGAACTGTCTCGAGCTGAAAGAGAGAACGTCGCGCCATCCAGGGAACAAGGACGGATGAAGGGCACCGAAAGCCTTTCAGCGTCCTACACGGAGGGATCAGTGCCGGAGTTCATGCTAACGCCAATCGACCTGCTGCGCATTCTGTGCGGGGTCTGGTTCCTTCCGCATCTCATCGGAAAGATCAGGAACTTTGAAAAGGCCACCAAGACGTTCGAGGCCGCTGGACTGAAGCCTGGAAAGCCCGTCATCGTGCTGACGATTGCGCTGGAGTTTCTTGCCGCCGTCGGAATGGTGTTCAACATCCATCCACGCTGGGCCGCAGCATGCGCCGTGGTTGTCTTGCTGGGGGCGGCCTATGCGGTGGTGCGTATCAATGGCCCGCGTTGGCGCTGGCAGCTGATGGGTCCCGAATACCCGATTTTCTGGGCGCTTGCCTGTATTGTTTCGGCCCTCTAACCTTCGGCCGATTCGGATACCAAAGGTATCCAGATAGTGGGTTGGAAGGACAGAAGATGGCACGACTGACACGCGAACAGAGCCAGGCTCTGACCCGCGAGAAGCTTTTGCTGTCGGCGAGCGAGGTCGTGGCGCGCGACGGCTACTCCGGCGCGACCATCGAACGCATCGCGGAAGAGGCCGGATATTCGAAGGGCGCCTTCTATTCGAACTTCGCCACAAAGGAAGAGATATTCCTTCAACTGCTCGAGCGTCATGCCGGCGGCGACGTGGTCGAGCTCACCGGCCTGCTCGACGGTTACGATGACCCAAAAGAGATCATCGACGCGATGTGCGACTGGGCCAACCAGCGGGCGAAGGACAAGCGGTGGGGAACGCTTGCCATCGACCTGCTGCGGATCGCCCGCCGGGACAACACACTGGAAGAGCGGCATCTGCGCCTGTTCAAGGACCAGTGGGTGGGTCTGGGCAAATTGCTGTCCGGCAAGCTCTTCCCCCACGGCGGTTCCGATATCGAACCGCTCTATGTGGGCGGCGTCGTTCTCGAACTCATTTACGGCGGCCTCTCCAGCTTCATGAAGGACGATTCGCCGGGCGAAATGGTGAGGGCCACGCTCACCTCGATGCACGAGGCCCATCTCTACAGGCACATGAAGCAGCCGGCCGCCCGCGTGTAAGCGCGCGCAGCTTCCGCGGCGCACTGGCCGATCCTTATTCGCACCCGAGGTCGTCCCGGCGCACACGACGCCTGAACCGTCATTGGCCGGTTGCTGCCAGCATCGTCTGCAATTGACGGACGATCTGCTCGGCCTCCCCTGCGTCCGAGGCCGTACCGAAAACCACATGGTCGGGCCGCACCAGGACGGCGCGTGCACCCTTCGACGTCAACCAGTCGGCCAGCACGCGGTCTTCTTCCACCAACAGCGCAGGATAGGACCTATCCTGCGCCACGCGATGCACGGCAACGCCAGCCTCACGCGACTTCTCCAAAAGGTTGAGTGAGACGTCCATGTCGCCGGTAATGAGAAGCTGGAACCCGGGCGGCAAAGCTTCGTCGAGCCGCACCCGGCCGAAAGGGCCGACGACCCACGGCTGTGGACAGGGCTCGCCGGCTCCGGCTGTCGACGACCCGTCAACGCCACCGGAGACAAGTCCATGACGGATGGGCGGAAAGAGGTTCTGCCGGACCTGGATACCCTGGCCCGCTTGCATGGCCGCTACCATCTCGGCATCGCGGGCGCGGGCCTTGCCGGGATCCAACTCGCAGATGACTTTTCCCAGCCGCTTCGTGATCTCGATGACTTCGCGTATGAACGGCCGGCGCTCGGTCTCGTAGGTGTTGAGGAGGTGCTCTGATCCGCCGCCCATCACATAGGCCAGCTTCCATGCAAGATTGGCTGCATCCTTGATGCCCTGCACCATTCCCTGCGCGAGAAACGGTGGCGTCATGTGGCAGGCATCGCCAGCAAGAAACACGCTGCCCACCCGCCACTGCTCCGCAACAAGAGCGTGGAAGTTGTAGGTCGCCGAGCGCCAAATCCTGGCCTGGTCCGGCCGAAGCCAAGGTGAAAGCAACTGCCAGATCCGTTCCGGGCGGTTGATCTCCACCGGATTTTCCCCGGGCAGGATCATGAACTCCCAACGTCGCAGCCGATCGGGCCCGTAAACATATGTGTGCGGGCGCGCGGGATCGCAGAACTGGACGTTGGTCTCCGGCAACGGCACGTGCCCGTCCTCCAGTATCATGTCCACCACGAGCCAGGGTTCGTCGAAGTCGAGGTCCTCCAGCGCGACGTCGAGCCTGCGCCGGATGAAGCTGGCTGCGCCGTCGCACCCGACGACATAGTGCGGGGTGCGTTTGGTGCGTTTGCCGCTCACCTTGTCGTGCAAAGTCAGGACAGGTCTATCGGGGTTCTCAAGGCCGACAAGCTCCGTTGCCGTGCGCAATGTCAGGTTGGGGAACCTCTTGCCATTGGCGCGCAGAGCCTTTTCAAGCTCCGGCTGAAGGAAGGTCAGATAGGGCGGCCATGCAAGCGGGTAGGGCTGGGCAGGGGACTCGAACCGACGCAACAAGACCCCGTCGGCGGACCTGTATTCCGACGCACGATACTGGCCCGTCGCCGCGGCGACTTGGTCGGCCGCGCCGATGTTCTGGAAGATCCGCATCACCTCGTGGTCCATGCCGATCGCGCGAGGCAGTGCGTAAACGTCGTCAGCGGCATCGATGCCTTCCACCCCGACTCCGGCTGCGGCAAGAAGATTGCACAAGGCGATGCCGACCGGGCCGAGCCCGACCACCACGACGTCCGCCTCATCTTGCGTCATCTCGTGGAACTCCCGTTTGATCTCGGCCGGCTCAGGCGACCCAGTGGGCGCTGTCGCGCGGCATCAATGCAGGAAAGCCGGCACCGCGAGCCCCAGCTGAACGGCTGCATCGGCGAGGTTCCTGGCGGTGCCGCTCGCCAGCGGGATGCCGTTGGCCATGCGCTCCCGCCCGGTCTGAAAGCCGCGTTCGCCGGGTAGTTTCACGCCATCGGAGCCGGCTGCCGGATCGAGCGCATGGATCGCGCCGGCGAGGCTTTCCATCGAGGCGAGAAAGGACGATGTGTCGCCGAAGGCCGCCGGATTGATGGCAAGCATGAGGCCATTGAAACCGCCCTTCTTCTCGCCGCGCAAGAACGGCGCGATGATGGCGTTGCCCACCAGCACGCTCGACAGAACTTCGATCATCAACGACAGGCCGGATCCCTTCGGGCCGGCCATGGGCAGTATGGCTGCCACAGCATGCGGGTCCTGCGTTTCGACGCCGTTGGCGTCGATGGCCCAGCCCTTGGGGATCGGGTTGCCGGAATCCTTTGCCGCCATGATCTTGCCGAGCGCGACGGCGGCCGTGGACATGTCGAGCACGATCGGATCGGCGTCACCAGGCCGCGGAACGGCGATCGACAGGGGGTTCGTCGACAGGGCCTCGCCCTTTGCGCCGAAGTAGCTCATGAGCGGCCTCGACGCGGTCATGGCGATGCCGATGAGGCCGCGGCCGGCCAGTTGGGTCGTGAAGTAACCGATTGCGCCAGCATGCGAAATGGCGCGGGCGCCGCACCAGCCGATGCCGAACTTTTCTGCCAGGTCGCCGGCCTTGCCGGCCGCGTGCATCATGGCGACCGCGCCCGGCGCCTTTCCGTAGTCGAAGACGCATGTCGCTCCGAATTCCCGGATCAGCGTCGGCTGTTGACCGGCGCGGACGACCGCGGTCCTGATCATCTCGATGTAGCGCGGGATCCTGAGAACGCCGTGCGAATCCGCGCCGCGCAGATTGGCCCACACCAGCAGCCGCGCGGTCTGTGCCGCCTCGTCCGGCGTATAGCCGGCAGCATGCAGGAGCGCAGTGGCAAAAACGGTCAGTTCGGTTTCTTGGGCGACGGGCATGCCGAATGTCTCCTGGCTGTGCTGACCTCAAGGGACCGGCGTTGCCGGGAAGAATTTGTCGAGCCAGCCCTTGATCATCATCCTGGTGCGGGGCGCGTCCTCCGGGGCGAGCGGGAAATGGGCGGTGCCGGTGATCAACATCAGCTCGGCCGGCTGCCCGGCCTTCTCGAACAGGCGGATGGATTGCTCGGTCGGCGTGATGATGTCGTCGGCGGTGTGGAAGAACAGGGCTGGTCGCGGCGCGATGTTGGCCACCACGTCATCCGCCCTGAAGTTCATCATGCTCCATGCCGTCTCGGTCGGGATTTCCATGATCGCCTTGGGCGACAGGTTCTTGCGCAATTTCTCCGGGATCGGCACGGCGTCGAAGCGCGAGATCCACATGCTCTCGCCGGTCGCGCGCTTGTGCTCGCGTCCTTTCTCGAGGAGACCCATGAAACGCTCCCACGCCTCCGGCGTGGGGTGCTGGCCGCGGAACTTCCGCTCGCCGTGACCCCAGCCGCATGAGGAGATGACGCAGGCAAACCGCTCGTCGACCCCGGCTGTATAGACCGAAACCGCGGCGCCGAAGCTGTGGCCGGTGATGCCAATTCGCTTCGGGTCGATCTCGGGTCGCCTGGCGAGGAAGGTCAACGCGTTCTTCGCGTCAGCGACCTGATCGAAGCAGCGCACCTGGGCGCGCTCGCCCTCGCTCTCGCCGCAGCAGCGGAAGTCGAAGCGCAGCGCGGCATAGCCGAACGCTTCCATCATCTCCGCCTGGATCTGGGCGTGCGACTCGTCCTTGGAACCGACGAAGCCGTGACAGACGATGAACGCCGGCAGCTTCTGTCCCGGACGGTGGCTGTCTGGAATGTGCAGAATCGCCGACAGTTTCAGGCCGTCGGATTCGAACGTCAGTTTTTCCTGCATGGCAATCTCCTATCGGAAGCAGCGCCGCACCCGGTCGAGCCGCTTCGCCTGATTCCTTGTACGGTCTGCCGAAGCGCGGCCGGCCGCCGCGCCTTCCTGATCAGTCGATCCTGGCGAATGGAAAATGATGCTCGCGCCATTCCAGGGGGGCGGGAGAGCCCCAAACATTCATCTGGCGGACGTTTCCTGGCCGCTCCAGGTTGGTGATGACGTTCGGCACGAAATGGGCATCGTCGGCCACCGTGTGCATGGCGCCGGAGCACTCGACCATCGCTCCGCTGGCATCCAGGTAGTATGCGTAGGTGTTGTCGCCCGGACGATGGCGGCCCGGCCCCCACAGGAGCTGGCGGTCGAACCCGTCGAGAATGTCGCCGAGCCGGCAGTAGTCGCTGAAGTGGCTGAATTCGAAGGAGTAGTGGTGAAGCCCGACCGGGCCCTTCGCCAGACCCAGAATGTGATGCTGGCGGTTGCCGCCATGCATCCAGCTCAGCGCTTCGTTGACCATGCGCTCGGTGAGCTGCATGCCGCAGATTTCGGAGAGCTGCCGCCTGGTGACGACCGGGTCGGGCGTGATGAGATTGATGTGGTCGAGCCGACGCGGCTTGATGCCGTTGGTCGGATAACGTGGATTGTACATGTCGTCGCGTGCCGGGGTGTGAACCTCGAAGCGTAGTCCATCGGGCGTTGCGAAGGTCACGCCGGCATCGCAGCAGGCCAGGCTGGGTTCGCGCGAGAGGATCCGGCAGCCGGCACCGTCCACGCGCGAGGCGGCTTCCGCGACAGCCTCGGCGGTCAGGGCTTCGAGCCCGATCGTGTGGCAGGAATTCTCTTCGGATTCGAGAAGCACGAGTTCGGCCTTGCGGCCGTTCGAACTCAGCCATGTCTCGCCCGCCGCCTGCCTGGTGACGCGCAGCCCGAGAATCTCGGTCGAGTCATGGATCACAGCCCCGACGTCGCGGACATTCAGCTTTATGTGACCGACCCCAAACACCAGATGCATCACTATTCTCCTCTCGCGGTCGCAGCATGGCCCTGGCGACCTCCTTAGATCAAACTCAGCCTGACGGCAAGAAATTTTCGAAAAAAAGAAATTATTACGAAATCTTGGAGTAATTGTCGGAGACCACCGTGTTTCGCAGCGTTCCAATTCCCTGGATCTCGATCTCGACCTCGTCGCCAGGGAAAAGGAATTCCGGTGGGTTGCGGCTAGCGCCGAAGCCGGATGGCGTGCCCGAAACGATGACGTCGCCAGGGTCGAGCGGAGCGAAAGTCGAGATGTAGGAGATCAGCCAGGGGATGTCGAAGATCATGCGGTCGATCGCGATCGACTGCTTGGTCACGCCGTTGATCCTGCTCTCCAGAAGCAGCCGCGTCGGGTCCGGGATTTCGCGCGTACAGACCATCCATGGCCCGAACGCGCCGCTGTGGTAGAAGTTCTTCCCAGGCGTGAACTGGCTCGAGTGTTTCTGCCAGTCGCGCACGCTCCCTTCGTTGAAGCATGCATAGCCGGCGACGTACGCCATCGCTTCTGCGGGCGCGATCTTGTGCGCGCGGCGGCCAATGATCACCGCCAGCTCGCCCTCGAAATCCAGCTTTTCGGAAGCCGCCGGCTTCAAAATCGCGCCTCCGTGGCCGATCTGTGCTTCCGCGTGGCGCATGAACAGCAGCGGGAACTGCGGTGCTGGCTTGCCATCCTCGTGGAAGTTGGTGGCGACACAGAAGATCTTGCCCGGGTTGGGTATCGGAGGGAGCAGGCTGACTTCGGCGAGCTGCAGGGCTTCGAGATCGCGCTGACTGGGCGCGAGGTCGGGAAACCGGCAGCCGAGATAGGCTTTGAGATCCGGCGGCGCGCCAGGAACGGAATCCAGGCGCAGGACCGTTTCACCTTCGACGAGTCCATAGCCGGCACCGGAGTGATCAACGAAAGAAGCGAATTTCAATGGTTCACCCGATCCCCTGGCTGCCCGGCGCGCGGGCGATTGCGACTCGAAGTAAACAATATTTTCGAAAATATGCAAGTCGACAGGAGGACGCAAGCGGTCGGGGAATCACGGAGAGGTGGCCAATATCGGAACCGCGATGGCAATTCTTGCAGGATTCCGGGCTTTTCGCAGCGATCATCACCAGAAGAGGGCGCTCTGGCCCTCAGCTGATGCGGCGTCCGGGATTTTCATCGAAAGAATTGATAATTTCGAAATAGTTGCTACGGTGCGCTCGATCGCGTCGCCGCCCGGGCTGCCGAGACGGATGCAATGAGACGCGGAACAACCACGTGACAGAGACGAGCAGGCCGAAAGGCGAAACCCGCGCTGGCGATGTCCTTCACCGCATGCGGCAGGACATAGTCGGGTGCGTGCTCGGGCCGGGAGAGAGACTGCGGTTCGAGGCGTTGCGGGAGCGCTACGCGGTCAGCTTCTCGACCTTGCGCGAAGCCTTGTCCTGCCTCGTGGCGGAAGAACTGGTGCTGGCGCAGGGCCAGCGTGGCTTCATCGTCGCTCCCATCTCCATCGATGATCTCAATGACCTCACCAATGTCCGGGTCCTCGTCGAACGGGAAGCGCTCAGGCGCGCCATGCTACGCGGTGACGATGCCTGGGAGGCGGCCATCATCGCGACCTTTCATCGCATGGAACGATTCCAGCGGCGCGCCGGCAACCAGTATTATCTCGACGAGGAATGGTCGACGATCCACGGTGCCTTCCACTTGTCGCTTGTGAGCGCATGCCAGTCGCCCAATCTTCTGCAGATCCGCGAAAAACTGTTCGCGCGTGCCCATCGCTACCGGCGCATGTCCTCGCAATTCCGGACGAGTTGGCGCGAGAAGGACGTCGAGCACAAGTCGATCATGGAGACGGTGGTCGCCAGGAACAAAGGCGAGGCACTCGCTCTCATCGACCGGCACATCCGGGAAACGACCGAAAACGTGATCGAACATGCCGGCCATTTGTTTGCGCCATCCAGCGTCGGATGGCAGCTGGCGCGCGACGACAACGGCCGCGTTTCGGATGTAGTTACGAAATAAGCTTGATATTTCGAAAAAACTGTGCGACCACCGATCTGAACTCGGGAGGAGGCTCATTTGCACGCTGAAAAGCTCGGCGTGCACCGGGTTGGAACGAAAGGGAGGTATCCACGTGACCGCAATTCCGGCGACGATGAAGGCTGCGCGCATGCATGAGGTGGGCGGCCAGCTCAAGATCGAAGAGGTGCCGCTCCCCAGACTTGGCTCGATGGACGTGCTGGTGCGGGTCCGCTCGTGCGGCATCGTTCCGAACCTGGCCAACATTTTGGCGATGTGGCCGACCTGGTTTCCCCACATGCCGCAGCCGCCGCTGCCGGCGATCTTCGGCCTCGACCCGGCCGGCGAGATCGCGGCGGTGGGCAGCCAGGTCCACAATCTGAAGCCCGGCGATCGCGTCTATGTCAATCCGGGGCGCTCCTGTGGCAGCTGCCGCCATTGCCGGCGCGGCGACACGATCTCCTGCCGCCACTACGCCTTCCAGGGCTATTTCGGCTTCAGTCACGACGCCCTGCAGACATTCGAAGACTACCCAGTCGGCGGCATTTCCGAATACATGGCCGCGCCGGCATCGGCGATCGTGGCGCTTCCCGACAACATGACCTTCGACCAGGCGGCACGGCTCGGCTATATGGGCACCGGCTATTCCGCTCTGAAGAAGGCGCAGGTCGGCCCCGGCGACACGGTTCTTGTCAACGGCATTTCCGGCACGCTCGGCATCGCGATCGCGGTCTTCGGGCCGTCCTTCGGGGTCAAGAAGATTCTCGGCACCGGTCGCGACAAGAAGCTGCTGAAGGAGATCGAGGCGCTCGCCCCCGGCATCATCGAGACGCATTCGCTGGAGGATGGAATGCCCGACGAATGGGCCCGCTCCAGGACGGCGCATGGCGAGGGGGTCGACGCCTTCATCGATTGCAACGGTCCCGGCACGTCGCACGAGCCCTTCCTGGCAGGGCTCAAGGCGCTGCGCCGCGGCGGTGTCGCCGTCGACATTGGCGCCGTCATGGGCGCGGTTTCCATCGACGTGCACATGATGATGGACCGCAATCAGCGGCTCATCGGTTCGGCATGGCTGACGACCTCGGAGGGCCAGGAAATGGCTGACCTCGTCGGGATCGGCAAGGTCGACCTGGGTCTCCTGGAAACCCATGCGACGCCGATGGAGAAGGTCAACGAGGCCATTTCGGGCATCGCCGTGCGTCATGGCGGCTTCTCGAATTTTGTGATCCATCCATAGTTGTATACGGAATGGTACGCTGATACCAGTTGGTATCTGAATTATTCCTTGAGAGGATAAGACATGAGCACTCGCCGCGTCGTCACCGGAAAGAACGCCGCAGGAAAATCGGTATTCATCAGCGATGGCGCCTCGCCACGCGAGATGGCGTTCCAGCACACGCCCGGTTTCATTTCTTCCCCGCAGTGGAGGATCGACGGGACGCCGGATCTGGCCAAACGGGACGGTGCCGATCCTATGGCGAGCGAGGGCACGATGCTCGCTGCGGTCGGGGGCTCGGTGTTCTGGATGATCACCTTTCCGCCGGACAGCGTGATGATGTCGGCCGACTGGAAGCCCGAACTGGCGGGTCCGGAACATCTGAAGGCCGCGCCCGGCATCGCCGAGCGCTTCGAGATGGACAATCCCGGCATGCACCAGACGCCGACGGTCGACTACGTGACTGTCGTCAGGGGCCGGCTGGTCCTCGAACTCGACGACGGCAAGACCGTTGAGCTGAAGCAGGGCGATACGGTCGTGCAGCAGGGCGCGCGTCATGCCTGGCGCAATCCCTTCAACGAGCCCGTGACGGTCTCGGTCGTCATGCTCGGTGCGAAGACGGCGTAGGCGGCGTCATTTTCGGGCAGGCCAGCCATGCGGCGCGGTCTGCCTGACGGGCAGGCGAGTTCCACCCGCCCGTGCTCCCCCTTTGCGCGGCACGGTCCTCCCGCCTGGTGCTTGTCGTCCACCTGTCAGGCGGTCACATCTTTGTCCGAGTCATCGCCGCCGAGATTCTTCTCGGCGACCTCGGCCAGTATCTGGCGGGCCCAGCGGTGCAGGCCAGAGTGGTGAGTACGCTCCGTCCAGTAGATGTCGACCTGGATGAAGACGTCCATCGGGAAACGGCGCAGGGCGAGCCTGTCCGAGAGGCGACGCGCCAGCCGATACGGAATCGTCGCCACCAGATCCGAGCCTGGAATCAGCCGCTCCAAGATGTCGTGGCTCGACACGGTGACCTCCGGCTGCATCTCGACGCCCGTTGCGCGCAGCGCGGCGAAATAGAGGGCCTCCCAGCGTCCGTTATGCGTGACAGCGACATGCCGCGAGGCGCAGTAGCGGTCGAGCGTCAGCGTTCCCCGCGCCAGCGGGTGCGCCGGGTCCATGACGCAAGCGTAGTGATCGGTGAACAGTTTCCTGCGGTAGTAGATGTCACCGAGGATCGCAACCGGTCCAAGCACGATGTCGCACGTGTTCTGCTTCAACTGCTGCCTGCCGTCGACAGCGGATTCGAAAATGTGGATCGTCGCTTTCGGCGCCTCCTTCTGCGCCCTGCGCACGAAGTCGGGAATGACGAACATGCGCTCATGGTGGTTGCAGGACACCGTCACGCTTCCTTCGGCCGTGGCCGGGTGAAAACCCGACGGTGAAGAAAGCGCGGCCATCTGCTCGAGGATGCCGCGCGCCTGCTGGGCAAGCTGTTCGCCTTTGTCGGTTGCGACGATCGAATTGCCCTGGCGGACGAACAGCGGATCGTTGAAGGCCTTTCGCAACCGCTTGATGGCGTAGCTTATGGTGGACTGGTTGACGCCGAGAAGCTGGGAGGCGTCGGAAAACGAGGCGCGGTCCTGCACGGCGACAAGCGTCTGCAGGGCCGCGAGGTCTACACTGGCAAGGTCGTCGGACAGCACGACATTTCTCCTCCATGCAAATTTTCGATGACCTCTATCTAACCCATCGCATTGCTGCATGCACGCGGATCTCGTACCTCGTTTCCCGGCAGGGAGGAAACCATGTCCGAAGCCGTGAAAGTGATTGACGACGTCTCGTTCGCAGACCTGCTTGCCAATCCGTATCCAATCTTCAAACGCGTCCGTGACCTCGGGCCGGTCGTCAAGGTCGAGGCGGCGAACATCATGATGGTCACGCGCTTCGACGACATCATGGCCATCGAACGCGACCCCGAGACGTTTTCCTCCATCAATCCGCAGTCGCTGCTGAACACAGTGATAGGGCCGAATTTGATGCGCAAGGACGGCGATGACCATGCCCGCGAAAGGGCGGCGATGGATCCGAGCCTGCGGCCTGGCGTCGTCAAGCGGTGCTGGGCCGACCCCATGCGGGCCATCTGCGACGACGTCATCTCACAGATCGAGCACAAGGGCGAGGCCGAACTTTTCGAGGAACTCGCCGCGCCGATCGCGGCACGCGCGCTGGCCGACATCTTGGGCTTCGACGGTGTCGACTGGCGAACGATGGCACTGTGGTCGCAGTCGCTCATCGACGGTTCCGGCAACTACTCGCACGACCCCGAGATCGCGCGAAAGGCGAGGGAGGCTGCCAGCGGCGTCGAGAGCGCCGTCGACAGGATGCTTCCCCATCATCGGGACAATCCAAATCCTTCGATGCTGTCATCGATGCTTCAGGCCGATCCTGCACAGACGGTCGAACAGATCTACGCCAACATCAAGGTCGCGATCGGCGGCGGGCTGAACGAGACCCGCGACTCGATCCTGACGCTGATCCTGGGGCTGCTGCAGAACCCGGACCAACTCGCGCGCGTTCGCGCCGAGCCTTCGCTGTGGGGGCAGGCTTTCGAAGAAGCGGTGCGCTGGGTTTCGCCGATCGGCATGTATCCTCGCCGCTTGACCCGCGACGTCGAGATTTCGGGCACGCTGGTCCGCAAGGGCGAGCAGGTGGGTCTGTGCGTCGGCGCCGCCAACCACGACGACCGTCGTTTCAGCGATCCGGAAAAATTCGACGTCTTCCGAGAGAAGAAGTCGCATCTGGCGTTCGGCGCCGGGTCGCATTTCTGCGCCGGCACGTGGGTGTCGCGCGCGCTGGTGAGCCAGATCGCCGTGCCGATGGTGTTCGAACGGCTGCGCAATCTTCGGCTCAAGGATACGGAACTCGTCCGCGTCCGGGGCTGGGTGTTTCGTGGCCCCACGCACATGCCCGTCATCTGGGACGCTTGAGGGAGAGAGACATGCCAACGATCAGATTCCTGCTCGCGGATGGCGCGGAACTCGCCGTTGAGGCCCAGAACGGCCGCACCTTGATGGAAACCGCGCTTGAAAACAGCGTTCCGGGCATCATCGCCGAATGCAACGGCTCGGCGGCCTGTGCCACATGCCATGTTGTGCTTCCCGCAGAAATCCTGTTGGCGCTCGGACCGATCAGCGAGCATGAAAACGACATGCTGGACTTCGCCGAAGCGCCACGCGAATCCGGAAGCCGGCTGAGCTGCCAGATCAAGGTCAGCGACGCACTGGACAATGTTTCCGTCCGCGTTCCGGCCGCCTAGCGGTTGAGGCCGACCATGTCCCTTGACGCCGATCATCCCGCCGTGGCCGAGCCTGGCAACGAAAGCAGCATCGTGATCGTCGGAGCGGGACAGGCCGGCCTGTCCACGGCCGAAAAGCTGCGGGCAAACGGCTTCGCGGGACCACTCACCCTGATCGGGGAGGAGCCGGATGCTCCTTACCAGCGCCCCCCGCTGTCGAAGGCCTATCTTCTCGGCGAACTCGAGCGGGACAGGCTGAAGCTGAAAGCGGAGGACTGGTACGCAAAGAACCGGATCGCGTTGCGACTGGGAGTGCGCGTCGCATCCATCGACCGTGCCCGGCGGCGCGTGTGTCTGGCTGATGGCGCCATGCTTGATTACGATCGTCTGGTGCTCGCAACCGGGGCGACCGCCCGAAAGTTGCCGCAGGCGATCTCGCGAGGCCTTGCCGGCATCTTCACGATCCGCACGCTCGCCGACATCGATGGGTTGCGGCCGGCACTTGAAAAGCAAGGCAGGCTCCTTGTCATCGGCGGCGGATATATCGGGCTTGAGATCGCCGCCGTCGCACGTGGACTTGGCATGGCCGTGGATGTGGTGGAAGCCGCCGATCGCCCGCTCGCGCGGGTAGCGTCGTCGCAAACCGCGACAGCGGTCGAGGCGCTCCACCGCTCAAGGGGCGTGACGTTTCATCTCGGCAAGGCGGTGAGTGAGTTGCTTGGCGCGGACCGGGTTGCTGGCGCCAGGCTCGGCGACGGCACGATCGTCACGGCCGACGTCGTCGTGGCGGGGATCGGTGGCATGCCGGAAACGGCGCTGGCGGCAGAGGCGGGCCTCGCCATCGACAACGGCATCACCGCCGACGCATACGGGCGCACCGACGACCCGTTCATCTGGGCCGCCGGCGATTGCGCCAATTTCTCCTTGCCCGAAGGCGGGCTGCGGATGGAGAGCGTCGGCAATGCGATCGACAGCGCCGACGTGGTCGCCCGCAACATCATGGGCGCGCGCCAACCCTACAGACCGAAGCCGTGGTTCTGGTCGGATCAGTTCGATCTCAAGCTGCAGATCGCCGGCCTCTCCAGGCCGGGCGATACGGTGGTTGTCAGGCAAGGGGCGGGACCGGGACGGTCGCACTGGTACTACCGCGAAGGGCAGCTTGTCGCCGTCGATGGGCTGAATGCGCCACGCGACTATCTGATCGGCAAGCGCCTCCTTGCCGCGTCGGCCAGCCCCGATCCCGCTCAGGTGGCGGATCCGGTGCTGGCACTCGAGGCCTTGGCGAATGCCATGAAATGAGACTGCGCCCAGACGAGGCGGCGGCGCTCCGTGTCGCCTTGGGCGGACAAGCAAGAAGTAGGGCTCACTGGCAGAGTTCTTAGCGTTGACATTCTAAAGCGTATCTGCATACTATAAAGTATCTTAAATGATCGGTGCGGGACCGGCCGCACACAGGCCGGTGGGGAATATCGTCACTCGGAGAAAATAACGAAAATATGTAAGTTTACGAAATTTGCTGGATCATCGGAGGAAAATGACCTAAGCAATTTCCGCTAGGGGAGGTCGATCAACTCGTTCTTCGCATCTGCGAGGCGAGTGCAGCGCCCACCGCAACCAGAACTGGGAGGAATTTCGATGTTGCGACGCAGTTTCAATTTACTCATGCTTTCGGCGGCCCTGGCGGCCGGCACGTTCGGCGCCGCGTTCGCGCAGGACCCGGTCAGAATCGGCGTGAGCGCATCCAAGACCGGGCCGCTTGCGGGCGGCGCGTCAGGTGTGCTTTGGCCGAACGTCAAGCTGTGGGCCGAGAAGGTGAACAAGGCCGGTGGCCTCAAGGTCGGCGATCAGATGCGGCCGATCGAGATCGTCGAGTATGACGACAAGTCGTCGCCGGAAGAGGCGGTCAAGAACATCCAGCGTCTTGCCACCCAGGACCAGGTCGACCTGATCATCCCGCCATATTCGACAGGCCTCAATCTCGCGACCGCCCCGCTGATCGCGAAATATGGCTACCCGCAGATCGTCTCCACCGGCAATGCCAACGATCTCGATCAATTCGTAAAGCGCTGGCCGAACACCTTCTGGCTGCTCGGCCCGGCGCAGGGCATCGCCGACGGCATCGTCGGCACGCTCAAGGATCTGCGCGACGCTGGCAAGATCGGCAACCGGGTCGCTGTGGTCAACGTTTCCGATGCTTTCGGCCTCGAAATGATCAAGACCGGCAAGCCCGCGCTCAAGCAGGCCGGCTTCGATATCGTCTACGAGACCTCCTATCCGCTCGGCAATCAGGACGTCGCTCCGGTGATCGCCAGCGCCAAGGCGGCCAATCCCGACGCCTTCATCGCCTATTCCTATCCGCCGGACAGCTTTGCTCTCACCGAGCAGGCGCAGCTGCAGAAATTCGACGTCAAGGCGTTCTTCGTCAGCGTCGGCGGCAATCTCGACGGATACGGAAAGCGCTTTGGCGCCGCTGCCAACGGCATCCTGATCATGGGCGGCGTCAATGCGAGCGACCCCGTCTTCCAGGCCTACCGCAAGGAGCATCTCGCGGTGACCGGCCAGGAGGCAGACTGGTGGGCGAGCCCGGTGGCCTATGCCAGCCTGGAGATCCTGCAGCAGGCCGTCGAGCGGGTTGGAAGCCTGGACAAGCAATCGCTCAACAAGGAAATCCAGTCGGGCACCTTCAAGACCGTCATCGGCGATATCCACTTCGAGAACAACATCAACAACAACAACTGGACGGTGGGCCAGTGGAGCGATGGCGTCGTCCATGGCGTCAGGGCGACCGGGAACCTCCAGGGCGCGCAGCAGCCGGTGCTCAAGCCCGCCTGGCCCAGCAACTGATCCGATCCTCCCGGCGGCCTGGCGTCCTCGTGACGCCAGGCCCGTGACTGCGAGAGTACAATGCTCATCCTGCTGACAGGCCTGCTCCTTGGGGGCACCTATACGCTCATCGCGCTCGGGCTCACGCTCCAGTATGGCGTGGCGCGGATCATGAACCTCGCCAATGGCGAGACGCTCGTTGCCGCGTGCTTCGTCACCTTCTGGCTGTATACAGGCTTCGGGATCAATCCGCTGCTGGGCCTGTTGGTGATCGGCCCCGGCGCCTTCGTCGTCAACTGGCTGATTTATGCCTGGCTGATGCAGCCTCTGGTGAAGCGGGCCAAGAATCGCGGCATGCTCGAGGTCGATTCCATCCTGGCGACCTTCGGACTGCTGTTTCTGTTCCAGGGGCTGATGCTGCTGGCCTTCGGCGGGTCCTACTTCAATTACGAGTTCCTCGCCCAGCCATTCACGATCATGGGCAATTCGTTCGGCCTGAACCGCGTCGTGGCCTTTGTCGCCGCCGCCGCGATCGCCACGGGTCTCTACATTTTCCTCTACCACACCGACCGCGGCACGGCGGTTCGCGCCGTCGCCGTCGATCCGCGCGCGGCGAGGCTGGTGGCGATCGACGTGCGCAAGACCGCGGCGTTCGGCTTTGCGCTCGGAGGATCGATCACGGCCTGCGCCGGCACGCTGCTGTCGACCTTCTACACGTTCAACACCTCGATGGGCGTGATCTTCACCATGAAGGCGCTGATCATCGTCATCATGGGCGGCGTCGGCGACGTGCGCGGCGCGGTTCTCGCCGCTCTCGTCCTGGGCGTGACCGAGACGCTGGTCGCCAGCCTGCTGGATCCCGGTCTGACGCTGGCGTCCAACTACGCCCTGTTCATCGTCGTTCTGCTGTTCCGGCCGCAGGGCATCTTCGGAAAGCGGCCGGCATGATGAACATCCCGCGCAACGAACTCCTGACTCTTGGTGCCGGCCTTGCCGGTGCGGCCGTGCTGGCCTTCCTCCCCTTGGTCACCGAGGGCTTCTGGCTGTCGCTCAGCGTCAACATCATGCTCTATGCCGCCATATGCACGGCCTGGGCGCTCTTTTCCGGGCCGACACATCTTGTCTCTCTGGCGAGCGCCGCCTTCTTCGGAGTCGGAACCTACTCGGTCGCGATCTTCATCGACGTCCTGCCTTTCCCTGCGCTTATCCTCATCGCGGTCGTCGCCGGCGCCTTGCTGGCCACATTGGTCGGATTGGCGACTCTCAGGCTCTCGGGGGTCTATTTCGTGATCTTCACCCTCGGCCTTGCCGAACTCCTCGGCCAGATCGTCACTTGGGTGCAGACCAATTTCGGCGGCACGATCGGGCTCTACGTCTTTACCGATTTCACCGAGACGCATCTCTACTGGATGCTGCTCGCGCTGACGGTGGTCGTGTTCGTCACCGGATGGTTCATCAACAGGTCGAGGCTGGGTCTCGCCTTGCGCATCATCGGCAATGACGAAGCCGTGGCGCGCCATGTCGGCGTCGACACCGCTCGCACCAGGGTCATCCTGTTCGCGGTCTCGGGGGCCTTCATTGCCGTAGCCGGCGCGATCATGGCGCCTCGCTACGGCTACATAACGCCGGACGCAGCGTTCAACCCAATGACGTCCTTCCTCGTGGTCATCATGGCGCTGCTCGGCGGCACCCGCCGCCTTTGGGGCCCCCTGGTCGGCGTCGTTCCTTTCACCGTGGTGATGGACTTTATCTCTGGCCACTTCCCAAACCAGACGGCGGTGATCATGGGACTTGCATTTCTGGCGATCGTCTATGTGCTTCCCGACGGCGTCACGGGCCAGTTGGAAACCCTGTTCCGCCGTCGCCGCTCGATCGACAAAAGCTCGCTGGCAACGACGGCCGAGGAGGGCAGATGAGCGTTCCGCTGTTGACAATAGATCGGGCGCGCAAGGCCTTCGGCGGGCTTGTCGCCGTCAACGACGTGAGCTTCGAGGTCGGCAAGGGCGAGTTGCTCGGGCTGATCGGCCCGAACGGCTCGGGCAAGACCACGATGCTCAACCTGATATCGGGGGCGCTGTCGCTGACGTCGGGCGCCATACTGCTGTCCGGCAAGCCGATCGCCGGGCTGGCGGCTCACAAGATCGCCCGCATCGGAGTCGCCCGGACTTTCCAGCTGGTGCGTGTCCTGCCATCGATGAGCGCGCTGGAGAATGTCGTCGCCGGCGCCGTCTTCGGGCACAACAGGCTCTGGGGCGACGAGGCGCTGGCGCTCGCCCGCGATCTGCTGGAGCGGGTTGGGTTGAAAGGTCGCGAGGAGGTTCCCGTCGCGGCGATGACCTACATCGACCAAAAGCGGATCGAGCTCGCTCGTGCCCTTGCGGGAAACCCTCATGTCCTGCTGCTCGACGAATGGCTCGCGGGCCTCAACCCGAGCGAGTTGGGGGTCGGCATCGAGCTTATCCGCGAGATCAGCGCGCAGGGCCGGACGATCATCATGGTCGAGCACGTGATGGATGCCATCCGTTCGCTTTGTTCACGCTGCGTGGTGATGAATTCCGGCATCAAGATCGCCGATGGCAGATCGGCCGATGTCCTGGCCGACCCGGAGGTCGTCCGCGCCTATCTGGGAGACGACGATGCTTGAGGTTTCCAATCTCGGCGTCCGCTACGGACGGCACGTCGCGCTCGACGGTGTTTCCGCACGTGTTTCCAAGGGCGAGATCTGCGTCATCCTCGGCGCCAACGGCGCTGGAAAGTCCAGCTTCCTCGGCGCCGTCGCAGGGCTTGTCGGGACGGAGCCCGGCACCAGGATTGTCATGAACGGCAAGGATGTCACGAAACTCGATGCCCATCTGATGGTGGAGGAGGGGATCGCGCTCGTTCCGGAGGGCCGCGGCATCTTTGGCGAACTCACCGTGGCGGAGAATTTGCGGCTTGGAAGCCATGCCAGGCGTGCGAAGGCCGATGCGCGCAGGACGCTCGACTTCGTTTACGGCCTGTTTCCCCGGCTTGCCGAACGCCCTCGCCAACTGACGCAAACCATGTCCGGCGGCGAACAGCAGATGGTCGCGATCGGCAGGGCATTGATGTCCAAGCCGGACATCCTGATGCTGGACGAGCCCTCCCTCGGGCTGTCGCCGCTGCTGTCCAAGGAGCTGTTCAAGTCACTGGCCACCATTGCCGGCGAAGGCTTCGGCGTCCTGCTTGTCGAACAGAACGCGCGGCTGAGCCTCAAGACCGCCGATCGCGGCTACCTGATCGAGACCGGAAGGATCGTCGGGGAGGACACGGCGTCGAACCTGCTCAACGACGCAAAGGTCATGAGCGCCTATCTCGGCGCCTCCACCACGATGGCCGCGCACTAGCTCGCCGCCGCACGCCAAGCACAAATCCGGCCCAGGAAAGAGGATGCACCATGCGCTTGCTTGAAACCGAGATCGTCATCGACGCACCGCCGCAGACCGTGTGGGCCGTGCTGGACGACCTCGAGCGTTACCCCGAATGGAATCCGGCTTTGCCGGCGCTACGCGGACGCACGACCGTCGGTCAGCGCGTCGTCGGAACGCTGCGCCAGCCCAATGTTCCCGAGCGCGAGGTCACACCGACCATCACCCGCATCGTGGGCGCGCGGGAACTTCGCTGGCTGAGCCAGGCGCCCGGCGGCGTGTTCAGCGCGGAACACATTTTCGTCCTGGAGCCGACCGGGAATGGCGGCACGCGGGTGCGCCACAACGAGATCTTCGATGGCCCGATGGCCGATGAGCGCTGGCCCAGCATCGATACCAATTTGCGAACGGCCTATCACGATTTGAACCGCGCGCTGAAGGCGCAGGCGGAGGCGCGGCGCGACCAGACGACCGCGCTGCACCCGGCGGTCGGGCGGGATATATCGGCTGCGCCGGTCGGCGCATTCACCGCGCGCTGCAAATGTGCCAGCGAGCCGGTGGAGATCGCGGTGGATCAGGCCGTGGCGCACAATCATCTGTGCGGCTGTTCGAAATGCTGGAAGCCTGCCGGTGCCGCCTTCGCGCAGATTGCCGTTGTCCCGGCCGGCAGCATCTCCGTCACGGCGCAGGGTGACAAACTCGAGGCCGTGGACGCCACGCAGAAGATCGAACGCCACCGTTGCAGATCCTGCGGGACGCATATGGTCGGCAAGGTCTCCGATCCGGATCACCATTTCTACGGCCTCGAATTCGTGCATCCCGAACTGGCAACGGATGGGCACCAGCCGAAGATCGAGTTCGCGGCCTTTGTGTCTTCGCTCGTCGAGACAGGGATGCCGGCGACCAGCATGGCCAGCGTGCGCGGCGCGCTGGCCCAGGACGGGATTCCCGCCTATGACGCATTCTCGCCGGAGCTGATGGACATCATCGCCTGGCACAAGGTGAAGCTCGCGAAGCCGACCGTCTAGCGGCCACCACCGTAGAACCGGCCTGACGTCGCAGGCCGGTGTCGATTGAAATTGGAGAACACGCATGAAAACCCGCGCCGCAGTCGCTGTCGCCGCCGGAAAGCCGCTGGAGATCATGGAGGTCGACCTCGACGGTCCGCGCGACGGCGAGGTGCTGGTCGAGATCAAGGCGACCGGCATCTGCCACACCGACGAGTTCACGCTGTCGGGCGCCGATCCAGAGGGCCTGTTTCCGGCCATCCTCGGCCATGAGGGCGCCGGCGTTGTCGTCGATGTCGGCAAGGGCGTCACTAGCGTCAAGAAGGGCGACCACGTCATCCCGCTCTATACGCCGGAATGCCGGCAGTGCCCGTCCTGCCTGTCGAGGAAGACCAATCTGTGCACGGCGATCCGCGCCACGCAGGGCCAGGGCCTGATGCCCGATGGTTCGTCGCGCTTCTCGATCGGCAAGGACAAGATCTTTCACTATATGGGCTGTTCGACCTTCTCCAACTTCACCGTGCTGCCCGAGATCGCGCTGGCCAAGGTCAATCCCGACGCCCCCTTCGACAAGATCTGCTACATCGGCTGCGGCGTCACCACCGGCATCGGTGCGGTCATCAACACGGCCAAGGTCGAGCAAGGCGCGACCGCCGTCGTGTTCGGCCTCGGCGGCATCGGCCTCAATGTCATCCAGGGCCTGAAGCTTGCCGGCGCCGACATGATCATCGGCGTCGACTTGAACAACGACAAGAAGGCCTGGGGCGAGAAGTTCGGCATGACGCATTTCGTCAATCCGAAGGAGATCGACGGCGATGTCGTGCCCCACCTCGTCAACATGACCAAGCGCGGCGCCGACCAGATCGGCGGCGCCGACTACACCTTCGACTGCACCGGTAGCACCAAGGTGATGCGGCAGGCGCTGGAAGCCTCGCATCGCGGCTGGGGCAAGTCGGTCGTCATCGGCGTCGCCGGCGCCGGCCAGGAGATCTCGACGCGGCCGTTCCAGCTGGTCACCGGGCGCACCTGGATGGGCACCGCCTTTGGCGGCGCACGCGGCCGCACAGACGTGCCGAAGATCGTCGACTGGTACATGGACGGCAAGATCCAGATCGACCCGATGATCACCCACACGCTGAAGCTCGAGGACATCAACAAGGGGTTTGACCTCATGCATGCCGGTGAGAGCATTCGCAGCGTCGTCGTCTACTGATCGGTATGAGCCACACGCCGCGCTGAAAGCTCTGTGCTCCAAAATGCGGTGCTTCTCCAGGATCGGCGGAAGCCGCGCGGGCATGCTTGCTGCGATCACAACCGCTGCGGTAGATACATCGGCATGATTGGCGTTTGGCGAAGAAGGAACACATGCCAGAACAGATGAAACTGATTTCCGCCGCCAAATCACACGGCGGTGTCCAAGGTGTCTATTCCCACGCTTCGGATGCCTGCGCCTGCGAAATGACGTTTGCTGTTTTCGTGCCGCCACAGGCGGCGCAAGGTCCGCTGCCGGTCGTCTGGTACCTGTCAGGATTGACCTGCACCCATGCCAACGTGATGGACAAGGGCGATTACAGGCGTATGGCCGCTGAACTTGGCCTGATCGTCGTTTGCCCCGATACCAGCCCGCGCGGGGCCGACGTTCCGGATGAAAAAGACAACTGGCAGTTCGGCTGCGGCGCAGGCTTCTATGTCGATGCGACGCAGAAGCCCTACGCCGGGAACTATCGCATGTATTCTTATGTCACCGAGGAATTGCCGGCGCTGATCGCACGGGAATTTCCCGCCGACATGACGCGCCAGGCGATCTTCGGCCATTCGATGGGCGGGCATGGCGCGCTGACGATTGCGCTCAGGAATCCCGCCCGCTTCCGAAGCTGCTCGGCGTTCGCGCCGATCGTGCAGCCGACCACTGCCGGCTGGTCGCGGCCGGCGTTCGAAAAGTATCTCGGCGCCGACGAAGTGGCATGGCGCGGGCATGACGCCTGCGCGCTCGTAGAGGACGGTGCGCGCTTCCCGGAATTCCTGGTCGACCAGGGCACGGCCGATGGATTTCTGCAGGACGGTCTGCGGCCATGGCTGTTCCAGGAGGCGTGCGACCGGGCGGGCACCAAGCTCGCCCTGCGCATGCAGGAGGGCTACGATCATTCCTACTTCTTCATTTCGACCTTCATGGACGACCATCTGCGCTGGCATGCCGAGAGGCTGCTGCCCGACGGCTAAGACCATACGCCCTGTTTTTCACCCGTCGGATGGCGAGTGCCCGCCCACTCAGGGCGAGCGGTTTGATTATTTCGAAAATCCACAGTAATCTCCGCGCTAATTCAATGCGGAGTCGTATGCATGGGCAACACCCTCAGGCCTGCCGGAGAGACACGCGCCGGGGATGTGTTGGCGCGCATGCGGAGCGACATCATCAGCTGCGCCTTGAAGCCGGGAACCAAGCTGCGCTTCGAAACGCTGAAGGAGCTGTATGAAGTAAGCTTCTCCACCTTGCGCGAGGCCCTCTCGCGGCTGGTGGCCGAAGGCCTGGTTGTCGCGGAGGGGCAGCGCGGTTTCCTGGTCGCGCCGGTCTCGCTGTTTGATCTCAACGATCTGACGGATGTCCGCGTGCTCATCGAAAGGCAGTGCATCGGGCTGGCGATCGGTCGTGGTGACGATCGCTGGGAGGCGGACATCATGGCCAACTTTCATCGGATGGATCGCCTGCAAAGTCGGCTCGGCGCGAGCTACTATCTCTCCGACGACTGGGCTGCGTTGCACAGTGCCTTCCACCTTTCCCTGGTCGTTGCATGCGGCTCGCCGAACCTGCTCGAAATCCGGCAGAAGCTCTTCGAGCGCGCCCACCGCTACCGCAGGATGTCCTCGCAGTTTCGCCCGCAATGGCGCGCCAAGGACGTCGAGCACAAGATGATCATGGATCGGGTCATCGCCCGTGACACGGCCACGGCCCAGGATCTGATCGAGCGGCATATCCGCGAGACGACCGAGAATGTCATCGCTCATGCAAGCCACCTTTTTGCGCAAGGTGGCGATGCTTTCAGGCGGGCGGATCCCGTGGCGGCGGAATAGGCCACGGAAAGTTTCACGGGGCGCGCGATACGCCCGAGAATTTCTCAATTGGCTGGAAGGAGGCGGACCGCACCGCTGCGCTGCGCTTTCCGCCATTGCGCGGAATCGAGGTTCCCCGCAGGCCTGCTGCCTGCGGGGAAAGTATCGCTGGTTTACGAACGGGCACGCCCTTCAACTTGAACAACGAGGCTCACCTCGTCGCCGATCATTCCAAGCGCGGCCTTCATGCCGAAGTCGCTGCGTTTGATCGAAGTGCGGGCGCTGAAGCCGACGACATGGCTCTTGTCCCACGGGTTTTGGCCTTCCTTGTTGAAGGTGACGTCCAGCGTGACGGGTTTCGTGACGCCGGCGATCGTCAGATCGCCGGTGATCGTGCCGGACTTGGTGTCGGCCGCCTTGAATTCGTGTCCGACAAAGGTGATCTGCGGGAACTCCGTTGCATTGAACCAGTCCGCGCCCTGGATGTCGCTGTCCCGCTGGCTGTTGTTGGTCGAGATGCCGGCAACTTTCACCGCAACCTCCAGGCTGCTTTCCGTCGCCTTCGTCGCGTCGAACTGGAACGAGCCCGAGAATTCCGTCGCGATTCCGATCACCTGCGAGAAGCCGAGATGGTCGATGAAGAAAGCGATGCCTGAATGCACGGGATCGATATCGAATGTCCCGGCCGCTGCCCTTTCGGCGGTCAGCGGCAGCCAGGCGATGCTGGCGGCAAGCAAGGTGGTGCGCAGTAACTTCGACATGGTTATTTCCTCCCTTTTGATGGTTCCGACAGTCCCTCCCGGGTCATACCGGGAAGCTTGAGCCATACCGTGCGATCACAGTCGCCAGGGATGCGCCGACAGGCAGCAGGCACATCCCGACAAATGCGGCGATTCGGACGACTTTGTTCGTGGCGCGGACCCGGCGCAGAACCGGATCGACGACGAAAGGCGTGACAAAGACCAAAGTGAGCACGGCCAGCGCCAGCATGTCGGTCTTGCGTGTGATGAGCGTGACGGTTTGCGCGACCGCAATCATTCCTCCTGCTCCTCCAAGGAGGGATACGGAGCGAAATCCGAAATTCGGATTTGAGATGTTGGCGGCGACAATGGCCGCGATGGCGGCTGCAAAAAATAGGCTGAGCTGGAAGCTGGTGGACGATGCTCCCAGCAACGCGATCGGTGCGAATCCGACGCATGCCGTGCCGAGCAGGGCGGAGCGTCTTGTGCCGGATTCGTCCTCGGCGTTGCCCGCCCCACGGGAAAGGCCATACATCACCAGCAGGCCCCATAGCGCGGCCACCGCCACGTCCAGGAGCGCATCGGGCAGCCGAGCCGTTCCGATATACGCTGCGGACGCGACCGGCTGGGCAAGGACGAATGCGCGACCGAGCCCGCCTCGGCCGGCGGCCTCGGCCAGGACACCAAGCGCCGTTCCGATCAAAGCCACGTAGAAGATCTTGTTGACCGCGCCTGCTGGCGGAAAGGCCGGCACCTTGTTGTAGGCGAGCCAATAGACGACCAGGAAAGCGGCCGGCACCAGGAGGTCCGTCCAGACCCGCCCGGCGCGGAACCAGCGCAGCAGTCCAGCAGCGACAAGCGCTAGCAAACCCGCCGCAACCATGCCTAGGATCAGCGCTTCTTGTGGCGATCGCGCCATGCCGATCATATCAGCAGTCCGTCAGTGCTTCGAACTGCCGGCCGCGGATGCCGGCGATACTCCTGGCAATGGGCATACGTCCTCCCTCCCGGCTTGATGTTGCATCAGCCGATTCACCGATCGATGTGTTGACATACCGGCTGTTCTTTAGATACCAATGCGTATCTCAAGCTGATATGCCTGTCAATGTGGATGGGGCCAAGGTCGCAGCACCAAACCACATCTCGCCAAGCAGATGAGCAAGCCGGTGCCTGCACCGGACGTTTCAAGGGAGGATATCCTTATGACCGATTTGGAGCCTGTCGGCCTCACGGATCTTCGGCTCGCGGGCGGCGCGCAGGGGTTCAACTGGCTTCCTGTCTTCGTTGCCGACGAACAGGGCCTGTTCGACAAGCACGGCGTCCGGATCGTCTACAAGCGGATGGGCAGCGTCGAAAAGGCTACCGCAGCCGTTCTCGAGGGCGAAGCGGACCTGGCGATCACACCGCCGGAAGGCGCCGTCGCCGACTTCGTCAGGGGAGGAGAGCTGCGTATCGTGGCGGCGAACGCGGTGCGCCTGCCGATGTCCATTGTCGCGCGCCCAGACATTGGGTCGCTTTCCGAATTGAGGGGCAAGAAGGTCGGCACGTCCTCGCTGACGGAGGGCACCGCGATCTACACGCAGATCATGCTGGCCGCGGAAGGGCTGCACTATCCCGGCGACTACGAGTTTGCCTTGGCCGGCATTCACACCAAGAGGTGGGAGGCGCTGCAGGCAGGCGAAATCGACTGCGCTCCGCAGCCTGCGCCGTGGAATTTCCTCGCGCAGGACATGGGCTACAACCTGCTGGGCGAGGTCTGCGCCGCTATCCCCGAGATCGTTTTCACCGCCATCATCGGAAAGGCTTCCTGGCTCGGCGCGAACCGCGATGTGGTGACCAGCTTCCTCAAGGCGCTGATCGAGGCGCATACGGTCACCAATGATGCGGCCAACCATGGCACCACCCTGCCGATCTTCCAGCGCATCACCACGCCCGATAGTGAATCCCTGGCGCGACGGGGGTTGGAATACATGCGTGGCATGGGCATGTGGCCGCAAGGCCTTGCCGTGCCAGACAAGGCGCTGAAGACGACGATCGACTTGATGGTCAGGGCGAACCTGCTTGACAAGTCGAAGCGCGACGCGGCTGAAGGCGTCTTCGACAGGCGCTATCTGGAGGGCGCCACCTGATCACCGGCGGTCATATGTGATCGACTGTTCATGGCGACGGCGGGGCAGGGGCTGGGGGCGACAACGCCCGGGCTGTTCTTTCAGCGAAGCGCCAGAAGATACTCTCACTCATCCGTCCAGGGCTCGCGGGAGCTCTGGACACAACATCGCTTCCGCAGCCTCGATATCGAGGCCGCGGACCAAGGGAACCTGGACATGGCTGGCAGGCCAGCAGCCGGCGGCTCGATCCGCGCCCGTGCCGACTTCGGTCAGCCGGTCAGTGCATGCCGGTCTTGATGACCTTTTCGAAGTAGGGTGCCGGCGCGACCTTCGCCCGGATCTCGCGAAGCTGGTGCTTCTCCACCGTGTTGCGGCGCGACTCCGGCTCGCCCCACACAAGCGTCACCTCGGTTCCCGGTTGTGCATGCTCGAGGTCGACAAGCCCCAGCGAGATGAAGCGGTTGGCGTTCGCCGTGAAAGACGGCCAGGTCGAGATGCCCGCAACCCTGTCCTTCTTCATGACGGCATCGACCTGGAACGTCGCGTACATGGGCATCGGCATGTTGAGAAATTTGGCGGGGGTGCCGTTGGCCGGGAAGATGGAGTCCTGCATCACAGCGGCCGCATCCTGGTCGTCCCACTCAAGCGTCACCTTCGTGCGGCGCTGATGGTTCGCCCTCTCGAGCAAGGCATCACGGCCGATGAAATCGCGACCAAAATCGATCACGTTCCTGTAGCCGAGTTCGATCGGATCGACGTAGTAGTCCGTGATGTCGTCCGACACGAAACTGCCGCCGAGTGAGGCGACCGCCTCCAGGAAGTAGCCGTTCAGCCACTCGCGGTACGGCTTCATGTCGTCGCTGTGGTAGATGGCCGGCAGCGGCATCGGCACCCAGCCGGATTCCTGCGGGGTGGTCGAGTAGGCAAGGGCGCCGATCTTGCGCAGCCCATATTTCTCGCCGGTCTTCTCCAGCGCTTCGCGCACCGCCTGCTGGTCGTCCCAGGCTCCGTATATCTCGAAGCCCGGTTCGCCGGCCATGCCATGCCTCAGGGCGCGGACAGCTTTGCCGGCGATCTTGAACTCGCCGATGTTGAAGAACTTGATCTCTGGCAGGCCGCCGCCGCTCACCTCGCGCATCAGCGCAAGGGCGTTCGGCCCCTGGATCTGGACGCGGAACACCTCGCGCGTGCCGGAGCGGATCGAGAAGTTGTCATCCTTTTTCGCCTCTACGTCGTAATTGCTCTTCTCCGCGTTGTAGAGCACCCAATCGCTGGCGAAGGGAGCGCCGACGATGCGGAAGAAATCGTCGGCCTCCCGGAAGATGATGGCGTCGGCAATGTAGAATCCGTCATGGCCTGCCAGCACGAGCTGTTTGGCGCGCAGGACAGGGAACGGGTCGAACTTGTTGACCGCGATCTCCGAAAGAAAGGGGATGACCTGCGACCCGCGCAGGTGCAGTTCAGTCATGTGGTAGGACTGCTCGAGCAGCGCGCAGCTATCCTTCCACGCACGCACTTCGTCGCGCCAGTTCGTGAACTCGGGCGGAATGACCGGGAAGCGGTAGGGCCCGAGGTTGGAGCCGCGGAGCAGGTTTACGGGTCCTCCCGCCGCTGTCAGGATGCTCTCAAGGCTCTTCGGTACGTCATTCGTCGTTGCCATGTCGGTTCCTCCATTTGTCTTTCGTGTCACTTGGCTTCCGGCAAACCGCCCTGGGCCTCGGCAAGTTCAGTGGAGAACAATGCCTCGTCCGCCCTCCTGCGGCGGCGTCCGACGCAACCATCCGTCACGGCGCCAGGACGACGCTCGCTTTGCGCGGTCCGTGCGAAAAAGCCAAAAATCCTCCCGATGAGCGTCATCTAAGCTGGCTGGATCCAGTCCGGGCCTGTGCGGCTTTCAGGGGCAGAATTCAGGGCTTGGAAACTAACTCAGATGCCAAAAAGTATCCAAAAACTAAAAGGAATGTCAACCCGCGATTTCCCTACGCTCGAGGGTAATGTCGCCGGTGCGGACAATGACACCCTTCCAAGCGTTATTGCCGTCAGTCACCGAACAGGACATGCATTGCCATCGACGCGTGGCAGGTTGTTCAAGTCAGGACGCTGCAGCGGCGCGGTTCGCCGACTAGGCGTGTGTCGGATTGCCGCGGCCCAGATCGTGGATCGCGGCTTGGATGTCGCGGGCAAATTCGCGCCCAAAGCGCGATTGCGGCAGTGTGGTGCTTGTCACCAGTACGATGTCGAGCGCCGAGCGGGGCTGGAACGGCAGCACCTTCAGATTGCCGAGTTTTGCCCAGGGAACCAGCCCGTCCACCAGCGCGACCCCGAGCCCAGCCGATACCAGAGGTGCAGCTGCGATCGACAGGCTTATTTCAATCTGCGGGTCGCAGACGCATCCCTGCTCCTGAAACACGCGTGCAAGCATCTGGCCGGCAGGTGTGTTCATGCCGTAGCTGATCAAGGTCTGGTCCGACAGATCGGCCGGTGTCACGGCTTTAAGGGTCGCGAGCGGCGATTCCGGCAGCACCAGGGCGACGATATCGGCCGCGCCAACAACCTCGCTGCGGATCTGCGGCTCGCGCAGGGTGGTCATGGTCAGGCCAAGATCGATGTCGCCGATCAGGATGCGCTCGGCAATCTCTTCCGCGGGAAGCGTCTGAAGGACCAGGCGAGCCCCGGGATTGCGCCGCCGGAAGCGTCGGGTGGCGGCCGGCAGCAGCGCGAAGGTGGGCGGGGCGCTGGCGGCGACGCGAAGCAGGCTCAACTGCTTGTCGCGGATTCGATCCGAATAGATCTTCAGCGTTTCGATCTCGCGGAAAATCCGGTCGGCGTCGCGAAACAGCAGATGCGCCTCCGGCGTGGCCACCAGGCGGCCGCCTATGCGTTCGAACAGCTTGTAGCCGATCAGAGTTTCGAAATGGCGCAACACCTTGCTTACGGCGGGTTGGGAAACATTCAAGGCCGCGGCCGCCGCGGTGAGCGAGTTGTGGCGCATGATGGCTCGGAAGACTTCGAGATGCCTGGCGTTCATGACTCATCATAACCAAAAGTTCTGGATGACAAAACACATAGTATTGGCGGCGGGCGCGGCGGACTGAAAAGATCGTGGGGTGGCAGACAGATCCAAAGGAGGATCGCCCGTGACCTCAAACGAAAGCGGCCGTTTCCAACGCCTTGGCGAGGAAGGCAGGCCGAGGCTCGTCTTCTCGATCGACGGCCAGCCGGCAGAAGGCTGCAAGGGCGATACGCTGCTGGTGGCGATGCTCATGCAGATCCGTCACCTCAGGAGCTCCGAATTCGGCGACGGCGATCGTGCCGGCTTCTGTCTGATGGGTGCCTGCCAGGATTGCTGGGTATGGACCGACACAGGCGAGCGCTTGCGCGCCTGCACCACGCCGCTTGCCGCGGGCATGCGCATTGCCACCAAAGCTCCGGAGCAGGCATGGCCGACCCTCGCATAGTGATTGTCGGCGCCGGTCCGGCGGGTGTGCGTGCCGCCGAGACGCTGGTTGCGGCCGGGCTTCGCCCGATCGTGATCGACGAGGGCAGCCGTGACGGTGGCCAGATCTACCGCCGCCAGCCGGAAGGTTTTCGCCGCCCCTACGCCGCACTTTATGGGTCGGAAGCCGGCCGTGCCGAGGATCTGCATCGCAGTTTCGATGCCTTGCATGATCGCATCGATTATCGGCCTGAGACCCTAGCCTGGGGAATATGGGAAAAGCAGCTGCATCTCCTTCAGGGGTCCCGAACCAGCGAGGTCGATTTCGATGCGCTGATCGTCGCCTCGGGAGCAACCGACCGCCTGATGCCGGTGCGGGGCTGGAACCGGGCCGGTGTCTACAGCCTGGGTGCTGCGCAAATTGCGTTGAAATCGCAGGCCACCGCGATCGGCAAGCGCGTCGTGTTCATGGGAAGCGGACCGCTGCTCAATCTCGTGGCGGCGCAATATTCGAAAGCGGGCGCCGTGGTGGCCGCGGTGCTCGATACCTCGCCTTTCCACCTGCGGGTCAAGGCACTGTCCAGGCTGATCGCCCGCCCGGATGTCCTGCTGAAGGGGCTGGCCCTCACCTTGAAGCTTCGCCGCGCCGGCATCGAGATCCAAACCGGGATCACACCTGTCGAGATCGAAGGCCGGCCTGAGATAGGCGTCGAGACGATCCGCTTCCGCACCAGCAAAGGGCAAGCCCGGACGATCGCCTGCGACGCCGTCGCGCTCGGCTATCATTTGCGCCCTGAGACGCAACTGGCGGACCTCGCCCGCTGCGAGTTCCGTTTCGATGCGCAGACACGCCAGTTCTTTCCGGTAAAGGACGCCGACGGCCGCAGCAGCGTTGCCGGTGTCTATCTGGCCGGCGATGGCGCCTTGACGCTCGGCGCCGACGCTGCCGAGGCTGCAGGGCACCTGGCCGCACTGGCCGTTCTGTCCGATCACGGACGTCAGGTGGAGACCAGCCAGGTCACTCGTCTTCGCCACCGCATGCGCCTGTTTGAGCGATTTCGGCGCGGCATCGCCGCCGCTTTTCCATGGCCGGCAAGCGCTGCCGCAATGCTCAGCGACGATACGGTGGTGTGCCGCTGCGAGAACATCAGCGCGGGTGAACTGCGTGCCGCCGTCTCCGGCAATGGCGCCGTCGAGGTCAATCGCGCGAAGGCCTTCAGCCGTGTCGGCATGGGCCGATGCCAGGGCCGCTATTGCGGGCATGCCGCGGCCGAAGTGATCGCCGCTTGTGCCGGTATTCCGGTTGAAGCGGTGGGCCGCATCCGCGCCCAGGCGCCGGTCAAGCCCCTTGTCATCGGTGCCGAGAGCGACACGGAGCAAGCAGCATGAAGCCGTTGCAGGCCGATGTGATTGTCATTGGCGGCGGCCTGATGGGAACGGCCGCGGCGTTCTTCCTGCGCCGGCGCGGGCGTTCGGTCATCCTGCTCGAACAGGGGCTGGTCGGCCAGCAGGCAAGCGGCGTCAATTTTGGCAATGTGCGGCGGCAGGGACGCTTCCTGCCGCAACTCCCGCTCGCCAATCGTTCACGCGAAATCTGGGGCAGGCTGAAGGATTTGCTTGGCGAAGATGCCGAGTTCCTGGCGACCGGCCATATCCGCGTCTGTTACGATCCCGGGCAGATCGGCGTGATCGAAGCCTATGCGCAAAAGGCCCGCGACTACGGCCTCGACCTGGAGCTGTTGAACGCCAATTCCCTCAAGGCGCGCTTCGGCTTTTTCGGACCGGAGGCGATCGCAGGCTCCTATTCGCCGAACGACGGCCATGCGAATCCACGACTTGCGGCACCCGCCTTCGGGCGCGCTGCCGCTCGGGCCGGCGTTGCCGTGTTCGAGAACACCGAGATCGTCTCGATCGCCAAGTCGGGGGACGATTTCCAGGCGACTGCGGCGGACGGCAGGGTGTTCAGCGCACCAATTGCACTGGTTACCGCCGGAGCCTGGGGTGGGGCCCTGTCCCGGCAGTTCGAAGAGCCGGTTCCCATCGCCGTGCACGGACCGCAAATGGCGGTGACGGAGCCGCTGCCGTATCGCCTCAAACCGGTGATCGGCGTATCGACTGCAATTCCGCAAGAGGTCGTCTATCTGCGCCAGGTCGAGCGCGGCAATATCGTCTTCGGTGGCGGCACGCGCGGTCCGGCTTTTGCCGACATAAGACGCGCCTATGCGGTGCCGGGTCATCTCGGCAACCAGCTTCGGCAGGTCCGTCGCCTGGTGCCGGCGCTCGCCAACATGCGGGTCATACGCACCTGGAGCGGCATCGAGAGCTACCTGCCTGACGATATTCCCATCATGGGGCCCAGCGCTCGGGTATCCGGGCTCTATTACGCCTTCGGCTTTTGCGGCCATGGTTTCCAGCTCGGCCCCGGGGTCGGCGACGTGATGGCCGAGCTGATCGACCGGGGCTCCACCACGACGCCGATCGAGCCATTCCACATCAAGCGGTTTGCGGTCGAGGCCGCCCGCTCGGTTTCAGCCTGAATTGATCAAGGAGAAAATAGAGATGTCAGTTGTATCGGCCGTCCGCCCGGCCACCGGGCAAGCCAGCGAAGAGACGCGGCGCTTCCACGATGAAATATTCGTCTTCGACGCGCTGTCCATCGCCTATGTGCTCGAGGACAAATATGCCGAACGAACGCTGGCCGGCGGCGTCAATGCAACCAATGTCACCTTCGCCCTGGAGGAGAATTGGGATGTCGTGATGCGCAATGCGGAGCGCTATCTGTCGATGATCGAGAAGAGCGCCTACCTGAAACTGTGCCTGACGGCCGACGACATGCTGGCGGCGAAGCAGGCCGGCAAGCTTGGCGTGGTTTTCGGCACCCAGGGCGCGACCATGCTGGACGACCAGCTTTGGCGGCTGGAATTGCTGACCAGAATGGGGCTGCGCGTGCTCGGCCTTGCCTACACGACAGCCAACATCTTTGGCGATGGATGCGGTGAACGGCGCGATGCCGGTCTCAGCTATCTTGGCGAGGAACTGGTGGCGCTGGCCAACTCCTTGCCGTTGATGATCGACCTGTCGCATTGTGGCCATCGTACGCGCGCCGAGACCACCGCGTTGGCCCGGGCGCCGGTCTGCACGCATTCCAATGCCGACGGGCTGCGGTCGAACGGGCGCAACACCGAAGACGCCACCGTCAAGGCGATGGCCGAGAAGGGCGGCATGATCGGCGTCTGCGGTCTGCCGCAATCGCTGGCTGACGGCACCCCGACGCTGGAAGATTTCCTCGACCACGTCGATCACCTGGTCCGGCTGGTCGGCCCCGAGCATGTCGGCATCGGCGTCGACTATGTCGAGAAATACCAGGAGCAGGCGTCGGTCGTCGCGCCTCCGAGCGTCGTCACCTGGCGCACCCGCCGCCCCGACATCTTCGGCCCGCTTTCGAGCTTTGGCCGGCAATCCTATCCGGTCGGCATCGAGACGGTCACCAAACTGCCGAACCTGACGCAGGGCCTTCTCGACCGCGGCTACGATCGCGAACAGACGGCAGCGATCATGGGCGGCAACTGGCTGAAGACCTTTCGCCACTTCTGCGGATGATCCCGGGACAAGCGCTGCCGGCGCGGGACGCCGCGACATGGCGGCGGGCGATGTCAGTTGTGCGTGGCTGCCGATTGAAGCAGGGGTTGGAGCGCGTGGACGTCTGCCATCATTTGCGATCTCAACCAGTCGGCGATTTCCGCCACAACAGGCCGAAGGGGCCTCGAACGGGGAGCGATCAGGCGGTGATGGCGCCCCGTGTTGATGAGGCGATCCGATGCCGGAACCAACATCCCCTTCAGCAGTGCGGTCGAGGTGACACTGAGCCAGCCAAACGCAACGCCTTCGCCGTTGAGAGCGGCCTGAAGGATGACCGCGTAGTCGGAGAACTCCAGCCATGTCCCCCTGGCGGTCTTGCGGTTCGCCACGTTTCCCCAGATGTCGGCCCATTGCTGCAAATGGTGATCGGTAAGATGCAAGAAGACGTGGCCTTCGCCGTCGCCATCATGATCAAGCTTGCCATGGGTGCGAAGGTAGGAAGGACTGCATACCGGAAGGATGATTTCCGGTGAAAAGTCCCACCGGTGATACTGAGTATCGTCATCGCCAACGATCCGTGTCCCCAGGTCGACATTGTCCGGCATGCCGCGCATGACGCCCGCAATCAAATCAAAGCGCAGATCAACGTTCGGAAACGTGGCGTTGAAAGCTCCCAACCTCGACACCAGCCAATGGGTGACGAATGAGCTTGAGAGTGACAGGGTCACCAGTGGTTTGCTGGCTTTCTTCTGGTCCTGGATCATCAAAATGGTGTCGCGAACCTGGCTGAGCCCCTCACGGACGGCCGCGTAGAGGACCCGGCCGTCATCGGTGAGAGCAAGCCCTGTCGGGCCGCGATCGAACAGCCGCATCCCCAATTCGGCTTCGAACTGGGCGATGGTTCGGCTGATGGAAGGCTGGGTAACATTGAACTCACGGGCAGTGATGGTGAAGCTGCCGGTTCGTGCCGCGGCCTCGAAAACAAACAGGCCTCTCGCCGAGGGGATGAGCTTGGAAAATGCCACCATGGATCCCTGTTGTCCCACGTTGCAAACGTCTTCGGGCTGGCACACCAGCGCGAGCGTCTTTAGAGGTGAGGGGCATACGTTTTTCATATGCCCTGACGCAAATCATATAACCGAAAATTGAAACGCAACAGCGCAGATCCGGTGATCTGCGTATGGGAATCTGGCGCTGTTTGCGAAACGCCGCGACGCGCAACAGGTGACTGGAGAACCATGGGCATAACCACAGCGTATATGGCCATGTGCTTTTTCAAGCTTCTGAACCGTTCTGAAATGTACAACTATGGTTGAAGCGGCGGTGTTCGAGCGGCTCGCAGCCCGCGCTCGAACGGCCCGGTAACTGCCGGCCCGGGCGGAGCAAGCCGTGAATGCAGGGCGACGCGAATGAACCACCTCACGGAAGGCCAGACCCCGGGGACAAGCGCCGACCCGCTTCTCAGCCCGTTCCGGATCAAGAAGCTGGAGTTCCGCAACCGCGTGATCAGCACCAGCCACGCCTCGATGCTGGATGAAGGCGGGATGCCGCTGGAGCGATATCAACGCTACCACGAAGAGAAGGCGCGCGGCGGTCTCGCCATGACGATGATCGGCGGCTCGGCCATGACCTCTGCGGACTCGAGCTGGGGCGGCGGGCAGCTCAATCTGTCCAGCGACGAGATCATTCCGCATCTGCAGTCCCTGGCGCGACGCATCCATCAACATGGTGCGGCCGTGATGTCGCAGGTCTCGCATCTGGGCAGGCGGGCAACGGCCTATGCGGGGAACTGGCTGCCCGCGGTTGCCCCGTCGCGGATCCGCGAGACGCGCAACCGGAACTTTCCAAAGGAAATGGACGAGGCGGATATCCGGCGCATCATCAGGGATTACGCCTCTGCCGCTGTCCGGTGCCGTGAAGGCGGCCTCGATGGTGTCGAGACCGTAACGGGTGGCCATCTGATCGGTCAGTTTCTCTCGCCGAGGACGAACAAGCGCACCGACGCTTATGGCGGTTCTGTCGGGAACAGGGCGCGATTTGGCCTGATGGTTCACGAGGCGATCCGCAAGGCTGTCGGCGACGGCATGATTGTCGGCATTCGTTTCGCGATCGATGAGGGCACCGACGAAGGCTCGGACTTCGACGATTGTCTCGAGCTTGCCCGCCTGTTCGAGACGGAAGGGCACGTAGATTTCTTCAACTGCATCTACGGGCGCATGGATACGGATCTGGTGTTGGCCGAGCACAACATGCCGGGCATGTTCCAGCGCAGTGCCCCGTTCCTGTCGCAAGTCGCAAACTTCCGGAGAGAGACGAGACTTCCCCTGCTTCATGCGGCGGGCATCAGGGACGTGGCGACCGCTCGCCATGCGATCCAGGAGAATATCGTCGACCTGATCGGCATGACGCGGGCGCACATCGCCGACCCGGATATCGTCAACAAGATCCTGCGCGGTGAAGAAGAGCGGATCCGTCCATGCGTTGGCGCCACCTACTGCCTCTACAAGAAGGTGAACTGCATCCACAATCCGGTGAGCGGTCGAGAGACCACGCTGAGTTCCACGATCGATCGCGCCGCCAGCCTCAAGAGGGTCGTTGTCGTGGGTGGTGGGCCAGCAGGCCTGGAGGCAGCCAGAGTATCCGCCGAGCGGGGACATCTTGTCATCCTGTTCGAGGCGGGCGCGAAACTTGGCGGGCAGATCCTGGTCGCGGCGTCGGCGACCGAGCGAAGGGATCTGCTCGGTATCGTCGACTGGCGGGCAAACGAGCTTGAACGCCTCGGTGTCGATGTTCGCCTGAATACATATGCCGACGCCGATACTGTGCTTGCTGAAGGTCCGGATGTCATTGTGGTGGCAACCGGCGGTGTTCCCGACCTGGAATGGCTGGAAGGGGCCGAGCTCTGCGACAGTGTCTGGGACCTGCTGACCGGTACGGTATCCAGCAAGGACGATATCCTCATCTATGACGGGACCGGGCGCCAGGCGGCACCGTCCTGTGCCCTTCATCTTGCCAGACAGGGCAAGTCGGTCAGTCTCGCGACCCCCGATGACGCCGTGGCGGTGGAGATGCCTTATCCCGAAAAGGCCAGCTTCCGCAAACGCATCTCGGAACTCGGCATTCGGACGATGGTGGACGTCAGGCTCACCAAGGTGGCCCGCCAGGGCAACGGCTTGACGGCAATCTTCCGCAACGAGTTGACGGACACGGAAACGACCTTTGCCGCCTCGCAGGTGGTCATCGAAAACGGGACCATTCCGGCGGAAGAAATTTTCCAGGATCTGAGGTCCAGGTCTGCAAACGATGGGGTATCGGCTGCGTTCCTTGTCAATGGCAATCAGGATGATTTCGTAGAAGAACATCAGATGCGTGGAAAGTTCAATCTATATCGTATTGGTGACGCGGTCTCCAGTCGGGATATATATTCATCGATTTACGACGCTTATCGATTGTGCGCGGAAATTTAAGCTTAAATCGTACTGACGATTGCTCGATCGTTCAGCAAGAATGGAGACAAAATGTCAAGATCATCGGATTTCCACAACGCTCCTGGCTCGATCGACGGCGACAGATTGGCTGAGAACATCGTTGCCGTTTCGGCGGTGATCGCTGGACGGCAACGGAGCAAGCCAGCGCCGCGCAATATTGCGACTTCGCGGCCAGTTCAGAATTCTCTGCCGTGAAAGCCCGTCTGTTCAGCCATTCCAACCGTCCGGATGCCATAAGCTCGGAAAAATAGCAGCCCCTCGGAAAAAGGCGCATGCACGTGAAAAAAGACTTCAAAGTGCTGACCTTCGATGTCGTCGGAACCTTGATCGATTTCGAAACGGGTATCGCCAGCTATGTACGGGGCGTCGCCGAAAAGGCGGGACTGTCCGTCGATGGCGAAACGGTTCTGACCGCCTACCGCAAGGCGCGTGCCATGCCTGGTGCCGGCCTGTTTCCGGACGATCTCGCCCGCTGCTACCTCGAAATCGCTCGGGCGCTCGGCCTGCCGGCTACGGATGAGGCGGCGCAAGGCCTGCGCCAATCCGTGAAGGACTGGCCGGCCTTCGCAGATTCGGTCGAGGCGCTTGCCCGCTTGCACAAGCGGTTCAAGCTGGTCACCATGACCAACGCTCAGAACTGGGCATTGGCGCATTTTTCGCAAACACTTGGCAATCCGTTCGATCTCACCGTCACGGTAGACGATGTCGGCCTGGAAAAGCCCAATCCGCAATTCTTCGCCTTTGCCCGCGGCCGCATCAGCGCCTGGGGTTTCGGCCTGAAGGACATCCTGCATGTGGCGCAGAGCCAGTATCACGATATCGGCGTGGCTCGCGAGCTTGGCTATACCGTCTGCTGGATCGAGCGGCGCAAGGGCATGAAGGGGTTTGGCGGCACGCTCGAACCTGCCAGGCTGACGGTGCCCGACCACCATTTCTCGACACTTGCCGAACTGGCCGATGCGGTCGACGAGGACCGCCTGGATCGCGTCGCCTGAATACGCCTGCGGTACCCGCGTCCGCTCAAACGGCGGCGCCAAGATCATAACAAGACCAAAGAAACCAACAGGGGAAAAGGAATGGGAATGATGGGAAGACAGCCACACTGAATGTCATCGCCTGAGGTGCCTTCGGGCGCTTGAAATGAACCAGAATGGTCTCCGGTGCGTGCCAAGCCTGGCCGGCCGGCTCAACGAAAGGCTGACACGATGAAACCCGATTTTGACAAGATTTTGCGCCCGGCCGACACCGCCCGGATCGAAAGCGCCATCCGCCACGGCGCCACGCGACGCGAGCTCCTCGGCATGCTTCTGGCTGGCGGCATGGGAGCCGCACTGGCCGGCTCGGTGCTGGGCTCTGCCACAAAGGCCTATGCCGACACGCCGAAGAAGGGCGGCAGCATCCGTGCTGCCGGCTACTCGAGCGGCACGACCGACACGCTCGATCCGGCCAAACAATCACTGTCCACCGATTATGTGCGCTGCACCAGCTTCTACAACGGGCTTACCAGCCTCGATGACAAGTTGTCGCCGCAAATGGACCTGGCTGAGAGCTTCGACACCAAGGATTCCGTCACCTGGACCGTCAAGCTGCGCAAAGGCGTGACTTTCCATGACGGTTCGACCTTCGGCCCGGACGACGTCGTCTATTCGCTCAGCCGGCACAAGGATCCGGCCGTAGGGTCGAAGGCCAAGTCGCTCGCCGACCAGATCGGCGAGGTCAAGAAGAGCGGAGACAACGAGGTCACCATCGTCCTGACCGGGCCGAACGCTGATCTTCCCGTCATCCTCGGCACGTTCCACTTCCTGATCGTCAAGGCGGGCACGACCGACTTCACCACCGCCAACGGCACCGGCGCTTTCAAGTGCAAGGAGTTCCAGCCCGGCGTGCATTCCGTCGCCGTGCGCAACGAGAACTACTGGAAAGGCACCGGACCCTATCTGGACCAGGTCGAGTTCTTCGCCATTCCCGACGAGAACGCCCGCGTCAATGCCTTGCTGTCCGGCGACGTCGCGCTGATCGGGTCGATCAATCCGCGCTCGACGCAGCTGATCAAGCAGGCCGGCAGTTTCGACCTCCTGACGACAACGGCGGGCAACTATACCGACTTGAACATGCGGCTCGACACCGCGCCGGGCAGCGATCCGAATTTCGTCGAGGCGATCAAGCTGCTGCTCGACCGCGAGCAGATCAAGACGGCGATCTACCGCGGCTACGCCGAGGTCGCCAACGACCAGCCGGTGCCGCCGACGAACCGCTTCTACAATGCCGACCTGCCGCAGCGTGCCTACGACCCCGACAAGGCCAAGTCGCTGCTTGCCAAGTCGTCGCTGGCAGGCACCAGGATCCCGGTCGTTGCTTCGACGGCCGCCGACCAGTCCATCGACATGGCGGTGCTGCTGCAGCAGTCCGCGGCCCAGATCGGCCTCGATCTCGATATCCAGAAGGTCCCTGCGGACGGCTACTGGTCGAACTACTGGCTGAAGGCGCCCATCTGTTTCGGCAACATCAATCCCCGTCCGACCGCCGATATCCTGTTCTCGCTGCTCTACACATCGAACGCCCCCTGGAATGAATCGCATTGGAAGAGCGAGCGTTTCGACAAGATCCTCGTCGAGGCCCGCAAGGAACGCGACGACGCCAAGCGCAAGGAGATGTACGGCGAACTGCAGAAGATGGCGCACGAGGAGAGCGGCGTCGCGATCCCGGTCTTCATCAGCAACATCGACGCTCACAGCTCCAAGCTGAAGGGGCTGAAGCCGATGGCCACCGGTGGTATGATGGGCTTTGCGTTTTCGGAAAACGTCTGGCTCGAAGGCTGACGCCGCCGACCTGGCGCGGGTGGCTCGCCACCCGCGCTCCGCCCGCATTCCGCTGGAGTTGCACGGCATGATAACGCGCATGATCCTGACCCGCCTCGGCGTGGCCCTGCTGACGCTGCTGATCGTTTCGGTGGTCGTCTTCGTGGCGACCAATATGCTGCCGGGCGACGTGGCGCAGATCGTCCTGGGTCAGGCCGCTACGCCTGAAGCGGTCGCCGGCCTGCGCAAAGCCATGCATCTCGATCAGCCTGCCGTGCTTCGCTACATTATCTGGCTGGGCGGGATGATGACGGGTAATCCCGGCACGTCGCTGGTCAACGACATTCCGATCGTCACGCTGATCGGCGGCCGCCTTCACAATACGCTGCTGCTTGCCGGCGTCACCGCTGCCTTCTCCGTTCCGATCGCCCTTGCCTTGGGGATCACCGCGGCGATGTGGCGAAACACGCTCTATGATCGGCTCGTCAGCTTTGCCACGATCGCGGTCGTCTCGGTGCCGGAATTCATGGTTGCAACCATTGCCGTGCTGATCTTTGCCGTGCGCTTGCACTGGTTTCCGGCACTTTCCTTCGCCAACGACGTCCACTCGCTGGGCGAATTGCTGCGTGTCTTCGCAATGCCGGTCATCAGCCTGAGCTTCGTCGTCTCGGCGCAGATGATCCGCATGACCCGCGCCGCCTTGATCGACACGCTCGGCCAGCCGTTCGTCGAGATGGCGACGCTCAAGGGCGCCGGCCGGGTTCGTGCGGTGCTGACGCACGCGCTGCCCAATGCGATCGGCCCGATCGCCAATGCCGTCGCGCTCAGCCTGTCGTACCTGCTTGGCGGCGTCATCATCGTCGAGACCATCTTCAACTACCCGGGCATCGCCAAGCTGATGGTGGACGGGGTTGCCACCCGCGACATGCCTCTCATTCAAACCTGCGCGATGATCTTCTGCTTCGGCTATCTCGCCCTCGTCACCGTAGCCGACATATGCGCGATCCTCGCCAACCCGCGTCTGCGATACAAATGACCAAGCACACCGATACCCTGGGTCGTGATTGCACTCGTCGGCCCCTGGCTTGCGCCGTACCCGATCGGCAAGATCGTCAGCATGGACGTGTTCACCTCGCCGAGCCGCGACTATCTCCTCGGCACCGACTACCTTGGTCGCGACATGATGAGCCGCATCATTCTCGGCGCGCGATACACGGTCGGCGTCTCGATCGCGGCCGCCCTCATCGCCTGTACCATCGGCGTCGCGCTCGGCATGATCAGCGCGGTGCTGGGTGGCTGGTTCGACACCATCGTCAGCCGCGGCATAGATGCGCTGATTGCGATCCCGCATTTGATGTTCGGTCTCGTCATCATCGCGGCGATCGGCAGTTCGCTCCCGGTGCTGGTTGGGACGCTCGCCTTTCTCTATTTTCCCGGCTCTTTCCGCATAGCGCGCGCGCTCGCCGTCAACATCAATGAACTCGACTTCGTGCAGGTCGCCAAGGCGCGCGGCGAAGGCTTCTTCTATACCGTTCGCGAGGAGATCCTGCCCAACATGATCGGACCTGTTTTGGCCGATTTCGGCCTGCGCTTCGTCTTCATCGTGCTGTTGCTCAGCGGCCTCAGCTTCCTCGGTCTGGGGGTGCAGCCGCCCAACGCCGACTGGGGCGCGCTGGTGCGCGAGAACGTCTCCGGACTGGCCTATGGCGCGCCTGCCGTCATCATGCCGTCGCTCGCCATTGCCTCGCTGACGATCAGCGTCAATCTGGCGATCGACAATCTGCCGCGCCGGCTGCGGGATCGTTTGCCATGAGCGAGCTCGTCGAAGTCAAGAACCTGCGCGTCATCGCCCGTAGCGACAGCGGCCGAGAGACGTCGATCGTCCATGATATCAGCTTCACGGTCCCGCGCGGAACGGTCGTCGCGCTGATCGGTGAGTCCGGTTCCGGCAAGACGACGATTGCGCTTTCCCTGATGGGCTACGCCCGCAGCGGCTGCCGCATCACCGGCGGCTCGATCCGGATCGGTGACCGCGAGATCCTGTCCCTGTCGGAAGCAGAAAAAGCCAAGATCCGCGGCCGCAATGTCAGCTACATCGCGCAAAGTGCGGCTGCCGCCTTCAACCCGGCCAGGACCATCATGTCGCAGGTCGTGGAAAGCGCGATGATCCACAGGCTGGCACCGCGGGCCGAAGCGGAAGCGAAGGCGATGGAACTGTTCCGCGCGCTGGCGCTACCGGATCCCGAAGGCGTCGGATCGCGTTACCCGCATCAGGTGTCCGGCGGCCAGCTTCAGCGCCTGGCGGCGGCGATGGCGCTGATCTCGGAGCCGGAGCTGGTGATCTTCGACGAACCGACGACGGCACTCGACGTCACCACCCAGATCGAGGTGCTGCGTTCGTTCAAGTCGGTGATCCGCGAGCGCAACACCACCGGCGTCTATGTCTCCCATGACCTGGCGGTGGTGGCGCAAATCGCCGACCACATCATCGTGCTGCGCGAGGGCTCCATTCAGGAAAGCGCCCCGACCGGGCAGATTCTGACGGACGCTCAAAGCCCCTACACCCGCAGCCTGCTCGCCGCGGCCAATCCCGCCGTGCATGCCCAGGCCGCTCCGCCCGCCGAGAAGCAACAGGAACTGCCCCTGCTCGAGGTCGAAGGGCTCGTCGCGGGCTATGGCAGGTCCGGTCCGAACGGCCTGCCCAATGTGACGGTGCTCAACGATGTCGCGCTCAGCCTGCAGCCGGGCACGAATCTCGGTGTCATCGGCGAGTCCGGCTGCGGAAAGAGCACGCTGGCTCGCGTCATCGCCGGACTGCTCCCCGCCGCCGGCGGAACGGTGAAGTTCCGCGGCGAAACCTTGGCCGGATCCGTGGCGCAACGCTCCAAGGATCAGTTGCGCAATATCCAGATCGTCTTCCAGATGGCCGACACGGCCCTCAACCCAACCCGCTCGGTCGCACAGATCCTGGGACGGCCGCTGACCTTCTATCATGACGTGAAAGGCGCGGAACGGACCCGCAGGGTCCGCCGGCTGCTCGATCTGGTGCAACTGCCGGCCAATATCGCCGACCGATATCCCGGCGAACTTTCCGGCGGCCAGAAACAGCGCGTCAACCTTGCCCGCGCCCTGGCGGCGGAGCCGGCGCTGATCCTCTGCGACGAGGTGACATCGGCCCTCGACACGGTCGTGGCCGCCGCCATCCTCGATCTGCTGGCCGAGCTGCGCAAGGAATTGAAACTGTCCTATCTGTTCATCAGCCATGACCTGTCGACGGTGCGGGCGATCTGCGACGATGTGATGGTGCTTTATGCCGGGCGCAAGGTGGAATCCGGCAGCCGATCGGCAATGCGCGCAATGCCGCTTCATCCCTATTCGGACCTGCTCGTGTCCTCGATCCCCGAACTGCGGACAGGCTGGCTGGACGGGCTCGCCAAAAAAGCTGCCGAGGCGGATGGGGGTGTGGCGGCCTTGTTGGCGCGATCCGACTGCTGTCCCTTCGTGCCGCGCTGCCCGGTGAGAAAGCTCGGTGTTTGCGATGTGCTGGCGCCGCCCATCCGCCATCTGTCGAAGGGAAGCGATATCCTTTGCCATCTGGAGGAGCGGGAATTGCTCGCCATGGGCGTCGGCGCATAATGCATGTCGCTCGAAATGGCCCCGGTTTTGAGACAACGACATGCATAGAAACAAAAGCTTAAAGCGCGTCGCATTAATCCGTTTCGACGCGACGCGCTTTAGCCTGCTGCCTGCCTCCTAGAACTCCGCCACCTTGCCCCAGGCGGATGCATCGAGCCGCTCCGGACGATAGGGTATGGGATCCACCAAAGGGGGCGCGCCGGTAACGAGATCGGCGATCAGGTGGCCCGCGCCAGGGCCTATGCCGAAGCCGTGGCCGCTGAAGCCTGCCGCCAGGATGAAGCCAGGAAGTCCCTCGACCTCGCCGATGGCGGGAACGCCGTCCGGCGTGCTGTCGATATAGCCGGCCCAACTGGCCGCGACTGGCACATCTTGCAGCGCCGGCAGCAACTGGCAGGCGCGCCGGTAAGTTTCCTGGATCAGCCGCTGGTTCGGGCTCGGGTCGAGAATGCGGTTGCGCTCCATCGGCGTCGGCGCGTCGAGCCGCCAGCGCGCCAGCGTCTCGTGCCCGGCCCGCCATGCCTGCAAGGTGCCAGGTGCAAGGCTGCGCCAGCGGCGGGCGAACATCGGTACGAATTCACGGGCAAAACGCAGCTGCTGCGGCGTCGGATCGAGGCTGCCGCGGCCGCTGATAGCCAGGGTGTGGCCGCCGTCACCGCGGCGGGTCACCGAGATCTCGGCGGTGTGCAGTGCATCCGGCAGTCCCGACGGTCCAGGCGCAAGTGAGAGTATGGAGGAACGGACGGACGCCTGCGGAAAGCGTATGCCGAGCTGGCGGCAGAATGAAGAAGCCCACGCGCCCGCCGACAGCACCACGGTTCCGGTACGGATCGTGCCCGCTTCGGTGACCACGGCGCTGACGCGGCCCGCTTCGGTCTCGATGCCGCGCGCGGCGCACATCTGGTGGACGCTGCCACCGGCCTTCAGGATGCCGCGCGCCACCACGGGCGCTGCGCGGGACGGGTCGGCTGTTCCGTCCGAGGGCGAAAAGACACCGCCCTTCCAGCGTTGGCCGGTGGCTTTTCCGTGCTCGTTCGCCTCGTCGGGGCTGAGCATACAAGTGGTCACGCCGGCGCCATGTGCGAAGTCGCGCCAGCGGGCCCAGCCTTCGATCTCGGCCTCGTTGTTGCTGAGATAGAGCAGCCCGCAGCGGCGGAAGCCCGCATCCTCGCCAATTTCGGCGGCGAGCCGATCCCAGAGCGCCAGGCTTGCCGTGGCCACCGGCAGTTCCCGGGCGTCGCGGTTCTGCTGCCGGCACCAGCCCCAGTTACGGCTGGACTGTTCGGCGCCGATCCGGCCCTTTTCCAGCAAGGCCACCCGCATGCCGCGCCGGGCGAGATAATATGCAGCGAAGGTGCCGACGATACCGCCGCCGATCACCACGGCATCGGCCGTTGCCGGCAAGATGGGCGTCGTTTCGATATGCAGAAGCGGGGCAGGCATGTGAAATCTCCGGCAGCTGCGACCACTCTACCGCTCCGTGCCGGAGTACGATTGCCACAGATCGGCAGGCCGCAGCATTTCCTTCGGCCAAGGGCTCTGCCGACGGGGGATTCTGCTAGCGCATATCGAGCAATAGCACGCAGCAGGCCGACGAAATGCATAGAACGAAGACCTGAGGGCGCGGTGCAAACCCGTTCAAACGCGCGCTTGGGTGCAGGTTTCCTGGAATTGCCAAAAGCGGTGGCAGGCGTTTGTCCTTGCTCCTGCTTGGCTTCGGCATAATATGCTTCGATCAGATCGCCGGCGCTGTGCCGAGCCTTTGCCTTGGACCGTGCATGAAACTCGACCGGATCGACATCAAGATCCTCTACGAACTGCAGAAGAACGGCCGCATCACCAATGTGGAACTGGCGGAGCTGGTCAATCTCTCGCCCAGCCCCTGCCTGATGCGGGTGAAGAAGCTGCAGGCCGAAGGCTATATCGTCCGCTATTCCGCCCAGATAGACATTGCCAAACTCGGACAGACGCTCACCGTCTTCACCGAGGTCACGCTGAGGAACCATCGCCAGATCGACTTCGCGCGGTTCCTCGCAGCCGTTGAAAAGGTGGATTCGGTGGTCGAATGCCACCTCGTTTCGGGCGGCTACGACTATCTCTTGAAATTCGTCACTGCGGGAATCGCTGAATATCAGGCGATCATGGAACGGCTTACCGACATGGATATCGGCATCGACAAATACTTCAGCTTCGTCGTGCTGAAGTCGCCGATCGTCAAGAATTACATGCCGCTCAAGAGCCTCTTCCCGCTGTAGCTTGTACCTCTCGGGATTACGCTATGGCGGCGCGGACGTCCGGGTCTTCCAACGTCTGGTCGAGAGTCATCCGCGTGCGCTCGACGATGGCGTCGATCTCGGCCTCCGTGCAGCAGAGCGGAGGGGCAAAGCCCAGCACGCCATTGCCGAAAGCCCGGATGATAAGCCCGTTGTCCCAGGCGCGGTCGAATATCCGGCGCGACGGATGGGCCGCCGGCGGCAGCGGGGTCTTGCATTGTTTGTCGACGACCAGCTCGACCGCCGCCAGCATGCCGCGGCCGCGCACGTCGCCGACCAGTGGATGATCGGCGAGGCTTTCGAGGCCAGACATCAGCCGGGCTCCCGCCTTGCGGCCGTTGTCCAGCAGGCCGCCTTCGTAGAGCCGCAGAACCTCGAGGCCGACAGCTGCACTGACCGGGTGCGCGGAATAGGTATAGCCGTGGCCGACGGCGGTTTCGCCCGCACCATCCGCGATCGTGTCATAGACATGGTCGGACATGAAAACCGCGCCCATCGGCGCATAGCCCGAGGTCAGGCCCTTGGCGGTGGTCATCAGGTCCGGGACGATGTCGTCCTCGGAACAGGCAAACAACGGACCGGTGCGGCCGAAGCCGGTGATGACCTCGTCGGCGACGAACAGGATGTCCAGTTCGCGGCACAGGTCGCGCATCGCCTTCATCCAGCCCGGCGGCGGCACCAGCACGCCGCCCGATCCCTGGATAGGCTCGGCATAGAAGGCGGCCACGCGATCCTGGCCGAGCTCTTCCACCTTGTTGCGGAGTGCAGCGACCGAGGCGGCGATGATCGCCTGCGGATCGTTTCCCGCCGGATTGCGATAGGCATAGTGCGACGGAATCTTGTGCTGCCAGTTCAGCGGCACGCCGAAGCCGGCATGGAAGGCCGGCAGGGCGGTGAGACCGGCCCCCACCGTCGACGAGCCATGGTAGCCCTGTTCGATCGATATGAACTGGTTCTTCCCCGGCATGCCCCGGGCATTCTGGTAATAGTGGATGAAACGGATCGTGCTATCGACGGCATCGGAGCCGCCAAGCGTGAAGTAGACGTGGTTGAGGTCGCCCGGCGCCCGTTCGGCAAGTTCCGCCGCCAGCCGGATGGCGGGTTCGGAGCCGAGCCCGAAATAACCGGTAGCGTAAGGCAGTTCGCGCAGCTGCCGGGTCGCCGCTTCGACGATGCTTTCCTGGCCATAGCCGGCGTTGACGCACCACAGGCCGGCAAAACCGTCGATCATCTGATGACCGGTCGCATCGGTGACGGTGGCGCCGGTGGCGGATTTCAGGACACGCACCCCGGCCCTTTCATGGCCGCGATAGGAGGCGACCGGATGCACCAGATGGGCGCGGTCGAGTTCGATCAGGGAATTGCTCAGCATGTCTTCCTCCGGGTTCAGCCAAGGGCCTGACTGGCCAGGGCAAAGGTCTGGACGCGCGGCACCGGGCGGGCTGCGCTGCTGCCGCCCCTGCGCATCGCGACGCCGCCGCCGACACTGGCCAGGCCCTGGGCGGCGAGCCACGGCGACAGGCCCGAACTCTCTAATGTATCGACGCGCACCAGGGCGCCGGGACTGGCCTCAAACAGGAACGAGAGCAGGCTTCGGGCGTCGTCGGTCGTCTCGGCTACCACCGGCCCCGCGACCTTGCCGCGGCCGAAGGTGCGCAGCGCCGCAAACCCGACTGGCTTTCCACCCTGGCGCAGAACGGCGAGGCGCGCCTGTTCGAACAGCAACCTGATCAGACCGCCGCGATCCATACCGCAGGCAGAGCGGTCCAACTCCACGAGTGCGGCGACATCGTCCGCCGTCGCCCACTCGACATCCTTGCCGGCAAGGGCTTCGCCGGGCATGCCCTGATGCTGCACGATCTGGCCCGTCGCCCGGAAGCCGAGCTTTTCGTAAAGCGGCAGGCCTTCCCGTGTCGCCATCAGCCGACATTCGCGGCCTTCACTCTGCTGCAGGGCGAAATCCATCAGCTTGCGCCCGATGCCCCGGCCGCGCATCGCCGCGTCGACAATCACCATGTTGATGGTGGCGGCCGCATCGCCATAGCGCGTGACCAGCGTCGTTCCCACGACCCGCTCACCTTCCAGCGCGACGATGCCGGTGCTGAGCGCCAGCATCATCGCCCAATCCTCCCGCCGGTGCGGCCAGCCCGCCTGGGACGACAAGGCCACCGCGCTGTCGAGATGCTCCGGGGCAAAACCCACCAGTGTGATTTCGTCTGTCTGCATGGCCTCATTCCCGATGGTTCGCTGCCCCTGTGATAGACCCGGCGGCAAAGAAGATCGTCCCGACGACGTGCAGGGCGCGGTATCTTCCGCCGTCCGTTACGGTGTTCGCCGCATCTTCTGCCGCAGGTTGACGACCGCAACGCACGTCCGATCCCCAGGGGGTGGTGAAGACGGCACAACTTTCCGCCATGGCGGCAACGATACGGAACTTTCTGCTTTCAATGGCTGCAATTGCGGTGATCGAACGGGGATGTCTCTGCCTATGATGACGCACAGGCCCGCACAGCAATCTGGCCCGCACGGCAATCTGGCCCGCACGGCAATCTGGAAGGACTTATCGCGACATGTCACAGTTCCGGCCCAAATACATCACCTTCGACTGCTACGGCACGCTCACCCATTTCCAGATGGCCGAGGCAGCACAGAAGATCTACGGAGCTCAGCTCGACGAGCCGGGGATGGCACGGTTCATCAAGAATTTCGCTGCCTTCCGGCTCGACGAAATCCTCGGCGACTGGAAGCCCTACAACGAAGTCCTTCACAACGCCGTCGAGCGCACCTGCCGCCGGAATGGCGTCACCTTCCGTGCCGAGGACGCGCGCGCCATCTACGACACGGTACCCGGCTGGGGCCCGCATCCGGACGTGCCGGCCGGTCTGGCAAAGGTCGCCAAGGAAATTCCGCTGGTCATCCTGTCCAACGCGATGAACGAGCAGATCATGTCGAATGTGGAAAAACTCGGTGCGCCCTTCCACGCCGTCTACACCGCCCAGCAGGCCAATGCCTACAAGCCACGCTTCCAGGCCTTCGAATACATGTTCGACATGCTGGGCTGCGGTCCGCAGGACGTGCTGCACTGCTCCTCGTCGTTCCGCTACGACCTGATGTCGGCCTATGACCTGGGCATCAAGCACAAGGTCTGGGTCAATCGCGGCCATGAGCCAGCCAATCCCTACTATGAGTACACCGAGATCAAGGACATTTCGGGCCTGCCCGGCGTTGTCGGGCTCTGACGGGGTTCCAGGATGAAGTTCGAGTCCTACTGGCACGACACCGCCCCGGTCTTCGGTGGAGCGGCCGAGGGGCCGGCCGAGGGCCGCTATGACGTGGCCGTCATCGGCGGCGGCTTCACCGGCCTGGCGGCGGCGCGGCATCTGGCCAAGGCAGGCGCCAAGGTGGTCGTGCTGGAGGCGGGCCGTGTTGGCTGCGGTGCCTCGGGCCGCAATGGCGGTCATCTCAACAACGGCCTCGCCCATAGTTTTCTCGCCGCCAAATCCGAACTCGGAACCGAGCGCGCCGTGGCGCTCTACCGCGCCTTCGACGATTCCGTCGATACGATCGAGCGCATCGTCGCGGAGGAGGGGATCGATTGCGACTTCCGCCGCGCGGGCAAGCTGAAGCTTGCCTCCAAGCCGGCGCATTTCGACGCGATCGCCCGCAATTTCGAGGCCATCAACCGCGAGGTCGATCCCGACACCGAACTGCTGACGGCGGCGGACCTGAAAAGCGAGATAGGCTCCACGGCCTTCCATGGCGCGATGCTGTCGAAGAAGAGTGCAATGATGCATATGGGGCGGTTCGTCTCGGGCATCGCTGGAGCCGCGGTGCGGCATGGCGCAACGATCTTCGAGAACACGCCGGTCACCGGGCACCGCACGGCTGCGGGCCGGCATGAACTGACGACGCCCGCCGGCATCATCAGCGCCGACAATGTGCTGTTGGCGACGGGCGCCTATACCACCAGTGCCTTTGGCTATTTCCGTCGCCGCATCGTGCCGGTCGGCAGTTTCATCATCGCCACAAGGCCGCTTTCCCAGGCCGAGATCGCGGCAACGGTGCCGGGCAACCGGACCTTCGTCACTTCGATGAATATCGGCAACTACTTTCGCCTGTCGCCGGACAACCGGCTGATCTTCGGTGGGCGGGCGCGATTTTCAGCCACTTCCGATCATAGGTCGGACGAGAAGAGCGGCGCGATCCTGCGCGCCAGCCTGGCGCAGATCTTCCCGCATCTGGCCAAGGTCGAGATCGATTATTGCTGGGGTGGGCTGGTCGACCTGACAAAGGACCGGTTCCCGCGCGCCGGCTTCGCCGATGGTCTCTGGTTTGCCATGGGCTATTCCGGCCATGGCGCGCAGATGTCCACCCATATGGGGATCATCATGGCCGACGCCATCCTGGGAAAGGCCGATCGCAACCCGGTGGCGGGTCTTGCCTGGCCTGCGGTCCCCGGCCACTTCGGCAAGCCCTGGTTCCTGCCGATCGTCGGGCTCTACTACAAGGCTCTCGACCGCTTTCAGTAGCGGCCGCGGGCAGGCAGCCGACCTACTAGGCCAGCCCGCCGATGTGGAAGGTCTTCATTTCCAGATATTCCTCGATGCCGCATTGCGCGCCTTCGCGCCCGAGGCCCGACTGCTTGACGCCGCCAAAGGGTGCGACCTCGGTGGAAATCGCGCCGGTGTTCAGCCCCACCATTCCGAATTCCAGCGCTTCCGCCACCCGCCATGACCGCTTCAGGCTCTCGGTGTAGAAATAGGCGGCGAGACCGTAGGGAGTGCCGTTGGCAAGCGTGATGGCCTCGGCCTCGGTTTGGAAGCGAAACAGTGGCGCGACCGGGCCAAAGGTTTCCTCGCCGGCCAGAAGCATGTCCGGCGTCGCGTCGCCAAGCACCATCGGTGTCGCATATTGCTTGCCCTCAGGCATGGCGGGGCTCGTCGACAACACGCGGGCGCCTTTGGCCAGTGCGTCGCTGACATGCCGGTCGATCTTGTCGATTGCCGCGGCGTTGATCATCGGTCCGATCTCGACGCCGGGTTCGGTGCCTGGCCCCACCTTCATCGCCGAAACCCGCGCGGCGAGCTTGTCTGCGAAGGCGTCGTAGACGCCAGCCTGCACGAGAATGCGGTTTGAGCAGACGCAGGTCTGCCCGCCATTGCGGAACTTCGACACGATGGCGCCCTCGATGGCGAGGTCGAGATCGGCATCATCGAAGACGATGAAGGGCGCGTTGCCGCCGAGTTCGAGGCTGAGGCGCTTGATGCTGTCGGCTGCGCCGCGCATCAGCAGCGATCCGACGCGGGTCGAGCCGGTGAAGGAGATCTTGCGTACTGTTTCGTTGGCCATCAGTTCGGTGCCGATGTCCGCCGGCATGCCGGTGACGATGTTGATGACGCCAGCGGGAATCCCGGCGCGCTCCGCCAGGACGCCGAGCGCCAGCGCCGAGAACGGAGTGAACTCCGATGGCTTGACCACCACGGTGCAGCCCGCGGCCAGGGCAGGGGCAACCTTGCGGGTGATCATGGCATTGGGGAAGTTCCATGGCGTGATGATGGCGCAGACGCCGACCGGCTCCTTCAGCACCACGATGCGCCGATCCGGCGTCGGCGAGGGAATGGTGGTGCCGCCGATCCGTCGAGCTTCCTCCGCGAACCATTTGACGAAGGAAGCGCCATAACGGATTTCGCCTGCCGCCTCGGCCAGCGGCTTGCCTTGCTCCAGCGTCAGGATGCGGGCGAGATCCTGCACATGCTCGATCATAAGACCGTGCCATGCTTCCAACAGCGCGGCGCGTTCGGCATGGGTCTTCGCACGCCAGGGACCGAAGGCCGCCTGCGCTGCCTTGATCGCCGAACGGGTTTCAGCCCCACTGACATCGGGGACCGAGCCGATCACTGCCTGGGTGGCGGGATCGCTCACGTCGACGCTGGCGCCCGAGGCCGCGTCTTGCCACGCGCCGGCGATCAGGCATTGCTGCCGGAAGAGCCCCTTGTCCTTCAATTCCTTCATGTCGTTCCCTCCCGGCTCAGGCAAGCGCGGCCAGCACGGCCGTGGTGATCGTCTCCGTCCGGTCCTGGCCCGGCCGCGTGCCGATGCCGCGCGCGGTCGCGGCTTCGATCGCCGCCATAACCTTTGCCGCCGCGCCATGCTCGCCCAGATGGCCGAGCATCATCGCCCCAGACCAGATCGCTGCGATCGGGTTGGCGATGCCGAGATGGGCGATGTCGGGGGCCGAGCCATGAACCGGTTCGAACATCGAAGGCGCGCTGCGATCCGGGTTGATGTTGGCGGAGGCGGCGAAGCCGAGGCCGCCCTGGATCGCCGCACCCAGATCGGTGAGGATGTCGCCGAACAGGTTGGACGCGACAACGACATCGAGACTGTCGGGCGCCATCACCATCCGCGCGGCCATGGCATCGATATGGTAGCTGGTGACCTGGACGTCGGGATATTCAGGGGCGAGGCGCGCCGTTACTTCGTCCCAGAACACCATCGAGTATTTCTGTGCGTTCGACTTGGTGACCGAAGCGAGTTTTCGTTTCCTCAACCGCGCCTGTTCGAAGCCAAAGCGCAGGATCCGCTCGACGCCGTTGCGGGTGAAGATCGAGGTCTCGACCGCGACTTCATCGCTGGTGCCCTGGTGCACGCGGCCGCCGGCGCCGGAATATTCGCCCTCGGTGTTTTCACGGATGCAAAGTATGTCGAAACTGGCGGCCTTCAGCGGCCCCTCGACCCCGGGCAGCAACCGGTGCGGCCGGATGTTGGCGTATTGCACGAACGCCTTGCGGATCGGCAGAAGCAATCCGTGCAGGGACACCGCGTCCGGCACTTCCGCCGGCCAGCCGACCGCGCCGAGCAGGATTGCGTCGAAGCCGCGCAAGGTCTCGATCGCGTCTTCCGGCATCATCCGGCCGGTTTCCTTGTAGTAGGCGCAGGACCAGGGGAAGTGCTGGCCCTGCAGCGCGAAGCCGGAGCTGCTGGCCGCGGCCTCCAGCACCTGCCACGCAGCTTCGGTGACGCTCTTGCCGATGCCGTCACCGGGGATCAGCGCAATGGAATAGCTCTTCATATCCCGTCCCTCGATCTCAAAGGTCGATCAGCACGCTTTTGCTCTTGCGGTTCGCCAGATAGGCCTCGCGGCCAAGATCCTTACCGATGCCGGACCGCTTGTAGCCGCCGGTCGGCAGGATGTGGTCGCGCGAGCGGTTGTAGCGGTTGACCCAGATGGTGCCGGCCTGGAGACGCTTCGTCACCCGGATGGCGCGGGACAGGTTGCGGGTGAAGACACCGGCTGCGAGCCCATAGGTCTCGTGGTCGGCGAGCGCCAACGCCTCCTCCTCCTCGACGAAGGTTTGCAGGGTCAACACCGGCCCGAATATCTCTTCGATCACCGCCGGTGAGGACTGGCTGACACCGTTGATCAGCGTCGGCGCGTAGAAATAGCCCTCGCGGTCGAGCCGCTTGCCGCCGACGAAACATTCGGCACCGGCACCAACGGCGGCCTGGACGATGGCGTCGATCCGGCCAAGTTGGCGCTCCGAGATGATCGGCGAATAGCGCGTCGCCTCGTCCCAGGTCGGGCCGGGACGGATTGCCGCCATGTGCGCGGCGATGGCCTTTGCCAGCGGCTCCGCTATTGCCTCGGCCACGATCAGCCGCGAACCCGCGACACAGGCCTGGCCGGCGTTCGACAGAATGCCTTGCGCGACGGCCGCCGCCGCAAGATCAAGGTCGGCATCGGCAAAGACCAGCTGCGGGCTCTTGCCGCCCAATTCCAGGGTCATCGGCCTGATGCCTGTACGGGCGATGTTCTGCATGATCGCGGCGCCGGCGGCTGTCGATCCGGTAAAACTGATCTTGCCGATCTCCGGATGGCCGGTGATCGCGTTGCCGGTGGTCGGGCCGTCGCCCAGAACGATGTTGATGAGCCCGGCGGGCAAGCCGGCCCGGACAGAGAGTTCGGCTATGTAGAGCGCCGAGAATGGGGTCATCTCCGAGGGCTTCAGCACCACGGCATTGCCCGCGGCCAGTGCCGGTCCCAGCTTCCAGCCGGCCATCGAGAGCGGGAAGTTCCACGGGGTGATCGCGCCGACGACCCCGTAGGGCTCGGTGAGGATCATTCCCAGGCTGGCGTCGGCGGTCGGCACCAGGTCGCCGCCTTCCTTGTCGGCGAACTCGGCGAAAAAGCGGATCTGCTCGGCCGTGATCGCGATATCGCCGTCGATCAGCTGGCCGACGGGCCGGGTCGAGGCGACGGCCTCTAGCCGGGCCAGCGTCTCGGCCTCTGCCTCGATCAGGTCAGCCCAGCGCTGCAGGGCGCGGGTGCGTTCGCGCGGGCGCAGGCTCGACCAGCCGCTGTCCTTGAGTGCGTGCTTCGCGGCGTCGACGGCCTGGTCGACCAAGTCCGCGCCGGCCACCGGACAGTCCGCATAGGCCGCTCCGTCCGACGGGCGATGCATCGGCAGCGCGCCGGCGGCGGGGATGAACCGTCCGCCGATGAAATGGCCCTGCGGCAGCAGAAGCGCGTCGGGATCGAAGCTGAGGGACATTGGTGGCGCCTTGTCGTGAGGACAGGGCAACTCTAGCCGGCATCGACCCGCAGTTTGCATCGACTGCGACGAGGCCGGCAATGGAATATCCCGTTTGACGCCGATTTTCAGCGCAATCTTCGGAGGTTCGGACCACTCTCCAGGCAGGTTCGCGGGGCGATCCGAGAGATCAGTCCGTCACGGTGATGTAGATCTTGCGCACGGTCTCGATCGTTCGCCATATCCCGGTAAAACCCGGTTTCATGACGAAGCTGTCGCCGGCACGGTAGGTGACGGTCTTGCCGCCGTCATCGGTCAGCTCGATCACGCCTTCGAGGATGTGGCAAAATTCGAAGCTCGTTCCCTTGATGGACCGCGTCTCGCCCGGTGTCGCCTCCCAGATGCCGGTGTGGATCGTGCCGTCGCGTGCGGTGTCCTGTGCCCAGGTCTTGAAGGAGGGATCGCCGGAGATCAGGCGATCGGGTAGCGCTTTCGATTCCTGGGGCGCGTCTTGCGGCTTCGGATCGATCGTCTTGAGCAGGGACATGGATTGCCTTTCTGGCGCGAGGGTCAGTAGCCCCGGTGGCGGTCGACGAGACCGACGGGGTCAAGTCCGGCTTCATGCCGGCGAATGTTGGCGACCACCGCTTTCGCCGCCGTCTGAGGCTGCGTGACACTGGCCACATGCGGGGTGAGCAGGATCTTGGGATGGCGCCAGAACGGATGGCCCGCCGGCAGCGGCTCGGGATCGGTCACGTCGATCACTGCGCCGGCAAGATGATCGCTGTCCAGCGCGGCCAGCAGCGCTGCGTGGTCGAGCTGCGACCCACGCCCGACATGCACGAGGCTTGCCCCGGTAGGCAGGCTGGCGAACACGCCGGCATCGAGGAAACCGCGCGTCTCCGAGGTCAGCGGCAGCAGGCAGATCAGAATGTCGGTCTGCGAGAGGAAGGTTTTCAGCCCCGCTTCGCCACTGTGGCAGCGGACGCCTGGAATGTCGCGCGCCGACCGGCTCCAGCCCGACAGGGCAAAGCCGAAGGGCCGCAGCCGATCGAGCACCGCCGATCCCAGCATGCCAAGGCCGAGGACACCCACACGCCGCTCCGTCGCCTGCACGGCCGGGCGAGGCTGCCATTCGCTGCGTGCCTGCTGGGCAAGATAGACCGGCAAGTCGCGATGCAGCGCCAGCACCGCAAGCGTGGCGTATTCCTGCATCATGCGGATGATGCCTTCCTCGACCATCCGCACCAGCCTGACTTTCGCGGGCAGGAGGTCGGCGCGGAACTGGTCCACGCCGGCACCCATCGAGAACAGCACTTCCAGATTGGGAAAACTGCCGAGATTCTCGGGCGCCGACCAAGTCAGGAGATAGCGCACCTCAGTCTTGTCAATTGCCGCAGGGTCGGCGGCAAAACGCAGCGCCGGCAATTCCCGGGCGAATTCGTCGGCGAAGATCCGGACCCGCTCGGGATCGGAATTGATCAGGAAGGCCATTCAGGTCTCCTAGGCAAGGCGATGATGGAGCTTGGCCCGCGGCGCGCCGCAGGATGCGTTGAAGCAGCTTGGCTGGACGGCAGATCACGCCGAAATTCGCCGCGGCCGGGCAACAGGTTTCAGCAGTGGAGCCGTTTCCCCAGATCCTCGACCATCCGCAGGCAGGCAGCCATCTCGCCGATCTCGATATATTCGTCCGGGCGGTGCGCGCGTGCGATGTCGCCCGGCCCGCAGATGATCGCCTCGATTCCCGCAGCCTGATAGAGCCCTGCCTCGGTGCCGTAGCTGACCGCGGCAAGCGGCTCCTGCCCGGTCAGATCCCGCAGCAGGCTGGCGAGCGGCGCTTCGGTGGCGAGCGAGAGCGCCGGATACTCGCTCAGTAGGTCCCAGCTGACCTCAAACCCCTGGGCGGTGAGCGCTGCCGTGGCTGCTTGAATGGGAGCCAGCAATGTGGCGGGCGAGACGCCGGCAATGGCACGCGCCTCGATTTCGGCGGCGCAGAAGTCCGGAATGATGTTCAGCGCCTGTCCGCCGCCAATCACGCCGATCTGGAGCGAGGAATAAGGCGGCGCGAAGCTCGCGTCCAAAGGTCCGGCCTTGAGCGCCTCGGCGCTCTGCACGGCTTCGGTCAGGACCGCGGCCATGGCGTGGATCGCGTTCAGCCCCTGATCGGGCCTCGAGGAGTGGCCCGAACGGCCGCGAATTTCGATCCGCGCCGCAGCCTTGCCCTTGTGGGAACGGATCGCTCGCATGCCACTCGGCTCGCCGACGATGCAGCCTTGCGGCTTCGTGCAGAGCTGAGGCAGAGCCTCGATCAGATGGCGCACGCCGCGACAGCCGGCCTCCTCGTCATAGGAAAAAGCGAGGTGGATAGGTCGGGCAAGAGGACGGGCGGCCAGCGCCGGCAGGGCGGCCAGCACGCAGGCCAGGAAGCCTTTCATGTCGCTGGTGCCGCGTCCGTAGAGCCGCTCGCCCTCGGCGCGGAGCGTGAAAGGGTTGGTTGTCCAGCCCGGCTCGCCGGCCGGGACCACGTCCATGTGGCCGGACAAGATGAACCCCGGCACCTCTGCCGGGCCGATCGTGGCGAACAGGTTCGCCCGGTCGCCCTCCGGCCCGGGGAGGATCGTGACCTTCGCTCCGCAGCCTTCGGCATAGTTGGCGATCCACTCGACGATCGCTTCGTTGGGCTGGCCGACGACCGAGGCAAAGGCAACAAGCCGGGCAAGGATTTCCTCAGCCGTCATGTCGCTTTCTCGCGGTGTCGGACGAAGGGAGACATTGCGGATCCTCGTGCAGCAAACTGGCGGGGTGTCGGCGCTTTCCGGGAGCCTTCCGCTCACCATAGAGACGCGCTCCGGACCCTGGATGCGGAAAGCCGTTGATCTACAGTGAAAAGTTTCGAATACAGCCTCATCTGAAGCGGATTCTGTGATTTAGATGGCTATGCTTGACGAGAGGAAGTCAGGTCCATCAAATTTGCCCCGAGAGGCGTCATTGAAGGCAGCGGAATCCATTCGGCTCAGTTCTTTCGAGTTGAAGGTCGGCGACATCGCCGGCGTTGAGCTCGAGAAGCTGCATGCGCTTTCGATCAGCGTCGGCTGGCCGCATCGGGCCGAGGACTGGCAGATGCTGCTGGAAGCGGGCGAGGGGATCGCTGCCCAGGACGAAATCGGGCGCGTCGTCGGCACAGCCATGTGGTTTCCCTTCGGCGCTGGTTTCGCCACTGTCGGCATGATGATCACCTCGCCCCGCCTGCAGGCTCATGGTGCCGGCCGTTGGATCATGAACAACGTATTGGCGCGGATAGGTACTCGCAGCCTCGGGCTGAACGCCACAAGAGCCGCGCGCCGGCTCTATCTGTCTCTTGGTTTTGCTCCTGCGCGGCTCGTCTACCAGTGCCAGGGCGAAGCGCTGATGCCCGCGATCGCATTGCTGCCCGAGGGAGCGATCCTGCGCAACGTCGAGCATTCGGATCTGGCCCGGCTCGTGGAACTCGATAGCAGCGCCTACGGCGCCGACCGTTCCGCGCTGCTGGCGCGGCTGTTGGATGTTTCGAAGGGCGTGGCGCTCCTGCGCGAAGGCCGCATCCGGGCTTTCGCTCTTTGTCGTCCTTTCGGACGCGGCCATGTTGTCGGGCCGGTGGTGGCTGAGACGGATGACGATGCGATTGCCGTCACGGCGCCGCATATCGCGGAGCATGCCGGGCAGTTTCTGCGTCTCGACACGCGGCAGGAGACGGGCCCGTTCCCGGAGTTCGTGGCGCGGTCAGGCCTGCCGGTCTATGACACGGTGACCAGCATGTGGCTTGGCCAGCCGTGGGCGGTCGCGGGCGGGCAGGATGCCGGAAAGCCGCCGGTCGTCACCTACGCATTGGCCAGCCAGGCCTTCGGGTGAAAGAATCCGGCACCATGGTCGGCCATAGCCGTGAGACCGTGCGGAACATCGCGGGAATATTGATGATTTTGGTCCACGAAAAAACCAATTAAATCAATATCCTTGGCCCATCCTCCGGACCCACTGCTGCTCAGTTCGCCACAACGCCTCGCGACGGCTGCCCCTTCACATCATCGAGACACAACTTGTGAAATCAAGGTTACTTCTGAGTGGGATTCTGCGTTGATTTCATTGTGAAATCCCGTCCACGGGCGCTACCACCGAAGCTTAGCTCCGATTGAAGAGCGCGATTGCCCCGGCCCCCACACAGTGGTTTGGCGCCTCGCGGCGCACGGTGTTTGCCCACCAGTTCTGCCGTGCCCTTGTCGACCGTGACTCAGCCACGCACCTGACCGTCACCCGATCTAAATTCCCGGTCGACATGCGCCGCCGCTGCGCGTCTTGCCAAAGCTGATTGCGGGCCGCCAGCGAGTTGCAAGCTACCACTTTCGAATGAGATGGGATCGTCCTATATTTGTTGTTGCTAATATAAAAATGACGTAGCGTCATGTGCTCGCGTCTGGAATGCGCGACGAAGGGGATTTCCGATGAGAGTGGCTATATTTTGTGCGGCTATCGTGTTTGCCGCGACCGGTGTCGCTGTTGCCAAGGAGAAGAAGGTGGCGGTCAGTGACGCCGCTGCCTTATGCTCTTCCAAACATTCGGCCAAGAAGCCCGTTCCGGAGCTGGACTGCAGTCTCACCGGAACTGCCAAATCGCCGGACAATGGCACGGCAAAGCCGCGTCTCGGATACAACGACGCCAGTCCGTGGTTCACAATTGGCTTTTGACTTCACTGTCGGCTAGAGCATAGCCAATCGCGATGCGCGTCCGGCGCGATGATGGTGTCAGCACCGCGAGACGATGCCTCGCGGCCAATGGCGCCGTCGCCAGCTTTCTATGAATCGAGTCGACGAAGGCTGTCATCTCGGTGACGAGATAACCCACAAGCTGATCGTTGACGCGAGGTCCGTCGGCATCAAGATCCAGGACTTGCCGATAGTCGCAGAAAACCCTTGGAAATCAACGGTAGTGGTTTGCAACATGGCGCGACAAGAAAAACAGCCATCCAGATGCACTCTATGGCACCTAAGCGGCTGATTTAATTTGAAGAATTTTGGTAGCGGGAGAGGAACTGGAATCCAACCTTCTTCACGGAGCGGCGCCATGACGGCAACTTGAAACGTGCCTCAGATACGTTGCTGACGACCGACCTAGTCGGAACCGCACTTAGGTGGGCTCCCCAAACTCCGCCTCATTCCTTGCCGATGGGTGTCTCTCATAGTCGACGGGCGGCAACAGCATGACCTCCGTCTCGGCGCGGCCGTATTCCCTGCCGATTTGAAACGCCGCATCGCACCGAGGCGGATCAACAGTCTAAGCATGATAGTTCTCCTTCGACGGAGAAACCACGCGGCAGGCAGATAGTTCCGTATGCCAGAACCATGCAGACCGGTGCTTGTTCATCTGGTGGTACACCGGGGAAGGACGCAGAAATGGCCGTCAAGAAATCAAGCGGCGCGAGCCCGGTAGTAGAGGGCCAGGAGCTAGAGGTTCAACACCTCACTGAAGTTACGGACTTGTCGCCCAGCCAAGCGCGCGGCCTGCTCCGCAAGCACGGCGCGGACTGGCCGAAGTTGTAGGACGAAGTCGAGGATTTGAAGGAAGAGGACTGACAAGTGAATAGGTAGTCACGGCTCTCCTAATGGAGAGCCGTGACAACCCGCCCCGTTCTATCCGCCCAGAAAAAGCTAGGCGACCTTGAGGTCCTTGACCGCCTTCTCGAAGGCGGACTTGATCGGCTTGGATACGTCCTCGACGGCTTTGGTCGTGACGGCCTGAAGTTCCCTGGTCTGCTCGACGGCACTTTCAACCTGCTTACGGACGAAGGCGGTCTGCAGTTCAACGAATTCGGAAGGCGACTTTACGGCAATTAGGGCTTCGAAATGCGAGAAGGCGGCTTCAGTGTTGGCGCGCAGAAGGGCAATTGTCTTCAGCGACAGGTTGCTGGAAGCGGCTTTGGCGGATGCGAAGCTCGTCTCGAGAGCCTTCTGGGTCATCTCCGAATCCGCCTTGAATTTGGCGAGAACTTCTTTCGACTGCTCGACGCCCTTTTCCGTGAAAGCGCTGACCTGCTCGATGGCCTTGGATGCATCAAAAGCGGGGTACGCGTTTTCGATAAATTCGGCGGTCTTTTCAGTGGTCTTGGACATCGTTCCATCCTTCGTTTGGGGGGGCGACTTTTAAGAAGCCTTCGCATTTGTATTAGCATTACCTAACGGAAGTTTGTGTGCAATGCAACATCTTTGTTGCGTTGCACCATGTTCTTTGAGCGCCCGGCGGCGATGTCGTCCCTCTGATCGTCGCGATCACTCCGCCCCCGGGGTTGTCGGCAGCGGGGGTGGGAGTGGCTGTGGAGCCCCTATGAGGCGCGCCCGACCGACAGCTGGTTCACAGTTCGGGACCTCCTCATGGCCAGCCGCTCTCGCCCCTAACCAAATCACTCCAAACGACCGAGTTCGACCCTTTTGCCGCCGTTTAGTTGCGAGCGTCGCAAGATGCGATTTGATCCTGAAGCGACGTTCGCATTGAGGTCGACAGCGAGTCTCGTTGACTGGCTGCCGCATCGGCGCATAGTCGTCGACGAACGCGATGTCCCTATTTGGGGAACGGTCTTATGCGGGGAGGCAGGCCATGGAAGTCGCAGGTGGCGCTCGTGCCGACGTTCACGTCCCGTATATTCTCGTCCATTCCGATCGTGAGATCAGGCGTCTCAGCCATCAGGCCGGCATCATTAACCCGATCACGCGAAGAATCTTGCTCTCTGCGGGCGTGAGTCCCGGGATGCGCGTGCTTGACGTCGGTTGTGGCGCGGGCGACGTTACATTCCTGGTTTCCGAGATGGTTGGCAGCGAAGGTCAGGTCATCGGCGCAGATCGGGCCCCAGCGGCCCTTGCGGCGGCGGAGCGGCGCGCGGCGGAGCATCCGATCCAGAATGTCAGCTTTCGTGAAGGCGATCCCGCGGCACTCTCGTTCGACCGACCGTTCGACGCCGTGATCGGCCGCTACGTTCTGATGTTTCAAGCCGATCCTGTCGCCATGCTGCGTGGCGTCGCTCGTCATCTCCGGCCTGGAGGGACCATCGTCTTCCATGAGCCGGATTGGGACGGCTGTCGATCCAGCCCGCCGGCGCCGACCTACGACCACTGCTGTCGATGGATCGTCGACACGTTTCGGCGCAGCGGTATCGAGACCAATATGGGTATCAAGCTCGATGCGGCATTCCGTGCGGCTGGATTGCTCGCGCCCTCAATGCACATGGAGGCGGTTGTTGGGGGAACCAAGGGCGGATTCGAATGGTCACACCAGACCGCCGAACTCATTGTCACGATGCTGCCGGAAATCCAGAGCCAGGGAGTTGCGACGGCCGCTGAGGTCGATATTGAAACTTTGGGACAGCGCATGCAGCGCGAAATCGAGGCGGGTAGTGTGATCGTGAGTCGCTCGGAAGTGGGCGCCTGGTCGCACGCCGCGAGCTAGTCATGACAAGACTGGAGCGACAGGTAGTCCGTAGCAATCCTTTCCTGGCCACCCATCTCGAACGACTGCTTCGCGCCGCATCTCGGTCGTAGGGACCAGCTTAGCCGCATCCCAAAAGCAGACATCGCAATTGCCAACGCCGCCGGCAGCCTTGCGCCCAATTCCGGACATTGTGAATAGAGCTTATAGGACATGGCGGACTTCCGGGCCGGCCACTAACTCTCGAAGGTGTTGCTGTTGCGGCCAGTGTCTATACAGTTGTGTGCTGGAGCAGCACCAAAGGAGTCAGCAGCGATGACCCGCGAGCGTGCCGATAGGTTCGACTTCGCACCCGCTCATGATGCGCCGATCCCCTACATGCAAAGGACCCGTGAATACTACGTGGCGCTAGGGTACGGTGCGCCCTACGAGTGGGCGCACTACGCGCAGGTGCCATTCCAGCCTCTTGTCAAGCCGCTCGCGCAATGTCGGGTCACCATCATCACGACTGCGGCGCCCTTTCAACCCGCCAAGGGGGATCAAGGCCCTGGCGCACCATACAACGCTGCCCCGAAGTTCTACAGCGCATACTCTGGCGACAGTTCACAAGACTACGACCTGCGCATCTCCCACGTCGCCATTGACCGCAAGCACACGACGGCCGAGGACCCTGGTACGTATTTTCCGCTGCCGGAGCTGCGACACGCTGCATCGCGTGGCCGCATCGGCTCAATAGCACCACGCTTCCACGGGCTGCCGACCAACCGTAGTCATCGTGCGACACTTGAAGTCGACTGCCCGGACATTCTAACTCGCTGCAAGGCAGATCGTGTGGACGTCGCCATATTGGTGGCCAACTGCCCGGTGTGTCATCAGAGTGTCAGCCTCGCCGCCCGCATGTTGGAGCAGAGCGGGATTGCTACGCTGGTGATGGGCTGCGCTAAGGACATCGTCGAATACGTCGGCGTGCCGCGCCTATTGTTCTCCGATTTCCCGCTCGGGAATGGGGCTGGTCGACCCAGGGTTCCAACTCGCAGGCTTTCACGTTGGAGCTTGCTCTCAAGGTGCTGGAGACAGCGCCGACCTCGCGCACCACCGTGCAGTCGCCGCTCGCGTGGAGTTCCAATCCCGACTGGAAGCTCGACTATTGCAACATCGCGCGCCTGTCGGCTGAAGAGATCGCACGTCGCCGCATCGATCTTGACAAGCAGAAGAGTATAGCCAGGGACCTGCGCGAAGATGTCGACATCGCCAAGTCTGACTCCGAGGCAACGATTTCCTGAGGGCCTTTGGCACTCACAGGAGAACGGATGGAAACGCTTGCCGAACTGCTTGCCAGTCGCGTCGCTGCCCCAGGGCACCCGGCCTCTGCTGTTCGACGATCGTGTCTACACTGACCTCGAAGCACTTTCAAACCAGGCCGCGCACGCACTCACCGGGCAAGGGGTAAAACCCGGTGGCATTACGCCCACCCGCTTGTGGTGGAGGCTGCCGTGGTAGGGCAGCGCGATGCGACATATGGCGAGCAGGTGGTTGCCTTCGTGGTCCCTCGCGAGACGCAGCCACCCCGTGCCGACTTGGTCGAAGCGTTGCTCGCGCACTGTCGGACGCGCCTGGCGCGGTTCAAGGTTCCGGCGCATCTGGGGGTGATAGACCAGATGCCGAAGAATGCGATTGGAAAGATTTCAAAGCAGGAACTTAGAGAGGTCGACTTCTAAATAAGGTCATTGGCGACCACAAAGCTCCGACCGTCGAGCACTGCGCACCTCACCATGGGTGGCGATGTCTGCGATGCAGAAGGGCATCAGGCGCGGTGCCCTGCATTTGCTCATCGCCGCGCTTTTGATGTTCGGGCTGCCGGTATCGCGCTGTGATGCGCTAAGTATGTGCGTTACCGAGCACCGCCCGGAGCCCTGAGTCGTTCTGGCGGAGACGTTCCTCGATCCATTGCGCCGTGCGGTCGTAGGCGTCCGAAAACAACTCGGAATGCCGACTCCAATCCATGAAGCCGATCGTGCTCGAAACCTGCGGACAGACCAAGACATCCTCGTCGCCGACGGCAATGTCCTGCGGCCCGTGTGCCAGCATACTCGCGGCAATAACCTGAAGCATGCTCGGAACTTGCGGCAAGCGGGCACGGCCGAAAGGGTTCAGCAGGGCGACCGCCAGTTCCGATCTTCCGGGGATGCGGTCATAGTCGATGTGGTATTTTTGCGGTCCACTGGACCCAAAGCTCACGATGACATTGGGGCCGGTCTTGAGTTTCCTCATCTGTTCCAGCGGCAAATTGTTCATGATGGCGCCGTCCACCAGCATATCGCCGTCAGCCGTAAAGAACGGCGGCAGGACACCCGGGATCGAGCCGGATGCCCGAACGGCTTGCCAGAGTTTTCCACGACGGTGGACATGGGGCTGACGGCTGCTCAGATTGGTCGAAAGCGCAAAGAACGGAAGCCAAAGATCTTCGATCAGAACGTCGCCGTATTCCTCCCGAAGGGCTCGATCGAAGGTTTTGTGATCTAGAAGCGCGAAACGCGGCAAGGTGGGGCGCCGAAACGCCCGACTCTTGACAAATATGTTGTGCGTGCCGCGGTCGATCTGCTCCGCGTCCAACCCTCTTGCGAAGCCGGCCATCATCGCCGCTCCGGAACTCGTCCCGCCGAGATAGTCGAAGCGCCCGCCCGCCTCGACGAAGGCCTTGTAGACGCCCAGATGGGCGCTGCCCAGGGACCCACCCCCCGCCGCCACGAAGCCGCGTGCCTTGCAGGAAATAAATCGAACCAGGCGCTGGATATCAGCCCCGTCCTCCAGCGCAACATGATGATGCTGGCCGACATAGGGACGCTCATCGAGCCACGCAGAGGTGCCGGAGACCGCAGCCGAGCGATTGTCGTGAATTAGGACAAGCCGACCGGTCGATGGTGGATGGACCGATAGCGTCAATTCCTCGGACGCGTTCAAGCGAGGCGAGGAGGACGCGTTCGCCAGCAACAGGACGGTATCGGCCTGGCGAATGCAGACTCGTGTCCATTCATTAGGTTCTTCATCGGCGACGTAGACAACGAATTCAGCTTGCGCCTCCAGTTCGTTCAACCAGTTAAGGACCGGCTGGCCGTCGATCGGACGACCTGCGAACTTCGCGTGGACGTCAAGCCGGGAAACGAACTGAGCGCGCGTGACCGCGCCGAACTCTTGCTGTAGGTGCCCGATGAAAACCGGTGAGATGCGACTTCCGCCGGCTGCAATGACGGCAAGCGTTCGGATCTTGGCAGGTTTCTGGAGACGTGACAAAATCGGAGATTGCGTGGCGAACCGGCGCGCCAGGGATATTGTGACCGCCTCTCTCAGGTTCGGCAAAGCCTCGGCCGCCTTCTCGAAATGATTACGACTGATTTCAAGGACGATCGAATCGCGCGCTGCAAGGACAGTGGCCGTACGGGGCAGCCCTGCAAAGAAACCAATTTCGCCGACTAGTTCGCCCTGTGCGATCTCGGCGACCGTGCCAATCGGGTCTCCTTTGTGTACCGTAAAGCGACCTGACAGCACGACGAAGAACCTGTCCGATGGATCGCCTTCGCGAACCAGGACCTCACCGCGCCTCAGGACCCGACGGTCGGATTCGGCAGCCAAAGCCTCGAGCGCCAGCAACGACGCCCGATCGAACATCAATGTCGCCGACAATAATCTCGCGGCAAGAGAATCGACAGAGGACATTTGAGCCATCCCGGGGACGCATTCGCTCCGGTAATTGTATCCCGTACCGCTCGTGTTTGCAGCGTCGCAAGGCGTGATCCGAGCCGAACCGCAACGTTGAGGCAATCCTCGACGGGCGCCAGCCTCCGACGATGCAATTGCAGCCGCTGGTGCGCGGGTTTCCCGTTGAGTGGGAGCGCCAACGGCGCAATGCCTGTTGGTTGTGAAGGTCTGTTCTACCCAGCGGCGACCTTGTCCGCGTTGCGATGGCAGCAATGCGCCTGTTCTCGGACATTCGAGAGGCGCCATGGCATTTGTCAAACCTGCCGTTCTCTAAAGTCGTCGCAAAGGCCGGACACGTCACGACGGCGGCGTAGTCGAGGCACCCGGCATGTACCTGTTTGGGCAAGCAGTTCCAGACACGGCGCCGGTTACGATGAGCGACCTCAGCGATCATCTCGCGCTCCTTCTTCCACGGCGGACCATGCCCGATTGACGGATCCGCGCCAGTCGCCGCATCGCGCGGTGGCCTGTCGAATTTGGGCAAACGAGACCTTCGTAGACACACCAAGGCAGTGGGCGATACACTTGCGACCAGCGTTAGCCAGAGGCGGAAGGGAATGACGAAGCAACGCGTTCAGCGGCGTCTTGCTGCTATAATGTCGGCTGACGTCGTGGGCTACAGCCGCCTCATGGGAGCGGACGAGACAGGAACACTGAGTGCGCTCAAGGAACTGCGCCGCAACTTGATAAGCCCGATCCTCACCGAGTATCGAGGGCGTCTGGTGAAGCTCATGGGCGATGGAGCATTAATTGAGTTCGCCAGTGCGGTCGATGCGGTGGAGTGTGCAGTCTGCATTCAGCGCCGCGTTGCCGAACGAAATCTCGCAATGCCCGATAGCGCGTCGATCTCCTTTCGGATTGGTGTGAACGTAGGCGATATCATCATCGATGGCGAAGACATCTATGGCGATGGCGTCAACGTCGCGGCGCGACTTGAAAAGCTGGCTGACCCAGGCGGCATCTGTATCTCCGGCATGGCCTTCGACCAGGTAAAAGGCAAACTCGACGCCGGGTTCCAGGACTTCGGAACTCACCAGGTAAGAAATATCGCTGATCCCGTACGGACGTATCGAGTGGTTGCGGCGAGCGTGTCGAGCCAACCGGCTGGCCCTATTCCCTTGCCGGCCAAACCGTCGATCGCCGTCCTGCCGTTCGACAACATGTCCGATGATCATGCCCAAGAGTATTTCTCGGATGGCATATCCGAAGATCTGACGACGGCACTTTCGCGTTTCGAATGGTTGTTTGTTATCGCGCGCAACTCCGCCTTTACCTATAAGGGCAAGGCCGTTGACGTGAAGAAGATTAGGCGGGAGCTCGGGGTCCGGTATATTCTCGAAGGCAGTGTGCGCCGGGCCGGTGACCGCGTGCGAATCAACGCCCAGTTGATCGATGCGGAGTCAGATCGCCATGTATGGGCACAGCGATACGACCGCAAGATGGATGATCTCTTCGAGTTGCAGGACGACATCGTGGCCAGCATCGCGTCGGTAGTCGGACCCGAAATCACGTTGGCTGAGATCGAGCGGGCGCGAGGAAAACGGCCGGACGATCTCGGTGCATGGGACCACTATTTGCGGGCGATCGCCGCCTATCACAGGATGACGAAGCAGGATGTGGAAGCGGCGATTGCCGATCTCAGAAGAGCGATCGAGATCGACCCCGATTTCGCCAATGCTCACGCCCTGCTTGGTCAATGCCACGTGCACATCGGGTTGCGCGGATGGATTCGTCCGGCGCGCCTGGCCTTCGAAGAGGCCCGGCGCTGGGCGGAGAAGGCGGTTCACCTGGCGCCAACAAACCCGCAGGCCAATCAGTCTCTGGCGTTCATGCTGGCGGTGACCGGAGAGACAGAGCAGGCCATCAGGGTGGCCCAACGGGCGATAGAGCTCAATTCGAACTATGCCGAGGCCTACGCGGTCTTGGGGCATGCCCTGGTGTTTCGTGGCGATTTGGAGGGTGGCTTGGCTGCTTGCCAAAGAGCGGAACGCGGCAACCCACGCGATTCTCGCGGAACCTGGCTATATGACGCGATGGGACACGCTTATTTCTTCCTCGGCGATTATGAAAAAGCGATCGACGTTTCGAAGAAGGGGCTTCAACAAGATCCCGCTCTGTTCGGCGCGCTAGTGACATTGGCGTGTTCCTATGCTCGTCAAGGTCGCGCCAAGGAAGCCAAGCATTACGTGGACGAGCTGCTCCGCCTGATTCCGCGCTACTCGCTGCGTGCCCTGCGGAAGAATCCAATGTTTGTTGACCCCAAGATGGCTGACGACCTCGTCGAATGCATGCGCTTGGCAGGATTGCCCGACTAGCAACTGGCTTCAATTCTGATCCGACAATCGGGATAGGCGCGCAAGGTGCAATTGCGCGATCGAGAGCAATGCGGGAAGAGCCAGGGGCGATGTCGGCTTCGGGAGATCACGTCGATGCCCCCAAGAAGCTGAATGTCCGCTTCTGACGATTCGAGTCTTGAAGCTGCCAGTCCCCTCTCGGCCCAAACGCGACGTCTGAGTAGTGACTTGGCGATGTCCGTAGGTGGCGCAACCCGGACCTAACGTGCGACGGCTAGTTGTGGTCCTTTTTGACAGGCGAGCGAACCGCAAACTGCCCGCAGCATGGCCGGCGCTAAAGCATTGATATTGCTGCTGTCAAAACCTAAGGATTCTTAGGGCTACTCCCCAGCTTTGGAGAAAGATGGGCGTTCAGAGAGCGTTTTGGGGAAGAACGTCGTTTCCGCATTCCCCGGCTTTCGGCCACACATTCCGCAAACGCTGGGCCTTCGGGAACGCATGGACGCATCGGAGAATTGTTTGGACTTTGAAGGTGGTAGAGGGAAAGGAACCGGAATCCAACCTTCTCCACTCCGATTTTCGGTTTTCGTTGGCATTGGCTCCAGTCAAGCGGTTTCCGACGCGGTGTCAAATATTAAGAGTCAGCGAGTTGCACGCACCTTTGCAAGGTTCAACGGCCGCTTCTAGTTGCGGCCCCGCCACGGAAAACGAGAAGACCAAATCGGGGCGGGCCTGCGTAAGTGCCCTAGTGTGAGATGCCGAGTTTCGTTGCCATACTCAACAGATCGGGGAGCGAGCGAGCTTGCATCTTTCGCATCACTTGGCCCCGGTGAGCCTTCACAGTGATCTCGCTGATGCCGAGCTCGAAGCCGACCTGTTTGTTCAGCCGGCCCACCACGATCAGTGCCATGACTTCCCGCTCGCGCCGACTGAGCGACGCCTGGCGATCCCTGAGCAGGCGCATCTCTGCTTCGAGAACAAGCATGGCTTTGCTCTGTTCAAGCGCTGCATCGATAGCTGCTAACAGTACCTCATCGCTGAAAGGCTTGGTCAGGAATTCGACCGCCCCGGCCTTCATTGCCTTGACGGTCATGGGCACATCACCGTAGCCGGTGACGAAGATGATCGGCATATCAGCGTGCTCAACAGAGACCAACTCTTGCAAGTCGAGCCCACTGAGGTCCGGAAGGTTGACGTCCAGGATCATGCAGTTCGGAACCGGCGCTCGCGCGTGAGAGAGGAACCCCTGTGCCGAGTCGAATACCTGTGGCACCCAGCCAACGGATCGAATAAGCAATTCCAAAGATTCGCGAACGGAAATGTCGTCGTCAACGACGAACACGATCGGCGTTTCTTGCGACGTCGATGTCGCCCCTCGTGCTCCGCTGTGAAGCGCAGAAAACTCCGTAGCCATCGAGAATACCCTCCAGGTGACGACGTTAGGAAAACGATCAAAAGCCTGCGGCGTGCAAAATTGAGCAGGGCACTATGGCTGAATACCGTTGACGGCGCTCTCTTGTCGACTGCCGTCGAAAAAGCGCGGTCACACGATGATGATACCGAGGATCATGCATTTGGGCGTGAAGGTCAATGTGTCATTGTTAGAAACAGACAGTCTGAGATTGATCTCCAAATCCATTCTGCGTCATCCTTCGGCCTGCAAAAGCTATGCCTAAGCGCTCAGAATCTTAAGCAATTCCACGGCAGCCGAGCCCGACGAGGACGGGTTCTGGCCCGTGATAAGGCGACCGTCCACAACCGTGAAATCGGCCCAATCGTCTTTTTTCTCATAGAGGCCGCCCAGACGCTTTAATTCGTCTTCGACGAGAAATGGCACGACGGTCGTCAAGTGGACAGCTTCTTCCTCCGTGTTGGTGAACCCCGTGACGCGCTTGCCCCTGACGATGGGTTGTCCGTTATAGGTCACATTTCGCAGCACTGCAGGGGCATGGCAGACGGCAACGACCGGCTTGCCCGCGTTGTAGAGGTCCTCGATCAGGGCGATGGAATACTTGTCGTCGACGAGGTCCCACATCGGGCCATGGCCGCCAGGATAAAAGACCGCGTCGAAGCCCTCGGCTTTGACGTCGCGAAGCATCGTGGTGTTCGCCAGTACCGCCTGAGTGGCGGCGTCCTTCTTGAAACGTGTCATCGCCTCGGTCTGGTTGCTCGGATCATCACTCTTGGGGTCGATCGGAGGCAGGCCTCCTTTCGGCGACGCCAGGGTCACCTCCACACCGGCGTCCCTGAAGACGTAGTAAGGCGCAGCAAACTCCTCAAGCCAAAACCCCGTCGCCTCGCCCGTGTTGCCGAGTTTGTCGTGCGAGGTCAAAACCATCAGGATCTTCATCGTCAGTCTCCATTGTTTGAGGCGTGCGCATCCACACACGGTAACGCAAAGGCTATCCTCTTAGTCAGGGCGCGCCGGACACAGTCAGGGTGTCCTCGTCGCCCGATCGCTTGGTCGACCGTGCTGTCGCCACGACACGGTACCTCCGGGCCCGCCAAGCCGTTACCAGAGCAGCGCCGATACCGCGCGATCCCCCCGTAGTGACGATGACCTTTTTGTCGCTGCCCAAGCAATTGCCCTTCCTGCCACTCATCCAGCTATCCGGACGGAGCGGGACAGATGAAGGAAAGATGGAAGCGAATCGATTGTACGATGGTGTTGTCGATACCTTTGGATTGGTTCGATTATCAGCGTTTCGTCGATCTGCCGAGATCAGAAGGTCGCGACCTCAGCATCCATGCGATGCCGAGCTTTGCGGCCATACCGGCAGATCAGCGAGCGAGCCGCTATATCCTGAGAAGGATCATGGCCAGCCGATCGCTAAGCGGAGCGCATCTTGTAAGGCGGCATCGCTGAACGGCTTGAACAAACAGGCCACGGCCCCTTTTGCGATGAGCCGCGACCGCAACGCCTCATCCTTTTGCGCCGTAATATAGATAATCGGAGTTGACACACCTCGACGCGCCAGTTGGACCTGCAGGTCAGGGCCAGTCATGCCGGGCATCGTGACGTCAAGAATGAAGCATCTGGTGTTTTGCACGATATTGGAGGCCAAAATTTCCTCCGCAGAAGTGAACACCACCGCGCTAAATCCCAATTCCTTGAGCAGGTCGGGGAGGGACTCACGCACGGATTCGTCATCATCGACGACGGCAACGAGTTGACTGCTAAGTTTCATGAAATCTCTGCTGCTCATAGGTTTGATGGCGTTGATCGGCTTCCGGGGCGACTGCGCGGCAGCTGTCCATTCGAAGTCGTCCGAACGGACGGGATCGAAGGCGGCCAGCCTTTCAGCCCTTTGGAGGTCACGCCGAAGTTGTCTAAAGCGTGCCGAGGAGGCCCCTCGACGCCGCGTGACAAGCTTTAAATTCGCGGTCGAGGTGCGGCATAGGCGCCTCCATTTCGCCGGTCGCCCCGATCCCCCAATGAACAGCCAGCATTCAAGAAATGCGGGCAAGTCGTGGGATTTGAGCAAGTCCTGCCACATCCATCGCCGTGGCTTTTCGAAACCAGCCCGTTCGGAGAATCGTGGATTCGAGAACTCGACTTGCCTGTCGCGGCCCACTGTCCGCACCAAGCCTGGTTGCGCATCAAAGGCGCGACCGACTTTGTTATTTATTGCCATTTTCAGCCTGCGTCCGCTTACACTTGTTGTGCATCGGCCGTCGCAAGATTCCTATTGTGCCTTGGTGTCGGTTTCTCCTGCTGCGAGCCGTGGGTTAATCCTTCGCAGCTCAGAAGCGAGCGCCGAAGACCGTCTCGCCTTCGCAAACGTACAATGTCCTGGCGCGGCCAATCCGAAGGTATCGCCGACACCTTCGTGTAATGGATTTTATGTGCCACGTTCGCCAATCTGCCCTTCGGACCCGGATGGGGATTGGATGGACATGACGGAACTCTTTCTTGCGGCTTCGTCCGCTGCCGCAGCGACCAGGATGCTTCACGGATCGTCTCGCGCAACTCCTACGCCATGGCACCTGTTCTGGAATCTGACGCTGACTCTTTGGAAGAAATTGCCGGCCTAACCGACGCAGCGCTGACCCGCGTGACTCGCACCATTGCAATCATAGGATGAGTTGATCATGACCAGGACTAACGCTTCCGAGACAATCAATCACCGTCGCCGCAGTCTCCTAGGCGTCGCAGCGCTGACATTTGCGGCCTTCGATCTCGGCGAAAACATGCAGGCGATGGCAGCGTCTGGCGCGACAAGCACAGCAAAGGCGCCCCCCGCTTCGCCGAAATCGTTCGGCCCGCTCAGACAGATTGATGCTGGTTTGCTGAACGTTGGGTACGCCGAGCTAGGACCAGCCGACGGCGAGCCTGTCATTCTGCTTCATGGCTGGCCGTACGACATCCACACCTATGTCGACGTCGCGCCTCTGCTGGCAGCGAAGGGGTATCGAGTGATCGTCCCCTATCAGCGTGGCTATGGCACGACGCGCTTCCTTTCGGACAAGACGGAGCGCAACGGTCAACAGTCGGCGTTCGCGTTCGACCTCATCGCCCTGATGGATGCGCTGAAGATCGAAAGGGCCGCGATCGGCGGTTGTGACTGGGGCGCTCGCACGGCAAACATCGTCGCCGCACTTTGGCCGGAACGCTGCAAGGCGATGGTGTCGGTGAGCGGCTATCTCATCGGCAACCAGCAACTCGGCAAGCTGCCGCTGCCGCCGAAGGCTGAGCTGCAATGGTGGTATCAATATTACTTCGCCACCGATCGTGGCCGCGCCGGCTACCAGAAGAACACGCGCGAATTCGCCAGGCTGATCTGGCAGACGGCATCACCGAAATGGCACTTCGACGATGCCACCTTCGACCGCAGCGCAACTGCGTTCGACAATCCGGATCACGTCGACATCGTGATGCACAATTATCGCTGGCGGCTCGGTCTCGCCAAGGGCGAGCCGCGGTATGACGAATTCGAGCAGCGACTTGCCCAGGCTCCGCTTATCGATGTGCCGACGATCACCCTTGAAGGTGACGCCAATGGGGCTCCGCATCCGGAGGCCAATGCGTACGCCAAAATGTTCTGGAACAAATATTCACATCGCGTCATCGAGGGCGGGATTGGACACAACTTGCCGCAGGAGGCGCCAGAGGCCTTTGCGCAGGCAGTTGTCGATGTCGCGAGCGGTTGATTGCAGTGTCGGATAACAGTCGATCCGGAAGTCTTTAAGAAGGCGGGCTGAGCGGGCCGCACCTGCCTCCGCAATTGCTTTCTACTCCGCCGCCTTATGCAAGGCCGCCTCCAAGGTGGTGTCGAGATAGCGGCCGACCTCGGTCACGCGCTCATCACCATACTGGCCAAAGAAGGTCGATGGCCTGTCGTATTCAGAAACGCCCCTGCCTTGTTCGTCCTCGAGCAGAACCACCCGCAGCGGCGCGTAGAGAGCAGCCGACAGCTGATGACGGGTCATCTTCGAAGCGGTAACGGGATTTCCGATCTCATATTGGAGTGCACTGCGTTTTCGGCCTTCGATTTGCAACAACGCGCCGTGATCGCGGCAGCCAAAGATCGACAGCTTTGGCCCGTTCTCTTCGTAGTCCTTGACGTATTTCTGATCGCCAGTGCGCAGCGATGCAACGATGGTTGAATCGAGATTTGGCAACGTGCGCTCCAGCTTCGCGCGAACCTCCGCGAACGATGCTCCCGACGAGATCTTGATGTGCTCGACCACGATCGTCTGTGAGGTGAGAAGAGTTTGCGCGATCGATTGGGGCATGTCGTTCTCCAGAATTGGATGTTCATCGCTATCGCTTGCGGTCCACGCTCGTCTGAGCCGCCGGGCGATCACTCCGCAGCCGGCTTGAACAGCCGGCTCCGATCTTCAGCGTCGACATGCTTCAAGTTTTGCTCAACGTCTGAAACAGGGCGGGAGGCGCGATCGTGAACGTGGGCGGTTGACGTACGGTCGATCAGAAGGCTGAGCAGTTCCGGCCTGCTGTAGTGGCCGCGCGAATCCATCAATCGCTTTCGCTTGTCGATCTGAATGAAGTCGAGGTCGGCGATGACCACTCCTTCGCCGGCGCGGATAGGCTCTCCAAGCAAACTTCCATCCGGTGTCACTATCGCGGTGAAGCAACCGCCGGATATAGCGCCGATACTGCCGCCACCAGTGTCCTTCACGATCTGCGCTTGCTGATCCGCATCGAGCCAGGCGGTAGCGCAGACCACGAAGCAAGCGGACTCCAAAGCATGCTGCCGGATGTTGACCTGCGTCTGCTCGGAAAAAAGCTCACCGAAGATGGAGCCCGGATACATCGCAGAGTGAATCTGCTCGCCGTCAGCCATCATCGCATACCGTGCCAGAGGGTTGTAGTGCTCCCAGCAGGCCAGCTGTCCGATACGGCCGACGGCGCTATCGACGGCACGCAAACCCGAGCCGTCGCCCTGACCCCAAATCATGCGCTCATGGTAAGTGGGCGAGATCTTGCGGCGTCTCTGGATCAATTTGCCGTCGGCATCGAAAAGAAGCTGGGTGTTGTAGACGGTTCCGCCATCACGCTCATTGACGCCGATCGAGACGACAATATCGGCGTCGCGGGCTGCTTCAGCGATGGCGTCGACAGCTGGAGACGGCACCGTTACGGCCTGCTCGAGCAACTTCTGCTGCTCGGATCCGACGAGGTTTTGCAGCGGCGCCTGGATGAACGAGAAATACGGGTAGTAGGGGATGATCGTTTCGGGGAAGGTCGCGAACTGGACGCCCTGTTTGCCCAACTCGCGGATTTTCTTCGCGACCTTCTCGATCGTACCGTCCCGGCTGTAGAGCACTGGGCTTATCTGCACGGCAGCGGCTTTGACGATAGCGTTCATTGTATGTGTCCCTTCAGGCTAGCATTGGGGTTGAAGACAACGTCGATACTGCCGCGATGGCCTCCGAATATGTGCCGGCCGACGACTTTGGCGATGCCGCCATTGAGAAAGGGCAGGGCGACGTAGGCAATCAGCCGAACGTGAAGCAGAAAACCTCGACGTCAGGGGCGAGAAACTCGATCTCGAATTGGCGATCTACGATGGGCCCCTGTTGCCGGATCAACTGGTATAGGCGCTGCTCGCTCACCGTGCCGTTGCCCTGTTCATCAACGTCGATGCCGTGAGAGCCGCCGGGTGGCTGACCATCTATCAGGACGCGGAATTTCACGGACGTTCCAGCCGCGGCCGGCCCCATGACAAGATGAAGATCGCGGGCATGAAATCGGTACGTGACGGTGCCATTGGACTTTTTCACCGCCGCGCCGTCGCTTCCCATGGTCCAGTCGCCGGACAGGGCCCACTCATTCAGGCGCAGCTGTGCGGGTGCTTGATAGAGGTGCGGCTTGTTGCGCACCGCGCCGCCCGGTGATGCAAAGCCCTGGGTGCGTTTGTAGCCGATATAGTTTTCCCGCGACTTGAGATTTGCCATGTCGGCAGCTGCTTCGAGGCCGCGTCCGTCGACCGATACCAGATCGGCGCCAATGCCTTCGGCGCCAGCCTCTGCCAGCAGGCGTTGAATGGTCATTTCCGACTGTTCGTAGGAGCCCTCGCCGAAGTGTTGGTCGCGGATACGTCCCTGTGCATCGATGAAATAAAGTGCCGGCCAATAATTGTTGTTGAACCCGCTCCAGATCGCTCCTTCGCTGTCGACTGCGACAGGATAGTCGACGCCCAGGGCTTTCACCTCCCGGCGGACGTTGTCGATGTTCTTTTCAAATCGGAATTCCGGCGAATGCACGCCGATCACGACTAGGCCCTGTCTCTTGTATTTTTCCGCCCAGGCGCGGAGGTAGGGCTGAACACGCAGCCAATTGATGCAGGTGTAGGTCCAGAAACTGACTAGGACCACCTTTCCGCGGAGCGCCGTCGGCGTCAGAGGCGGCGAATTGAGCCACTCGTCGGCACGCCCAAGAGACTGCAACTCTGATTGGCCGGCAATCCAGCCGAGAATAGAGCCATGGAGGGATGACCCCGGGAGACCTTCGAATATCATCTGCTGTCCCTTCTTTTCCGCGGCGTAGCTGATCTCGGGTACCCCGATTGTGCTGATGAGCAACGCGGCCAACAGGAAGTTTTTCTGCATGGGAATCTCCTTCCAGGTTTCGACCTTCATTTCGCCATGGTCTTCGGCCGTTTACTTCACCAATTCGACCAGCGACTTGCCTTTTTCGACGACATAGGTGCCAACCTCCGCCGCATTGACGCTGCCGACATTTTTCGCCGCATGGCGCGCCCCTGCCGGAACAAACAGCACACCGCCGGCATTGACAGTTACCGGCGGTTGGCCCTCGACGCGGTATTCTATCGAGCCTTCGATGACGTAGATGATCTCTTCACCGTGATGCCAATGCACGGGGAACGTCGCGCCGGGCGCAAACTCGACGCGAGTCTGAATGGCCTCTTGCCCGGCGATGCTGAGATCATGTCTCTGCAGATCCGTTCGCGTGATCCCAGGCATTTGTTCCATCTGCTGAGCCCAGCTTGCATCGAGCACGATGGCGCTTGCAGCGATCAACAAGACCGCCGTCATCTGCGTCACCTTCATCTCAGCCTCCTGTAATTTTGACGGATCGATCCACCCGGCCATGCTTGGCCGGGTGAGCGGATCGATGGCGGAACGAAATCAGGCCTGCCGGAGGGCTCGGAATGCCGCGCGCAGCTCGGCGCTGAACAGCTCCGGCTGTTCCCAAGCCGCGAAATGTCCGCCCCTGTCGACCTCGTGGAAGTAAGCCAGGTTGGGATAGGCGCGGCGTGCCCATGTTTCTGGTGGTCGATAGACGTCGTCAGGAAACACCGTGATGGCGACCGGAAGCGAGATTTCGGAAGTCTTCTGCGCAGCCGCGAAAATTATGCTGCCATGGGCGCCGTTCTCCCAATACAGCCGCGCCGACGAGGCCCCGGTGTTCGTCAGCCAGTAAAGCGTGATGTTGTCCAGCACGTCGTCCTTCGTTGGCGAACTTGCGGGGTCGGCACCGTATGACCAGTGCGAAAAGCCGGGATGCACGAGGATCCAAGCCGCAAGACCGACCGGAGAATCCGTCGTACCGTAGCCCACTGTCTGCGGCCGCGCCGACATCATCGTGAAGTACGCGAGGTTCCCGGTCTTTCCGGACATCATGAGCGCTTCGATGACCGCGCGCTCCTTGTCAGAGACATCTGCCGGCAACGGCCCGCCGCCGAGTGCTGCGGCCGCTTCCGGTGGCACCGTTGCCGGCAGATTGATATGGATGCCACGCAATCCGGGGGCTGCTTGACGCGCCATGGAGTTGCAGATTGCGCTGCCCCAATCGCCACCCTGTGCGACGTAATTGGTATAGCCAAGGCGCGTCATCAGCTCCGCCCAGGCCCGCGCGATATGGTCGGGATCCCATCCGGTGCCGGTCGGTCTGCCTGAGAAGCCAAAGCCCGGCAATGATGGGATGACGACGTCGAACGCCTCCTCGGCGCTTCCTCCGTGAGCTGTCGGGTCCGTAAGGGGACCGATGATCTTGAGCTGCTCGATTATGGATCCCGGCCAACCGTGCGAGACGATCAGTGGAAGGGCGTTCTTGTGGTGGGAACGCACATGGATGAAGTGTATATCGACCCCGTCGATGTTCGTCGTAAATTGCGGCAGCGTATTCAGCTTCGCTTCTACCTTGCGCCAGTTGTAGCCGGTGCCCCAGTACTGAACCAACGCCTGCAGCTTTGCCAACTGAGCCCCTTGCGATTGATCGCTGACGGTTTCCTTGTCGGGCCACCGCGTGGCAACGAGGCGCCGGCGGAGATCGACGAGTTCTTTTTCCGGGACGTGGACGCGGAAGGGATGGATGGCGTCGCTAGAGGCCGCGGCGATCAACTGCGACGGGAGCAGGATTGCCGCACCGGCAGCAACAATACCCGTCGCGACTGCTGTCAAAAGCCGGCGCCGATCCTGATTGATACCTTCTGAAGGCTTCATCGTGTCCATTGTCCAATTCCTCTGGTCTCGGTTCATTTCCTGGCATGGCTGGGGAGAAAGTTGCTGTGGATGAAAGACCGATGCCGATAGAGACTCATCGCGCTCGGCGGCGGCGGGGACCGGCTGGTTCGCTGATCGACATCGGTGGCGCCGGCCTGGTGCGATGGCCGGCGGAAAGCTAGAGCTTAATTTGGTGGCGGGCTCGTCCCGCCACCAAATCCGAGGTTCCCGGTCAAACGACCGGAAATTACGAACCGGCCAGGGCGTTCACGTTGGCGCAGAACTCGGCGTAGGGCTTGCTCATCGCCGCGTCGTTGCACTCCTTCTTCATCATGTCCCGCATATTCTGCGGCATCGCCATGAAGGCCGACTTGAACTCCGGCATCGGCTTGCGCCACCGACCTCGCGGCTCCCTCATAAAGGAAGCGGTTTGCCGGCCTGCTCGGCGACCATGTATTCGCTGTACCAGGCAGGCCAGTTCTCGTCGCGCTGGCCGCCGTTGCGCTTCTCGTGTTCGCCATGCGCAACCGCCGCACGATGCATCGCGGCAGCAAGCTCGGTTGCGGAGGTGAACGTCGTCACGTTCGTGTCTACGCGTCCTGGCAATCGAGTGGTAACCTCCTGGAGCACCCACTGGTTACCGTCCGGGTCGCTGAACGAGGCAAGCGAACCGTAGCTGGCCCGGTTCGGAGCCGGGCCGCCGATCGGGCCTGCGTTGCCCCGATGGAACACTTCAGTGATCTCGACACCGTGCTCGGCGAGTTCGGTGCGCGCTGCCTCGATGTCGGATACGACGAGAAAAAGCACCGACTTCTCGCCAAGGTGTATCGAAGACGGTGAGCCAGGGGGTGTGAGCTGAACGGCCCGAGAACCGTCGCCCCTGACAAAGTCCGCGTCGACCCGCCAACCGAGGTTGGTGTAGAAGTTCTTGGCGCGCCCCACATCGGCAACTGGGATGACGGCGACCTCGAGCTTCATGTCGACTGCTCGAGCTTTCTGATTTTTAGTCGCGGCTTCGCCGCTCGCCAGGATGGCGTTCATTTTGATCTCCTGTATTTGCGTGGTTGCACCCGTCACAGTTCGAATGCTGGGTCCAGATTTGACCGACAAGGGGGCGGAGATCAATTGCACGAAGGTGTCGGCAATACCTTTGGGTTGCTAAGTGCAGAACGCAATGCACTCGGCGCCCGCGGTGACCAGTCGTCCAAAGGCTTCGCCCACGACCGGCAATGGCGATGGGCCAAGTGCGCCAAGCATGGAAATGTGCTTTTTAGACCACCAAGCAGGCCGTTGAGGCGTCTTCGAGGGCTAGGTTGAGTGCCTTCTGCAGGGCTGTGTCGCTAAACGGCTTGAACAGGCACCCTGCCGATCGCTCTTTGGGTAGAATCGGCCGAACGATTTCGTATCTCGGCGCCGTAATGAAAACGATTGGGATAGACTGGCCTCGGCACGCCAACTCTCGCTCAAGATCGGGCCCCGTCATTCCAGGCATGTAGACGTCAAGAACCAGGCAATCTGTCTCATCGATCATGCCCGACCCCAGAAACTGCTCGGCCGAAGAGAACGCTTCGGCACGGAAACCGAGTTCTCTCAGCAGGTCGGGCAGTGACTCGCGTACGGACTCGTCATCATCGACGATCGATACGAGAGGGAAGGGGGCGTTCATGAAAAACCTCGCTGGATTGCTGCGCTGCTGGCGGGCAGCGCCGATCTCATCCCGGATGGGTGAACAGGTCCCTCTTCCAGCAGGTATTCGTGAATGGAAAAGGAGAAGGTCGCTCCCGGGCCGTCATTTGCCTTCGCCCAAAGATGACCGCCGTGGCTTTCGATGATGGAGCGACTGACGGAGAGTCCTATTCCCATGCCTTCGGCTTTGGTCGTGTAGAAGGCTTCGAAAAGCCGCTCCTCCCCATGGAGATCGAACCCGACACCAACATCTCGCACGAAAAGGTGGACATCACCGTCCTCACTAGGCTTGGTCCCAACTACAACAAGCCTCGGCCTATCGTGGACCGAGATCATCGCGTCAGCTGCGTTGCGCAACAAGTTCATGATGACCTGCTGCAACTGGACACGGTCGCCGCCGACGAGGGGGAGTCCGTCAGAAAACTTGGTATGAAGCAGCACTCTGTTTCGCTGAAGATCACCAGCAAACAGTGCGATTACCTCGACAGCAGCCTCGTTCAAATCGACCGGCTCGACAACGGCATCCCTTTTTCCAAATAACGAGCGAAGTCTCGCGATCACGTCGGCTGCGCGGTTGCCGTCCCGGATCGTGCGCCGCGCGGTTTCCCGGGCGCCGTCGACGTTCGGCGGGTCGGCTGCCAGCATGCGCAAGCAAGTGCTGGCGTTGGTGACGATGCCCGATAGCGGCTGGTTGACTTCGTGCGCAATAGAGGCGGTCAGGGCACCCATGCTCATGATCCGAGTGGCTTGTGCTAGTTCGGAACGGATTTTCTCGAGCGCTTCCTCGGACCGCTGGCGTTGCGTTATGTCGAGAACCGCGCCGATATATTCAATCTGGCCGGAATCACTGCGGGCCAGGTGCGCGGTCAAGTGGAGGTGCTTGACCGAATTGTCCGGCAAAACGATCCGATGCTGACATTCGAAGTTGCTTTCGCCGCGAGTGGCCTTCTCCGTCATGTCGCTTATCAGATCCATGTCTTCTGGATGGACGCGACTGGCGATGCGCTCGAGCGTCACCACTGTACCCGGCTTGAACTCGAAGATTCGGTAAAGAGGCTCCGACCAGGTGACCTTTCCAGTTGCGACGTGCCATGACATGTTGCCCATGCCGGCAAGGTATTGGCCTTCCGCAAGGAACGCTTCGCTACGCCTTAAAGCGTCCTCGGCACGCTTGCGGTCGTGGATGTCCGTGTTTGTGCCATACCATTTGATGATGTTTCCCGTTTCATCACGGAGCGGGTTGACCCGGAACAGGAACCATCGGTATTCGCCATCAAAGCGCCGTAGACGCGCTTCGGTTTCTCCGGGCTGCCCGGACGCAAATATAGCTTGCAACGTTGATTCAAGGCTGTCGGCGTCGTCCGGATGGACCGATGCTGTCAGATCCCAATATTCAGACAGCTCAGTTGTCGGCTCCCAGTCCTCAGTACCCATCGAGAGACCAACGTAGTAGAGATAGTGCTGATTGAAAAATTCAGCGGAACCGTCTGCTCGTGCCGACCATGCCATTACAGGTATGGTATTGACGATGAGGCCAAGATTGCGCCCCTTGGCCTGGAGGGTTTCGTTCGCCCGCTTGCGTTCCTCGATGTCGATGATGGTGCCGTACCATTTGACGACATTTCCGCTGTCACCGCGATACGGGTAGGCTTGTGTCAGGAACCATCGATATTCTCCATCGCTGCCGCGTAGTCTCGCTTCAGCCTCTCCGGATTGTTCTGAGGCCAGTATAGTCAGCAAGGCGGATGTCAGGCCGCTCACGTCTTCCGGATGAACTCCCGCTATCCAACCCCAGCCCTGGGCTTCCGTGGCAGTGGTGCCAAGATAGTCGAGAAAGTTTTGGTTGAAGAACTCGACTGCACCGTCAGATCGAGCGGCCCATGCCAAGGCAGGAATTGAATCGACTATCAGTTGAAAATCGCGATCGCTCTGCCTGAGAGCCTTCTGCTGAAGTTCCAGCTCGGCCGATGCCAACTTCAGCTCACGCTGTCGCAGCGTTTCCTCGGCGTCCTTGCTTTGATTGATGTCGGTGCTGGTCACGTACCACTCGCGGATCCGGCCAACCTCGTCGAAAACCGGGCTGCAGTGGATCGCGAACCATCGGTATTCCCCGTCGGCGCGCCGCATGCGGGCTTCCATTTCACCAGGCCCGCCGGACGCGAGTATTGACCGCCAGCGTTCCAGCAATTTCGGCAGGTCCTCAGGATCGATAGCAACTTCCCACCCGGAAATGCGAACTTGTTCCAAGCTTTGGCCAGTGTACTCAGACCAGCGTTGGTTGACAAAATGAGCTTGTCCGTCAGGTAGTGCGATCCAAATCATGACCGGCAGTGCATCAAGCACTCGGTGCTGACCGATCTCCATCTCGTTCCTTTCGCGATACCGCATACGCGCGACAATGCGCCTGCTGCGCCTCGCCGTCCATTGTGCCGTGGTATCGGTCTGATAGCACTAAGTTTTGCGGCGCCACGCCTTGCTGGCGGCTGTCAAGGTGTTGCTAATATACAGCACCGACGGCATCTCTGAGTGCCTCGCGCGGAACCGCTTCCATCGGCCACCCGTTGGCACCAAAAGACAGCCAACAACGCGAGGCAGCGAAGATGGAAAAGCGACAAAACACAAGAACCATTGAGATGTGGTGTCTTCTAGCCGTTCCCGTATCACTGCTCCTCACGGTGGTATTAGCTGGAATGATCCTGGGCTGAACCAACCCCGAATGGTCCCGCTGGAGATAGACCATGACAACAGTGCGTGAAGTTTCGTTTGTGGCCCTTGTCGCACTTTCCGCAATGTTGGGGTTAGGCGGCAACGTGGATGCCGAGGATGCACTCCGACAATCGTCACCCTCGGCGACAGCTACATCAACAGCTATGGAGTAGCAGCCACTGAGACCTTTGCGACCAGGCTAAAGTCTGAGCTGAACGCCGCCGGGCACCCAGTGACAATTGTCGAGGTGGGGTACATGGCAACCAGCAAACGGGGTCTCGCTTGGCTGGCGGAATCCAAGGATGGCCTTGACCTGCAGGCGAACCCTGCAAACCACGTTGTCATCGTTGAATTGGGTCAGAACGATTGCGCTCGTATCGACCTGGATCACACGCGAGCGAACCTCGACCAGATTCTGAATATCCTCGCCCAGAAGCGCGTTCCAGTGCTTGTGGTTGGAACCGCGGCCTATGGCTATTGCTCGTCTATCCTCTCTGCTGGGCACGGGGCTGACTATGCCGAGCCGTTTTCAAAGATGTTCTCCGAGCTAGCGACCAAGCATGGAGACTTGCTCTACGCCGACTTCAAGGAGGGCGTGACTGGGCATCCGGAGTTGCTGCAAGCGGACAACGACCACCCAAATGCAGCGGGGGATGCGATCATCGTTAGAAACATGCTCCCTATGGTTGAGGCGCTACTGGCGCAGGTGCAACCACGTTAAAGACCCATCTGAACGAACGGCGGCTACGACGAGGCGCAATAATCACAATGCTCCGGCCATGTGTAGATTTGACCATTGCTCTTACCTTCGTGCTCACCTGTGGCCCCGTGTCCGCAGGAGAGCATTGGTTTGCTCATGACGGCGACACGCTGTGGCATGACAAGAAACGAGTTCAGTTGCTCGGTATCGATGCCCCCGAACTTTCGCAGGCGTGTTTTGATGCCGCTGACAAGATCTGGCCCTGCGGCAGGTATGCGCGTGACCACATTCGCCATCTCCTTACCATAGGGGATGTATCCTGCACCATCGAAGGCAAAGACCGCTATGACGACGATGTCGGCGTCTGCTTCGCGGGAAGCATCGATCTCGGGCGAGACCTAGTGAAACACGGATTCGCGGTCACCGACAAACAAGCGCCTCGATACCTTGCCGAAGAGCGCGAAGCCCGCATTGCCAAACGCAACTTATGGGCAGGGAACTTTATCAATCCCGGCGAATATAGACGGGGTGGACGCCCTTTCATGAGCACGCGCGCAACAAACTTCCTGCACCAATGGATATCGAACAACGTGCCACAGACCGGCAGCGCCGACGGCATCTCGGTTGCCGAACTCGCTCACAAGCTTTTCGCCGATGCGAAGGCAGTTGGCATTGGCAGCGCCGCGATCGAGGAAGACACCGGCAGCGTACCCGAACAGCCGGATCGATGATCTGCTGCCCTGGGCCTACATCCGGGCTTCCCGAGCTTAAGGCCGTGGCCTGAGAACAACGGTTACGTTTCATCTATGCTGGTTGATCTCAGCGCTCCATGACCCTGGCCCGCTGCCGAAAGGTGGCGGGCTTTTTTGTGCCAGTTGGGACGGTTTGTTATTCGGCTCGTTTTGGCTACGCATCTGTGTGACGCGGGTGCACGAAAGTTGTTTCGACATCTTTCGGAGGGCCCGTCACTGCTTCCTCGGTGGCGGGCTTTCCTTTTTGCCGCGTTGAGCCGACGCTGTGTGAATGAGGTGGCGCGCTGAGGAGCGCGCCATTTCGTCATATCTACGCCCGCTGCCTGGCGGGCTTTCGTTTGACAGAATGGTCCTTACTTACGGTCAAAACGAACGTTAAGCCCATGCTCGACGGCGCATTTCGCAATCATGTTATCAAGGGCCTGATCCCCGATCGGTGGGGAAATAAACTGGCGGATCGCTTTGCTTGCAAGCTCAGTAGACACGAAATCGTGGTTCTTTTTCCTTGCTTCGACGTACTGCTCCACCAGAATTTTCAGTCGCCGTTCCGCAATATCCCCTGCGAACATAACGGTTTCCTTTCGAAAGGTGCGTAGGCAATAAAGCTCGAAATCGAGCGTCCGTTCCCACCGCCGCGTCTAATCAACGATCACGATGAACGGCTTGTGTTTCGGCCGTTCGTGCCAAATGACCTGGCGCAGATCACGCATGTCGACCATCTGGCCGCAGGTGGGACAGGGATAGAAATTGTCCTGCTCGTCGGCATAGTCGCCGCCGTGCAGCTTTCCAGGAATAGGCGGTCCAAGGTCTGAGAGCTTCGGCATCGGTATTGAACTTTCAATTCGTCTAAAATGTTCCGGAACCATTTTAGCGTGGGCTAATTGAATCGCGGCCTTGCGAGTCAGTTCATGCGTTTGAAGTTCGTCCCGCCTTTGATGCCTACCCTAGTGGAGAAGCCTCCCGAAGGCGACGACTGGATTCACGAAGTCAAGTTCGATGGCTACCGCTCGCAGCTCATCATCGACGACGCGGACGTTCGCATCTTCACCCGTCGCGGTCTGGATTGGTCGGCAAAATATCGAGACTTGGTTGACGCAGCTAAACGGCTGAACGTCCAAAACTCCATCATAGACGGTGAGATCATCGTCACCAATGAGGCGGGGCTGTCCGATTTCGCAGCCCTACGGAAAGCCATCACCCAGCGCCAGCACGACCTCTACTTCGTCGCCTTCGATCTCTTGCACCTTAACGGCACCGACCTGGGTGACATGGCGCTGGAAGACCGTCGCGAGATTCTTGTCAGCATGATCTCGACCGGTGGTCGCATTCAGTTCAGCCAGGCTTTGCAGGGCGAGGCCAAGGCAATCTTCCACCTTGTCGATCAGGCCGGGCTGGAGGGCATGGTTTCAAAGCGGAAGGACAGCAAATACCGCGGCGGCCCGTCGACGAACTGGCTGAAAGCGAAATGCTACGCGATCGACGAATATGAACTGCTCGGCGTCGAGCGTGAGGCAGGGAAACCGGCCTTCGCACTAATGGCGGAACGCGGCACTGGTCGATATGTCGGCTCGGCCTTCATCACGCTCAACCGCGAGATGCGCGAACGCTTATGGAAGCGCGTTCAGGACCACGCAGGCACCGCGCCTAAGGGCATGAGCGCCCGGCGACGCAATGGGTTAAGCCAGGCCTCATCGGCCGCGTGAAGCATCTGCGCGGCGAAGAGGACATGCGGCACGCTTCGCTGCAGGATTTTCGGGAAGAATGAGCAAACGCACGCGAGGAATAGAACATTAGATATCGCTAATAGTTCTTTAGTCAGCAGGGGCAAACCAACACCCCAGGCAAGTCCCGCGATCCCTAGGGACGACCCGCCGCTGCCGTGAATGGAGCGGCGGGGTCTACGCACAGCGCTCAAACCGGGAGAAATATCATGCAACGGCTTATGTTCACATCAGTTGTAATCGCTTTGTCGGCTGGCCTGTCGTTGTCACAAGCCGCCACGCCCGTACAACATAAACACGGTATCAGAACGAATTATGGTGCGGCCGGCGGCATGAAGCTTGACCCCACCATAACGGGCGGCACGTCGAAACCGAATGCGGCAAAAGATTGTGACACCGGCCAGCAGACCGGCAGTGCACAGTCTTCGGCGACTGGTCAGGCGACAGTCGACGCGAAGGGCGCCGCCCCTGGCCAGATGGAAAAGACAGCTGCGCGCTGCTGAACCATCGCCGCGCGCTTCAAGGAGATCGGTGCGGATCGAGGAGAAAGCCGGCCAAAAACGCTAACCGCGCGGTTTGGATTTCGATCCCGGCAAGCTTTCCGACGGGTTTGCGGACAATTTGGCTGATCGCCGATCTCTCAGCCAAAGCGACTGCTTTTTTCTTGCCAGTAGCTCATCGCGATCATCATCCGCGTTCGCTCGGCCATGCCTCGCAGCAATCGCATAGTCGGCTCTGTTCGTTCGTTAGTCCGTATGGACAGTCATTTGTTTGATCTCCCTAGTGAGATCAACGCGTCAAGGCTCTGGTCGGTTCCCTCAGCTTGACGTCGAAGGAAAATAGCCGGCGTCAGAGGGGGGAGATTGCCTGAAAGGCGCCGGCCAAGCGGAAAATCAGATCCGCCGCAGCGTTATAGGTAGCTGAGTCTTGACGCCACGTCACGTCGATCGACCGACTAAGCCTTCGCCTTCCGCTTCGCAGGCGCCTTCTTAACAGATTCAGCCTTGCGGCCAAGCCCGGAGGCCTTTGCCAGAGCGGATCGTTTCGCGGCGTAATTCGGCGCGACCATTGGGTAATCACGCGGCAAGCTCCACTTGGCGCGGTACTCAACTGGTGTCATACCGAGCAAACCAAGGTGGCGTTTCATCGACTTGAATTTACGGCCGTCTTCCAAGCTGACGATGTAGTCCGGAAACACGGACCTCTTAGGGTTGACTGCTGGTATTTGCGGCTCGGCTAGCCCTGCCACCGGCTGGCTGAGGCCGGACAATGACCGGTGAACCGAGGCAATCAGTTCCGGCAGACTTGCTGCTGGAATTGGGTTGTTGCTGACAAATGCCGATACAATTTCGACGGTTAGTTCTGCTAACTCAGCGGCGCGATGGTCGGCTTCGTCGGGTCATTGTCCGGCCCCTTCGTTTCTCTGATCAATGTCTTATTGGAGCGCCTTTAAGTGCGCGTGCTATTCCTGCAGGCGAGAGCGGGAGGCTTGTATGGATCGGCGATCCTTCTTGACAGCAATGTTTGGTATTGCAGGGGCAGCGGCCTTTGCAAGCGCGGTTCGGCCTATCGACGCAGTGGCCGGTGTTCCAGGGGCCAAAAGCGGCATTCTCGATGAACTCGAGGCGCCAGACCCAGAAACCTTCGATGATGAAGGCACTCAGGCGGAAGTGGAGCCGGTCTACCACCGCCGCCATTACCGCCGCTACCACCGCCACTACTATCGCCGCTACCACCGCCGGCGGGGTTGGAGAAGGGTCTGCCGTAGTTATTGGCGACATGGTTACCGGCGCGTCCGGTGCTACCGCAGGCGGGCCGGGATCGTGTTTCGGCTCTACTAACTAGCCCGTGGATTCTAGCGATTGGGCTCGACCCGAAAACTAGTCGCGGATCGATGAAAAGCCCGCCACGGGAGCGACCTGCGGCGGGCTTTTGCAGTGGCTACATCCCTAAAGGCTTAACCCCGATGGCGATACGCTACAAAGCCAAATAATCCAGCTGCTGCGGCGTCTAGGACGGCCCAAACCTCACGAGGCAAATAGACCGGCAGAAATGGGTTGAACACCAGCGCCGCGGCAAAGAGTGCCCAGGCAAGGTTCCGATTTGCAGGGCCAGAGCGCCAGACCATCGTGCCACAGTAGGCGCCGGCAAAAAAGCCGACAACACGGAGCAATTGGTAATAGCCATACGGCCATGGCGCAACGGCTAGCAGCATCGCTATCGCGGTTACTATTGCGACTAGCCGGACCGTGCCGGCTGGCGTCGACAGCATGGTTTTCAGCATATCAGTGGCAGTGATATTCGCCGGTCTTGTGGTTCGTGTGGCACCCATTGGCATCAGTGCCGCCGCCATGTGCAAAAGCGTTGGTCGCAAAAGCCACTGTAAAAGCCGCGAATGCAGCCAAAATTGCTATTTTCATTTTGCCCCTCCCCAAGTAATTTGAACAAGAGAGCACTATCGCCGTGCCAGCACAACTGTTCGCTTGGAAATAAACGATGGGAAAGGCCGCAGGTAGCCTAATTGACCGTCATCTGTTTGCGCCATTGCCACGGCCTTTCGAACGATCCGGCCCACATGCCGCGCTTTGCGGCCCTGGCCTTATCTTGGGCCTGGACATAGAATCCCGCGCTGTATTTCGGCCAGTCAAGCGCATAGCCCTGCCGAACCATCCATTCGCCAATATCGACACCACCAGCAGTGCAGACGGCCACCATGCGCCTAAACTGATCGCGGTCGACCTCAATGCACGAAGTCGGACGATGAGCCTTTAGGAAGTCCGCAAGGGCGAGGGACGCCTTTTGCCCGCAACGGTAGTTCTTTCTGCCCGCGTCCAGGCAGAGTTGAGCACTCTCGGGCGCGTCGATACCATTGAGACGAATTCGCTGCCCATGGATTTCGATCGTGTCGCCGTCAACGACAGACGGAACGCCAACCATCGGTTTAGCCGTGGCTGGCTGGGCGACAACGAGTAGGGCGGCGGACAAGAGCATCAATGCCGCGTGTCGAAGGATAATCTGTAGGTCCACCCGCGGCATGTTCGCAATGCGATTGGCGGCGCTTTCAAGCTCTTCGGTGACGGATGTTCGAGTCACTGTCGGTCATGGCTCCGTTCTCTGCGCAGTTTTCGGGCCGGTGCCAATTCAGCTGCGGGTGGCTTTTACGCCCGACGTCACGCCCTTGAAGGGAGACGATGATGTCACGGTGTCGAGCATGGCACACATCTTGTTCGGACCGTCAAAATTGAAGCCTAAACATCTCTGATCAGCGGCGCAGGCCAATACGCAGTCGGCGTAGCCGCTCCGCACATTCGCGTAAGCGCCCCCAATGACTACTGTGTCCTTGGCGAAAACGAGGCTCGAGTACTGAAGACTCGCCTTGATGGCTCCCTTCGCTGCCATCACTGCATCAGGACTCCTAACCAGAATCGACCCATTATCTTTCATGAAACAGGCGGCGTGCTTCTTATCGTAGGTGAGTGCTAAGCAGCGGCGATCTGCTTCGCATTGGGCCTGACACTGTTCAAGCGAGACATTCCAAGCAGGCATACCCGGCAGATCGTTTCCGATCGCGTCCCATCCGTCCTGCACGGAGAGTTCTTCGGCCGCAGCCGCTGCTTCTTTCCGCTCATGGTCCATATCGAAATCGCCTGGCGCGAAACTGGCCTCGTCGAGCCATAGACAACGGCTGGCGAGTTCTCGTGCCGAATTGTCGTCAAGGCCCACCGATGCGAGTGTCTCGCTCGACGACACCGGTGCCTGCGGCGTCGATGTAGGTGAGGGTCGGTTGACAAGGCTTACCTGAACCTCGACCCCGGTGTTTGCCAGCCTCCGCGTGTAGCACCAAGCTGTGTCCCAGGTTGGATTTTTCTCACTCTCAAAATGATGACCGGACTCGAGTTGCCAGGTGCTGCCAGCGTAAGTCACTTTGCGATTGGCGAACTTTACGAAATCGAACGTATCTGGATTGGCTGGGCCTGCGGTCGTTGGCGTCGGCTGCTCGATTGACGGCGACTTCGGCTTGTCTGTCTTTCCCTCCTCGGCGATTGTCTCTTCATCCGGAATTCTGTCTTCTGATTTCTTCGTCTCTTTTGGCTGGTTCTCGTTCGGGTTTGACGGCTGGTTTTGGGCGACCGGCGGCTCCGGTTGCTTCACCGTTGGGTCGCGATCAAAGACCAGCCATACACCCACACCGATCCCGACAGCGGCGATGGCGATGGCAGCGCCGCTAGCCATTCGCCGAAATGCGTTGGCACGAGCGATCTTGTCGTGCGCAGCTGCTTCTGCCTGCAAGGTTGGAATTGCCGACCGTTTGATCTGCAGATCGATCGCTTGTTCGAGAAGCTTGGTGTTATGGCGTACGAGCACGTCTACTACCCCGTTTCGCCACCGTTGCCGGCTCGTCAAAATCTAATTGCAGGTCACCTTCCAGGGCTTTCTCTATGCGGTCGTATTGCCCTTTTGCAGAAACCCTCACCAGATCGACTACTTCGGGGGGCAGTTCCCGATCCAATGCCCGGCGCAACGCTTCCGGGTCGTCAGTAAGGATGGGTACATAGAGGATCTCTTTGACGACCTTCTCGACTTCGACAGGAACTTCGACGCGCCTTTCGACTTCTCTGTCGACCGGCACGTGCACGGGTACCTTCCGGACACGGCGCCAACGCCAGCGTAGCAACATTCGGCGTAGCAAACGCGAGAGTTTGCTGTCACGCTGAACTTCTGGTTGTGCGCCGATACGTTGTAGGGCCAGCGCGACCATCGCCGTGATCGGCCCCGCTAATGCGGCGATGAATGCAAGCGAGGCGAACCAGATTGTCGATACCGTGCCAGCCTGAGCGTCTGTAACGTCTTCTGGCTTCAGCCCGTACCAGCGAGCTGCCAGCCTACGGATCTGATCGTTGCGAGCGACTGGGAGGCGCTCTGTTTCCAGGCGGCTGAGTTCCGTCGCAATGGCCTCTTGCCGCTGCTGGTTCTTGGCGAGCGTCTCGGACTTGCGAGTTGCGGCTACCTGAGCGGCGGCTAGCGCAGTACGTGCCTCGTCGAGCTTACGATCCCAATCGGCCGCGGTGCCGTCGTAGAGCTTCTCCAGATCGTTGCGCCTAGCCTCGAGGCGCTGTTTGTCTTGGAGAGTCATCGGAGGACTATCTTTTCGCAGCCTCTCATATTCCGCGCGGGCCGCGGCGACTGCGGGCTCCAATTCGGCCAATTTCGGCGCGAATTCGGCCTCTTTTTTCAGCCGCGGATTGGCTAACTTGTTCAGCCCTTCTTCGTTGCGCTGCACTGACGTAAGATCGCCTGTTTCTCGCGCGCTCTTTATACGATCAACGTAGCTGTCCCGCTGTCCCTCGAACTGCTCCACGGCATCCTTGATCTCTCGATCGCGCCGTTCCACCAGCGCGCTTAGCGCTGCTTGCTTCTCCTCAAGAAACTCTTTGGCTCGCGCTGCCGCTGGCGACAGGGTGGTTGCGGCCTGCAGCTCTTCGTCAACCTCTGTTATCCGTGCACGCAGTTTGTCGCGCTCGGTGTCGGCCAATCCACCGAGCTGCTCCAGATCACTTCGAGCCTTTGCCTCGTCGTCAGAGTTTCGCAAGCTTTCGGCTGCCGCCTTGAGATTCTCGAGTTCCTGCTGGAGTCCCTTACTTTGGTTGGCGAAGTTGGCGTACTGCACCTCGCGCATTGTGCTGGCTCGCTCCAATCCGAGAAGGACTGTCTCAAAAGTAATGCCGGCCAATACGAGTAGAAACGCCAGGATAACAGGTTTCCAAAACCACGAGGCGCCGAACAGAAGTGTGGCGATTGGGATTTTTGTCAGCTCAGCAATCGCGATCATGAAGAACGGTGCACTCGCAAGGACAAGGTCCATTGAGTCCGCTGCTTCATTGGCAACAAAGCCGCGGTAACTCAGAGCGACACCGGTTGTTAGACCGATGATTGCCGCAACGATTTCAAGTGCCCACGCACCGCGATACGTCCACTGGCCATAGCTCGCCAGCTTCTGGCTCATTGCCGTGTGCATATGTAATCCCCACCCTTTTCCCAGCCCATCTTGACATGCAACGCTGGAGATTGCAGCAAAATTTGCCGGTAGATACAGCGTAACTTGGAACAAGGTGAATAGCCGGCGAGCCGGTGACAAAGACTTTGTTGTGTCTGCTGGATTGATTTATTTGAGATGGCGCCCTATCGCGGCATGCGCTTCGTTACTCCATCCAGCGGCTCAGACGAATCCGCCTTGTCCTCCGCGTGGCTTGCCGGCCTTGGGAGCGCGGCATTTGAATATTCGAAGCTGAGGTCAACGGTGGCGCCTTGGCTGCGACAGTCATCGCCAGTTCTAGGGCAGTGGTTTTCGTGCCGAACTGCGCCTCGAGGTCGCGCCAGGTCGATTCCGGCCAGCGGTCGGCACCGACGATCCAGGCGGCGGCGCGGGCATACACGCGGCAGTCGAGGGCTTCATTGCGTTCGCGGAGTTTCTGCCATTCCAGGCGCGAGAAGCCGCGCCTGGTGCGCACCGTGACCAACTGCTCAGCGACGAACTGCTTGCACCACTCGCTGTCTATCCAGGATGGAAGATGGACAGTTCCGGCCGGGTGTCTGGCACCGGCCTCCAGCTCCTCGTCCGTTGGTCTCGGCAGGCGAAGGAAGCGATAGGTCTCCGCCTTGAAGGTCGAGCCTGCGACGGTCCAGAGTTTCGCACCGCGCCTGAGGCGCTTGCCGTGTGAGGTCGCATCAACAAAGGTGGGACCAGTGACCGGGCTTGCCCGGTTGAAGTTTTCGACACCCTTGACCGGAGCGACATGGGCCGATCCCGCCCTGCGCGCCCAGGTATAGACGGCGGGTGCCTCGTAGCCGGTGTCAATCGCCAGCCGCAAGATCCGCATAGCCTTGCCGCAGACACTCGACCAGCTGCGGCCGAGCACCTGATCGAGCGCCTTCCAGCAGGCTTCGTCTCCCGGGCCGCCGTCCAGCACGACGTGCTCGACCAGCCAGCTTTCCAGGCCGCGGCCCCATGCCCAGACGTCAACCTCAATGCGGTCCTTCTGGATTGTCGGCGCCGGCGGTGAGGAACAGGCCACCGGCAGGAACGCTGCCCGCTTGCCATTGTTCGCGCCGGTCATGCAGGCGCTGCCAGTCCGGTGCCTCACCGGTCTCGACCCAAGTCTCGGCGAGAACGGTGTTGCGAAAGGCTTTGAGCGACTCGTCCGACCCCTGAGCCGTCTCAAAAGCGCGAGCGATTGCCTGCCATGAGAGCCACCCAGCAGGCGAGTAGAGAGCGGAAAGGTGGAAGCCTGCCGTGGCAGGATCTGAAGCTGTTGCACTCGCACGCCATTCCCCCTCCTGCAGCATGGCTGTCTTGCTGTGCTCGCCGATTGGGGCCTCACAAGCCTCGCAGTGATAACGGGCCGTTTCGGGCCTGCCCTTCTCCCAGCGCAGCCGCTCGAACTTCAGCCACTGCATGACGCCGCATTCGGGGCAGGGGACATGATAGCGGCGCTGGTCGGACGCCTCATACTCCCGCTCGATCCGCGACAGTCCGCGAATGGTGGGCGTCGAGGCCAAAAACACCTTCCTGCGATGCGAGAAGGTCAGCGAGCGTGCCTCTGCAAGGGTGACCGGATCGCCCTCGTCATCGGCGGAGGCGGGATAGGCGTCGACCTCGTCGAGGAAGATATAGCGCGCCGGTGTCGAGCGCAGACCGACAGCCGAGTTCGCACCGGTCATGATCAGGATGCCGCCATTGAACTCCTTCGACAGCATCGTGTTGCCGGCATCGCGCGAGCGGGCTGGCTTCACCCGGTCGCGCAGTGCAGGGCTCTCCTCGATCAGCGGATCGATGCGATGACGCGAGTTGCGCTTGGCAAGCTCGACGGTCGGCTGCACGGCCAGCATCGGTCCCGGCGCCTGATGGATGATGAAGCCGATCCAGTTGTTGCCGGCCTCCGTTGCGCCGACCTGTGCGGCCTTCATGAACACGACCCGCTGCACAGGAGAGCCAGGAGACAAGGCATCCATAATCTCGCGCATGTAGGGCGTGCGGCTTGTTCGGTAGCGGCCGGGCTCGGCCGAAGCTCTTGCCGCCAGCATGCGGTGCCGGTCGGCCCATCCCGATACCGTCATGAACGGGTCGGGGCGCAGGCCCTCGCGCCAGGACGACTTTAGTTCATCGACGCCTTCGAAGCGGAACAGGCCTTCTTCCAGAACCTCATCGGAAGTCAGTGCGGACATCGGCCAACTCCCCCAGGTGGGCTCTCACCTGGCTCTCGAGAAGCTGGTGCATGATGGCGGTATCGACCCCTAGTTCGGCCGCCAGGATCGCCGCGACGCGTCCGGGCCAGTTCACCCAGGCGTCACGTTCCTCCCGCGCCAGCCGGAACAGCAGGGTCTTGGCGCGATCGAGCGAGACAAGCTCGCCCTTCATCTTCTGAAGCTTCAACCGGCGCTCCTGCGCCTTCAGCACCTCATTGGCCGTCTTTGCCTGCAGGAAAGTGGTCGAGCCTCCGACGACGGGCGCCGATAGCCCCTGTTCGCGCAACGACTCGCCAACGGCCGACAGCGCCTCCTCTGGTACGGCCTTCAGTTTGGGCCGTGGTGGGGAGCGCCTCTGCTTTGAAGGATCGGTCAGAGCTGCCCGGCGCGCGTCGGATCCTGGCCCATCAATTGAGCGATCCTCAAACAGTACTAGCCGTCCGGCAATCCTGGCCTTCTGTATGGCGCCGCGGGAGACCCCGGCATGGGCGGCATACTGGCGCTCGCTCATCCCCTGCATGGTGGCCTCTCTCGCTTGTGCCCGATCAAACGAAGGTCAGGCTGCGGATCGGCTGGAATGGACATTGGCGACATCGAGACCACTGGCCCCCAGAACTGCTTGGCGCCCTGTGAAGTTCTGCCACCGATCCACCGCGACATCGCAGTAACGCGGATTGAGCTCCATGGCGAAGCAGGTGCGGCCAGTGCTCTCGGCGGCAATGATGGTGGTGCCACTGCCGGAGAAGGGCTCGTAGACCGACGAGCCAGTGGCGCCGTTGTTCAGCAGTGGCCTCCGCATGCATTCGACCGGCTTTTGCGTCCCGTGGACCGTGGCGTCGTCCTCACCCTGATCGGCATTGCCGATCATCCAGATGGTGGTCTGGTCGCGCGCTCCCTGCCAGTGCCCGGTCGCTCCCTCCCTGACCGCATACCAGCAGGGCTCATGCTGCCAATGGTAGTGGCCACGGCTGAGCACCAGGCGGGGCTTGGCCCAGATGATCTGGGAGCGGATGCCGAAGCCAGAAGCAACCAGGCTGTCGGCCACCGTCGAGGCATGGACGCCGGCATGCCAGACATAGGCCACATCACCGGGAAACAGCGCCCACGCCTCGCGCCAGTCGGCGCGATCGTCATTGGCGACCTTGCCGGTTCGGCGAGTGGTCGAGACTCCAGCCTCTTTCCTCCAGGAGGGATCGTAGTTCACCCCAAACGGCGGATCGGTGATCATGAGATGCGGTACCGCACCCGAAAGCAGCCGTCCGACATCTTCCGCGACCGTAGCATCGCCGCACAGCAGTCTGTGCCTTCCAAGCACCCACAGGTCGCCGGGGCGGGTGACTGCATCGACCGGCGGCTCGGGAATCTCATCCTCACCCGCGGCACCTTCGGTTTCGTCGCGAAGCTCGCCCATCAGCCGGTCGAGTTCCGCCTCGTCGAGTCCAGTGAGGCTCAGGTCGAAGCCGTCGCCGTTCAGCGCATGAAGCTCGCGTGCGAGCAGGGCGTCATCCCACCCGCCCAACTCCGTCAGCTTGTTGTCGGCAATGCGGTAGGCACGCCGCTGCGCTTCGCTGAGATGATCGAGGATGATTACCGGCACCTCCGGCAGGCCCAGTTCCCCGGCAGCCAGGATACGGCCATGACCGGCGATCACCTCGCCCTCGGCAGACACCAGCACCGGTACCGTCCAGCCGAACTCGGCCATGCTGGCCGCGATCTTCGCCACCTGGTCCGGCGCATGCGTCTTGGCGTTCCGGGCATACGGCTTCAGCCGCTCGATCGGCCAGTGCTCGATGGCTTCCGGTGCGAACTGGACAGGCATGCTCTCTCCTCGAAGAGGATGTGGCTTCCGGACTCTGCTGCTGGACTCGGCGGTGGATCTGTCGGTGGACCATCTGGATCCGAACTGGACTCCGGGTCCAACAGGGGTCCAACGGCACTTTCAACTCTGCACGCTTGATCAAAGGCTTACGCGGTCCTGGCTCTGGATTTGGACTCCGAGTGGCTTCCCAAAAAAATATGCCTGACGCTGGCGACCCTCAGCGCTGCGCCCTCCGGCATAGCTTCACCGCCCCGGAAGGACCCATTGCGTCCCTCAGGTGTGCTCACGCTCTAGTTACGCAAGAGAGTCTATCAGAGACGCCAACCCGCTGGAATCATGACATTGTTTCGCGCTAGTTCCTTTGTTTGCGCAGGTTTTCGCTCGCAATTCAGGAAGGCGAAAACAGTGCTGATCGAGCCGTCCGATGCATTCGGCGATTCGGCCGGTTCCGAGGAAGACGGCGTGGCCCGAGCGCTTCGCAGCGGCCAACACCCTGGACCGCGCAGTCGATCCCAAGAAGGCCACGCATACCGTGTGCGGGCGCTCGCTGCCTTGCCGGGAACGGGACCAATATCTGATTGGCCGGCCTCCAGCGGCCATATCTTTAGAAATGGGATAGGAAGCACCCCCGTTGGAAGACCGCTGGAAGGGCGTTGGAACGCCGTTGGAACGGATAGTTGGCAGACCGCTGGAAGACCGTTGGAAGGGCGCGCCGGAACTCATCAATATTCCGCCTTCACGTCCTTTCGGTCAAAACCCAATCACTCCGAACGACCGAGTTCGACTCGTTGCGGACCTTCCCCTGCGGCGGTTCGATGGCAGGCCGTGACCCGTTGAAGACGTTCATCCGCACCGGTCGAAAGTCAGGAACGGCTAACGAGCGGTCATTCACCGCGCGGTCAACGGCGCGTTCTGGCTCCGGTGCTTCCATGGGTGTAGGGTTGTGCCATAAAGAGGCGCATATGGCGGTTCCCCCTCTCAATCGGAAGCTGCTGGCTATCTTGGCGGCAGACATGGTCGGCTATTCGAAGGCGATGGAGGCCGACGAGGGCGGCACCATCGCGCGGCTCAGAACCATCCGTGCAGAACTGACCGATCCGACCATCGCCCGGCACCATGGCCGGATCGTCAAGCTGATGGGCGACGGCGCGCTCGTCGCCTTCGACAGCGTGGTTGATGCGGTTGGCTGCGCTGCGGAGATTCAGAATACCGTGGCGGCGCGCAACGCCGGCCTACCGGAGCCTGAGCGCATCGTATTCCGCATCGGGATCAATCTAGGCGATGTGGCATTGGTGGATGGCGATGTCTATGGTGATGGCGTGAATGTCGCCGCTCGGCTGGAGCAGTTGGCCGAGCCGGCCGGCGTGATGGTGTCGGGTACGGCCTACGATCATCTCCAGGGCAAACTCGACTGGCCGCTCGATTTCGCCGGCGAGCAGCAGGTCAAGAACATCAGCCGCCCAGTGCGGATGTATCGGCTGAGACTCGACGGCAAACGGGCGCGCCGCCCGCTTCTCGGAATGATGCCGCGCTGGACCAGGACGGCTGCGGCGGCGATCGTGGCGCTGGCTCTGGCGGGTGGAGGGACCTGGTGGTTCTTTCAGCCCGTGCCGCTGGGGACCAAGCCGTCGGTCGCGGTGCTGCCCTTCAATAATTATGGCGGCGACGAGGCCACCGGGCGTTTGGCCGATGGCTTGACTGAGGATATCATAACCGACCTCGCGCGGTTTCCCGAACTTGAGGTCGTGGCCCGGAATTCGACGGAAGTTTACAAAGGCAAGCCGGTGGATGCCCGCCAGGTCGCAAGTGCGCTCCATGTCGGCTTCGTACTGGAAGGCTCTATCCAGCGGCAAAATGGGCGGGTGCGGGTCACCGCGCAGTTGATCGATGCACAAACCGGTAACCATCTTTGGTCGGATCGTTGGGACCGGCCCGCTGAGGACGTTTTCGCCGTCCAGACCGAGATCGCAGAGCAAGTCACCAACCGTCTGGGCGGCGGCGTAGGGTTGATTCAGACGGCCGGGCGGGCCGCGGCCAAACGTAAGCGACCTGAAAACCTGAATGCTTATGATTATTATCTGCTCGGGACCGAGAAGATTGAAAAGATCACCATAGCGGATGAGGAGGAGGCCATCGCGCTTCTCAACCGCGCCGTTGAGCTGGACCCAGGGCTGGCCCGCGCCTGGGTCGAACTTTATCATGCGCATGTTATATTGGCTGGCTTCGGTATCAATCCCGAGAGCGAGATCAAGGCGGCTGCCGATGTGGCCGAACGCGCGGTGCGGCTCGATCCAAGCGACGCTGAGGCACACGCCGTGTTTGGTATGAGCCTCAGCCACAAGGGCGACAACGCCCGCGCCAAGGCTGAGCTGGACACGGCCCTTCGTCTTGCTCCCGGTTCGTCCGAAATCCTGACATTCTATACCGGCTATGCGGCACGCTTCGGTGAACCCGAACGCGGCGCTCAAATGGTCGACCAGGTAATGCGGCTCGACCCGAACTACCCGATGTGGACGTCCAACTTCTTCGCCCCTGCCTATTTTATGGCCGGCCGGTATGAGGACGCGTTGAAGATGCTGGAGCGCATGACGCCTAACAACTACGACAAGTGGAAGTGGGTGGTGCTTAGCAGCTCCCTTGCGGCTCTGGGTCGAATGGATGAGGCGAATGCTTCGGTTAGGGAAACTCTCAAGCAGCACCCGGACATGACCGTCGAGAGCATGATTAATGAAGTCGGCTTGAGCACTAAAGAGCGCAGCCGGTTTATTGAAACAATGCCGCTCGCCGGCTTTCCGGCTTGCGCCAAGCCCGAGGCGCTGGCAAAGCTCGCCAAACCAGTGAGGCTGCCGGCATGCGAGGCAGGGCAGGCGCAGCCTCTCGGGCAGCCATAGAACAGCTCGGTCGCAAAGGGAGGCGAATCCACAATACGAGTACGTACTGGAAAAGTATTCTCTATCCAAACTCACAACTGCCCCAAAGAACCAGATTGAAGGCGTCTTCCATTCTGCCGACTTTGTTGCATGGGAATGGGCGCGACAGGTTGATCGTCAAAAGCAGAGCAGGCCAATGCGCGGATCACTGGCGGCAATGACAGATCAGGGCCAATCAAATCCAGATTATTTTGGGCTGACGCTTAGCGACAGGAACAAGCACTTTTACCGCCACTACAGCGAGCGCAACACGGATCGTTGGGTGCGGTTCTTGCGCGAAACTGCCGAAGCAACGACCACTGATGCGCTTGATGCCGCCGTCAATCAGTGGGCGAAGACGAGGTAGGCAGCACCTTGCGGATTGCGCGTTCGAAAGCCTCTCCGCTCTCATTTGCCTCAAGCTCCCGAGCCGCTTAAAGGTTGTGGTAGAAAATTTCATTGGTACAAATGACGATATCAACGTCGCTTTCCGTGATGCGCTCCTGATCCAGGAGCGCAGTCATCGTTTCGAGGCTCTTCTTCATGTTTGCGCGAATAAATTAGCATGTTTGCGCTCCATCGAGACCGTCAGCGAGGATCATCAGCGAAACTCGGCAGGAACCAGGAGGTAAGCTGCGGGTTTGCTTGGATGCCGACATGATCGGCGTAGCCATTCACCCACAGGAGAACACCATGACCCTTCCGAGCAAAACCGCGGCAGTTGCCGCTGTGTTGATCATGTTGGGCTCGCCCGCGCTGGCCGAGTCGAGCGGAACACCTGTGCCCGCAGTGAAGGCCCAGGATCAGGACACCGATCAGTCGCCCGAAGGGACCGGACAAACCCAAGACTCTATGCGTGAAATGATGCGCCAGATGATGGGTGAGATGATGGGTGAGATGATGGTGGAAAGAATGCAGGAGCATCACGGCCCCCGATCGGAACGGCGCGGTGGCGACCGCTGGCATCGAGACTACAGAATGGGCCCCCCTGAAGGGCGGCGGATGATGGGAGGTCACGGCGGTATGGGAGCCAAGATGATGCATGGCGCTAAGATGCGAATAATGTTTGCAATAGTGGACGCCGACGGCGATGGCGCGCTTTCGCAGACCGAGGTCCAGGATTTCATCGGACGGATATTCAATGCCGTTGACGAGAACGGCGATGACAGCGTCGACATGGACGAGATCCGATCCTTCTTCCATTCAGCCGGCAACAAGGAGGCGGAGTAGACTGGGGAGGGCTCACGCCAGCCGGGCCGAATACACGTTGAATCCCGCGGTCAGGATCATACGGCCGCAAAGATCGGCATGCATTGCCGGAACAGGCGAAGCGGAACCGACCGACATGCGCCCAGTTGAATTCCGCCTACCTCCAATGGAAGGCTAAGTCATGAGCATTCTGCAGAGTATGAAGAAAGCTGCAGAGCAGGTCACCGGTATCGCAAGGCCAGGCAGGCGGGAGATCGCCGATCTTGTAAGGCGGCGAAAATCGAATGAGTTTCGGTTCAATGATGATGGCCTGGTGCCCAACCATCCGTTTTGGCCGCTTGTCGTCTACCGCGGCGCCGTGAAACTGCCCGAAGAATTCGATCCCGCAGCCGTTGTGGAGGAGCTTTTCAACGCTAATGGATGGGGGAATAGCTGGCGGAACGGCATATACGACTACGTTCACTACCATTCGCAGATACACGAAGTGCTCGGCGTCGCGCAAGGGGCTGCCAAAGTTCAGTTTGGAGGCAGGAAGGGACGAACGCTCTCCCTGAAGGCCGGCGACGTCGCGGTTCTCCCGGCCGGCACCGGGCACCAGTGCCTTTCTGCATCCGGCGACTTTCTGGTCGTTGGCGCATATCCTCCCTTTGGGACCTATGACGAATGCACGAAGGCCGAACAGCATGACGGCGCGCTCACGACGATCCTAAAGGTTGGCCGTCCGCGCAAGGATCCCGCCTATGGGAGCAAAGGTCCGCTGCTAGTCGCGTGGGAAAAGGCAGCTCTCCCGACACCCCGGTAACATCGGTAACAACGTAACAACGGCCGATGCGCTTTGGTGCGGTCTTGGCTCAAAGTTACCTTGTTACCGATGTTACCGGGTTAGGCAGAAGAGCGTTTTTCGACAGCTTTTTCGGGGTGGATGTACTGGCCGCGCCCGGTTTTCTGGACTTCTCCCGCCTTTGTCATCGCATGAAGCAGCCTGCGAATGTTACCGTTCTTCATGCCGGTAACATGTGAGAGATCACTTGGCGACATCGGCTCTCCGGCCTCTTCCAATGTTACCAGGATGTTACCGCGTTCGCCCGAGCGGCGCACGTCGGCCGCCTCGCCGGTCAAAGTCCAGTTCCCGCCGACGAACTTTAGCGCCGTCTCCTTCTCCTCGACGTCGCGACCGCGGACATAGAGCGTCACACCGTTCTGGTCACGGTCGAGCACGAGGGTCGTGTCGGCACAGGCCGACATGCCGTTGGACCCACTCAGTGCCTCCAGAGGGTCCTCGGCGCCACCCTTCTTGGTGTGGTGCAGCGCCACGACGGCGATACCGTGCTCGGTGGCCCAGCGTTGCAACCCGGCCAATGTCGCATAGTCGCTTTCGTAGGCATTCTGATTGGCGTTCCCGGGTGGCTTGACGCGCTGGAGGACATCGATCACCACCAGCCGGGGCTTGGCGACCGACAGCCGCCAGTCGTCGAGGGCGTCGAGGAAGCCGTTGTTGAGTAACGGTGCCTCCCCCACCCATTCCAGTCGGGACAGGTCGGGGCGATGGCGCATGTCGGGAAACAGGGTTTCGATCCGCCGCTGGATTCGGCGATGGCCATTCTCCAGGTCGATGTAGAGTACGTCGCCCTGCTCGCATTCCACCGCACCCATGGCAATGCCGCCGCAGGCGACGGCGAGGGCCCAGTCGATCGCCAGCCACGTCTTGCCGAGCTTTTGCCTGCCCGCAAGAATGGCGAGACCCTCGGGGACATAGCCGGGGACAACCCACCGGATCGGCGGGAACACGGTCGCCATGATAGTGGTGGTGTTGGTGCGGATGAAGCGCGTAGTCTTCTTGCTACCGCGCTCGTACTCCGCAATCGGGATTGGCACTGGGTCGCTCATTGCGCACGCCTTTGTGCAGTCATGACAAACAGCTCCGGCACGCGGGCCGGCCGCATGTGTCGCCGATAATGCGGCAGCAGGCTCTCGGCGAGAGCTACTCGCGGTGCATCTCGCAGCCGGTCGAACGCCCGATGCCACTGGTCGGGCAACACGACGATCCCATCTCGCTTCCTATGCAGCCAGTCCAAGGGATGGGCGAAGATGTTCAGGGTGCTGTCGAAGCTGTATGTGGCAGCGGCACTGATTATCTCCTCGCCGAGGGCAAAGGCGTGAGCGACGTCGGTGGCGAAAATGTTCGTGCGGGGGTTCCAGAAGACCAGATCCTCCTCGGTCTCCACCACAAACCAGCGGTCGCCGGCCGGCGTCGGCTCGAACAGCCCGTCAGGAGCCTTGGTTCCGGTTGCCATCTTGATCATGCTCGGCCGCACGATTGTCGGCACTGACACTCCGACGCTTAGCAGCCAATCCAGTTCTTGTTCGCCGAGATGTTCTGGGACGATGATTGCGCGGGAGGCCATCATGCTACCCTCCGCGGACAAGCCTGAGCAGCTTTCAACTGGCCCTCCCGGAAGAGAAGGCGAGTTCGGCGATGACGATGGCGAGCTGCACCGACAACATGTAGCGGCCCACAAGCCGGCCAACTTGCAGGTTTGTCCTATTGGTTTCACCGTCATCTTTGCTCACCGGCATCGTGACACTAGCCCGGTAAGCGCGTGCAAGCGCTCCCAGGTTTCTTGTGTCGAGATCCATCTATCCCTCCCACGAGCCGATGATCGACGAATGGGTCTCGGCGCGGCGCCGGCGTTCATAAGCCTCCACATCGGTAATTGCATAGACAACCTTGCCGCCAATTTTGATGTAGCTTGGACCTGTCTTGCGCCACCTCCATCTTTCCAATGTGCGCTCGCTCATGCGCCAGCGATCGGCCAGTTCAATCTGTGTGAGATGGGGGGACATGATATTCTCCGGTTGCGATGTCGTTCGCTGGAGAACGTGCCTGTGCACCCCGTCAGTGTCCCCTGACGCGGATCGGACGCAGGTCGGACGCTAACTATTTGGGCGCTACGGCCAGCCGGTACTTCCCGTGGTGACGATACTCGATGAGAAGCCGCCAACTCGGATGAATGTGACGTCGGAAGAGATCGCCGACGTTGTTGCTCTTCGAGCGGGCCTTATAGAGAAGCTCCTTCCCGCTACACCATGGCTCTGCGGTGAGACTTGCGCTATGGAGTTCCCGAATAACTGCAGCCGCCATGGGCCCAAGATGAAATTCGGCCTTGCCAATGCGGACGACGCTGTAGTCCTTGTTCGCGGTGAACATGGTTTCGCAGGCCTGGTCGCCATCTTCAGCCGGTGACGACTCAGCTTCGGGTCTTTCCTCTGTGGGGCTGCTTTGCGGGCCCAACGAAACGCAAAGGCCGGTCAACTCGACCCCCGGGCCTCTCACGCGCCCGGAGCGAATCTTGGTGATCCGGAGGCTGTTCCAGGCATCGGGCGGAATCGCCTTTACTGAGCCAAAAGGAAATATCTCTCGCGCATAAGCCGTCAACTTGCCTGCCAGCAACTGCGCCCTGAACTCACCCATTATCTGCTGCCAAGCGCGTTTCATCGCCGCCTCGGCAGTCTTGATCTGAGCCGCCGTCCTGTTTCCCGCGACGCTTCGCGGTTCGTTGAGGTACGCGGAGTGCCAGACGCTCCTTCTGGGTAGGTCCCGGCGGGCCTTCGCAGCTTGCTCATAAGCCTGCCATAGTTCCGACGGTACGAAATTCCGGAGAGCCTCCTCTAACATGAGGGCGGTCGCAGGGAACTCATTGGAACTTGCCTGATCCGTCATCTGTGCTTCCAGGCGGCTTGCCGGCACAGCCACGCTGTTCTTTGCTGAATTACCCACGATCACAATTCTTTTCGCGGCATTCCATCGTATTTCGCTGGGTGCTGGAGGGGTGCGTTTTGACGGTTAAATCTTGGTCACCAAGAACAACCGGATTCGAACGATGTCGAGCAGTCCCAACCCTCTCTCGCCTGCTCTGATGAATGCTTCGGAACGTCTCGGCGAGGCGGCGGAAACCCTGGCGGTCGGCCTCATGCGTCTTCGGGCGCGACAGTCAAGAAGACTATCTGCGGTGTCGGAGAATAGTTGCGTGGACTTCACCGCCAACCAGAGCGGTGGTGCCGTCGAACCCTTCGCGACGGAGAATGCCTTATGACCGACAACGTGCTGGGCCGCCTGGCTGAGTTGAAGACGATGGATATCGTCACGCTCAAGTCCACGTGGCGCGACCTCTTCGCCGCTGAGCCGCCACCATACAACAGGAAGTTCCTGGAGAGCCGGCTCGCCTATCGTATTCAGGAACTTGCCTATGGCGGTCTGAAGCCGGAGACCCTGAAGCGGCTGGCTGCACTGGCCGAAGATCTGGAACCCCGCTCGGGTGGGCGCGGAATTCGCTCTGATAACCGACCTATCGCCGGCACCAGGCTGATGCGCGATTGGCAGGGCGTCGAGCATTGCGCGACGGTCCTGGCCGACAGCTACGAATATGATGGCAGGCCCTATAAATCGCTCTCGGCAATCGCCCGGGCGATCACCGGCACACGCTGGAACGGCCTGATCTTCTTCGGTCTGAAGAGCCAGAGGGGGAGGGGCCAGTGAACACGCATTCACCCGAGAACAAGCCGGTGGTCCGAAAGCTGCGCTGCGCCGTCTATACGCGAAAGTCGTCGGAGGAAGGGCTCGACATGGAGTTCAACTCCCTCGACGCCCAGCGCGAGGCTTGCGAGTCCTATGTGGCCAGCCAGCGGTCAGAGGGATGGGTGCTGGTGCCTGACCGCTACGACGATGGCGGCATCTCCGGTGCCACGCTGGAACGGCCCGGCCTGAAGCGGCTGCTACGCGATGTCGAAGCGGGTTTGGTCGATGTTGTTGTCGTCTACAAAATCGACCGGCTCTCGCGGTCGCTCACCGACTTTTCCCGGCTGGTCGAGCTGTTCGAGGCGAACAGCGTCACCTTCGTATCCATTACCCAGAGCTTTAACACGACGACCTCCATGGGCAGACTGACGCTGAACATCCTGCTGTCCTTCGCCCAGTTCGAACGTGAGGTGATCGGAGAGCGCATCAGGGACAAGTTCGCTGCATCCCGCAGGAAGGGCATGTGGATGGGTGGCAACGTGCCATTCGGCTACCGGGTCGAGAATCGGAAGCTGCTCATTCAAGATGAGGAGGCTGCCATTGTCCGCTCGATATTTGAGCGATTCCTGCGGATAGGTTCGGCGACCATCCTGGCGCGAACCCTGAATGCGGAGGGCCTCAGGCGCAAGAACGGGAAGGCCTTCGACAAAGGCCTTCTGTACAAGCTCCTCAGCAACCGGGTGTACATCGGCGAGGCTGTCCACAAGGGCACAAGCTATCCCGGCGAGCACCAGCCGATCGTCTCACAAGATCTCTGGGACAACGTCCGCTCGATCGTAGCGGAAAGCCCGAGCAAGCGGGCCGGACAGAGCCGCAGGCAGACGCCAGCCTTGCTCAAGGGGCTGATCTTTGCTCCCAGCGGCTATGCCATGACGCCGGCACACACGAGGAAAAAAGGCCGTCTGTATCGCTACTATGTCACCACCAGTGTCCAGAAGCTCGGCCCGGAGACATGCTCGGTACGGCGCTTGCCTGCCGGCGAGATTGAGGCTGCAGTCATCGATCAGGTTCGCGTCCTGCTGCGCTCGCCAGAGATGATTGTGAAGACGTGGGCGGCCGCCCGCAAGGACAGCGACGAGATCAGCGAGACCGAGGTGCGCGACGCACTGGTTCAGTTCGATAGTCTTTGGGAGGAACTCTTTCCCGCCGAGCAGGCGCGCATCATCCAGCTGCTGGTCGAGCGCATAAACGTCGATGTAGACGGCATCACCATCCGCCTTCGCACCGAGGGGATAGCCAGTGTCATCACTGAGCTTCGGCAACGGCCAAACCTGGATAGGGCAGCCTGATGGCTAACCACGAAATCAGTAGGGACGGCACCGCGCTCACCGTGACCATGGCTATGGCCATCCGCAAGCGCGGTGGCCGCAAACTAATCGTCTCGCCGGCTGGAGCAGAGCCTTGGGCACCGTCGCGACCGCGCATCGACAACACGCTGCTGAGAGCCCTTGTCCAGGCATTCCACTGGCAGCATGAGCTGGAATCGGGAAAACACGCGACGATCAGCGAACTCGCTGCGGCTGAGAAACTCGACCGGTCGTTCGTCTCCCATATGCTTCGACTGACGCTCTTGGCGCCGGACCTGGTCGAGGCAATCCTCGACGGGCGACAGCCTCCGACGATGCAATTGCAGCCGCTGGTGCGCGGGTTTCCCGTAGAGTGGGAGCGCCAACGGCGCAATACCCGCGAAGGTCTGGTTTTAACCCAACGGTGATCTTCACTGTCCGCGTTGCGGCAGCAATGCGCCGCATATAGGCCGTTGAGGATGCCTTTTGCCACCGCCTGAAAGCGGACGTTAGCGGCGACCACACTGGAGGTCGCGGTTGGGCCACAAGCGGAAATCCCTGGCGCGCGTCCCGGGCCTATCAATTGCCTCTGATTCTGGACAGCGCGTCCTTTGCGTAAATGCCAACCAGAGCTTCATTCTGGAGTGCCACGAGCGCAGGTATCGCAGCTCGTGCCGGAGGCCCGATCTTTCCCAGCGCCTCGATGGCCTCCCGGCGGAGATGCTCAACCTTGAGCGCCTCAACCAGAGCCGGAACGGCTTGTGCTGCCGCTGGTCCAAACCAGCCCAGTCGCCTCGTTGCGTATAGCTGGGAAAAGAGATTGCCGGTCTCAAGCTCTGCTTCCAGGCTCGCAACGGTGACGTCCAGCGGCAGCGCAGCGATACGGACACCGTCATTCAGGCGCTCCCGGACGCTTGCGTGTTCATAATCCGATTTGAACGAGAGGTGTAAGGTGTCGGGAATGTTTTCGAGGCCTTTCTGGCCTATGCCGGGCCGGAACTTCTCCAGCATTTGCCTCGCTTCTTCCCGGCGACCGAGCTGCGCCAGCACGGAACTGAGAGGTAGAAAGAGCGCAGTTGCATCGGGGTTTCGCCTGACCCCTTCTCCGAACACCTCAGCCGCTTGTTTCAGATCGCGCATTGCAAAAAGCGCCAATCCACGAGCGAGAACGTAGTGGCTTGGATAGTTCGGGTTGAGCCGCATGGCGGTCGCGACGAAATTCAGCGCCTCGGCAGGTTCGCCTGAGATCGTCAGCGCCCAAGCCGTTGCGATGTGTGCCTCAGGGTCGTTGGGATCCAATGCAATCGCTCGACCGGCATTCCTGCGTGCGTCTTCGGTTCGACCTTCATATGCGTCTCGCAATGCCTCGACCGTATAAGACAGTGACGTTGGATATTTCTTGGCCAGCTCTGCGTAATCGTGAGCTCCCCACCAGAAATATGGTTCGTCCCTACCGAGTTCTTTACCCCAGAGTGACTCAACGACGCGGAAATAAGCCAGCGCCAGGGCGGCATAAGCGCGCCCATATTCGGGATCAAGTTCAGTTGCTTTTTTCAAGGAAGTGATGGCGGCAGCTGTGTCCTTTGCGTTGTAACGGAGATAAAGGCTCCAACCCTCTTCGAAAGCTTCCTTGGCTGCAATGTTGTCCGGCTTGGCGCGGGCAATTTCCGTTTTTTCGGTGGTGGTGAGATTGACCTTCAACGCTTCGACGATCTTTGCGACAACAACGTCCTGGACCGCAAAAATATCGGCGACATTTCCATCGAACCTGTCTGCCCACACATGCCCGCCGGTGAGGGCATCGATGAGTTGGGCGTTGACTCGCACCTGCTCGCCGGCTCGCCGTACGCTCCCCTCTAGAACGTAACGACGCCAAGTTCTTCGGCGACCTGGCTGATCTTTACCGGCTTGCCGCGGTAAACGAATGTCGAGTTTCGCGCGATCACGAAGAGGCCGGAAACCTTGGAAAGGTCGGTGATCAAGTCATCGGTCATGCCGTCAGTAAAGGTCTCTTGCCCCGCCTCGTCGGACATGTTGGTGAACGGGAGCACGGCGACTGACGGCTTATCGGGCAGCGGCAACGCCATCTTCGATTGCGAGGCCACGTCACTGGGTCGAACGAGATCGTCACCAAAGCGCTGCCAAAGCGCCAGCCCCGCGACGATCAGAATCAATACTGTGGCCGCGACTGCGATCCAGCGCCGCGTGCCGTCAGGTTTGCGACTTCCTGAGATAACCGGGGTGCGCGGGCCCACTCGGTAGAGGCGAACGGGCTTCTCGATGTTCTTGACCCGCTGTTCGCCCAAAAACTCGAACCCATAGTCCAGCTTCCTCTCGACCTGATCAAATGCAGTTCCCGAAATCAACACGCCTCCCGGCGGCGCCAACCCTTCGAGCCTCGCCGCCACATTCACCCCATCACCGTAGATGTCCGCCCCTTCGATGATGACGTCGCCAAGGTTGATGCCAATGCGGAATTCGAGCTGTTTTTCTTTCGGCAGTTCGGCATTGCACTCTGCCATGGTGCGCTGGATTTCGAAGGCGCAGGTGACTGCATCAACAACGCTCGGGAACTCTACCAGCGCACCATCACCCATGAGCTTGACGATTCGCCCATTGTAGGCTGCGATTTTCGGATCGATCAGGTTCTCGCGCGTGCTCTTCAGGCGCGCCAATGTATCGGCTTCATCCGCCTCCATAAGGCGGCTGTAGCCAACGACGTCGGTGGCAAGAATCGCTGCAAGCTTGCGCTGCATGCCAGCTCCAGACGTGGGGCACGCTCGCTGTCATGTTAGGCGAGTTTTGCTTGAGCCTAGGGCTGCTCAGGTCGGCTTCGGGTCAACTCACGACATCGGACATTGGAAGTTCAAACGTCCGCTATCGTTGTTCCCTCCACCACAAGCGGACCTACTGCTTCCGGCCCAGAAGCGGACCCTGGTGGTCGGTGCCGCCCGTAGTAGCTTGCAGAGCCTCGGCAGACATTGCGGCGCATCTCTCGCACCCGTCCCTGAAATCGACCTCGATCCCGGGTGGCCCACTGGCGAAGCCTGCCCGCTCAACGTAATGTTGCCGCGCGCCGCTTTTGGGGAGGGGGCCGCAATGCTTCTTCGAAGCTGGATAACCTTCTCGGCGGTCATCGCCCTGCTGCAAGCCGTCGTGGGGCTGCTTTCGGTTCTCCAGCACAATGCAGTGCTTTCCGACCTTCTAAGGCAGCGAATTTCCGTCATTGCCCAGACGACCGCAACGTCGTTCAAACCGATCATCGACCTTGGCCTGCCGCTCTCCATGATCCGCAACGGTAACGCCATCGTCGCGCGGGCGCTGGAGATCGACGACCAGGTCAAGGCGGTCCACGCGCTCAACCCGTCGGGGATCATCGTCTACACCACCGATGCGTTACGGCCAAAGGTGATTCCGCACGAGGTGCTGCAAGCGATGCAGTTGTCGAAGAGCATCAAATGGAGCACTGAGACAGCCGAGCAAATCTACAGCGGGTTCAACGTGGTTGGCCGTGATGGCGCCACAAGCGGCGCCGTGGTTGTCGCTTACCCGAAGGACCGGCTCGAAGCGGCGTCACAGACCATGGTGGCCAAGGTCGTCCGCACCGCCCTGCTGATCTGGGCCGCCTTCTCGGCGCTATCCTACCTTCTGCTCAGGCTGCTTCTGGGAACCCCTCAGCGCCGGCTTGCCCACCTGGACGGCATTGCCCGCGGCGAACCCGATGCGGAGACCGGCACCGATGGCAATCCGCAGACGAGTGGCCCCGGTGGGTTCTGGCGCGATCTCTTCGGCCCCCAGATCCGGCAACTCGGCGCAAACCTTTCAGACGCGAGACGGCAGTATGATGAGGCCACCCGGGAACTCGGCGCCTTTGCATCACCGGTCGCAGCGGACGGGCGCCCCGAGGGCGACGACACGGCCGTCGCGGCCAACCCGGCTCCTGAGACCGAGATTGCGTCCAACCCCTTGCGCTCGCTCGCCCGGCAGATCGCATCGCGCCTGGCTCCGCTGGCGGCGGTGCTGATGGTGAGTTCCGCCCTGATTTTGGGCGTCATCACCCTGGGCAATGTCAATCGCTCCATTGAACCTGAGCTGTCGGCCCGCACAAACCTGATTGCTACGGTTGTTGGCGAAGACGTCCAGCGTGCACTGGCGACGGGCGTGCCGCTGGATGGTCTCGTCAACGCCGAGAGCTATTTTGGCGAAATGCTCAAGCAATTGCCCGAGATCGCATATGTCGCGGTGGCCACGGGTCGGGTGGTGCTGGAGGTTGGCAAACCGATCGACCCTTATCTTGCTCCGCCGCGTGAGCGCAAAGGCGTACGCAGCCACCCGATCATGCACGATGGCAAGGAAATCGCCTACGTGGTCATCGATGTCGACCCTGCCTTCATTTCCAAGAAATTCCTCGACGTCTTTCTCGACATGGGCGTCGTCGTGGTGGTCGCTGTCTTGATGGCCTTCGAGATCATGGTGCTGATGACCAGTCGCTCACTGACTGCCGCTCTCGTTCGGTTGCAGCGACTGGCGGCCATGCAGGCGGCCGGTGACTTCTCCAAGCGGGTGGTCGTGGGCGGCCACATCGCCATTGATCGCGCCGCCCAGATCCTGGTCGGGCGCACCGAAAGCCTCAGCGCGCAGTTCGCTGCGGCATGGCAAGGCCTCGATGGTTCTGAAGCGAGGGGAGCCAGGCTCGCAGCATTGCAGGCGCGCTACGGTCTTTCGCTGAATGGGCCAACGACCCTGCGCTTTTCCTATTTCACCGATCTGCGGCTGGCGCTGTTTCTGTTCGCGGCCGCTGACGAACTGCCGCTTTCCTTCATGCCGCTTTACACGAGGGCGGCACACAATCCCTTTCCTTGGCTGTCCGAGAGCGTGCTGATCAGTCTACCGCTCGCCGGATACCTGCTCGCAATCGTGCTGGTTTCCCCGTTTGCACGGCCGCTTGCCCACTGGCTCGGACCGCGCAGACTGCTGATCCTGGCAGCGGCACCGACAATTGCCGCCCATCTTTGGCTCTATTGGGCCACCAGCGTGCCCGAGATCGTGGCGTCCCGTAGCATCCTTGGGGTGGGCTATGCTTTCGTGACGCTCGCCTGCCAGGACTACGTCATCGACAACACGCCGCGCGACGAGCGAGACCGATCGCTCGGAATGTTCTCGACGGTATTGTTCGGGGGAATATTCTGCGGCACGGCGCTGGGCGGGGTACTGGCAGACAGGCTCGGCAAGGCCAACGTGTTTCTGCTCAGCGCCACCTTTGTCCTGATTTCGGCGCTTCTGATTTTCTCGCTGGTCGCCGATACTGCGAGCCGCAGAGACGGGCCGCGTGCCAAGGCGTCTCGTCCGCCGCTGCTTGCCTCTTTGCGCAACAGGCATTTCGCCGCCCTGGTGTTCGGCATCGCCATCCCTGGCAACGTCTGTCTGCAGGCCTTCATTTGCTATCTCGTGGCTTTGACGCTCGATTCCCTTGGTGCTTCGCCGGCAGACATCGGACGCACGCTGATGGTCAATTTCCTCGCGATCGCCCTGGTCGGCCCGCTTGCGGGGCGCGCGGCGGAGCGGGGGATTCCGGTAACGGTCGTGGCCTTCTCGGGGGGAATTCTCTGCGGCATCTCGCTCCTGGCGGCCGCCGTCTGGCCAAGCCAGATCACCATCTTCCTTGCGGTGCTGGGCTCAGGAATCGGCAGCGGCATGGTGCGCGGAGCGCAAGTCTCGCTCTCGATGTCGATCGCGGAAACACAGCTGAAGCATCTGGGAGCCGATCCGGTTCTGGGAGCATTGCGAACGATCGAGCGCTTCGCCAGCATCGCCGGCCTCTTGTTGGTCGCCGCTGTCGCGGGCCACTATGGCTACGCCATGGCGACGGCCACCGTGGCGGCGCTGGCCCTTGGCGGAGCCATGTTGTTTGGGCTGTCGGTGTTGGGCAATCGAGCGGCGCAGGGCCCGGCAGCCGGCGCAGAGATTTAGTGAGCAGTAATTTGGCTGTCTCGGTGAATTGGTTTGCCGGTCGGGACCTGGCGGCGTAGGTTGGCGGCTCGCGCCTCTGAGCGCACACGGGAGGATCGTCGTGAGATCGATTGCGTGCGGACTGCTCACATTGGCCGTATTCGCCGTGGTGACTACCCTAGCTCATGCGACGGACAGAAAGCAGATATTGGGCATATTCTACCAAGGGTGCGAAAACATTTGCGAAGGATTCAAGGCGGGGATCAAAGAGAGCGGCTTCGCCGCGGATATCACAATCGTCGACTTGGCTCAGGACAAGTCCCTCATTCCCGCGGCAGTTGCCAAAGCCCGGCAGATGCCGGCCGATCTGGTGCTCACCTACGGTACGAGCGGTACACTCGGGGTCATCGGTACACTGGACGACGTGGGAAATCCTGCATATCTCACCGAGATTCCCGTCGTCTTCACGATCGTTGCCGACCCCTTCGGCACGCGCATCGCCAAGAGCTTCGAAGGCAGCGGACGCGCCAATGTCGCCGGCACCTTCAACCGGGTGCCGGAGGAGGTCAATATCGAGATCATCCGCCAGTACGATCCCAAGTTCCACAAGCTCGGCCTGCTTTACAACTCGAACGAGCGGAACTCGGCGATCAAGGCGGCGGAGCTAAAGAAGATAGCGCCTGCGCTTGGCGTCGAGCTTGTCGCACTCGAAATCGACCCCGGCAACGACGGCGTTCCAGACGTCGCCCGCATTGCCGAGCGCATGGCCGAGTTGCGCGAGCAGGGAGTTCGCTGGCTTTACGTCGGCTCGAGCTCGTTCCTGAACACCAATGGCGAGTTGTTCACGACGACGGCGGTCGAGAACGGCATCGCCGTTGTGAGCCCGTACGAGCCGCTGGTGCGCGAGCACCACGCGATGCTCTCCATTGCGGCGCGGCTGGAAGATGTCGGCCATCTCGCCGCGGAACAGTCGCTCAAGATCCTGCGCGACGGCGCGACCCCCGGTGACCTTCCGATCGCGCGGGCAACGGACTTCGCCTATGTCGTGAACATGGAGGTAGCCAAGAAGCTGGGCCGCTATCCGCCGTTCGCTTTCCTCCAAGTGGCCGAGGCGGTGAACAACTGACCTAAAGGGCAGACGAATAGCACGACGAGGTGGAACGCCCACATCTGGTCCAGTGATGACGTTGCCCACGTTTTACCCGAATGTCGGCTTTTGAGGATTCGCACCTTGAAGCTGCCAGGCTGCTGTCGGCCCAAATGCTGCCGGGCAGCAATGCGCCGCATATCGGTCATTCAGTGCGCCATTGAAACTTCTCCAAAGCTGCCGTGCCAAATGATTCTTGCTAGCGACTGGGGCGAGAGGCGGTCTTATCGAGGGTTTCAGGGGCGCACTCCAAAACGGGGCCCTCATTCCATAAAAATCACACTCACCCGTCGCGGTCGACGCGGGAAGCACCAAACCGCAAATGGCGGCTACCAGCAGCGTCACGCAGCGATCGCGGAGCGACCGGACAAGAACGGGTGGCAGACATCGTTTATCCCCTCCTGCGCGGTCGTGCTTCGATGCGACGACCCTCGTCCGAGTAACGGGCGAGTTCCGATCGTTTGCCGAAATTGCGCCGGCCAGAGTCCTGAAAGGATGGAGAGCCGTCCGCGAAGTCCTAGTGTATGCTAGGCGACGGAATCCGTCACACGTGGGGATCGTCATGGTCGGTTCGCCAGCAACTGCCACCCTTGTCCTAAACGACAAGGTTGTCGTTGACCTGGAAGGCGAGACGCTCCGTCTTGGCAACGGCGACGCAATCGCCCTCAGGCCGCAGGCCTTTGCGGTCCTTCGCCACCTCGTCCAGAACGCGAACAGGCTAGTCAGCAAGGCCGAGTTGCTTGAAGCCGTCTGGGGAGGCGCCGCCGTTACCGACGACAGTCTCGTTCAATGCATCCACGAGATCCGGCGAGCGCTCGGCGACCAACGGCATGCGGTCTTGGCCACCGTCTCCCGGCGGGGCTACCGCCTGTCGCTGGAGGGTGGCGACGAGAGAGCGCTCGGCGGCCCTTCGATCGCCGTGCTGCCGTTCGCCACCATGAGCGGCGACGAGCCCCATGACTACTTCGCCGATGGCCTGGTCGAGGACATCATCACCAACCTCTCGAAGATCCCGGGCCTGTTCGTCATCGCACGTAATTCCTCCTTCGGCTTCAGGGGCGAGAAAGCCGATCCGCGCACAATCGCCGCTGAACTACGCGTTCGCTACCTGCTGCAGGGCAGCTTGCGGCAGTCCGGGGGGAGACTTAGGATGAATGCCCAGCTTGTCGACGGTGCATCGGCCACTCATGTCTGGGCCGACAGGTTCGAGGGCGCGGTAACGGACGTGTTCGAACTCCAGGATCGGTTGACCGAGCAGATCGTGGGCTCGATCGAACCGAGTGTCCGTCGTGCGGAGATCGAGCGCGCGCGCCGCAAGCGGCCCGAAAGTCTGGACGCGTACGATCTCTACCTTCGGGCCCTGCCGCACGCGCATGCGAACACGCCCGTTGAGACGGACAAGGCCCTGCAACTGCTGGCGCGCTCGATCGAGCTTCAGCCGGACTATGTCGCTGCGCATGGCTACGCCGCATGGTGTTACGAGCAGCGCTACCTCCGCAACGGGTTGGATCCCGCAGACAAGGCGGCCGCACTCAACCACGCCGACATTGCGTTAGGCATCAACAGCGACGACCCGCAGGCGATGAGCATCGGCGCGTTCGTCCGCGCGAACCTCACGCAGGACTACGACACCGCCCTCGAGGTGCTCGACCGGGCCCTCGCATTGAACCACAATTCGGCCTTAGCCTTTGGCTTCAGCGCTTTGGTCAGTGCCCACAGCGAGCGACACCAGCGGTCGGTGGAACATGCGCACAAGGCGCTGCGGCTGAGCCCGCTCGACGATCCGCTGAGCTACCATCCCTACTGCGCACTAGCCCTGACCCACCTCTTTGCCGAAGCCTTTGCCGACGCGGCCAGATACGCCGCTCTGGCGGTCCGGGCCAATCCCGGCTTCAGCATCCCGTACGCCTATCTGGCGGCCAGCCACGTCGGCCTTGGCAATGTCGAAGCAGCGCACTCTGCGGCACGACGACTGATCGAGGTGGCGCCGAATTTCTCGGTCGGCGGCTACGTGCGAACTAACCTGTTTCGGCCGTACTTGATGGACGCGCTGGCAACAGCCTTGCGAACGGCAGGGCTTCCTGAATGAGCCAGCAGCGCGGACCGAACCGCGCGCAGGTGCAGCGCTGTCACAAGCCGCCGGTCCTCTCCCAGCCTCCTCGGTGCGTTCTTATTGCGACGTGGGGTCGAACGCGGCAAGGCGACGACTCGCATGACGCGCATCGGAAACGCTTTCCGAGAGGGAGCCTCTCCTTCGCTTGGGCTACGCGCGGGGCCTTTCAGTGCCATTCTGTTAACCTGAGTTCCGAGCCCTGCGAAGATGCCGATCGGGGAAATATCGCCCTTTGATCGGAGTCCTTTCGTTACATCCGGCAGGACTTCGCTCACACTTGCCGGCGCATTTGCCACCTGCTGTCCGCCGGAACACGACAGATGAATCGCGCTTGGTGTTTCTCAGCTACCCTAGCGATGCTGTCTTGCTGGAACGGCGCTGGCGCCCACGACACCGAATCGGGATGGACCTATCCGCCCGCTTGCTGCCGAAGCGACCAAGAGAGAGGCGATTGCCAGGAAATTCCGAATACTAGTGTGAGCACCGGCCCTGATGGTTTCAGAGTGCTGCTCAATCCGGGCGACCATCACCTCGTCACAAGGCAACACTTTTTCCGAATTCCGTATGGCGACACCATTCCGTCCGGAGACAGCCATTTTCACATATGCTTGCACCCAACCGAAGATCACGCAAACTGCTTCTTTGCTCCTCCCGACGGATTTTGATTTGCGAGGCATCGGACGCATCCTATGGCGCCAGCGGAAGGCATCGGGAAGTCCGCTGGCTAGGCCAGGGGGGATTTCGGCGTTCGCTACATGCCCGCCACGCTCGGACGCTTTGCTGATGTGGTTGTCTCGCGCCGGCCCGAAGTGCCGACTACACCTACAGTTTGGGAGGTCGCAGGCCGAGCATTTCGCGGAGCCCGGAATGTCGGCCTGCTAGCGTCTGCAGCCTAGAAGCTGCCGGTCCGCAGTCGGCCAAAACGCGACGTCCGAGTAGTGGCTTGGCGACGTCCTTAGTTGGCGCAAGCCGGACCTAGCGAGCGATAGGTTAGTTGTGGTCCTTTTTGACAGGCGAACGAACCGCAAAACCCTCCGCAGCAAGGCCGGTGCTAAAGCATTGATATTGCTGTTGTCAAAACCTGGGGATTTTTGGAACTACTCCCCAGCTTCGGAGAATGATGGACATTCGGAGAGCAGTCTGGGCGGACCAACTCGCCATTCTTATTGCGGGTAGCCAGGTCGCATGACTGTCAAGGTGAGGCCAACGCACTGCTCCACCCCCCGCAGTCCTAGGCGGTTCTTTCGGTATCGCTGCCCGGAGTGCGGGAGGTGAGCATTGCTTGGCGCGCTGCATCAAAGCGACAGTTCCGTTGTCCTTGACGACAAGATTGGTGCCGCTGATGCGGCCGTATCTGCAGACTCCTTCCGCGAGTTTCATCGACGGCCTTTGCTGGATCCGGCCCACGGCGCACGCCGGTGACGTCAGTCGTTTCATTTCAGCGCAACCAGTTCTATAATCCATCGGGGATGGGCCAGATCGATGGACCGCAAGCTTTCCGCCATTCTCGCCGCCGATGTTGTGGGCTATTCCGCCCAGATGGAACGCGACGAGGCCGGCACGTTCGAGCGCCTTCGTGCTCGACGCATGGACCTGTTCGAGCCAGAGATTGCCCGCCACCACGGCCACATCTTCAAGCTGATGGGCGATGGACTGCTGGCCGAATTCGGCAGCGTCGTGGACGCGGTCGAATGTGCCGTGTCGTTGCAGCACGCCCTGGCGGAACGCAACGCCGCCGTTTCCGAGGATCATCGGATTCGCGTCAGGATCGGGATCAATCTCGGCGAGGTGATTGTCGAGGGCGAGGACCTATATGGCGAGGGCGTCAACGTCGCTGCCAGGCTCCAACAACTAGCGGAACCTGGTGGCATCTGTGTCTCGGCAAAGGTCGCAAAAGAGGTTGAGAAGAAGTTGGCTTTCGGCTTTGAGCCGATGGGCCAACAGAAGCTGAAGAACATCGCCGAACCGGTGCAGGCGTACCGGGTCCTGCTCGATCCTGCGGTGGCGGGAAAGCTTAAGGATGATATCAATCGACACCCACGCTTCTGGCGCAATCTGGCCGTCTCTGTTGGGGTCTTTGTTGTCGCAGTCGGCCTTGCAGCAGCCTGGTGGCGACCGTGGGAGCCGCCGATTCTGCCCGCCGCTTTGGAGGCCAACGCGAAAGCCGATGCCCGGCCATCCCTCGTCGTGCTTCCATTTGACAATCTCAGCGACGACAAGGCGCAAGGTTATCTGGCTGACGGTTTCACCGAGGACCTGACCACAGAACTTGCACGCGTGCCCGGCCTGTTCGTCGTATCGCGAAACGCGGCTTCCACCTACAAGGGCAAGGAGACTAAAGCTGCTGAGGTCGCCGCAGCGCTTGGTGTCCGGTACATACTGGAGGGCTCGATACGTCGGGTCGGCGACGACATGCGTATCAACGCGCAATTGATCGACGGCTCGACCACCGGTCATCTCTGGGCAGAACGTTTCGACGGCCAGTGGACGGATGTGTTTGCGCTGCAGGACAAGGTCGTCGTCAGCATCGCAGGCGCGCTCAAGCTCCGTCTCGTCAGCGCCCAAGGCAAGGCAGATGTCGCGGGCGGCACGCGCAATCCTGAAGCCTACGAAGCTTACCTCCAGGGTATGGAAATCTATAATCGTCGCAATACTCCAGAGGAGTTTGCGCAGGCGGTGAGGTTATTCCAGCAGGCGCTGGAACTCGATCCGAATTTCGGCGCGGCGGCAGCATCGCTCGCATGGGCCTATTGGGAGATGGACGGGCCGCGGGTCAAGGCTTTGGCAGTCTCGGACACTATCGCGCTTTACTACGTTTACAGGTACCTGGACCAGGCGACCAAGCATCCTTCGCCCTCCTACTATCAGCTCGTCGCCAGTCTGCTGGTTCGCGAGCACCGCTCCGATGAGGCAGTCGCGGTTATGTTCAAGGCAGTGGCGCTCGACCCGAGCGATCCCCTGAACTATGTCGGGCTGGCTGAAGCCCTGAATTTCAATGGCAGGCCGAACGAGGCCAGCGACTATCTCGTCGCGGCCAACCGTGTCGACCCAGGCGGCAATGACCATCGGCACTACCTGGCTGGGCTGGCTGAATTTGGCCAGGGTCGTTTCGAGGAAGCTGTCGACCACCTTGAAAGGATCGATCTCCAATCGCCCGATCCATGGCCGAAATTCTACGGCCTGCAGGTGTTGGTTTCAGCCTACGCACATCTGGGGCGAAGCGACCAGGTCGCGGCCTATAGTGACAGACTAAGGAACGTCATGTTGGAACGAAAGGATGGAGGCGCAAATCAACTGGTCACGCAGAGGTATTTTGTGTTCAAGAACCCGGCTGACATCGGGCGTCTGCTGGACGGCCTGGACAAGGCCGGTGTGCCGGAGTTGCCGGAACATCTCGATTTGGATGCGAAGGACCGGCTTACCGGTTCGGAGATCAGGTCGCTCATCCTCGGTCATGACCTGAACGGGGGAGGCGCATGGATAGACAAAGGAACCAGTTGGGTGCAGCAGAACTTCCTGTGTGACGCCATTCCGAAAATTCAGACAACCTGCGGCGCGATCTTCCGCAATCCTGCCGGGAAGCCGGAGAGACGCAACGAGTATGCGGCAGTCTTTCGTTTCGATCGTTTTGAGTTTTCGACCATCAAATGAGACCATTTGAGAAGTCGCACTCCTTGGAAAAGTTAGTTGGCGCAAGCCGGACCTAGCGAGCGACAACTTAGTTGTGGTCCTTTTTGACAGGCGAGCGAACTGCAAAACTGCCCGGAGCAAGGCTGACGCTAAGGCATTGATATTGCTGTGGTCAAAACCTGGGGATTTTTGGGGCTACTCCCCAGCTTCGGAGAATGATCAGCATTCAGAGAGCAATTTGCACGCTCTGGGCGCTGCGGCACTCCCCAGCTTTGGCCACACACCCTGCAAACGCTGGGCTTCAGAGCGCCGGCCAGCGAAGCAGAGAATTGTTTGGACTTTGAAGGTGGTAGCGGGAGAGGGACTTGAACCCCCGACCCCAGGATTATGATTCCCGTGCTCTAACCAACTGAGCTACCCCGCCAGGGCGGCGAAAGGCCCGAAATCCGCCTCAAATCGAAAGGCATGTCGGGGGCGTTCGCCAAGGTCGCGCGGATATAAGGTTGGGAGGGTGAGCCTGTCAAGCTTCGAAGCAGCCGGCTCGCCGGCTTATTGTCATTGTCGAAAAGCTTTGCCACGCAGACATTTGGTTGCTGCCGCCGGGGTTGAGTTCGCGGGGGCACGTCGCTATGTCTCGGCCACGAGTTTTTAGAGTTTGAAACAGATGAAACCGCGCATTGCAGTCCTCGGTTGCGGATACTGGGGCAGCAACCACATCCGCACCCTCAAGGCGCTCGGCGCGCTGCACGCGGTCTCCGACGTCAACCCGGCTCGCGCCGAAGGCTTCGCCAGCGAGCAGGACTGCCTGGCGATCGAGCCCGACCAGCTGTTCGTCCGTGACGATATCGACGCCATCGTCATGGCGTTGCCGCCGCAATTCCATGCCGACCTTGCCGTGCGCGCCGTCGAAGGCGGCAAGGACGTGCTGGTGGAAAAGCCGATCGCACTGACGGTGGAGGACGCCGAGCGCGCGGTGCAGGCAGCCAAGGACAATGGCCGCGTCTTCATGGTCGGCCATGTCTTGCGGTTCCATCCCGCCTTCGAGACGCTGAAAGGGCTGATCGACAAGGGCGAGCTCGGCGAAGTCCGCTACATCCATTCGCACCGGCTCGGCCTCGGCAAGTTCCACACCGAGAACGACGCGCTGTGGGACCTGGCGCCGCACGATCTGTCGATGATCCTGGCGATCACCGGCACCGAGCCGATCGAGGTGCGCGGCGAGGGCGCTGCCCTGCTCGACAATCTCAGCGACTTCGCGCATCTGCACATGCGTTTTCCCAACGGCCTGCGCAGCCATCTCTTCACCTCGCGGCTCAATCCCTATCGTGAGCGGCGGCTGACCGTGGTCGGCACCAAGGCGATGGCGGTGTTCGATGACGTCGAACCATGGGAACGCAAGCTTGCCGTCTACCGCCACGCTGTGTGGCAGGACAGCGGCCAATGGGCGTTCACCACCAATGAGCCGTCCTATGTCGCGGTTGCCCAAGGCATGCCGCTGACGCGTGAGCTGGAGCATTTCATCCAGTGCATCGAGACGCGGGCCGAGCCGCGCACCAGCGGTGAGGAAGCGATCAGGGTGTTGCGTATCCTGACCGCGGGTACGGTTACGCACACCACGTCCAATTCCTGAGAGCTCGTTTGGAAACTCTACTTCGGCGGCCATCTGATGGCGTTTTCTGCGCTTCCGTTGCTCACGGACCAAGTGTCCGCTGCGCTCCGGTTCTCGAAACCACCATCACATGACTCGCCAGAGCGAATTTCGAAACAGTCTCTGAGAGGGTAGCGGTTTATTCGGCGGGGATCTGCGCAGGCCTGGCGGCAAGCCGGGTCAGCATGGCCTCGGCCTCGGCGCCACGCTCCGAACGCTCGATGAAGCCGCCGCCGAACACGCGCGCCTCGTTGCCATCATCGGAATAGAGCACGCAGGCCTGGCCGGGTGCGATGCCGGATTCGCCGTCGACCAGTTCCACCCAGGTGGCGCCATTGCTGTGATGCAGCACGGCCGGGCGCGGCGGGCGCGTCGAGCGCACCTTGGCGAACAGCTCCAGGCCACCGGCGGGGACATCGGCCAGCGGGCCGTCGCCCAGCCAGTTCATGTTGCGCAGATAGATCTTGTGCGTCTCCAGCGCCTCGCGCGGGCCGACCACGACGCGGGCGCGGTCGGCGTCGAGATGGACGACGTAAAGCGGCTCGCCGGAAGCGATCCCGATGCCGCGGCGCTGGCCGATCGTGTAACGCACGATGCCCTCATGGCGGCCGAGCACGCGGCCGTCGATGTGGACGATGTCGCCCGGGTTGGCCGCCGTCGGCTTCAGCTTGGCGATGATGTCGGAATACTTGCCCTGCGGCACGAAGCAGATGTCCTGGCTGTCCTGCTTGGCTGCGACCGTCAGCCCCATCTCCTCGGCAATGGCGCGAACCTGCGGCTTCGACAGGCCGCCGAGCGGGAAGCGCAGATAGTCGATCTGCGCCTGCGTGGTGGCGAACAGGAAATAGCTCTGGTCGCGGTCGGCGTCGACCGGCCGGTAGAGCGCGCGGTGGGCGCCATTGGCGCCGGAGCGGATATAGTGACCGGTGGCCAAAGCGTCGGCGCCAAGCTCCTTGGCGGTGGCCAGAAGATCGGCGAACTTGACTGTCTGGTTGCAGGAAACGCAGGGGATCGGCGTCTCGCCGGCGACGTAGCTTTCGGCGAAGGGATCGATGACCGCCTTGCGGAAGCGTTCCTCGTAGTCGAGCACATAATGGGGAATGCCGAGCGTCTCGGAGACGCGGCGGGCATCGTTGATGTCCTGCCCGGCGCAGCATGAGCCGGCGCGGTGCGTCGCCGCGCCATGGTCGTAGAGCTGCAAGGTGACGCCGACGACATTATAGCCCTCGCGCTTCAACAGGCCGGCGACGACTGACGAGTCGACGCCGCCCGACATGGCGACGACGATGCGGGTGTTTTCGGGACGTCCGGGAAGATCGAGGCTGTTCATGGTTCTTTCGTTCTGCGCGGCGCCTGAATGCCAATGACGGGAATATAGGTCAAGCTTTCCGGCTACGCCAGCTTGCAGGGCCGATCGACGAGCGGCGACCGGTCCGGCAAATGGAGAGATTTTTTCCGCGCGGCGCCGGCGCTTCCGGAGGGATGTTTCAAATGCCGGCGAAAAGACTAACGCGGCGTTCATGATCCTTACCTAGTCATTAGGGTCTGCTTAGGCAATTTTTAAAGCTGTGGCGGTAACGTGGCGGGGATTGGGTCTTTGAGTTTTTTGTAGAGAGTACGATGACCGATCTGGTTAGACCGAGAGTCAAGTATGTTATCGGGCCTGACGGCAGCCCTCTTACGATTGCCGATCTGCCGCCGACAAATACACGTCGCTGGGTTATCCGGCGCAAGGCGGAAGTGGTTGCTGCGGTGCGCGGCGGGCTCTTGAGCCTTGATGAGGCATGCCAGCGCTACAAGCTCACCACCGAGGAATTCCTGTCCTGGCAGGCGTCGATCGACGAGTATGGCCTTGCCGGGCTGCGCACCACGCGCATCCAGCAATACCGGCACTAGAGCATGATCCCGAAAAGTGGTATCCGGTTTTCGGAAAAGATCATGCTGAAATAGAGCCGGTCCGAATAAGACCAAAAGGGCGCGGCACTCCGCGCCCTTTTGTTTTCAAAGCGATCCTCTTGGCGCTCAGGCCGTCAGCGCCACTTTGCCGATCGGCCTGGTGGCGAGAAAGGCGTGAGCAGCACCCGCCTGCTCGAGCGGGAAGCTTTTCGCCACATGGACGGTGAGCTTTTTCGCATCGATCAACCGGGCGAGTTCCAGCAGTCCTTCACGGTCTGGCACGACGGACATGCGCTCGACCCGGATGCCCTGCGCGCTGGCCTGCGCCTTCGCCGCGTCGCTGACATTGAGCAATGACACCAGCACGCCGCCGCGCTTGAGCACCTTCAGCGAGTGTTCAGCATGGTCGCCGCCGACAGGCTCCAGCACGAGATCGATGTCGCGAACCTTGTCGGCGAAATCACCCTTGGTGTAGTCGAGAACCTCGTCGGCGCCGAGCGAGCGGGCGAAATCGAGCTTCTGAGGGCTGGCGGTGGTGATGACGTAAGCGCCGCGCGCCTTGGCGATCTGCACCGCCAGATGGCCAACGCCGCCGCCAGCGGCGTGGATCAGCACGCGCTGACCTGATTTCAGTCCCCCATGGCGGACCAGACCTTGCCAGGCGGTGAGACCGGCCAGCGGCAATGCGCCGGCCTGGATGTGGTCGGCGCCCTTCGGCTTCAGCGCGATTTCATCGGCAGGCACCGTCGCCAGCTCGGCGTAAGCAGCCGCCTGCTTGGGGAAGCGCGGCATGCCGAAGACCTCGTCGCCGACCTTGAAGCCAGAGACGCCGGCGCCCAGCGCCTCGACAGTTCCCGAGATATCCCAGCCCAGGATGAAGGGCGGTTCGCCGAGCAGGGCAAAATAGCCGGCGCGGACGGCGCCATCGACCGGATTGATGCCTGCAGCCTTGACACGGACCAGCACCTCGCCGGCCTTTGGCGTCGGATCGGCCTGGTTGGCAATGACAAGGACGTCGGGTCCGCCGACGGAATTCTGGATAACGGCACGCATGGGATGTCTCCTGCTTGGTTGGTGCCACTATCATTTGGATAGTAATATTCCCTTGTCCAGTATGTACCTTTCTGATATATAGGCACCTCATGGATAGTGAAGACGATTCCCCTTTCGGTTATGACGCGTACCGGCGAACATGTCCTTCGCACACGGTGCTCGAGATGCTGGCCAGCAAATGGGTGTATCTGGTGGTTTGTGCGCTGCGCAAAGGCCGGCTGCGCAATGGCGAGCTTGCCCGCAAGCTTGAAGGCATCACGCCGAAGATGCTGACGCAGACATTGCGCGTGCTTGAGCGCGACGGCCTGGTGCGGCGCGAAATCTTCCCGGTCATTCCGCCGCGTGTCGAATATGAATTGACCGAGCTTGGCCAGAACCTGGCGGGACTGCTCAACCAGATCAGGTCGTGGTCGGAACAGCACGCGCCGGACATCAAGGAGGCGAGGGCGCGGGCGGCTGCCGAAAATGAAGGCGGTTTGGCCGCTTAAGCGGGTCTCAGCTGCAATCGATCAAAATTCTCACGGCCGTCAGGGCCGACTGGAAACCGGGACGCCTCGCCCGCCCCAGGGGCAAGCGCCGACTTCACCGACAGGCCGGACTTCAGCCGATCATGGCGCTGCGGCCGCCGACCTCGGATTCGCGAATCTTGGTGTCGCGTGATTCGAGCATTTCAGCCTTGGAAAGCTCCGCTTCAGCTTCGCCGAGTAATGATTCGGCAGTGCTTCGCTGCTGGGCGAGGTCACTTTGCGAATTTCTGAGGTTGTCGCGACGCAAGCGCGCTGCCTTGGCAAAGGTCGGGTAGGCAAAATGGTTGATGTCGGTGATGCCGGCTTTCTTTTCTTCGGCGGTGATCTGAAGCTCCAGTTCGACGGCCATGCGCTCGAACTCGGCGATCATCATGTCGAGTTGCAGCAGCTGCCGCCGCTTCTCATTCACCTGAAACTGTTTCAGCCGAACGAGGTTTTCACGTGACTTCATGATTCGGTACTCCCGGAAACGCACACCCGCACATATCGTCCAAACCTCTTGGAAAGGCCCAAGCGTCACCCGTGTCCACCGGCTTTCCCCGAACTATGGGAAACAAAACCCTAAAGTTTTTTGCCGGCGGTAACCATTCGTTTACGGGCATTGTTAATCATACGGGTCAGGACTTAAGGCCGGGTAAAAATTCCAGCCGCCGATGCGGGAGCCGCGTCAATGAGTCCCTGGAGTCACTTAGTCCAGGTTGTTAATGTGTTGCATTAGGAATTTGGGTCTGGATTCGTTATTAGATTCAAGAGGGTGTAGAAAGAGGTTAAAAAATCTGGTACCGTGATGGACGGGAAATTAGGTTTTGTTAACCATTTGATGGCAGCCTCTGCACAAGGCAACCACTGCTCCGGGCCTGGACGGGTCGTGAAATGGTCCGGCAGCAGAAAAGGGGAATGAAATGCGTGTTCTGCTGATAGAAGATGACAGTGCAACCGCACAAAGCATCGAACTGATGCTGAAATCGGAAAGTTTCAATGTCTACACGACCGATCTCGGTGAAGAGGGTGTCGATCTAGGCAAGCTCTACGATTACGACATCATCCTTCTCGACCTCAACCTGCCCGACATGTCGGGTTATGAAGTCCTGAGAACGCTTCGCCTGTCCAAGGTGAAGACGCCGATCCTCATCCTCTCCGGCATGGCCGGTATCGAGGACAAGGTACGCGGCCTCGGCTTCGGCGCCGACGACTACATGACCAAGCCGTTCCACAAGGATGAGCTGGTCGCCCGCATCCATGCCATCGTGCGGCGCTCCAAGGGCCATGCTCAGTCGGTCATCACCACGGGCGACCTAGTGGTCAACCTCGATGCCAAGACAGTTGAAGTCGGCGGCCAGCGCGTGCACCTCACCGGCAAGGAATATCAGATGCTGGAGCTGCTCTCGCTGCGCAAGGGCACCACGCTGACCAAGGAAATGTTCCTCAACCATCTCTATGGCGGCATGGACGAGCCCGAGCTGAAGATCATCGACGTCTTCATCTGCAAGCTGCGCAAGAAGCTTGACGCGGCATCGGGCGGCCAGAATTACATCGAGACGGTCTGGGGTCGCGGCTATGTGCTGCGCGAACCGGAAGACATCCGCGTCAGCGCCTGAGCGGCGAACACCGTCCGAACTTTTCTTCGACGACAAAAACCCGGCTCCGGCCGGGTTTTTGCGTGATGGGCTGATAACTATTTGTCCTTACGCAGTTCCCTGAGGGAAAGCGCTACGCGCCTTTCCCAGGAAAACCGTTACACGCTTTTCCTGGAATGGCTCCAAGCCTGCCGGATCAGGCGGCGATCTTCAAGGCGCGAAAACGCTCGAGCAGTTGCGGCCGGTTGAACGGCTTCAAGAGATAGCCCTGGGCGCCGGCGCGCTTGGCCCGCATGATCGAAGCGATATCGAGCTCGACCAGCGAAATCAGGATCTGCGGCCTTACCGGGCTCTCCATGGCACGCACGCGACGGATGAGATCGACCGCCGCCACGTCCGGCAAGGCGCCGTCGACGACGATGATGTCGGGCATGTCGGCAGCGCACATCTCCAGCGCGTCAAGTCCGCTGGCTGCCTCGATGACAACCATGTCGGAACCGCCCAGGATGCGTTTTGCAACCTTCCTGATGACGCTTGAATCGTCGACGAACATGCAGCGTTTCATTTTCCGGGTCCTTTTGCCTCGTGGCAATCCGGTAGCGTCGGGGCATCCGAAGTGCACCATAGACCGATCTGGTAAAGAAGCCGAAAAGCGTTTAGGTAAAATTTTTGCAAAGATGCCGTGCACGGACTGTTCTTCGCAATGCTTCGGCTCAACCAGACCGGTGAAGCTCATCTCGCCTCGATCCAGGCGCCGCCGCAGGTATTGCGGATTGAAATACTTTGCATCCTTGAGGAATTGGCGCCAATTTCAGGCCGCTGAAAGCACGATTTCTTCCGGCGTCGCGTGGATCGAGATCGTCATGTTGGCTTCGCGCGCCAGAAGCAGCGTGTAATAGGGCTGCACGGAATGAGCGTCGATCGGTTCCTCCGGCTTGTTGCCGGAATGCAGTTCGAGGAATTTCGGCGGCACGCGCAGCATCGGGCCGCTCGCCGCAAGCGAGAAACGCGGCTCGGTTTCGAGGTTTTCCAGCGTCACGGAAAGCTTGCCGCCGCGCGGAATGGCGGCGTTGGCGACGAGAATCAGATTGAGCAGCAGCTTGACCTTGTTCTTGGGCAGCAGCGCACGGGTCCCGTTCCAGCTCAGTTCCGGCTTTTCGTTCTTGAGGAAGGCGATGGCGACCGCTTCGGCATCGCCGGTATCGATCAACATGCCGGCCGATCCGGCGGCGCCGAAAGCGATGCGGGCGAACTGCAGGCGGGCCGAAGCGTTGCGGGCGCTCTGGCGGATCAGCTTCATGGCGTCCTCGTCGGCGCCGCCTTCGTCGAGCAGTTCGAGTCCATTGTTGATCGCGCCGACCGGCGAGATGATGTCGTGGCAGACCCGGCTGCACAACAGCGCTGCCAAATCGGGTGCGGAAAGGGTGAACAGATCGGCCATCGGCGAAAATCCCTGCAAAATTTCTTAACTCATGGCCGCGCGATCGATCGTCGCCTGCCCACACGAATCACGCACTCTCTCCTTGGGCTTTCTGAATACACAGCGCCCGTGCGTGCGGCAACAAATCCAAAATTGTGGTTGTGACAAATGGCGTGTTCACGAGGCCTGCGGACACCCATTTGCCCCGTTTGAACGATCCCGACAGCCTTTGAACCGCCATGTTCATGTGGGAGCTTAATGGTTGAAAAAGGATTACGGCATAGTTTGCCCGTAACAGTTACCCTTAACGGCCGGCTAAAAGAGCCGTACGGGGTGCGAGGCGTCGGCGAAAGTGCTCCCTGACGGAGATTGGAAGCATGTTTTCCCGATTCTACGACCGGACTTTTTTCCGTGTCATCCCAGACCGGACTTTTGTCCGTGTCGTCTCAATGGCGATCGCGCTCATGGGCGTTCTCGTCTTCTCGACTTCGGCCCTGCGGGCCCAGGAATACACCGCTCAAGAGATTGTCGATTCCGGTCACAAGTTCTTCGGCGCGACATCCGGCGGGCTCGCCACGGTCGTCGAGAAGATTTTTGCTTCCTACGGCCTGCCCAATGGCTATCTGCTGGGCGAAGAGGGCTCGGGCGCGCTGATCGGCGGCCTGACCTATGGCGAAGGCACGCTCTACACCAAGAATGCCGGCGATCACAAAGTGTTCTGGCAAGGCCCGTCACTCGGCTGGGATTTCGGCGGCGAGGGGTCGCGGGTGATGATGCTGGTCTACAATCTCGACGATGTGGGCAACCTCTACAACCGCTATGGCGGCGTCGCCGGTTCGGCCTATGTGGTGGCGGGCGTCGGCTTCAACGTGTTGAAGAACAACAATGTGATTTTGGTGCCGATACGCACCGGCGTCGGTGCCCGGCTCGGCGTCAATCTCGGCTATCTGAAGCTTACCGAACGCGCGACGTGGAATCCGTTCTGAGCTAAACCCGTTCCGTTGCGGCAAACGCTTGCCGCAACGCTGGATTTCCGCCATGCCAACGTGGCACAATCCAGCATCAGCGGTTGCCGTCCACAAACGGGTAGTCACTTGGTTCAGTCGGTCCTGTTCTTCGTCCTCGGCTTTCTCTGCGCCGGCTTTCTGGCGCTTATGGTTGCTCCGGCGATATGGCGCCGTGCCGTCGCCCTGACGCGCAAACGCATCGAAGCCTCGATACCTCTGACGCAAACCGAGATCCTGGCGGACAAGGATCGCGTCCGCGCCGAATACGCCATGTCGACGCGCCGCCTCGAAATCACCGTCAAGGCGTTGCGCGAGAAGGCGGCAGAACAGCTCGTCGAGATCAGTCGCGGCCACGAGGCGATGAAGGGCCTGGCGATAGAGCGCATGGACAAGAACCAGGCACTGAGCGAACTAGGCGCCAAGAGCGAAATGTTGCGGCAGCGCGAGGAGGAGTTGCACCGCCTGTCGGACCGGCTCAAGGAAACCGAACGCAAGCTGGAGAAGCGCGCGCTCGAGCTCGAAAAGCTGGGGCGCATGTATGACGACGCCAGCTTCTCCTCCAGCAGCCGGCAGATCGAACTCGTGGCGCGCGAATCCGAGATGCAGATGCTCGCCAGTGACATTGCGCTGCTGCGCGGCCAGCGCAAGGAAGCGGACCGGCGCGGCCAGGAAATTGCGGCCGAAAGCAAGGCCGCGCGCGACGCCCTGAAAGCCGAGAAAAGAAGGACCGCCGAGCTCGACAAGAAGGTCGAACGGCTGCTGGCAACGCTGGCCGATCGCGAGGACAAGCTCGACCGTCGTGAAAAGGAACTGGCGCGGCTGCGCGAAAAGTCGAAAGCCGAGGATGGCACGCCGGCTTTGCGGCTGGTCGGCAAGGGCAGCGACGTCGCAACGAGCGATGAGGTCGACAAGGCAATCGCCAAGCTCGACAGCGACCGTGAACGGCTCGAGGCGAGGCTGACGGCGCTGGCGCTCGAGAACAAGCGGCTGAAGGCGGATCTCACCGCGCTGGCCGGATCCAATCCCGCGGATGGCAGCTCCGCCTTGCGCGAGCAGATGAACGAACTGGCAGCGGAGGTCGTCCATCTGACGGCCAAGCTCGAGGGGCCTGATTCGCCGATCGCCAAGGCATTGGCGGCACCGTCGGATGCACGCTCCGGCAACGGTGACCGCAGTCTTGCAGACCGGGTGCGGGCGCTGCAGAAGGCTGACGCAACAAGCTGAACTCAGTTCCTGTCCGCCGAGAAATGATGCAGCGCGATGGCTGACGCCGCGGCGACGTTCAAGCTATCGAAGCCTTCCGACATGGAGATCCGCACGGTGTGCAGGCGTGCAAGCAGGCTGTCCGGCAAGCCTTCGCCCTCGGTGCCGAGATAGAGCGCCAGGCGCTCGCTCGGCTGCGCATCGCGTATGTCGGTCTGCCCGCGTGGCGACAGCGCGAATTGTTCGAAGCCCCGTTGGGCGAGCATTGCCGTGAAGCCGTCGGCGTCGGTGAACGCCGAGAAAGGTATCTTGAGCGCGGCGCCGACTGAAACGCGGATCGCCTTGCGGTAGAGCGGATCGCAGCAGGTCGCATCCATGAGCACCGCATCGGCGCCAAAGGCGGCGGCGTTGCGGAAGATCGAACCCATATTGTCATGGTTGGCGATGCCGACGAGCACCACGACCAGCGCCCGGGCCGGCAAGGCATCGAGCAGCGCCTCGGCCGGATGCGGCGTCCCCTTGCGGCCTATGGCCAGGATGCCGCGATGCATATGAAACCCCGCGATTGCATCCATCACCGCGCCGGTGGCGACATAGACCGGGAGGTCCGCCGGGGCCTTGCGCAGGATGCCCTCAAGGCCGGCCAGCCGGTTTTCCAGGACCAGCACCGATTCGGCGCCAAAGCGCCCGGTCGAGAGAAGCAGGTCGAGCACCACCTTGCCTTCGGCGACGAAGCGGCCTTGCCGGCCAGCGAGGTCACGCTCGCGGATATCGAGATAGGCGGCAACGCGCGGGTCTTGCGGGTCGTCGATGCGAATGGGATCCATGCGTTCCTCGCGGTCACCGCAGCGGCCCGAAAATCCGGGCCGATTGCCGAGGCTCACTTTGGTTCGGAAAGCACGATGCGACAATTCATGATGATCAGCTACCTCTGTGCGCCCGGTTGGATGCACATCGCCCTGAAAGCGTCGCGAGGCAGGTGGCTACAGGGCGGTCAGGTTCCGGCGCGGCGCAAACGGTGCGCCATCTGGGAGAGGTCCTCCTTGCCGCTGCCGAAAATGCCGTCCAGCATGCCGAGCAGTTCGTGCACGGCATCGGATTTGCAGGAATAGTAGATCATCTGCCGGTCGCGGCGGGTGTCGACTAGGTCGAGCGCCCGCAACTTGGCCAAATGCTGCGACAGGGCGGATTGGCTGAGCATCACCTTCTCGGCGATGGCGCCGACCGACATTTCACCGTCGATCAGATAGCTCATGATCAACAGCCGTTTCTCATTGCCCATCAGCATGAGAAATTCGGCGGCCGATCCGGCATTGGCGATTAGCTTAGTCGAGACCATCGATCCCCCATGCTTCTTGTTCATCCTGACGCCATGGGGGCAATGGCATCTGATTCCATAACCTCAGTTGTGAATGGGCGCTGCGATTCAGCGTCACCGCTAAAAGGTAGAACATTTCCTTCAAATCTCAAGTGTTGCTTTTTATTCAGCATGATTTAGTTCAATTTTGGCGTCGGCCGCGGCCCGTCCGGCCTGGCCATTTCGACCAGAATGGGACGCAATTCGCGTGCCGCCGCCAAGGATTGCGGGAAGAAGACCCGGCAAACATCGTCACCCGACACCAGATCCATGCCATCGGCGTCGAATCCGGCAATGATCCAGCCGTTGCCGGACACTTTCGCGAAATGCTGTGCATAAACGGCGATCGCATCGAGGTGGTCGGCATTCATATGGTCGATGGCGGATTGTTCGCTCGCCGCCAGGTCCTCGACGATCGGTCCACTGGTGAGCAGATCGGATCGATCGAGCTGATAGGCCCTGCCGAAGCCGCCGTTGAGGCTGGCGCGATTTGGCTCGAGGCGGAAGATCGAAAAGTCGCCGAGACCGGCGTAGAGTTTCGCCTTGGGATTGTGGTTGAGATAACGGCGCTCGGCGCGGGTGTGTTCGCTCGATCCGCGCTCAAGCCGTGCTGCCTGGCAGACCAATGTCACGCGCGGGTACGCCAGCGGGTCGCCCTTGCCGGGTTCGCCAAGCAGCAGGGAACAGCGTGCATCGGCGAGCAAGGCGCCTGTATGCGCCGAGAGCATCGACACCAGGATCAGCGGCGCGCCATCGATGTCGGTGGCCACGCCGACCCTGCTGGCCAGCGGCGAACCTGTTTGCAGCTCGATCACGGCCAGCGCGCCAAAGCGGGCGTTACGCAGAAGCGTCTTGGCCAGTCGGATCGCCTCGGCGTCGGTCTCGCGGGTCACGTCCTTCTTCGGTTCGTCCAAGGCACCACCGCAATAAGTTGATTTACCTTCTCCGCTTATCTGTCAAACAAACCGGATTTGACAAGGCCGTCAATCTCGTTTTTCGAGAACCCGAAACGCGCCAGCACTATCGACGGGACAAGATCGTTGTCGGCGGGCCTGGCCGCCAGTGTCGGCCGCGAGCCGGAGAAACGCGGCGCCGGGGCCGGGCGCTCAAGTCCGCTCGCCATCACAAAGGCGTTGCGCGCCCGATTGTGTGGGTGCTGCTTTGCCTCGTGCAGCGACAGGACGGGGGCAACGCAGGCATCGGTTTCGGCAAACAGCCGGTCCCAGTCGTCGCGCGATTTCTGCCGGACCCGATCGGCAATGGCTGCACGCATCGACGGCCACAGGGCCTTGTCGTACTGGCCGCGTGCAAAGCGCTCGTCGAGCGGCAGCAGACTGGCGAATTCGGCGAAGAATTGCGGCTCGAGGCAACCGATGGCGACATGGCGTCCGTCTGATGTCTCATAGGTGTCGTAGAAGGGAGCACCGGAATCGAGCAGGTTCGCGCCGCGCCTGTCGCTCCACAACCCGGCCGCCATGAGGGCATGCACGGGGGCGGCCAGCATCGCGGCGCCTTCGACCATCGCGGCGTCGATTACCTCGCCCTTGCCCGTGCGCGAGCGTTGGAACAGGGCGGCCAGCACGCCGGCAACCAGCATCATGGCGCCGCCACCATAGTCGGCGACGAGGTTGAGCGGCGGGACGGGGCGGCCGTCGGCATGACCAATCGAATGCAGCAGGCCGGAATAGGCGAGATAGGTGATGTCGTGGCCGGCGTGGCCCGCGAGCGGTCCATCCTGGCCGAAACCGGTCATGCGGCCGTAGATCAGCGCCGGATTGCGGGCCAGCACAGCTTCCGGGCCGAGCGCCAGCCGCTCCATGGCCCCGGGGCGAAACCCTTCGAGCAGCATGTCCGCCTTTTCGGCAAGGCGCAGCACCAGATCGATGCTTTCCCGGCGCTTCAGGTCGAGGCGCAGGATGGATCGGCCGTGGCGGTCGATGTTGTACTCATCCGGCAGCGACGGGAGAGCCCGGTTCGATCCTGCCCGCTCGACGAGCAGGACTTCGGCGCCCATCTCCGACAGCATCAGGCCGGCCAGCGGCACCGGGCCAAGCCCGGCCATCTCGATCACCTTCAGTCCGGCAAGCGGACCGGTCTTCCCGGCAGCGGACAGGCCGGCGCTCATGGCCGGCTATTTCGGCGCCATGCGAATGGCGCCGTCGAGGCGGATGGTCTCACCGTTCAACATCTGGTTTTCGATGATGTGCAGCGCAAGTGCCGCATATTCGGATGGCTCGCCGAGGCGCGACGGGAAGGGCACGGCGGCGCCCAGCGAATCCTGCACCTCCTGCGGCATGCCGGCCATCATCGGTGTCTTGAAGATGCCGGGCGCTATGGTGCAGACGCGGATGCCGGAACGGGCGAGATCGCGCGCCACCGGCAGCGTCATCCCCACGACGCCGCCCTTGGAGGCTGCATAGGCGGCTTGACCGATCTGGCCGTCATAGGCAGCGACCGACGCGGTGTTGACGATGACGCCACGCTCGCCGCCCTGGAGCGGCTCGAGCTTTGACGCGCGCTCGGCGACGAGGCGGATCATGTTGAACGTGCCGATCAGATTGACCTCGATCACCTTGCGGTATTGATCGAGCGGATGCGGGCCGTCCTTGCCAATCGTCTTCACGCCGATGGCGATGCCGGCGCAATTGACCAGGATACGCGGCTCGCCAAGCTTGGCCGCGACCTCGGCGAGAGCGGCGGTTCCACTGTCGGCGCTGCTGACGTCGCATTGGACGGCAATACCGCCGATCTCGGCCGCGACCTTCACCGCGCGGTCAATACCGACATCGAAGATGGCGACGCGGGCGCCCTTGGCGGCCAGCGCGCGCGCCGTTGCCTCGCCAAGACCGGAGCCGCCGCCGGTAACGATCGCGATCTGGCCATTCGGGTTCATGCCGGCATCCTTTGATCTCTGGGACAGTGGGACCGATCAGGCGCCAGATCGGCGGCGAAGGTCAAGCCATTGCGGCGATAGGGTCGGCAATCCTGGCCTGATCGGCGTGGCAGACCTCGCCCGAGAGCCTGGCGACCGCGCCCGGTGCGATCTCATGTGACAGCAACCGGTCGAGATCGACAGGGCGCGGCATCGAAATCTGGCCGCGCGGGATCCGCTTGAAGCCGAGCGGTCCGTAATAGGGCTCGTCACCGACCAGCATCACGGCCGGCGCGCCGGCCTTGGCGGCCGCCTCCAGCGCGATCGCCACCAGTCGGCGGCCGATGCCGAGGTTCTTGAAGGCAGGCCGCACAGCAAGCGGCCCGAGCATCAATGCGCGGCCGGCACCGGCGGCGACGCGGGTCATGCGCACCGAGGCGACGACGAGGTCGCCATCGACGGCGACAAACGACAGCGAGCGCTCGTGCCCGCCGGTCTCGCGGATCTTGTAGGCGGCCAGCACGAAGCGGCCGGGCCCGAAGGCTTCGTCGTTGATGGTTTCGATCTGGAGGTCATGCGCCGGGGTTTCCGGCAGGTATTTCACGTCGGCAAGGCTCATGGTCTTTGCGTTCCGATAAGGAGGAAAGGTTTGCTGCAAACGGCAGCATTCGCCAGTCAGCGCTTCATCAAGCGCGGGCGCCCTTTCGTCGTCGGTCAAACCGGATCAAAGCAAAGTCGAACATGCGGATTGTCCGCTAGCATCAATTTCTTGCCGCTGCAATCGGCGGCTTGATGGTCCACCCGACCGCTTGACGGTCTGTTCATCGCCAGATGATTTCCACGGCGTGGCTTCGCGCCCTACATGGAGCGCAAGCAGGAAAGGACATACGATGGGATTGCTGGTCGACGGCAAATGGCAGGACCGCTGGTACGACACCAAGGACAGCGGCGGCAAGTTCGTGCGGACGCAATCGCGGTGGCGCGACTGGATCACCCGCGACGGTACGCCGGCCGAGGGCTGCAGCCGCGGCTTCAAGGCGGAGCCCGGCCGCTATCACCTCTATGTCTCGCTCGCTTGCCCGTGGGCGCACCGGACGCTGATCTTTCGCGCGCTGAAGAAGCTGGAAGGCATCATTTCGGTGTCGGTGGTGCATCATTTCATGGGTGCCGATGGCTGGACGTTCGTGGCGCAGGACGGCGCAACCGGCGACACGCTCTACGGCCTCGACTTTCTGCACCAGATCTACACCAGGGCCGACCCCGCCTATTCCGGCCGGGTGACGGTACCGGTGCTGTGGGACAAAAAGGAGCAGACCATCGTCTCCAACGAATCCTCCGAGATTATCCGCATGCTTAATTCGGTTTTCGACGAATGGGGCGATGCCAGCCTCGATTTCTATCCGCGGCCGCTGCGCGGCGAGATCGATGCAATCAACGCGCTGGTTTATCCCGCGGTCAACAACGGCGTCTACCGCGCCGGCTTCGCCACCACGCAAGGCGCCTATGAGGAAGCGTTCGGCGAGCTGTTCTCGGCACTCGACATTTTGGACGACCGCCTCTCAAAGCAACGTTATCTGGTGGGCGATCGGATCACCGAGGCCGACTGGCGGCTGTTCACGACACTGGTGCGCTTCGACCCGGTCTATGTCGGACATTTCAAGTGCAATCTGCGTCGCATCGCCGACTACCCGAACCTGTCCAACTATCTGCGCGACCTCTACCAGGTGCCTGGCGTCGCCGGGACCGTGAACCTCAACCACATCAAGGCGCATTATTACGGCAGCCACGAGACCATCAATCCGACGCGGATCGTGCCGGTTGGGCCGGAACTCGACTATGGCGCGCCGCATGATCGCATGCGGTTCAAGAAGGCGGCGTGACCTACCAGTAGGGTGACGATGGTGCGCCGCCAAAAACCTCGGCGATCCGGCGCAGCGTTGCCGGTGTGGTGCCGCCTGGCAAACGATCCAGGGGAAAGAAGCCGGACTCGGCGATTTCGTGGTCCGGCAGCTTCGGTGTGCTCTGGCTGAAATGCTCGATCAGATAGAAACCGACATGGTCGCGCCGGCTGGCGCGACGGTTGAAATGCATCGACTTCAGCGCTGGCGGTGACGTCAGTGTGATGTTGCCTTCCTCTGCCAGTTCGCGCGCCAGCGCCTCGTCAAGCGTCTCGCCGACCTCGACGCCGCCGCCGGGAAGCTGCCAGCCCGGCACGTAAGTGTGGCGAATGAGGAAGATGGAATTGGACGCGGTGTCGTGGACGAGACCGCGCACGCCAAGCGTCATCGGCCGCCGCAGCACGAAATAGAGATGGAACAGCCGGGCCCTGAGGCCCGCCCAACCGGCCTGGCGGAAGGCATCTTCCGGGTTCGTCGCCATCAGGTGCGAAACCGTGGGTGGAAAGGAAACCTTGAGTGGAAAGCGGGGCGCCCGTCGCCTATGAAGGATGGATGTTCAGGCTCGCGCATATTTCCGATGTCCATCTGGGGCCGCTCCCCGATGTATCCTATCGCGATCTCGCCTCCAAGCGCGTGCTCGGCTACGTCAACTGGCAGCGCAACCGCCGCCGTCACATGCATGATGCCGTCATCGACACGATCGTCGCCGACATCAAGGCGAACACGCCTGACCACCTCGCCATCACCGGTGACCTGGTCAACCTGGCACTCGACGGCGAGATCGAGATGGCCAGGCACTGGCTGGAGACGCTGGGATCGCCGCATGATGTTTCGGTCGTTCCCGGGAACCACGACGCCTATGTGCCCGGCGCCTTCGACAAGGTCTGCCGGTCCTGGGCGGCGTGGATGAGCGGCGACGGCATCAACACGGCGGTCGACCGCAACGCCTTTCCTTATCTACGCGTCCGCGGCGATGTCGCGCTGATCGGGGTCTCGACGGCGCGTGCCACGGCGCCGTTCATGGCCAATGGCTTCTTCATGGAGGGTCAGGCGAAACGGCTTGGCAAGCTGCTCGACGCGACGGCCAGACAAGGGCTGTTTCGCGCGATCATGATCCATCATCCGCCGGTGCGCGGCGCCGTACCGCAGCACAAGCGGCTGTTCGGCATTGCCCGCTTCCACAAGATCATTCGCGGCCATGGCGCCGAACTTGTCCTGCACGGCCATTCGCATCTGCCGTCGCTGTTCTTCATCGGCACCCGAAGCGCCAGGGTTCCGGTGGTCGGCGTCGCTGCCGCCGGCCAGGCGCCAGGCAGCAAGCACCCGGCGGCGCAGTACAATCTGTTCGACATCGATGGCGAAAAGGGCAATTGGCGGATCCGGCTGACGCGGCGCGGCCTGACCGGGCCTGCCATACCGCCATCCGATCTGCAGACGCTGGAGCTTGGCGCGGAAGCCGGCGCGGCTATGGCCGCAAGCTGAAAACCATGGCGACGATACGGTCCCAGAACAGGACGACCGACACCGCCAGTCCGACCAGCGCGCCGGCGGCGATCACGCCAAGGCCGGACAGAAAGGCCGACCAGCGCTTGCTGCGCGTCGTCGACAGCAGTGGCGGTTCGGCTTCCAGCACATCGGCGCGTTTCATGCCGGCAGCCAGCTCGACCCCGCCTTCCATCATCCTCTGACGCTCGACGATCCGCTCGGCGACATAGCGCGTCACCTGATCGGCAACGGGCTTCATCTCGGTCGATTCGGCAAGCACCACCCGGCCGATGCGGGTATCCTTGAGGAAGCGATAGGTGCGGCGATCGCGTCCCATGGCGACATGGCTGACGGCGTCGATCCACAGGCGCGGCTGCAAGCCGGACGAGACGACAAAGTCGAAATTGTCCATGTCGGCGGGAACGTCGGCAAAAACCGGCGCCAGTTCGGCGGCAAGCAGATCGAGGCGCATGCGATGGGCCTCGCGCATATCGACGACGACGTCGTCGCGGTCGGCGAAAGCATTCTTCACGTCACGGACGGCATCGGACAGTTTGTTCGACTGATCGATGGTCTTCTCGCCTGCTTCCTTCATCGGCGTTTGCCTCGCGGGTTGGTTAACACGGGGTTAACACAGCCGCCGGCAAAATGCACTGGCGAGATCGATGGGATCGAGGCGGTTCAGGGAAGTGCCGTGCGCGAAAAGGTCAGCTGGCCGCGGCGGCGAATTTCTGGCGATGCGGCCTGGCGCGCCGGTTGGTGTTGCGGCGAATGATCTCGGCGACGAGGTCGGGGGCTTCCTCGGCCAGCATATGGCCAACCTCCAGTACATGGTGCACATGAAAATGCGCCGGCAGATCATCCGCCTGGGTGAAAGGCAGCACCGCGTCGTCGGTTCCCCACGCCACCATGACCGGCATGTTCAGCGCGTCGAGACGATCCTGCGGGATGACGCCTTGCCGATCGTCCATGGTCATGGCTGCCGCGATCTCGACGAGCTTCGGCACCTGGCCCGGACGCCCGCGCATCTCGCAAAGCATGTCGACGATGCGCTCCGAAGGCAGACTGTGGGGGCCGGACATGGCGGCAAGGCAGGCGCGAATCTCGCACCGGTCTGCGGCTCCGGCATAGCTGCGCAACAGCGGGCCGTTGATCTCGGGGCCAAGGCCGCCCGGCGCCAGAAGCGTCAGCGAGGCTACTTTCCCGGGCTCGGCCAACGCCATCAGCATCGCCACCGCACCGCCCATCGAGTGGCCCACGAGATGAACGCGCTTCAGCGCACGTTGCGAGAGATCGGCGAGCACGGCTCTTGCCGCCACCTTGGCCGGACCGGCCGCGGGAAAATCGAACGACAGCCCATGCCCCGGCAGGTCATAGGCCAGCGTGCGCGTGGAAGGCGCCAGGGAGGAAATGACCTCGCGCCAGACATCGTGGCAGCCGCCGAAACCATGCAACAGGACGATGACCTTCGAGCCAACACCCTGTTCGGCGGCAAAAAGCGATGCGGTCATGAAGCTGAATTTTTTGTTATTGCGGGATGCGCGACACCAACTTTGGCTGAATTGCTCCTAGTCTGGCGTGATGACCAGTAAAATCTTCGCGATTTGTACGGTTACGGACGGAACTCGGCGACCAACCGGCATTCGGCGATCGGAGCGCAGGAATACATTGAGACACGGCGCGCCCGATCCGTGAACGTCGATTGCTGTCAGCTTGCGTTGCCGAGCCCGGCGGCGCGCAGGGCCTGGACCAGCCGGTCGGTCAGGTCGGCTGGATATTTCCGCTCGACGAAGGTCGCGCGCGGATCGGCGGCAAATTTAGGGAACTCGGCGTTCAGTTCGCCCAGCAGCGTGCTCACCAGATGGTCCTGTCCGGCCGCCTTGGCGCCGATCAGCCGCGCCGCCAGGTAGTGCGATTTCGTTGCCGTGGTCCTCAGTGCCATGCTGGCCGCGACGGCCTTGTTCATGTCGCCGAGCATGAACTCACCGACGAACAGCCCATAGTCCCACCATGTCGAGTGGCCGCTGAAGGTCTCCGCCGCATGGGCAAGGATCGGCGTTCCCTCCGCGTATCGGCCGGCGAAGATCAGCCCGTAGCCGTAAGCGGCAGCCATGCCGAGATCGTAGGGATTGAGTTCGTAGGCCTTGCGCATCCAGCGGATCGCTTCGTCCGTGTTGCCAAGGCGCGAACTGACGTAGCCGTAGGAGCGATGCGCATACGGACTGGTCGGCCCCATCTGCACGCCGCGATGGGCGAACTCCACTGCCTTTTCAATCGTCGCATTGGGCGGATAGGCATAATGATCGGAGACCGCTTCGAGATGCAGGGAGGCAAGCTCCGAATAGACGAGCGAGGATTTCGTCCCGCCATTGACCAAGGTTTCGAGGCAGCGATAGGCAGCCTCATGGGTCCTGGCGTTCTGGTCGAGATAATATTTGTCGTTGAGCAGCAGGCATTGCGTCAGACCGTTTGGCGCGCCGGTCTGCTCGATATAGTTGTAGATCGTGCCCGAGGCGGGAAGGGCCGAGCTCAGCATGTCGGCGATACGGTCTTCGACCGCGGCTGGTGCGCTGTCGGCAGGGGTCAGATTGCGTGACAGAAGCACCCGTCCGGACGCCATGCTTTGCAGTTCGATCGTGATATCGCCTGCGTTCGGTCCAGGCAGGATGTCGAATATGAAACTGGTGGCATCGTCGGCCGGATCGGTGACGGTGTCGCGGCCGATGAAGTCGATCGTATCGAAGCCGCTCAGGCCGGCGCGCAGCGACGCGGCGACACGACCGGCATCGGCGCCTTCGGCCTTGAGGTCGATATGGACCAGCGGCAGGGCGTCAGCCGTTGCCGATGGCACGATGCTGCCGGTTGCGCCGGCGGTCTCGAGCGGCGCCGACATGTCGCCGCCGGCCAGCAAGGCACTGCTGCCCTGACGAAGGATCAGCACACCCAACATGGCGATGACCAGGGTGATCGCGATCCAGAAGAAGCGGAGATGGCGCACCACCGAGGGGGCAGGCGTCGCGAAAGCCGGCGACACATCCGGCATGCCCGTGCCGGCGTCGTTGGCCTGATCGGTGGCGGCGCCATTCAGCGTGAGTTCGGGGATAGCCTCAGCCGGCAGCCGGATCGCGTTCAATTCGTAGGCAGGGACATAGCCGCCGCGCGGAATAGCGATGCGGACAGGCTCGGCAACGCCCTCATTGGCAAAATAATGCTGCAGAAGTTCGCGCAGCCTGCCGGCCTGAACCCGCACCACGGCGTCGGTGGACGGATCGAAATCGCCGTCCTTGCCGAAAACATCCATGGCGATGGAGAAGCCCTTGAGCCTGTCGGCTTCGCCGGCTTGTTCGCGTTCGACTAGATAACGCAATAGCTTGCGCGCGCGTTCGGATCGTCCGAACGTTTGGCTGGCAAGCAGTCGCTCCAGTGTCTCGCGCACTGCGGGGGCGGCAGGCGTGGCATGCTGCAAGTGTCGATCCTCTCGAAGTCGGCACAGGTTGAGGTGCGATCATATAGTTCCCGCACCGCCACACAAGTATACACCCCATTATGCGATCACGTACCCCACCGGATTATTCTTCGGTGGTTAATGGTCCTGAGAACAGCCGCAAAAACGGTGGCCTGGTCCGCAACGCCGGACCTGCGGCGCGCCCGGTGCCTTGAACGGCACCCGAAGAATGGCGGCACGAAAACCGCGTTTCCGGTCTTCGTGCCGAAGGGCCTAAAGCGCGTCGCGTTGAACGGATTCAATCGCCGCGCTTTACAGACTCAGCCTGCCTTGCGGCCAACGATCCGGTTGGCGGCGGACACCACCGCTTCCAGCGAGGCGGCGACGATGTTGGTGTTGATGCCGGCGCCGAACAGCTTGCCATCGGGATATTCCATCTCGACATAGGAGATGGCCGAGGCGTTCGAGCCGCGCTGCATCGAGTGCTCGGAATAGTCGAGCACCGACATCTCGACGCCGAGATGGCGCGACAGCGCATCGACGAAGCCGTCGATCGGGCCGGTGCCGGTGCCGGATATCGTCACCTCCTTGCCGTTGTCGAGGATGACCGCCTCGACGACGCGCCGGCCCTTGGTCTCGGTGCTGGGATAGGTGTGGTGATCGAGGAATTTCACCCGCGCGCCCGGCTGGTCGACATAGGTCTCGAGGAAGCGCTCGTAGATGCGCCTAGCCGGCACTTCCTTGCCCTCGGCGTCGGTGATCGCCTGGATCTCCTGGCTGAACTCGATCTGCAAATTGCGCGGCAGGTTGAGGCCGTAGTCGGCCTGCAGCACATAGGCGATGCCGCCCTTGCCCGACTGCGAGTTGATGCGGATGATCGCTTCGTAGCTGCGGCCAACATCGGCCGGATCGATCGGCAGATAGGGCACTTCCCACAGGCTCGTGTTGGCTTTCTTCAGCGCCTTCATGCCCTTGTTGATGGCATCCTGGTGCGAGCCGGAAAAGGCGGTGTAGACGAGCTCGCCGACATAGGGGTGGCGTTCGGGGATCTTCAACTGGTTCGAATATTCGTAGACATCCTTCATCCGGTTGATGTCGGAGCAGTCGATCCCCGGATCGACACCTTGCGTGTACATGTTGAGCGCCAGCGTGACGATGTCGACATTGCCGGTGCGCTCGCCATTGCCGAACAGCGTGCCTTCGACGCGGTCGGCGCCTGCCATCAGGCCGAGTTCGGTGGTGGCGATGCCGGTGCCACGATCATTGTGCGGATGCAGCGAGACCAGCAGGTTCTCGCGGTTGTCGAGGTTGCGGCACATCCATTCGATGCGGTCGGCATAGATGTTGGGCGTCGACATCTCGACCGTCGACGGCAGGTTGATGATCAGCTTGTTGTCGGGCGTCGGCCTGACGATCTCGGTGACGGCGTTGCAGATTTCCAGCGCGACTTCGAGCTCGGTGCCGGTAAAGCTCTCCGGCGAATATTCGAAGCGAAAGCCTCCGCCGGCCTTGGCCGCCATGTCGGTGATCATTTTGGCGGCGTCGGTGGCGATGCGCTTGATGCCGCCGACGTCCTTCTCGAAGACGACGCGGCGCTGCAACTCACTGGTCGAGTTGTAGAAATGGACGATCGGGTTGGTGGCGCCCTTGAGCGCCTCGAAGGTGCGGGTGATCAGTTCCGGCCGGCACTGCACCAGCACCTGCAGCGAGACGTCTGCGGGTACATTGCCTTCCTCGATGCACCAGCGGGCGAAGTCGAAATCGGTCTGCGAGGCCGACGGGAAGCCGATCTCGATCTCCTTGAAGCCCATGTCGAGCAGCAACGCGAACATGCGCGCCTTGCGCTCGTGGCCCATCGGATCGATCAGCGCCTGGTTGCCGTCGCGCAGGTCGACCGAGCACCAGATCGGCGCCTTGTCGATGACCTTCGAGGGCCAGGTGCGGTCGGTGAGGCCTACTGTGGGGTAGGGTTGGTACTTGCGGGCTGCATCCGGCATGCCCCGGCTTGCCGCGGCATCGGAGCGGATCTCTTCTCGTGCGTTCATCGTCGTTTCTCCCGGCGGCTCACAGGTCCACCCTCGGGGTGGATTGATGGCGAGCAGCGCCTTTACCAGAATTTCGTTCGCTTGATGTGACTTGCCAATTTTGTGACTGGCCAAGGAGCATGCGCTTGCGCGGCGGTTCGACCGCCGGGCGCTCCTTCAGCGAACCCGGCGATCGCCGATAAGGCCGAGAAGAAGCAGGGTCGAAGCCAGCGCGCGCACGGTCTCGCCGGAAAAACCGGTCGGACGGGAAGCGTTGGTGGCGCGCGTGTTCATGGCGGTTCTCATACAGGAGCGGCTTGTGGGAGGCAAGTGGGCCGGCATGGCGGGCCGGAAACCGTTGGATAATATCGCTAACGGGAGTGCTCTTCCCCACGCGCCGCAAATGCGCCAGACTTGGGCGTCGACGGGGCGGCGATGTCCTGTTTCCGGGAGAGGGATCATCCATGAATTTCGTGTTCTTCTCGCCGCATTTTCCCGCCAATGGCGCGGATTTCTGCGACCGCTTGAAGAAGGCTGGGGCCAGGGTGCTCGGCATCGGCGACGCACCCTATGACGTGCTCGACGGCAAGCTGAAGGCGGCGCTTAGCGAATATTACCGTGTCGCCGACATGGAGGACTACGATCCGGTGTTCCGGGCGATGGGGCACTTCATCCACAAATGGGGCCGCATCGATCGCTTTGAATCGCTCAACGAGCACTGGCTGGAGCTGGAAGCCAACATCCGCACCGACTTCAACATCTATGGCACCAAGCTCGACTTCGTGAAGAATTTGAAGCGCAAGAGCCGCATGCGCGCCTTCTTCCGCAAGAGCGGCGTCGACACCATCGCGCAGCGCAAATGCTCCGACCGCGCCGGCGCCATGACCTTCATCCGCCGCGTCGGCTATCCGGTGGTGGTCAAGCCCGACAGCGGCTCGGGCGCCTCGAACACCTTCAAGATCTCCAACACTGGGGAGCTCGACCAGTTCTTCAGGGACAAGCCCGAAGATGTGACCTTCGTCATGGAGCAGTTCATCGAGGGGCTGGTGGTGACTTTCGACGGGCTGGTCAACCGCGATGGCGAGGTGGTGCTGGCCGCCAGCCACCGCTACGACCAGAGCGTCATGGAGGTGGTCAACAAGGACCGCCACATGAGCTACACCTGCTTTCCCAAGATCAGCCCGGCGGTCGAGGAGGCCGGCCGCAAGATCCTGAAGGCGTTCGACGTGCGCGAACGCTTCTTCCACATCGAGCTGTTCGAAACCAGGGACGACCGCGTCATCGCGCTGGAAGTCAACATGCGTCCGCCCGGCGCCTGGATGACCGATGCAATCAACTACACGTTCGACATCGACGTCTACGCGGCATGGGCCGACATGGTGGTGAAAGATGCCGCCGGGGGCCCCTATGAGGGCAAGTATTTTACCGCCTATGCCAGCCGCAAGCGGCGGCTCAGCTATTTGCACAGCCATGAGGACGTGCTAGCCGCCCATCGCGACAAGATCGTCCACCATCAGGCCATCGAAGAGGTTTTCAGCCGCGCCATGGGAAATTACGCCTATCAGATGCGCTCGAAGGACGCGGCGGCGCTGCGCGAGGCGGTCGCCTACATCCACGCGGAAAAGGCGTGAGGCGATGGACATTTCCTATCACAAGACTTTCGCCCGCAATCTGGGCCGCGACATGGAATACAAGCGCTACGGCCATGCCGGCCGGCCGGTGGTGGTGTTTCCGACCTCGCAAGGGCGGTTCTACCAGTTCGAGGATTCCGGCGGGGTGGGAGCACTGGCCGAGTTCATCGACACCGGCCGTATCCAGCTGTTCACCGTCGATGGTATCGATTCGGAATCCTTCTTCGACAAGCATGCCGATGCGGCCCACCGTATCGCTCGCCACGAGGCCTATTTCCGCTATGTGCGCGAAGAGGCGCTGCCGGAATTCCTGTCCACGGCAGCAGCAGCCAATGGCGGGCGCAAGCTTAAGCCGCTGTTCTCGGGCTGTTCGATGGGCGGCTACCACTCGTCGAATTTCGTCTTCCGCTTTCCCGAACTCGCCAGCGGCGTCATCGCGCTGTCGGGCGTCTATTCGGCTCGCGACTTCTTCGGCAAGGCGCTTGAAGGCGACATCTTCTTCAACTCGCCGCTCGATTATCTGCCGGGCATCGTCGACCCCAAACTGCTAGCCCGCCTGAAGGCGCTCAGGCTGATCTTCTGCTGCGGGCAGGGCGCCTGGGAAGAGCGGATGCTGGTCGAGACGCGCCGGCTGGAACAGATCCTGCGCGACAAATCCATTCCCGCCTGGGTCGACTATTGGGGCGGCGATGTCAGCCATGACTGGCCATGGTGGCACAAGCAACTGGTCTATTTCTTCGGCCGCTGGCTGGATGACGACCTGATGCACAGGCTGGACTGAGGTGCATTGATATTCAGGTGAGGCTGGCCTGCAAACGGCGGCTTCCTGCGCTTCCGGTGCTCACGTACTTAAGTACGCTCCGCTCCGGTTCTCGGAAACCACCATTTTCGACTCAGCCTGACCTGAATCTCAACGCACCTTGGGCACAGACGAATGACCATACCCGACCCCATCGGCCACTTTGTCGAAGCCACCAATGAAGGTGACACGGAAGCCTTTCTCAACACGCTCAAGGCTGATGCCTCGTTGACTGACTGGGGACGATCTTTCCAGGGCCGCGAGCAGATCGCGCGCTGGAACCAGTCGGACAATATCGGCGTGCAGTCCCGTCTCCGCAGGGTCCGTATCGCGGCGGCGGAAGGCAGCTATCGCGTCCGCATCGCCGTCACAGGCAATGGCTTCAACGGCGAGGGCGACATGACCTTCACGCTGGACGGCGATCGCATCGCCAGCCTCGTCATCGCCTGACGTCCGGTTTGCAGTCGGACAGCATTTTCGCTGCGACGGCCGAGTCGCTCACGGCCTTGTGATTTCGAGATATGAAGGCAATCTTTGAAGTTTAACTTCATATCTGCTACCTAGCGGCTGTGAAAGATCAACTGGCTCCGCAAAACGACCCCGAAGCCGCCCACACCCTGGCTGTGGCGGCTGAGCTTCGGGTTGTTGTTGGCAAGCTCATCCGGCGTCTGCGCGAACAAGCGGGCGCCGGCGACCTGACCTCGTCGCAGAAGTCGGTATTGCTGCATCTGGAGCGTGAGGGTTCGGCGACCGTGACGATGCTGGCGCGTGCACAAGGCATGCGTCCGCAGTCCATGGGCGCCATTGTCTCGGCGCTGGAGGCGGCCGGGCTGTTGGAAGGCGCGCCGGACCCGGCCGACGGGCGACAGACTATCCTGTCGCTCACGGCCGCTTGCCGGGAAATGATCACAGCCGGCAGGGCGGCAAGGCAGGACTGGCTGTTCCGCGCCATCCAGACGAACCTTGATCGCGAAGAGCAGGAGCAACTCGCAGGCGCCGTCGAACTGCTCAGGCGCCTCGCCGACTCCTGACCAATCGTCCGGTATCCGACGCAGCGGTTCCAATCATCGGAAGGAAAACACGGATGGCAGTCACCACGCTTGACCAGAAAATAGCACTCATCATCATCGACCTGCAGAAGGGTCTGGTTTCCTTGCCCACTGTCCATCCGACGGCCGAGGTCGTGAAGCAGGCCAGTACACTCGCCGATGCGTTCCGCCGTCACGGCTTGCCGGTCGTACTCGTCAACGTTGCCGGCGCGCCTCCGGGCCGAACGGAGCAGGCGCCGCGCCTGGGCGCCCGTCCCGACGGCTGGACGGATCTTGTGCCCGAGTTGAGGCAGCAGCCCGGCGACCATACAGTTACGAAGCGGACAGCGGGTGCATTCACGAACACCGATCTCGAAGCCTATCTGAAGGGCGAAAGCGTCACCCAGGTGGTGGTCGCCGGCGTCGCCACCAGCATGGGCGTCGAAGCGACAGCACGTCATGCCCGCGATCTCGGGTTCAACGTCACTTTGGCGCTCGACGCTATGACCGACACGAACCTCGATGCACACACCAACAGCATCGCACATATTTTCCCGAGACTGGGCGAAAGCGGCACGACGTTGGACATCATCGATCTTCTGGCGAAGAGGGGTGCCTGACGATGCAATGGATCGACCATGTGTCCTACCTGCTTGGCGGTGCTTTCCTGACAAATGCCGTGCCGCACTTCGTCAGTGGCGTGATGGGGAAGCCCTTTCAAAGCCCGTTCGCCAAGCCGCATGGCCAAGGCCAATCTTCCTCGACCGTGAATGTGCTGTGGGGATTTCTGAACCTGGTGGTCGGGTATCTCTTGGTGATCCGTGTCGGAAGCTTCGATCTCCACTCCACGGCTGATGTCGTCGCCCTTGGGCTGGGTGCGCTCCTGATCGGATTGGTGACGGCGCGCATGTTCGGCCGGTTCAATGGCGGCAATTTCCCGGTCGACGGATGAGCGGCCCGGCAAAAGGCACTTCCGTTCGCTGGCCAATTTCAACTATCGGATCTGGGCTGGCGGGGCGATCGTATCCAATGTCGGAACCTGGATGCAGCGCACCGCCCAGGACTGGCTGGTGCTGACCCAGCTGACCCACAACAACGCGACCGCCATGGGCGTGGTGATGGCGCTGCAGTTCGCGCCGCAGGTGCTTTTGCTGCCATGGACTGGTTTTGCGGCCGATCATCTCGACCGGCGTAAGCTGCTCTTGGCCACACAAGGTGCGATGGGCCTGCTTGCGCTCGGCCTTGGTCTGCTCACCATCGCCGGGCTCGTCCAACTGTGGCACGTCTATGCGTTTGCTTTCCTGCTTGGCTGCGTCACCGCGTTCGACGCGCCGGCACGCCAGACATTCGTCTCGGATCTGGTCGGCGAGGCCGATTTGTCGAATGCAGTGGCGCTGAATTCCACGTCCTTCAACGCGGCGCGGATGATTGGCCCGGCTGTCGCCGGCGTCCTCATCGCTGCCGGTGGCTCCAGCTGGGTCTTTCTGATCAACGCGGCCTCGTTTGCTGTCGTCCTCTCTTCGCTTTGCCTGCTTCGCATCGGTGAGTTGCGCCTGAAGGACAAGGCCCAGCGAAGCCGGGGCAGCCTTGTCGAAGGCTTCCGCTATGTCTGGAAGCGCCCCGATCTCAAAGCCATCCTTCTCATGCTTTTCCTGATCGGCACCTTCGGGCTCAACTTTCCGATCTTCATCTCGACCATGTCCGTCTCTGTCTTTCACGCCGGAGCCAGCCAATACGGGTTGTTGACGTCGACAATGGCGATCGGATCGGTCGTCGGCGCACTGCTGGCTGCCCGGCGCGAGCAACCCCGCCTGGCGTTTCTTCTGGCCGGCGCCACGATCTTCGGTCTTGGCTTCGCCCTGGCCGCGGCCATGCCCAATTACTGGCTGTTTGGTCTCGCCCTCATCGTCATCGGTGTCTCAGCGCAGACGATCACCACCTCGACGATCAGCCTGGTGCAGCTCTCGACCGAGCCCGCCATGCGCGGGCGGGTGATGGCGATCCTGCTGGCCATAGCGCTGGGTGGCACTCCGGTTGGTGCGCCGATGGTCGGTTGGGTGGCCGATGATTTCGGCCCGCGCTGGGCACTTGGCGCGGGCGCCATTGCAGGATTTGCGGCAGCGGCCGTCGGGGTTCGCTACCTCGTGACGTATCGCCACCTGCGCATGCGTATCGATTCCGGGCGTCTCCGCTTCGACCTCGATGACGGCAAGCCGGCACCGGCATAGCTCCGTCAGGAAATAAGGCCGGCGCGGCCTCACTCAACCAATAAAATATGATTACTCTCGTCATGTTTCTATGGAAACGCCGGCGACGCTGTGGCATGCCGATGATGGCGACGATGCTGAGATCTTTTGGCGGCTTCGTTTCAACCGCTATCGAAAGGCTCGAGCATGGACCAACTGAGCGCGCAAACCCGTATAAGCGACGATGCGATCAGGTCGGTGATGGACCGGCTGCGCGCCGAGCACAGCGAGTACGAGATCGACACCGGCATCGCCAACCGATGGGAACTTCGCCTCTACTGCGGTTCGTTGAGCGCCACGCTCGATGATCAAAGCGTGCTGATCCAGGTCGCGGCGCAGGACGAAACCTGCTTGTCCTACATGAAGATGACGGTCGCCGGCCATGTCGCCGAGCATCTCGGCACGACCAGGGGACTCCAGTGGCAAGGCGATGGCAGCGATGCTGGCACGCCGGTGTTTTTCCGCGAGATCACGGTGGTGTCGTCGACGCGCATCTCGGCGCACATGCAGCGCCTGCGCTTCGCCGGCAAGGATCTCGCGCGGTTTACGCATGGTGGCATGCATATGCGGCTGCTGCTGCCGCCGCCCGGGCGGCGGCCGGTCTGGCCGTCAATGGGCGTTGACGGGCTGCTGGTCTGGCCCTCGAGCGACGATGCGCTCACCGTACGGGTCTACACGATCCGGGCGGTGGATGCGGCAAGCGACTGGCTCGATGTCGATTTCGTGCTGCACCCTGGCCATGACACGCCAGCCGCCACCTTCGCGCAAAACGCAGAGCCGGGAGACGTCATCGGCATGATCGGACCCGGTGGCGGCGAAGCCCCCGTGGCGGGGACCCTGCTGTTGGTCGGCGACGATACCGCACTGCCCGCCATTGCCAGGATCCTCGAGCATATGCAGCCGTCAAGCCGCGCCGAGGCGCTGATCGAGGTCGACGGTCCGGAAGACCGGATCGCGCTGGTGCAAGGAGACAACATCGACGTCACCTGGCTTTACCGGCACGGTCGCGAGGCCGGCACCGCCGGCCTGTTGCCGGCCGCCTTGCGCGAGCGCAGCCACATGGCGCTTGCCGACGGCCTCTTTGTCTGGGCCGGTTGCGAATTCGGCGATTTCCGCGAGATCCGCAAGATCGTGCGCAAGCAGTGGGGCTTGCCGCGCGAGCGGCACCTGGTCACGGCCTACTGGCGCCGGAACGCGCACGGCGAGGGCGACGGCGGCGAAGAGTAATCGATCTCCAGTCACCGCGCGAACGGCAGTCAGTCATGGCGGGCCAGGAAGGCCTCGGTGACGGCCATGCAATCCTGCCTTTCCTCGACATGCGGCATGTGGCTCGATAGCGGGAAGACATGGCCTTCGACAGTCGGAATATGGTCGAGGAAGGGCTGGACGCAGGCCGGCGTGGCTTCATCGAAAAAGCCGCGAAAGGCCAGTGTCGGCGCCTCGATCAGCGGCAGCCGGTCGATGATCGTCCAGTCGCGCATGGTGCCGACGACGTGGAATTCGTTGGGGCCGTTCATGGTGTGATAGACGGTGGGATCGGCATCGATGGCGGCAAAGGTGCGCGCCACCTCCGCCGGCCAAGGCACGACGCGGCAGACGTGCCGGTCGTAGAACGCCCGGGTCGCGGCGAGGTAATCGGGATGGTTCGTCGTGCCGTCCGCTTCGTGGCGATCGAGCGCCTGGCGCACCGCCGCCGGCAGCTCCGCGCGCAACTGCCCCGCGCCTTCGACCCACAGCTTCATCGAGGCAAGCGAGTTGGCGAGCACCATAGCCTTGAGGCCAGATGGCCGGCGCACCGCATGCTCGGCGGCGAGCATGCCGCCCCAGGATTGGCCAAGCAGGGCATAGCGCTGCTGGATGCCCAGATGGGCGAGCAGCGCATCGAGTTCGCCAAGGAAGAATTCGACCGTCCAGAAGTCGCCGCCCTTGTCCGGCAGATGGGTGGATCGGCCGTTGCCGATCTGGTCGTAATGGATCACGGCACGGCCGAAACCGGCAATGTCCTTGAAGCTGTCGACATAGTCGTGGGTGCAGCCGGGACCGCCATGGGCAACGACCAGCGGCAGCCCGGCGGAACCCAGGTCGCCCGTCACACGGTACCAGGTGCTGTATGGTCCGTAGACGCTGAAACCTTCCGATACTGCAAGATTGTCCATCGTGTTCCTCCGCCCTGTTGGCTCGGCGGCGACCGCCGATCAGCGGTCTCCGACGTTGTTCGCGGCAAAGGGTACAGAGGCGGACCGGCAGCCGACCAGCTAGCAATAACGTTAGTTTTGACTGATCCGGCGGGACAGATTCTGGCCCTGGCTGATCGGTCCGAGCAACCGGTAATGGGCCGCCAGGGCGATGGCGTGGAAGCGGTTGCGGGCGCCGAGCTTGCGGCTGGCGGCGTTGAGATGCAGCGTCGCGGTCGGCACGCTGCGGCAGATCTCATGGGCGATCTGCTTCGCCGTCAACCCGCAAGCCGCCAGGCCCAGGCACTGGCGTTCCCGCGATGTCAGGTGGAAATACTGGCTTGTCTTGGTGCGCTGATCGAATCCGGCATAGACGCAATCATGGAACAGGTGGCCAAGGTCGCCAATGCCGGGCAACATCATCTGTGCCTCGGCTTCGAAATTCGGTTCCGGATCGAGGCGGATCGCGGTGAAGGTAGCGAGATCGCCGCCGTCGAAGCGGATCGGCACCGTCACGCCGCATGTCATCTTGGTGTCCAGGAGGTAGCCTACCACCGGATCATGCTTGCGCTGGAGGATGCGCCGCATGACCGGGCTCTGCGACCCCTTGTGCGACCACAGGAACGGCCGTGACACCGCGAGTGCCGCCTCCTGCACCGGATCGATCTGATAGTAGCCACCCTTGCACCAGAGATCCTGCATGCCGGTCGGCACGTTGGCGAGCGCCATCAGCGAGGGCGTGATCAATTCGCCGTCATGGCTTACCGGGACCGGCGTATAGTCGTAGATCAGCGAGGTGAAGCCGGCGGGCGCAAGCACGCGCATCGCTGCCGCCATCGCGGCGTCGACACCCATTCCTATGTGAAATTCACTTTCGAAATCGCCGGACAGACCCTGCATGAGCAAAAGCTTACTCGCCGGCCAATGTTTGTCAAACGGGCAAGTTCGCCAAATGCCCAACAAATGAGCAATATGCGATCACGGCTTGTCGTCCGCGACGCGTCCGAAGGGCTAAAACTATCTTAATTCACAGCTATCCCGGCGGGTTTCGCGCGCCATAGGCTGTGTGCGATGGATCACGGTCCGGCGTGTGCCTGGCGCACGCTGCGGATCACCCACTTTCCCTAGAGGAGCAAGACGATGCGATCCCGGAAGGTTTTTAGCGCAATGATGGCCGGTGTCGGCCTGGCTGGCCTCATGCTGATGGCGCCCATCACCGGTGCCGTAGCACAGGAAGGCAAGGTCGGCGGAACGCTCAAGCTTCTCGCCAATGCCGCTGCCGGCACGATCGATCCGCACATCAACTACACGCTGCAATATTTCCAGATCAACTACATCCTCTATGACGGGCTGGTGACCTTCCGCAAGACCGGCGACAAGACCGGTTTCGAGGTGGTGGCAGACCTGGCCGAGAGCTTGCCCAAGCCTGAAGACGGCGGCAAGAAATACGTCTTCAAGCTGCGCAAGGGCATCAAATTCGCCGACGGATCGGACCTGACGACGGCCGATGTGGTGGCATCGTTCCAGCGCATGTTCAAGATCAGCGGCCCGACTACGGGCACGCTCTACAACGGCATCGTCGGCGCCGATATTTGTCTCAAGACGCCGGCGACCTGCACGCTCGAGGGCGGCGTCGTCGCCGATGAGGCGGCAAGCACCGTGACCTTCAATCTGGTCGCGCCCGATCCCGACTTCCTCCAGAAGATTTCGATCCCGCATGCGGCGATCCTGCCCGCCGAAGCGCCTCTCAAGGATTCAGGGACCGTGCCCATCCCCGGCACCGGGCCCTACATGATCGCCAGCTACGACCCCAACAGCCTGCTCAAGATGGTGCGCAATCCGCATTTCAAGGAATGGAGCAAGGAGGCGCAGCCGGCCGGATATCCCGACGAGATCGACTACGGTTTCGGTCTCACCGACGAAGCGGCGGTCACCGCCGTGGAGAACGGCCAGGCCGACTGGATGTTCGATCCGCCACCGGCGGACCGGTTGGCGGAACTGGGCACCAAATACGCCAAGCAGGTGTCCGTGCATCCGCTGACGGCGATGTGGTATGCGCCGATGAACACCAATCTGGCGCCATTCAACGACATCCGCGTGCGGCAGGCCGTCAACTACGCCATCGACCGCGCGGCGATCGTCAAGCTGTTCGGCGGCAGCAATCTGGCGCAGCCGTCCTGCCAGATTCTGCCGCCGGATTTCCCGTCCTACGCGCCCTATTGCCCGTTCTCGGCCAATCCCGGCGAGAAATGGTCCGCACCTGACCTCGAGAAGGCCAAGGCGCTGATCGCCGCTTCCGGCACGGCCGGCCAGGAGGTGACGATCATCACCGAGGACACCGAAGTGTCGAAATCGATCGGCGTGTATCTGCAGGATGTGCTGAACGGTCTGGGCTACAAGACCTCGGTCAAGCCGATCTCCCAGAACATCCAGTTCACGTACATCCAGAACACCAACAACAAGGTGCAGATCTCCATCTCGCAGTGGTTCCAGGACTATCCCGCGCCTTCGGATTTCCTGCAGGTGCTGTTCAGCTGCGCCTCGTTCACGCCCGGCTCGGACGCCTCGGTCAACATCTCCGGATTCTGCGACAAGTCGATCGACCAGAAGATGAGCGAGGCGCAGACCGCCACGATCGCCGACCCGGCCAAGGGTGCGCAGCTGTGGACCGCCGTCGACAAGGCGGTGACCGACGCAGCGCCGGTGGCCGTGCTGTTCACGCCCAAGCGCGTCGACCTGATCTCACCGCGGCTGAAGAATTTCGTCTTCAGCCCGCAATTCTACTGGATCATGAGCCAGTCCTGGGTCGAGTGACCGGGGGTTGAGTGATCAGACCCAATCCGATCCGCGGCGGAGCGATGTGCAATCCTCCGCCGCGGTTGCTTTTCCCGCCGATCTGAAATTCATACCCATCATGGACAATACGAGTGGCGGGCAAGCGCTGGTTCGGAGCCGCCGGGGCGCCGAGGGGCCGTGGCGCACAGCTTGGCGCAAGCTCAAGACCGATCGCGCCGCCATCATAGCGTTCGGTGTGCTGGTGCTGATCACCGCTGCCTGCCTGGCAGCCCCCCTTTACGCCCGCCATGTGGCGCGGACCGATCCTTTCGCCACCAATCTCAATGGCGAGATCGTCATAAACGGCGAGACCAGGCAGGTGCTGGAGCCTTCGACCGAAGGCCTTGGCCTGGGGTTCACACCGCTCGGAGCGACCTGGGATTTCGGGCCCTATATGCTGGGCGCCGACAATCAGGGCCGCGACGTCGCCGCGCGCCTGCTCTACGGCGGGCGCAATTCGCTGCTGATCGCCGGCGCCGCGGCGGTGATATGCCTTGGCCTGGCGACAGTGCTCGGCGTCGTCTCCGGCTTCTTCGGCGGGCTGGTCGATACCTTGCTGTCGCGCATTCTCGACGTGCTATGGGCGTTCCCCATCTTCCTGCTGGCGATTTCGCTATCGATCGTGCTGATCACGCAGAGCATCACCATCGGGCCGATCGAAATCCGCTCCGGCAGTCTCTGGCTGCCGATCTTCATCATCGGCATCGTCTACGTCCCCTATGTCGCCAGGCCCATCCGTGGCCATGTCCTGTCGCTGATGCAGGCCGAGTTCGTCACGGCGGCGATCGGCATCGGCGCGTCGCCCTGGCGCATCCTGTTGTATGACATCCTGCCCAATGTGATCACCCGGGTCATCGTCTTCGTGCCACTCATCCTGGCGCTGAACATGATGACCGAATCCTCGCTGTCCTTCCTGTCCATAGGCGTACAGCCGCCCGACGCCAGCTGGGGCACCATCATCCAGGACGGCCAGGGGCTTCTCTATTCGCGCCCGATCGTGGCCCTGGCGCCGGGGCTGGCAATCGTCATCTCAGTACTGGCGCTGAACATATTGGGCGACGGGGTGCGCGACGCACTCGACCCGAAATCCTCGATCAGGGTCGCCTGATGCTGACGGCGCTCGTTTCCAGGCTCGGTCAGATGGCGCTGGTGATGTTCGGCATCAGCGTCGTCGCCTTTCTGATCTTTTTCGCCACCCCTGGCGCCGACCCGTCGGCGCGCATTGCCGGGCGCAACGCCTCGCAGGAGACGCTGGCCCAGGTGCGGCACGATTTCGGCCTCGACCGGCCGCTGCCCGTCCAATACGCGCTGATGATGAAGCGGCTGTTCATCAGCCGTGACCTGACCTCCTTCGTCAATCGCGGCCAGAAGGTCGTTCCCACGGTGCTCGAGGCGATCCCGATCACCTTGTCGCTGGTGTTCGGCGCTGCTGTGTTGTGGGTTCTCGGCGGGTTGATCGTCGGCGTGGTCGCCGGGGCGACGCGCGGCACGTGGCTCGACCGGACGCTGATGATCCTCAGCCTGATCGGCGTATCGATCCCGGTCTTCTGGCTGGGCGAAGTCGCCAATCTGGTCACGCAGAGCCGCTGGCATGACAGCTGGCTGTTCTCGTGGGTGCCGCCACTCGGCTATATTCCTTTCACGGAAGATCCCTGGGGCTGGTTCAAGGCGCTGGTCATTCCCTGGTTCACGCTCGCCACGCTCTACATCGGACTTTACGGCCGCGTGCTGCGGGCCTCGATCATCGAGACCATGCAGGAGGATTTCATCCGCACCGCGCGTGCCAAGGGCATCGGCGAGCGGCGGGTGCTGCTGCATCATGGGCTGAGAACCTCGCTTGTCGCCTTCGTCACCATGTTCGGACTCGATTTCGGCGCCCTGGTCGGCGGCGGCGCCTTGCTGACGGAGGTGGTGTTCGGTCTGCAAGGGGTCGGCAAGCTCACCTATGGGGCCTTGCAGACGCTCGATCTGCCGATGATCCTGGCGACAGTCATCTATGCCTCGTTCTTCGTGGTCATGGCCAATTTCATCGTCGACGTCGCCTTTGTCTTCATCGATCCGAGGGTTAGAGATGCCCACTGACAAGACGCCCGCTGACAGGCCGCTGCTGGTCGTCGAGAACCTTTGCGTCTCGTTCCGCACGGAGGGTGGCGTGGTGCCTGCCGTCAGCGGCGTCTCGTTTTCGCTCGCGCCGCGCGAAATCATCGGCGTCGTCGGTGAAAGCGGCTCGGGCAAGAGCCAGACCCTTCTTGCCATCCTGGGGCTGATCAGCAGTCCTAATGCCATCGTCACCGGGTCGGTGCGTTTTCTGGGCCAGGAGTTGCTGGGGCTCAAGCGCCGTGCGCTCGACGCCATTCGCGGCCGGCAGATCGCGATGATCTTCCAGGATCCGATGACGGCTCTGACACCGGTTCATACGATCGGCGACCAGATCATCGAGCAGATCCGCGCGCATGAGAGGGTGTCGCGCAGTGCTGCCCGCAAGCGGGCGGTGGACTTGCTCGACGCGGTTGGTTTGCCGAGCCCCGACAGTGCCGTCGACCGCTACCCGCACCAGCTGTCCGGCGGCATGCGCCAGCGCGCCGTGATCGCCATGGCGCTGTCGTGCAATCCCGCACTGCTGATCGCCGATGAGCCGACGACGGCGCTCGACGTGACGGTGCAGGCGCAGATCCTCGAGCTGATCGCTCGATTGCGCGATGAGTTCGGATCCGCCGTGATCCTGGTCACCCATGACCTCGGCGTGGTCGCCGAAGTCGCCGATCGCGTGCTGGTGATGTATGCCGGGCGCGTTGTCGAGGAGGGCGGTAAGGGCCAGCTTTTCCGCGAGCCGCTTCACCCCTATGCATGGGGCCTGTTCGGTTCGATTCCGCCGATGCACGGACCGCGTCCCGCGCGGCTGACAGCCATCCCCGGCAGTCCGCCGAAACTGAGCCAGATGCCGCAGGGCTGCGCCTTCGGGCCACGCTGCACGTTCCGGCACGAGGCCTGTGCCGAGCAGCCTTCGCTTGGCGGCGTGGCAGGACACCGCTCGGCTTGTTTTCTTCCGCAGGATAGCCGTCAGGATCTGCGCCGGACGCTTGCCGCCAGGGCCGTGCCGGCATGACCGAGACCAGGCCCCAACCGCTGGTGCGGACCAACGATCTGTCGAAACACTATCCGGTGGGGCGCTCACCCTTCCAACGGCGGATCGTCCATGCCGTGGAGCAGATCTCGCTCGACATCTTCCCGGGCGAGACGCTTGGCATCGTCGGCGAGTCGGGCTGCGGAAAATCGACGCTGGGACGCTGCCTGGTCCGGCTCACCGAAATCACCTCCGGCTCGCTGGAATTCGAGGGCCGGGACATCACCAGGGCCTCGCAACGGCAGCTCCGGCCGATACGCCGCCAGATGCAGATGGTGTTCCAGGATCCCGCCGCCTCGCTCAACCCACGCCGCCGCGTCGGCGATCTCCTGGCGGATCCGTTCCGCGTGCACGAAAGGCTGTCGCGATCGGAAATGGCGGATCGCGTCGAGGATCTGCTGGTCCGCGTCGAACTGCTTCCCGAGCATGCCCAGCGTTTTCCGCATGAATTCTCGGGTGGACAGCGCCAGCGCATCGGCATCGCGCGCGCCCTGGCGCTGCGGCCGCGGTTGATCGTTGCCGACGAACCGGTATCGGCGCTGGACGTGTCGATCCAGGCGCAGATCATCAACCTGCTTTCCGATCTGCGCGACGAGTTCAACCTGACCTATGTGTTGATTGCCCACGACCTCTCGGTGGTCAGGCAGTTCTCGTCGCGGGTGGCGGTGATGTATATGGGCTCGATCGTCGAAACCGGACCGGTCGACGCCGTCTTCTCGGCGCCGCGACATCACTACACAATGGCGCTCCGCTCGGCGGTGCCGGTTCCCGACGTCGACAACCGGCCGGCCCAGCGGATCATGCTCAAGGGCGATTTGCCGAGCCCGCTCGATCCGCCGTCAGGCTGCCGTTTCCATACGCGCTGCGTGGCGGCGACTTCGGTGTGCCGCCACGAACGCCCCGTGCTTTCGCTCGTCGACAAGAACCACTTCGTCGCCTGTCACCATCCGAGGGCGAGCTAAAGCACGATCCCGAAAAGGGGAGTCCCGTTTTCGGTAAAAATCAGGCTCAAACAAAAAGATAGAGCCCATCTCGAGTCCATCGGGATGGAAACCGGCTCCAGCCTTCCTTCAGAAGCGATAGCGCAGGCTGGCGAACAGCGAGCGGCCCTCGTCGCGGTAGCAATAGCCGGCAGAGCAGATGGTCTGCCTGATATCGAACAGGTTCTTGGCGTTGACCTGCAGCTTGACGCCTTCGAGCTTCGGGTTGCGGGTGCCGAAATCGTAGGAGAGCGAAGCGTCGACGAAGGCGCGCGCGTCGTTCTTGAAGGTGTTGGTGTCGTCGCCATAGCTCGAGCCGGCGACGCGGACGCCCGCGCCGAGCCCCAGTCCTTCCAGCGTGCCGTTCTCGAACTGGTAGTGGCCCCACAGCGACAGGATATGATTTGGGGTCGCCGACAGCTCCTTGCCTGCGGTTTCCTCGGCGCCGCGCTCGATCCTGACGCGCAGATAGGTGTAGGAGGCGATGAAGCTGAAGCCGTTGTCGAGCGAGGCATTGGCTTCCAGTTCGACGCCGCGCGAATTCAGGTCGAGCTGGCGCTGCTTGTTGATGCCGGTCGAGGCGTCGAAGACGACGCCGTCCTTCTGGTCGATGTCGAACAGCGCAGCGCTGACGATGGCATTGTGGTCTGACATCTCGTATTTGACGCCGATCTCCTTCTGCGTGGCGATGGTCGGTCGGGCGACGCGGCCGACGGTGCTGGCGACGTCGTCATAGACGAAGCCGATGTTCGGCGAGAACGAGGTCGAATAGTTGATGTAGGGCGTGATGCCCCATTCGGTCTGATAGGACAGGCCGACCCGGCCGGAAAAGGCGCTGTCCTTCTGCCTGGATGTGCTGAAGTCGGCGGCGGTGGAGGTGGTGTCGACCCAGTCGTAGCGGCCGCTGGTGAACAGGGTGAAGTCGTTCAACTCCATCTGGTCGTGCAGGTAGACACCGAGCTGGTTCATCTGCTGTCCGCCGGAGTGGGGAACAGCTGCCGCCTTGATGTCGTCGACCGAGACATAGGACAGACCGCTGCCGGCATCATAGTCCGACCAGGCATAGTCGATGCCGCCGACAGCGGTGTGCTTGACCGGGCCGGTGTCGAACTCGAACTGCGCCATGTTGTCGACGACGAAGTTCTTCATCGTCTCGGTGTAGTGGCCCCAGTAGCGCTGCAGCGGCTGGTCGGCGCCGATCGAGTAATGGCCGCTGTACTCGATGTCGCTGTCGACGGCGTTGTAGCGCAGGTTCTGCCGCACCGTCAGCAGATCGTTGAAACGGTGCTCGAACTCGTAGCCGATACGGCCCTGGCTCTGGGTGAAATCGTTCCAGGCGGGATCGCCCTCATAGACATTGGACAGCACGCCATAGCTCGAATTGTAGAAGGCCGCCGTGCCGCCGGTGACCGATTTCGAATATTCGCCGAGGATTGTCAGCTTCGTATCCTCGTCCGGCTTGAAGGTGACAGCCGGCGCCAGATAGATCTTGTCGTCTGGATAGGCAGGCAATTCGGTCTCGCTTTTGCGGCCGAGGCTGGTGAAGCGATAGAGAATGCTGCCGTCCTCTGTCACCGGTCCGGAAGCGTCAAGCGCGGCCTGAAACCGGTTGTGCTCGCCGGCGAGCAGTTCGATTTCGCGGAACGGCTCATCCTTGGGACGCTTGGTGACGACATTGACGATGCCACCCGGGCCGCTGACGCCGTATAGCGACGATGCCGGGCCTTTGAGGATAGTGACCCCCTCGATTCCGTAGGGCTCGGTCTTGAACCAGGCCGAGGGGCCGTTGTACTGGCGCAGCCCGTCGCGGAACATGCCGTTGTAGAAGGCCTGAAAGCCGCGCAGGAAGAACGCGTCGTAGCGGGTGTCGAAGCCGAAGCTGTTGGGATTGGCGCTGGCCGTGTAGCCGAGCGTTTCGTTCAACGTGCGCGGCTTCTGATCCTCGATCTGCTTCTGCGTCACCACCGAAATGGCCTGCGGAATCCTGGCAATCGGCGTATCGGTCTTGGTGCCGATGCGATCCGTCTTGGCGACGTAACCATCCTGGACCAGGATCTCGTTGCTCTGCGCGGTCACCTCGATCTTGCCGAGGACAGGGGCGGTCTCGCTGTCCTGGGCGAGTGCTGCGCCAGGTTGGGCGAGCATCGCCGCACCACCCAGCAATGATATCCCCAGGCGCCATGTCGTCGGCTGCGTTCGCATCAACTCGTCTCCACTGTCTCATGCAGGATTGCGCTCCCGCGCTCTCAAATATGAGTGTGTGAGTCAAGTATTTTTTGCCGCTGCTACCCAGGCTGTCGCTGGGTTCTTGCACAGCGGCACCGCTGACGGGGATTCGACCAACCGGGTCGTGGATGACAGTCGGGTTGTGGGTTCAGGGGAGGCGGCTTTGCCTATTGCCGGACGCTTCTGGCCACCAGCCGCGCGACGCTCGGGCCGATCAGCAGCACGATCAGGAAGCGCGCCGATTGCAGCGCCATGACGAAGGAGATGTCGACGTTCTGGGCGGCGGCGGCGATGATGGCGATGCTGTCCATGCCGCCGGGGCTGGTCGCCAGATAGGCGGTCAGCGGGTCGATGCCGAGCAGATGGCTGATCATGAAGGCAAGGCCGCCGCAAAAAGCGATCAGCGCCACGATCGACGCAATGATCTGCGGCAAGGCGCGCGTCGCATGGCGCAGGATCGGCCGGGTGAAATTCAGGCCGATCGACCAGCCGACCATCGCGTAGCTCACCGCCAGCAGCCATTGCGGCAATTGCATCTCCACGCCTAGGCCGAGATGGATGACGGTGCCGAAGATGAAGGTGCCAAGGAAGAACGGCGAGGGCAGTCTGAGCAGCTTTCCCAGCAGGCCGCCGACAAGCGCGATGCCGATCGTGGCGGCGAAGGCTTGTGGATCGATCGGTGGAAACCAGATGATGGGCGGGATTTCGACGCCCGACGTGTCGACCCACATCTTTGCCACCAGGGCCGCCGTCATCGAAACGAAGATCACACGCAGATATTGCATGAAGGCGACGAGGCGCTGATCGGCGCCGAAGGCACCGGCCATCAGCACCATGGCGGTGGCGGCGCCCGGCGACGAGCCCCAGACGGCAGTGGTGCCGGGCAGGATGCGCCAGCGGCTGATCAGCCAGCCGAGCAGGCTGGAGGCCGTCACTGTGGCCACCACGACGCCGAGAAACAGCGGCCACTCCTGGTAGAAGACCGGAAAGATATCGGCCGAGATCGAACTGGCGACGAGGCAGCCGACAATCGCCTGCGCGGCGCCGAACAGAAGACGCGGCACGCGCACCGTGGCGCCATTGGTGCCGGCGACGATGGCCGCCAGCATCGGGCCGATCAGCAGCGCAGCGGGCAGGGCGGCGAGTTCCAGCGCGCCGGCAAACAGGGCGGAGACGGTAAGGATCGCCAGCCATTGCCAGAGCTGGCGCATCCGCGCCATGCGCTCGATGGTGGGCAGATCCGGGGGTGGCGGCTCGGCCGAGGAATCCATGGCTCGCTCTTAGACCCGAAGCGGGGCGATGCGAACCCCGCTGCGCCGAGAAAGGATGCCTGCCTCAGCCGGTCTTGCCATCGGCCAGGCCGAAGCCGCCGACAGGGTGGGTCTCGACCTGGAATTCAAAGCCGGCGATGAACGGCCGCGCCTTGGCGATCGCCGCCTGGACTTCGGGAAGCTGCAGCGAGGCCTTGTGGCTTTCGGCGTCGGTCCACACTTCGGTGACCCAGATCGCATCGGCATCCGCGGGATCGCGCGCGATGATATAGCTCAGGCAACCCGGCAGGGCGCCGGTGCTGGCGCGCAGGACGTCCATGACCGCGTCGCGCTGGCCGCGCGACGCCCGCATCTTGCCGATCAGTCCGTACATTCCTTTGTCTCCCTTTGAAGTCTTCGACAAGAGTATGCAGATCGCCAGTATGCAGATAGCCGCTCAAGGCATCAACTGGCCGCCATTCACCTCGATCACCTGGCCGGTGATGTAGCCGCTCAGGAGATCGGAAGAGAGGAACAGATAGGCGCCGACGCAATCCTGCGCGGTGCCGGCACGTCCTTGTGGAATGGTGGCGACCATGCCCTTCATCTGCTCGTCGGTCGAATAGCGCTCGTGGAACGGCGTCAGGATTGTGCCCGGCGCCACCGCGTTGACGCGGATGCCGAAGCCGATCAGTTCCTTGGCCATGCCGCGGGTCACGTTGGAGACGAAGGCCTTGGCCGAACCGTAGAGGCCAGCGCCGCCGCCAGCGCCGTTGCGCGCGGCGATCGACGAGGTGTTGACGATGAAGCCGCCCTGTTTCTTGAGCCACGGGATCGCCTTGCGCGAGGCGGTCAGCACCGAACGCGCATTGAGGTCCATCACCGCGTCGTAATGCGCCTCGGTCTGCTCGGCATAGGGCACGCGGCCAAGCATGCCGCCGGCATTGTTGACCAGCCCATCGAGACGGCCGAAATGCTGCGCGCTGTCCTCGACGACGCGTTCGACATCGGCGGGAACGGAGAAATCGCCCTGGACGAGGAACACCTCGCCACCTGCGTCGGCAATGGTCTTGGCCAGCTTCTCGGCGGCGTCGCGGCTCGAATTGTAGTGCAGCGCCACCTTGCATTTCTGCGCGGCGTAGGCCGATGCCAGGGCCGCCCCGATGCCGGTCGATGCACCGGTGACCAGCACCGCCCTGCCGGCGAGATCGGGAATGTTGAGTGTGGTGGTGGCTGGCACTGCTGTTCCTCCGGATGTCCGCCCGTCCTTCGTAAGCCGTTGCCACCCGGATGTTCAAGCCTTACGGGCGCAGATAGGCGTAGCCCTGGCCTTGCAGTTCGGCGAGTTTGACGACGCCACCCTTGTCGGCGGCATGGAAACCGTCGAGCAGGTCGGTCAGCGAAATATCCATGCCTTGCATGGTGTTGGCGCAGGCATGCGGGTTGAGCCCCTGCTGCACGAGGCTGGCGAAGCGGCCGGAAATCGCGGCCGATATGCCTTTCGACTTGAAGGCGGCAAGGGCTGGACCATGCACGACCAGCACGATGTCGATATTGCCGCCGGTGCCGTCATAGTGGTTCTTGATGTTGCCGAGGACGAAATTGACCTTGTCGAGATCGCTGAGATGGTAGGCGACCTTCAGCCTGGCGGGCTCCGTCGCCGCTGCCTGCACCACCCGCAGGCCAAAAAGCGTTCCGGTTCCGGCAAGAGCCGCACGGAACATATCGCGCCGGCGCATCGCATCCTCCTCCGCTTGGCGGCTCACGGCAAAATGCGTGGCTCCGGCCGCAATACTAGCATAAATTGACGTTGCGTCCTGTCGATGCGGAGGAGGGTCACATGGCGTTAGGCAAGGTATTGGCGCGCGGCGCCTGGGGTGTTGCGTTGCTCGGTCTGCTTGCCGGGTCGGCCTTCGCCGACGATGCGCCCAAGCTCACCGAACTCAGCCCCAACGGCGCCGACGCCTGTTTCGGCCGCGTCTATGACGCCGCGCACCTCAAGGCGCATCCGAAGCAGAAGGTGGCGCGGATTTTTTTCTACTATGGCCATGATCCTGTCAGCCGGCCGAATGAGGAGCCGGCCGCGAACTCCGACTCATCCTACAATTCCTTCGTCGCCACCACCGTGCGCGGCGTCAAGGCGCCGGAATGGGCCGGCGGGTGGTGCAACCACGAGTCGGAGGACGGCAAGACAGGCCCGATCCATTGCGGCATGGACTGCGACCGCACCCTGGCGTCACTGAAAGTCGATGACAAAGGACGCCTGATCCTCACCGACGTACAGCCAGATCTCTATCTCGATGCCGGATCGGAAGAGGAACTCGGCGCGGCGGAATATGACAGGCAGGCGCTGGGCAAGGAGGATGACAATTTCCGCCTCGACCCGATGCCGGCAGCGACCTGCAAGGCGGAATTCGCGCGCATCGATCCGATCGATCCGGCGCTCGGGCTCCCGCTGCGCGAACGGCTGAAGCCGGACCAGGCCTTCTGCTATGGGCGCGACTACGATGCAGCGCATCTGGCTTCCCATCCCGACCAGTTGACGCAGTCGATCCGGGTTTTCCGCGGCTCGGTGGAACTGGCGTCTTTTGCTTCAGGAGGCGACGCAGCCAAATGGCCGGATGGCGCCGACATTGCCGTCACCGTCACCACGCGGCAGAAATCGGCCAAGGTCACGCAGACCTATTCCTGCCAGGGCGAGGCCGACCAGTGGCGTTGCGCGGCGAGCTCGAAGATGAGCGATTTTTCCTGTGACATCGCGCAGAAGGAGATTTTCCTCAAGCGCGGCGCCAACGGCACGATGATGCTGGCCAATCCCAACAGCAGCGTCGCGATCGTCGATCTGTGCTCGAAGGCCGCCGACGGCAAGACGAAGTCCGACGACAAGGTCTACCGGCTGCAACCGATGCCGCAATCGGCCTGCGCGCCGTGAGCTGACCTCAGGCGAACGGCACGGCCGTCGTGCCTTTCGGCAGTTTGGCTTCGTCGTCGGGCTCGACATGGATGGTGACGCGCACCGAGGGGATTTCCGCCTTCAGCGCGTCCTCGATGCGGTCGCAGATGACATGGCTGGCGCCGACCGACATGTCGGCATCGACGACCAGATGGAACTCGATGAAGGTGGCGCGGCCGGCGATGCGCGTCTTGAGGTCATGCACCTCGAGCGCGCCCTTGCAATTGGCCGAGATGACGTCGCGGATGTGCATGTGCTCTGCCGTGTCGACAGCGCGGTCCATCAGGCCGTTCATCGACGAGCCGATGACATGCCAGCCCTGCCACAGGATGTTGAGCGCCACGAGGACGGCAAGCGCCGGGTCGAGGATCTGCCAGCCGGTCAGGATCGCCCCGACCAGGCCGCCGAACACACCGATCGAAGTCACCACGTCGGTCATGATGTGTTTGCCGTCGGCAACCAGCGCCGGCGATTTCTCGGCCCTGCCGGCGCGGATCAGCGTCCACGCCCAGAAGGCATTGATGACCGTGGCGACGCCGTTGACGGCAAGACCTTCCCAAGGCTGTTCAAGCGGCGCCGGCGTTTGCCAGGAGCGCCAGACCTCGTTGAGGATCAGCAGCGCCGCGAGCACGATCAGCACGCCTTCGAGGACGGCCGAGAAATACTCCGCCTTGTGGTGGCCGAAGGGATGGTCCTGGTCGGCCGGCTTGTAGCTGACCTGGATCGCCCAGAAGGCGGCGATCGAGGCAATGACGTTGACGATCGATTCCAGCGCATCCGAATAGAGCGCCACCGAGCCGGTGATGTACCAGGCGACGAGCTTCAGGCCGAGCACGATGGCGGCAATGATGATCGACCAGAAGGCAAGGTTGGCGACCTTGCGCTTCGCCGCGGCCTTGGCCGCGATCGCCATCGTGTTCCCGGTTTCGGCCATGGTCGTCAGGCGGCCTTTTCCTTGGCCTTGCGCGGCAGGTGGGCGACGATGTTCTCGATGATGCGCATGCCGGCATTGTGGCCGAGCGTCATGATCGATTCCGGGTGGAACTGCACCGCGGCGATCGGCTCCTTGCGGTGCTCGAAGGCCATAATGACGCCGTCCTCGGTCTCGGCGGTGACGATGAAATCATCGGGCAGCCGCACCGGATCGGCAAAGATCGAGTGATAGCGGCCGACAGTGACTTCCTTGGGCAGGCCGGAGAAGATGATGCCCGGCTTCGAGACGCGGATGCGCGACGGCTTGCCATGCATCGGCACATGCAGTTGCCGCAGTTCGCCGCCATAGGCTTCGGCCAGTGCCTGCAGGCCAAGGCAGACGCCGAAGATCGGCAGGTCACGGGCGCGGGCCTTTTTGATGGTGGCGGCGCAATCAAAATCCTTCGGCGTGCCGGGGCCGGGCGACAGCACGACAAGGTCGGGCTTCAGCCGGTCGAAGACCTCCTCAGGCACCGGCGTGCGCACGGTCGAGACGTTGGCGCCGGTCTGGCGGAAATAATTGGCCAGCGTGTGGACGAAACTGTCCTCGTGGTCGACGAGCAGGATATTGACGCCGTCGCCGACGCGGGCGGTGGTGCGCTCTGTGCTGGCGGAATTGGCCGTCTTGGCGTCGCGGATGGCGGAGAGCATGGCGGATGCCTTCAGTTCGGTTTCGGCTTCTTCTTCCTCGGGAATGCTGTCGAAGAGCAATGTGGCGCCGGCGCGCACTTCGGCAATGCCGTCCTTGATGCGAATGGTGCGCAGGGTGAGGCCGGTGTTCATGTCGCCGTTGAAATTGACCATGCCGATCGCGCCGCCATACCAGGCGCGCGGGCTCTTTTCGTTCTGCTCGATGAAGCGCATGGCCCACAGTTTCGGCGCGCCGGTGACGGTAACCGCCCAGGCATGCGACAGGAAGGCGTCGAAGGCATCCATGCCCTCGCGCAGCCGGCCTTCGATGTGATCGACGGTGTGGATCAGGCGCGAATACATCTCGATCTGGCGGCGGCCGATGACGCGCACCGAGCCCGGCTCGCAGACCCGCGACTTGTCGTTGCGGTCGACGTCCGAGCACATGGTGAGCTCGGATTCGTCCTTCTTCGAATTGAGCAGCTTCAGGATCTGCTCTGAGTCCGAAATGGCATCGTCGCCGCGCTTGATGGTGCCGGAGATCGGGCAGGTCTCGACGCGGCGGCCGTTGACGCGAACGAACATTTCCGGCGAGGCGCCGATCAGATATTCGCCTTCGCCGAGATTGATGAAGAAGGAATAGGGGGAGGGGTTGATCGACTTCAGCTTGCGCGAAATCTCGGACGGCTGCGTTTCGCAGCGCTCATAGAACATCTGGCCGGGCACGACCTCGAACAGGTCGCCACGCTTGAACGAATCCATAGCCTTGCGAACCAGATTGGCGTATTCGCCGGGCTCGTGGTCGCCGCGCGGCGGGATGCGGTCGGGGCTCTTGAACGGCTCGGCGATTTCGTCGCGCGGCAGGCCTTCGGTCGAGAAACCCTCGCCGGCATAGTCGTAGCGGTCGGTCCAGGCCTTGGCCGAATAGTGGTCGACGACGAGGATCTCGTCGGGCAGGAACAGCACGAGATCACGCTGGCTTGGCTTGCGCTCGAGCGTGTAGTCGACCGGGTCGAACTGAAAGGCGAGGTCGTAGCCGAAGGCGCCGTAGAGGCCGAGATTGGCGTCTTCCTCGGTCTTGAACAGAGCGGTGATGGCGCGCAGCACGGTGAAGACAGAGGGGACGCGGCTGCGCTCCTCCTCGGTGAAGACACGGCCGGGCTTGGCGACGTCGAGGCGGATCAGTTTCTTCGAGTTCTCGGCGATGGTGACATCGGCCAGGCTGTCGAGCGCTTTGCCGATGACCGGCAACAGCGCCTCGCCACGGCCATTCAGCGCTTCGATGCGCATGGCGCGGCCATGCGCCGAGATCACCAGCGGCGGATCGATGATGGCGGTGTCCCAGCGCGTGTAGCGGCCGGGATATTCGTAATTCGAGGAAAACACGGCGCCCCGGCGCGCGTTCAGCCCGTCGACATAAGCGTCGATGGCGCCCGCATAGGGCCGGTCGTGGCGTTCGCGGGTGATGGTGATACCACCCCCCGTCACGAAACTCTCCGCTCCGTTTTCCAGAACCTTCATCGTCATTGCCGTCTCCATCAGCTTCTTGGGGCAACGGACCCGGGAATGGCTTGAAAAAACAAATGGCCGCCCGGACATTCCGCTGCGGCCACCCTCTATTTTCACGCGCGCGCGTTCGAACAGGCCGCTGTCAGCAGGCCCACCACCAAATGGTCTTGGTCGAACGCATGTTCATGGCGAAATCCATAGCTGCGAAAAACAGGATGCGCAACAGGTTTGAAAATCTGTCCGGTGGCCGCCGCTTCTGCGGCTCATGGCACATCGCCAGAGCCGGCGGTCCTGCTTAGTCTGGATGTCCAACAGCAGAAACATGGGAAAAACACCAATGACCGAGCAGATCGACCGCGCACGGACGTTCCATTCCCTCCACGTCAAGGGAAATCCGATCGTTCTCTACAATGCCTGGGATCCGGGCTCGGCCAAGATCGTCGAGAAAGCAGGGGCCAAGGCGATCGCCACGGGGAGCTGGCCGGTGGCTGCAGCCTTTGGATACGCCGATGGCGAGAAAATCCCGCTGGAGCTGGCGCTCGACAACATCAGGCGCATCGTTGCCGCCGTCGATCTGCCGGTGACCATGGATCTCGAGGGTGGCTATGGCGTCGATCCGGAAACCGTCGCCCGCACCGTGACGCATGCCATACAGGCCGGCGCCATCGGCTTCAATTTCGAGGATCAGATTGTCGGCGGCACGGGCCTGCACGACATCGCCGTACAGGTGAAGCGGATCGAAGCGGCGGCGGCGGCGGTCAAGGCCTCGGGCATCCCGGCCTTCCTCAACGCCCGAACCGACATCTTCCTCAAGGCAAAGCCGGATACGCACGACAAGGCGCTGCTCGACCAGGCGATCGAGCGGGCGCATGCCTTCGAAAGGGCCGGGGCGAACGGTTTCTTTGCGCCGGGCCTTGGCGATGAAGGGTTGATCGAGGCGCTGTGCAAGGCAATTGCGCTGCCGGTCAACATCATTGCGCTGGCGCATGTGCCGCCGCGACAGCGGCTGGCAGAACTCGGCGTTGCCCGCATCAGCCACGGCCCGGTGCCATACCGGCAGATGGCCGAATGGCTGGAGGCCAAGGCGCGGCTGGCTATTTCAGGCTAGGGCATGCTGATATTCAGGTGATGCCGGCCTAGCAAATGGCGGGTTCCTGCGCTTCCGGTGCTCGGGTTAGTTCAGTCCTCAAGCGTGCCTGATCTGGCGTCGGCGCTCTTGCTGTCGCCGACCAGCTTCAAGAGGTCCTCACCGGCGCGGATGATGCGGCGCGAGCGGCGGGTCAGGATGATGCCGTCCTGCGGCGCGAAGACTTCGGTGCGGCCGCCGGCTTCGCCTGGGGCGTAGACAATGGTGGCGAGGCGCGCGCCCTTGGCGACGCGGTCGCCAGGCTTCACGTCGTAGAGCACGGCGCCCGCCCGGGGCGCCGGCATCATGTCGATGTTTTCCAACGGGGCCACCACCCCGGTGAAGGGACCGGGCGCGGGCAGGGCGGTATCGGCGATCACGCCGCGCGCCACCAGCAGCCGGTAGAGGCCTTCGGCATCGGAGGCGGCCAAGTCGCTGTCGACATCGAGGATGCCGCGGTATTCGACGGTCGTGGCGACGCGGCGGTCGAGTTTCGCCACGTCATCGGGGACGTTCTGGTAGGGCATGATCGAGGCGCCCTCGAACGTGCCGTCGGTGTCTTCGCTCCACAGCATCACCGCATCGACGCCCATGGCGGCGGCGCAATCGGCCATTGCCGGCCACAGGCTGGCATGGACATAGAGATAGGCGAGGCCCTCGTCGTCGCAGTGCAGGTCGAGCACGATGTCGTGGCCGAGCGACAGCTGCACCAGCCGGGTCTTCAGCCGCTGGTCGACTGAGCCAAGGGTGGTGTCTGACAAGAGTGCTGCGTCGGGCGCGGCAAGCAGCGGAAAGCCGCGATTGAAGTTGGTGCGGGTGCCCAGATGGAAGCGGCCCTGATGTTCGCCGAAATGATATTGCGCACGGCCGATCGGGTTGGCCCAGGGCACGATCGTGATGTCGCCCTTGATGCGGCCTTCGGCCTCGGCCTTGGCCAGCATCGGCATCAGCGCGTCGATGGCGACGACGCCCGGCAACTCGCCGGCGTGGAGCGCCGCCTGCAGATAGGCCGACGGAGCGGCCTTGTCGGTTCCGGCAAATCGGAACAGCGGAAATTCGTAGGAAACACCTTCGCTTTCGCCGGCGATGCGCTCGATCGATTTCTGCATGATTTTCCTCCATCAAGAGCGACAAGACATGCCCATTTGAAGGTGCCGATGTCGATTGGTCCAGCCTGCCGCGCTATGGGCGCAAGCGGTTATTCTGCCGGCGCCTGCAGAGGGACAGGTGTGCGCCGATCCAACGCCTGCGACAGCACCGCTACGGTGACCGCCAGCAGGGCGAGCGCGGCGCCGACCAGCGGCAGGTTGGCATAGGAAACGCCCGCGGAAAGTGCCACGCCGCCGATCCAGGCGCCGCTGGCATTGCCGACATTGAAGGCGCCCTGGTTCAGCGTGGCGGCAAGGTTCGGTCCTTCGGAAGCTGCCTCGACGACGCGGATCTGCAGTGGCGGCACGACAACGAAGATGAGCAGGCCCCACAGGAAGACGATGCCGATGGCGACGCTGGCTATGGCGCCGAACTGCATGAAGCCAAGCAGCAGCAGCGCCATCAGCAGCAGTGTGCCGATGACCGTCGGCATCAATTTCCAGTCGGCGAGCCTGCCACCGATGATGTTGCCGATGGTCATGCCGGCACCGAACAGCAACAGCACCCAGGTGACCGCCGAGGTGGACAAGCCGGAGACGTCGGTCAGATAGGGCTTGATGTAGGTGAAGACCGTGAACAGGCTGGCGGAGGTCAGCGCCGCGATCAGCATCGCCAGCCAGACCTGCAGCTTGCCCAGCACGCGCAGTTCGCCGCGCAGGCCGCCACCACTCGGTTCAGCGACATCGGATGGCACCAGCCAGGCGATGCAAGCGACCGAGATCAGGCCGATGCCGACGACGGCCAAAAAGGTGGCACGCCAGCCGAAGGCTTCGCCAAGGGCGGTGCCGGCGGGCACGCCAAGGATGTTGGCCAGCGTCAGCCCGGCGAACATCAGCGCGATGGCGCTGGCCCGCTTGTTGCGCGGCACCAGGCTGGCGGCGACGACCGAGCCGATGCCGAAGAAGGCGCCGTGGCCAAAGGCGGTGAAGACGCGCGCGGCCATCAGCATCCAGTAGTTGGGCGCGATGGCGCAGAACAGATTGCCGACGACGAACAGCGTGGCCAGGCCAACCAGCACCGGCTTGCGCGGCAAATGCGCGGTCGCCATCGCGACGATCGGCGCGCCGAAGACGACGCCCAGCGCATAGCCGGTGACCAGCAGGCCCGCCGAAGGGATGGACACGCCGAGGTCGGCGGCGACCTCCGGCAACAGGCCCATGATGACGAATTCGGTGGTGCCGATGCAGAAGGACGCAATGGCGAGCGCAAGGATCGGCAGGGGCATGGGGCGTCCAGACTGAATCGGTTCAATCCGAGAATGCGCGTAGACTCTTGCCATGCGCAATATGCATTGCTGCAATGCAGCAATGCATAAAGTCTAGAGCTTAATGGGCGGTACGTCAGGCCAGCGGCTTCAGTTCCTGGGCAATGGTGGGCAGCAGCTCCGAGACATTCGGGTGGATATGAACGGCACGCGCGAGCGTGTCGACGGGTGCCTTGGCGTACATCAGGTCGAGCACGCAATGCACCGCCTCGTCGCCACCCGGTCCCAGCACCGAGCAGCCGAGGATTTCCCTGGTGTCGGCGTCGACCAGGATCTTCATGAAGCCTTGCGTCTCGCCCTTTTCGACGGCACGGCCGACGCGGGTCATCGGCCGATGGCCGACCAGCGCCCGGCGGCCGGATTTCTTCACCGCGGCCTCGGTCATGCCGCAGCGGCCGAGCGGCGGGTCGATGTAGAGCGCATAGGCTTCGATGCGGTCGCTGACCTTGCGCGGATCGTTGTCGAGCAGGTTGGCGGCGACGATCTCATAGTCGTTGTAGGAGGTGTGGGTGAAGGCGCCCTTGCCGTTGCAGTCGCCCATCGCCCAGATGCCGGGCACGCTGGTGCGCAGCTGGTCGTCGACGGTGACGAAGCCGCGCTTGTCGACCTCGACGCCGGCCTTGTCGAGGCCGAGATCGTCGGTGTTGGGTGTGCGCCCCAGAGCCAGCAGCACATGCGAGCCGACCGCAGGCGGCTTGCCTGCGGCAAAGGTCACCGCAATGTCCTTGCCCTGTCTGGCAAAGCCGATGTCGTCGGCACCGACATGAACCGCGATGCCTTCGTTTTCGAGGATCGACAGTATGGCGGCCGAGACGTCCTCGTCCTCGCGGCCGGTCAGGCGCGGGCTCTTTTCGATGACGGTGACTTCGGCGCCGAAGCGGCGAAACATCTGCGCGAATTCGAGCGAGATATAGCTGCCGCCGACGACGATGAGATGGCGCGGCAGCACGTCGAGATCCATCATCGAGGAGTTGGTCAGGTAGTCGATGTCGTTGATGCCGGGCAGGTCCGGCACCGAGGCGCGGCCGCCGGTGTTGAGGAAGATTTTTTCGGCGGTCAGAAGGTCGTCGCCGACGCGCACCGTGTTGGCGGATTCGAACCGGGCATGGCCGCGATAGAGCGTGCATTTGTCCATGCCGGCGATCCAGGTTTCGAGCCCGGTTCGGGCGTCGTTGGACACCTTGTCCTTGCGCGCCTTGATCGCCTTGTAGTCGACGCCAACGGGGCCGCTGAGCGTCACGCCATAGTCGGCGGCGCGTCGCGCCAGATGCGCGGCATAGGCGCTGGCGACCATGGTCTTGGTCGGCATGCAGCCGGTGTTGACGCAGGTGCCGCCGACCAGCTTGCGCTCGATCAGCGCCACGCTCATGCCGGCAGCGTTCAGCCGGCCGGCCAGGGAAGGGCCGGCCTGTCCGGCGCCGATGATGATGGCGTCGAAAGTCTTGGCCGTCATGCCACCGCCGCTACGATCAGCAGGCCGCCGATGATCGCCACCGCGTCCTCGATGAAGGCGGCGGGCGGATCCTTGCCGAAGGCGGCCGCCAGCCGGCCGCGTGCTTCAGCACCGCCCAGCGTGCCGATCACAGCGCCGATGGCCCCGGCGATCAGGCCGCCGATGGTGGCGCCACCGGTGGCGCCGATGACGGCGCCGGTGAAGGCGCCCATGATGATGCGGGCGCCGAACTGCTGCGGCACCTTCCGGCTCGGCGTCGACGGCAACTGATCGGTGACCAGCTCGACGATGGCAAGGATGGTGAAGATGCCGACAGCGGCCCAGTGGCTCATGAAGCTGGCCCAGGTGCTGGCGACCGGCAGCCAGCCGAGATAGGCGCCCCAGGCGACGGCAGCCGGCGCGGTCATGGCACGAAGGCCGGCAATGACGCCGATCAGAAGTGCAAGAATATACAACATGGTCGATCCCCTCATCGCCGGCCAGGACAGCCTTACAAGAACAGGCTAGCATAGGCCGGGCATTTGACCAGCACATGACCTCGAAAAATCCGAATGGATGTTGCGCCCGGTGTTGCGGGACGCTGGCACTTTCCCGTTCATTGCAAGTGTGCTTTGGCAAGGGCGTCACAGGGAGACACCGTCATGGCTGGAAGCGAACGCGCAAAGATGGCGGCCGGCGAATGGTATACGTGCCTCGACGGCGAACTGGAGGCACTTCGCGTCAGCGCGCGCGACGCGGTTTTCGAGCACAATTCGCTGCCGCCACGGCAGCGTGGAAACCTCGGGCCGGGCTTGAAGGCACTGCTCGGCAAAGCGGGCGAGGGTACCCGCATCGAGGCGCCATTCCACTGCGCCTACGGTTTCAACATCTTTCTCGGCGATGGCGTATTTCTCAATGCCGGCTGCACCATCCTCGACACGGCAAGCGTGCGCATCGGCAAGCGAACGCTGCTCGGCCCCAACGTGCAGATCTACTGCGCCGAGCATCACAAGGAGGCCGCCGGGCGGCAAGCGGGGCTGGAGATCGCCAGGCCGGTCGAGATCGGCAGCAATGCCTGGATCGGCGGCAGCGCGATCATCCTTGGCGGCATCAGCATCGGCGATGGCGCCGTCGTCGGTGCGGGCGCCGTGGTGACGCGCGACGTGGCTGCGAACACCACCGTGGTCGGCAATCCGGCGCGGGCGGTCAAGCGGGATTGAACAGATCAGGACGAAAGCGCTGTGCGTTCGTCCTTCTGATCGGCCCGCCTGGAAAATTCGCGCCGGTATTGCGCCGGGGATGTCTTGAGCCGTGCCGAAAAATGCTGGCGCAGTGAGGTGGCGCTGCCGAAGCCGGCCTCGAAGGCCACCATGTCCATCGATTTCTCCGTTGCCTCCAGCAACCGTTGCGCCAGTTCGATCCGCTGGCTGGTCAGCCATTCGCCGAAACTGGTGCCGATCGATTTCTGAAAGCGGCGGGTGAAGGTGCGCCGGGTCAGGCCGGCGGCTTCGGCGACGCGGTCCAGGCTGTGCGTCTCGCCAAGTGTGGCGCGAACCGCGTCAAGCGCCTGGGTGAACCGGTCGGCGTTCGCACCCCTCGCCACCGGGTGCTCGATGAACTGTGCCTGCCCGCCCTGCCGATGCGGCGAAAGGACGATCTGGCGGGCGAGCCGCAGAGCGGCTTCCGCACCATAGCGGGCGCGCACGATGTGGAGACAGCAGTCGAGGCCGGCGGCGACGCCGGCCGATGTCACGACATCGCCATTGTCAACATAGAGCACCGAGGCATCGACCGCGATGTCGGGGTGGAGTTTCTGCAGCCGCTCGGAATAGGCCCAGTGCGTCGCGGCACGGCGGCCTGACAGCAGCCCGGCCGCGGCAATGGCGAAGGTCCCCAGACACAGGCCGACAATCAATGCGCCTTTCTCGTGCGCTCTGCGTAGCGCCTCCATCAACACTGGCGCTGGTGCCTCGCCGAGATGGTGCCAGCTCGGGATGATGACGATGTCGGCGCCGTCGAGCCCTTCGAGCCCATGCGGTGCGGCAACGGTCAGTCCCGCTTCGGTGTGGATCGGACCGGCCTTGACCGCGCAGATGCGGAACTCGAAGCGCGGCAGCCCAAGCGCCGTCCTGTCTTCGCCGAACACCAGGCATGGCACGGAGAGATGGAAGGGGCTGATGCCATCGAAGGCAAGGACGGCAATGATCGGGTCGGTCATGATGCTTCCAGCGGGTGAAATCGGATTGTCCCAATTCTTTCGAATGATGTCAATCGGGACACTTTCGGCTGCTTGGCGACCTGCGTATTTTCGGCCCCATCGCATTCAAGCCGGAAAGGAAAACACCATGTCTGACCCAGCCAACACCACGCCGCGCCGCGCGCTGATCGTCGTCGACGTCCAGAACGACTATGACGGCGGCAATCTCGCCATCCAGCATCCGCCGTTCCGCGACAGCGTCGTCAATGTGGCACGCGCCATGGATGCGGCGGCGGCGGCCGGCATCAAGGTGGTGGTCGTCAAGCAGATGGCGCCGGAGACATCGCCGATCTTCGCCAAGGGCAGCCATGGCGGCGAACTGCACCCCGAGATCGCCAGGCGTAGCCGCGACCACTATGTCGAAAAGAATTTGCCCTCCGCCTTCACCGGCACCGATCTGGAGGATTGGCTGCGCGCCAACGCCATCGATACGCTCACGGTGGTCGGCTACATGACGCACAATTGCGACCTGTCGACCATCATCCACGCCGTGCACATGGGCTTTGCCGTCGAGTTCCTGTCCGACGCGACCGGCTCGGTGCCCTACGCCAACAGCGCCGGCTACGCCTCGGCCGAAGAGATTCACCGCGTGGTGACGATCATCCTGCAGTCGCGCTTCGCGGCCGTGCTCAAGACCGCCGAATGGGTCGAATGCCTGAACACTGGCGCGCTGCCGGAACGCGACACGATCTTCGGCTCCAACCAGCGGGCGCTGTCGCGCAACGCCGCATAGCAAATATCCGAAAGAAAAAAGGGCGCCGCATCGCTGCGGCGCCCTTCTTGTTGTCGAGACGTTAGATATCAGAACAAGCCTTCGATCTGGCCCATCTCGTTGAGGAAGATCTTCTCCGAGGACGGCGCCTTGGGCAGGCCGGGCATGGTCATGACCTCGCCGCAGATGATGACGACGAAGCCCGCACCGGCCGACAGCCTGACCTCGCGCACCGGCACGGTGTGGCCGGTCGGCGCGCCGCGCAGGTTCGGGTCGGTCGAGAACGAGTACTGCGTCTTGGCCATGCAGACCGGCAGGTGGCCGTAGCCGGCTTGCTCCCACGCGTGCAGCTGGTCGCGCACCGACTTGTCGGCGATCGCTTCCGAGCCGCGATAGATGCGCTGGACGATGGTGTTGATTTTCTCGAACAGCGGCATGGCGTCGGGATAGAGCGGCGCGAATTGCGAGGCACCGGATTCGGCCAGGGCCACCACCTTGTTGGCGAGCTCCTCGATGCCGGCCGAGCCGTGGGCCCAGTGCTTGCACAGGATCGCCTCTTCGCCCATCGAGGCGACATAGTCCTTCATCGCTTGGATCTCGGCGTCGGTGTCGGAATAGAAGTGGTTGATGGCGACCACCGCCGGCACGCCGAACTGCCTGATGTTCTCGATATGGCGGCCAAGATTGGCGCAGCCCTTCTTCACCGCTTCGACGTTTTCCTTGCCGAGGTCTTCCTTCTTGACGCCGCCATTCATCTTCATTGCGCGCACGGTGGCGACGATGACCGCCGCTGCCGGCTTCAGGCCGGCCTTGCGGCACTTGATGTCGAAGAACTTTTCAGCGCCAAGGTCTGCGCCGAAGCCGGCTTCGGTGACGACATAGTCTGCCAGTTTCAGTGCCGTCGTGGTGGCGACCACCGAGTTGCAGCCATGCGCGATGTTGGCGAACGGGCCGCCATGCACGAAGGCCGGGTTGTTCTCCAGCGTCTGCACCAGGTTCGGCTGCATGGCGTCCTTGAGCAGCACGGCCATGGCGCCGTCGGCCTTGAGGTCGCGGGCGTAAACCGCCGACTTGTCGCGGCGATAGGCGACAATGATGTCGCCGAGGCGCTTTTCAAGGTCCTTCAGATCGGTGGACAGGCACAGGATGGCCATGACTTCCGAGGCGACGGTGATGTCGAAGCCGCCCTCGCGCGGAAAGCCGTTGGCGACGCCGCCGAGCGAACAGATCATCTCGCGCAGCGCCCGGTCGTTCATGTCCATGACGCGGCGCCAGACAACGCGGCGGGTGTCGATGCCGAGCTCGTTGCCCCAGTAGATGTGGTTGTCGATCAGTGCCGACAGAAGGTTGTGCGCCGTGGTGATGGCGTGGAAGTCGCCGGTGAAGTGGAGGTTCATGTCCTCCATCGGCACGACCTGTGCGTAGCCGCCGCCGGCGGCACCGCCCTTGACGCCGAAATTCGGGCCGAGCGAAGCCTCGCGGATGCAGACGATCGCCTTCTTGCCGATGCGGTTCAGGCCGTCGCCGAGGCCGACCGTGGTCGTCGTCTTGCCTTCGCCTGCGGGCGTTGGGTTGATGGCGGTGACGAGGATCAGCCTGCCGTCCTTGTTGCCCTTCACCGACTTGATGAACTCGGCGGAAATCTTGGCCTTGTCGTGGCCGTAGGGCAAAAGGTGTTCAGTCGGAATGCCGATCTTCTGGCCGATCTCCTGGATCTGCTTCTTTTTGGCGCCGCGCGCGATCTCGATGTCGGACTTCACTTCGGCCATGACGGCTTTCCTCTGGATTGGACGGTGGAGGGGACGGGTTTGATCTCACTCGCAAACAGGTTGGAACCGGGCGCGGGCATGTTCTAACCCTGTCGCTGCCGTGGCGTCAACTTGCATGCAACTATGTTTCCTATGAAGAAAATTCCTCTGCGGATCGGCCGACCTGTCATCGGTTCTTCCTGGCTCCGTTGCCGCGCCGTATAGAAGCCAGAGGATGCGGCGCTCCGCCGTCTCAAAACAGCCGCACAATGCACGGAATGCGACAGAGGCGACGGCGCAAATTCGCCATCGCAATGACAGCGGCAGAGTAGCGTTACTGTGTCAGCACGTTGCTGATTTCGACCATGTTGGAGCGCACCCGGAGCACATAGAAGCCCATGGTCGTCAGATGCGTCGGCATGATCCAGCCGTCCTCGCGGCCATTGGCGATGATGAAGGGCTGGATGCGCAGCGCCGAGACGAATTGCGAGTCCATCGTGTCCCACAGGTTCTGCAGATGCTTTTCCTTGATGACGTCCTCGAAGTCGGCCTGGGCACCCTTCATCAGGCCGTAATAGCCGTAGAGCTGGCCATAGGCGAACCAGAAACGGTCGTCGGCGCGGAAGTCGAACCAGCCATTGTTGTGGTTCTCGGCGCGCTCCTTGAGGATCGCCGAGGTCGAGCCGATGTCGGATGAGATGCGGTCGATATACTGCTTCAGATTGTCGGCGCGGGCGTCGAAGGTCGCCTGACAGGTGGCGAGGCGGGCGTTGAAGGAACGCAGCATGCGCACGGCGTCGCGGTAATAGCTTGGCGTCGGCGTCTTGGGGCCGAACGGGTTCAGGCCGAAATACCAGGTCTCCTCGTCGAACTGCAGATTGCCGCGGGCATTCTGCAGATCGCTGTCGATCTGCGAGGTGGTGCGCACGCGGCCGAGATTGTCGGCGAGTTCGGTCGCGGTGCGCCGCACCGCCTGGTTGATGCCGCGCTGGAACGAGGCCTTGTTGTCCATCCACGGCGTGTGGTCCCAGTCGATGCCGAACAGGCCGAGCTTGTAGAGGATCATCGACGAGATCCAGGCATTCTGGTTGACGTTGAAGTCGGTCAGGTCGGCGGCGATCTGGGCAATGCCGGAGTTGCCGCAGGTCTTGGCCGTATCCGTGCCGGCGCCGGCGGCAACCTGTTCGCCGGCGGACACGTTGCGCTTCTCGAAAGTGTAGGTGTCGGGATAGTTCGGGTTGAAATTGTTCCACCACTGGGTGGCGTAGAAGAAGTTGGCATAGAGGCCGATCAGCACCAGCAAGGCAACGCCGACCACCGCCTTCAGGATCCAGCCGCGCTGCGTGTACCAGCGTCCGGCCCATAGGAACGGCCACAGGATGACGCCGATCAAGAGGCCGATGCCACGGCCGATCCACTGGAAAATCCGGGTGAAGAAGTTCACGATCGGATCGAGCATGGCGATGTCACCCCCTCAAAGCATGATGCCAAAAAGTTGCAGACTTTTTGGATAACATCATGCGCCAAAACAACAAGTTAGAACGAAATGACGGTTCATTTCGTTCTAGTCAGTCAGGCCGTAGAGGCGTGTGCGAAACGCCACCTTGTCCTTCAAATATGTGGTTTTGAGAACGTCCACAACATGCGATCGCCAGGCGTCGCTGAAGCCGTCATAGTCCTTGTAGAAGCCCTGCTTGTTGAAGATGTAGCGCGAGACGAAGTCCGACGGGACGAAATCCGAAATCAGCCGGTTGGTCAGCCAGGCGTCGGGATGGTCTGACTTGGCGCGGATCACCAGGAAGCGCTGCTGCGGGAACACATCCTCGATCTTGAGGTGGCCGAGCTGGGCGATCTCGCGCTTGGCGGCGTTGAGGAAGGGAAAGTTGCCGTCCCGGGTGATCAGGTCGGCATGGCTCTGGATCCAGGTCTGCAGCCAGACCTTGTCGACATCGGTCAGGTTGCGGTCGGGCTCGGCGTCGCGGATCAGCGCGCGCACCACCATTTCGGCGCGGTGTTCGAGATAGCCCGAGGCCTCGATCCAGGAGGCGCGCGGCAGCTCGATGCGGCCGGTGGTGGCGAGGAACTTGAACACCTTGTCGGCGTCGTTGATCGACAGATAGCTGACCTGCCACGGCCGCGAGCGGCGGAAGCCGGGTGCGGCCGGATCGCCGATCACCGTCGTCATGTCCGGATCGACGAACACGTAGAGACCGCCGAAATGGCTGGTCCAGTAGGCATTGTGTCGAAAGATCACCTGGTCGGGCACCAGCGCGTTCTCGCGGATGTCGCCGCAGACCTTGGCGAGCTCCACCATGCGGGTCAGCATGGCGTTGTCGCGCCAGGCGTCGGGCTCCTGCTTCAGCCGGTCGACGAGCTTGCCGAGTTCGGCGGCCTTGCCCAGCACGTCCTCGGCCGACAGCACCTTGAACTCGACCTGGCTGATCGACAGCAGGTCCTCGATGTCGTTGACCTTGGGAACGGAATCCTCGATCTCGCCGTAGATGACGTCCTTGATGGTCAGCGCGTCGATGGCGCGCTGGTTCTTGGACATGAACTCGAACATCAGCTGCGAAGTGTTGGAGAAGGCGGTGTGCACTACCGGCAGGTCGATCTGCGACGGCGTCAGGATGATGAAGCGGCGGTTGACCTCGTTGGGGTCGAGATAATCATAGTCGCCGCATTCCTCAGCCACTTCGGGCGAGAAGCCGGTGCGGTCGATCTGAAAACTCTTGAGTTTCGTCGGCTTCAAGCCGAACGCGGCCAGCGCCTTGTTGTAACGCTGGATCAGATGCGGCTCGTCGACCGTCAACAGCCGGCCATAGATCAGCTCATTGTCGCGCAGAAGATCGGGTTTCTTGGCGGTCATCCTTCCTTCTCCCCGTTCACGGGGAGAAGGTGCCCGAAGGGCGGATGAGGGGCGTGAGCCTCCCTTCTCCCCATGTGGGAGAAGGTGGATCGGCGCGAAGCGCCGAGACGGTTGAGGGGTGCTGGCCGGAGCGCTGTTGGCGCCAAGCTGGAACACCCCTCATCCGTCGCCTTCGGCGACACCTTCTCCCACAAGGGGAGAAGGGAAGGCCGGCGCAGCTCACGCATTCCACAGCCCCTTCTTCTTCAGTTCCTCCATCTCGCGCGCAGCGCGTTCGCGCAGGCGGGCGTCGCGCAGCAGTTTTTCCACGGCGGAGTCGTCGGACTTGTCGGAATAGCGGAACTCGCTGTCGGCGTAGCGGTTGATCTCCTGCATGACCATGTCCATCGAGAACGGGCCGCGCAGTTCCTCGATCATCGCTTTCTTCTCGTCGTAGCCCTTGTGCATGAAGGCTTCCGGCTTCTCGAACCAGTCGTCGGGAAGCTCGATGTCCATGGCGCGCATCTTGATGGCGTCGGTGACGTTCTTGATGGCGCGGCCGGTGAAGCGCGGCTCGGCATCCTTGATCAGGTGCAGATAGGTGCCGATATCGGCCATCGATTTCGGCGCGCCGTTCTCCTTCATGTAGCGCTCGTAGACCTTCATCAGGCCGTCTTCCTGCGGCTTCTCATGCTCCTCATATGCTTCGGTCACGGCGCGCTGGATCTCCTGCGCGGCGTAGAGTTCGTGGTCGCCGAGCGGGATCTCGTGGTTCTTGCCGGCAAGCAGCACGAAGATGTCGATGTAGTCGTCGCGCGTCTGCGGCCCGTCGACCAGCCAGCGGGCGCCGGCGCGCTGGCGCAGCGCATCGTCGACATTTTCGGGATAGTTGGAAAACATGCCGAACGAGCAGTTGCCTCGCACCACGGTGCCGGCACCGGCGAAGGCATCCATCAACACGCCGGTGATCTCCTGCTGGCCGGCCGAGGCGCGGTCGTCGGAGCGGCGCGCCGCCACCTGGTCGATGTCGTCGATGGTGCCGAAGCCGATGATCCGCGGGTTCAGCACATTGTTGATGAACTGGCGGCAGTTCTGGCCCGATTTGCCCTGGTAGGAGGAGATCTGGTCGACGCCGAAATTCTCATAGGCGAAGGGATAGCCGGCGACCTGGCAGTAGCCGTTGACGAGGCCGGCGATCATCTGGATCAGCGTCGTCTTGCCGGTGCCGGGCGCGCCGTCGCCGATGAAGGTGAACAGGAAGCCGCCGAGTTCGACGAACGGGTTCAGCTCACGCTCGAAGTCGTAGGCCATCAGCATCCTGGCGAGCTTGACCGACTGGTACTTGGCGATGTGGTTGCCGACCACCTCTTCCGGTTTCTTGAAGGTCATCACCAGCGGTTTCGACCGCTTGCCGGGCGCGACGTCGAAACCGTCGAGAGTGAAATCGTCGGCATCGATGCGGATATGGGCGTTCTCGAACGGGCCGATGCCGTCGAAGCGGCCCTTGCGCGCCAGAAGTCCGTCGATGGCAACGCGTGCGAAGGCGCGAGCCCTGGTCATCAGGTCGGTGTCGTCGGACGAGCCCGATATCGCCTTGTCGAGGCCGGCCAGGATCGACTTCACCGCATCCTGCGGCGTGTCGAACAGGAAGTCCGGCTCGGGGATGTCGTTGGGCGCCTCGCCGTCGCTGTCGATCAGCTGGAACAGGTATGAGGTGAGGCTGAAGGCCGAGATGTAGGCCGAGGCCGACAAGAGCTTCTTGAAGGTGGACGCCTCGTCGCCTTCGAGCGGGGCACGGGTGTTCCTGGCCTGCAGGCTTTCGAGGTCCGAGCCTTCGGCAAACACGTCCGATATGGCCAGCGCGATGGCCGTGCCGCGCCGGGCGCGGAACAACAGCGTGTGCTGCGGGATGGTCAGCAACTGGTCGTCGGGATGGACGGCGCCGACAGTCTTCGACAGCTCGACCTCACGCGTGCGCCGCACCGAGCCGACTGAAACGGTCGAGACGAAGCGGCGGTTGGTGCCGGCCAGTGCCGTGCCGGATTCGCGCGCCGGATCCTCCAGCACGACGATGCGGGTGATGAAGCTCTGCGCGGTGGCGCGGTGCTTCTCGATCGACGCTTCCGGGATGGTGGTCAGGCCGGTATCCATGAAGTGTGCTCCGTGGTGTGACGGTCAGACGTCTGAGATGACCTGTCCGTTGGACAGGATGTGAACCTTGTAGCCGGCAAAGATCTTCTGTGCCTCGCCGGCGGCGTAGAGGGCCTGGTAGGCCTCGTGCGGGATCAGCGCATGGTTCTCGTAGCTCGACACGCCCTGGCGCGCGGCTTCCAGGTCGTCGGTGTTGATGAAGAATTCCTGCGTCGTCTTCTCGCTCGAAAACAGCCCCTTGCGGCCGGGTCTCTCACCCTTGGAATAGACCTCCTGGATGGTCCAGGTCAGCAGCCAGGCATTTTCCGGCTTGCGCACCTTGGCCAGCACCTCGGTCACCGTCGAATTGTTGTCGGTAATCCCTGCCGAATAGAAGGGGCCGAGCACGACACGGCGCAGCTGCTTGGGATGCAGCGGCTCGAAATCCTTGTCGAGGTTGACGGCGATGGTCGCCGGCGACAGCGTGTAGGCGGAGTTCTTCTCGGTGAAATCGTCGAAACGGTGGGCAAGCTCGGGATTGAGTAGGCCATCGACCGGCAGCGGAATGTCGACCTTGTCATTGAGCTTGCCGTTGCTGTCGACGAGCTGGCGCACCATCGCTTCGGAAGAATCCTCCACCGTCACCATGTAGACCAGCGGCAGGTTGGCGCTGCCGTCGAAGCTGGCCCAGTGGACGAGGTAGTAGGGTCGCGCCGTCTTTGGATTGACCGAGACCTTGGCCGTCTGCGCCAGCGTGAATGGGCCGAACGTGTTCTCGCTTTTCACGTCCTCGAGATAGAGCCGCTCGGCCATCGACTTCTGGAGCGCCTCGGGGAATTCCTTGTGGCGCAGGATGAAGTCAGCCATTTCCTCGCGCAATTCGCCGGCCAGCGGAATGTTGGCAAGCCGCGCGTCGGCCTGGCGGCGGTCGTTTTCCAGTTCGAGCAGGTTCTGGAAGACCGGAAAGCCGCTTTCGGCGCGCGAAATGCGGAACGTGTCCATGAAGCCCAGCCGGTTGCGCCAGCAGGAAAAGGACTTGTCGAGCCGGGCGATGTATTCGGCGACGATCTTGGCGACGATGCCATGCCGGTAGAGCGGCGAGCGATCGTCGCGCATGAACACTTCAAGGCCGCTGAGTGCGGCCGTGATGGCGGAGAAATACCGTGCGGCCGCTTCGTTTTCGGGGGTCATGCCTGTGCGCTCGCGGGCAGTCCTGTCACCCCTAAGACTGCACGTAGTTTGCCGCGTTGTGCTTCTTCAGCACCTCGTCGAAGCGGCGGGCAAAGGCATCGTCGGCCAGCTTCTTGCGGCGCTGGATGTCGGCGCTGGCGACCATGTTCTTCTCGTGCATTTCGAGCAGATCGCCGATGTGCTTCTGCGAAGCAGCGCCGATGCCGGCCATGGTTTCCTCGGCGGTGTTGTCGACCTGGCTGCCCAGCGTGTTGATCTTGTGAGCGACGTCCTGCTGGGCGGCGGTCTTCAGCGAATCTTCCAGCGCCTTGTAGAGTACGATGCGCTGTTCGGTATCGATGGTCAGCTTGTTGATCAGCGTCGACTGCGCGGCGATCTGGTTGTTGAGCGAATCGACGAAGGTCTGGAACATCGAGGTGTAGCGCTCCAGCGTCTGGCTCTCGGCCAGCAGCTCCTGCTCCTTGGCCTGCTTTTCATTGTATTCGGTGGCCAGCTTGGAGCGCTCACCTTCGAGCTGCGTGCGGTCCTTCTGGCTGGTGGATGCGGCGATCTTGTTTTCGATGTCGAGCAGCATCGGGTTGAGCTCCTCGATGCGCTTCTGCACGGCCTCGAGGTTGGACATGGTGGTCTTGCGGCGCTCGATGACCTGCGACAGGCTGGCCTCGGACGTCTTGTAGCGCTGGTCGAGGACCTCTTTCTGCGCCTTCAGTATGCCGACAATGGTGTCGGATTTGGCCAGCAATTCCTGCAGATTGCCAGCCAGCGACATGTTGCGGACGCGGTCGGTGCGCATGCGCTGCTTGCTCTGGCTGGAGAAGACACCGATGAAATTTTCCCAACCGGTGTAGTTCTTCATGCTCTCGAACTCGGCGCCAAAGACGTTGGTGGCGTCCTCCAGCCCGATGATCAGGTCGGCGATGTTGCCCTCCATCACCTTCTGCTGCTTCAGCACGTCCTCGATACGGGCGTTCTCGATGTCGAAATTGGCGTCGCCGATCTTCTTGTCGGCGGTGGCGAGCGTATCAAGCACGGTGCCGGACTGCTCGATCTTGGTGCGCATGTCCTGCACGACCTGCTTGGTCTTGGCAATTTCGGCATCGAAATTCTGCAATGTCGCCATTGGGGCCTCCCGCTTCGGCATCACGTCGCTGGTCGCGAACAGCGGCGAATATATGTGGGGCATCCGGGGATTGAAAGACGCAAGACAAGACCCGGCCCGAAAACAAAAGAATCCGCCATGGTCTTGAAAGATAGTGAAGGCGGGGTCATGGCGTGATTAGCTTGCAGGTCAAGCGTAGTTCAACTGTCATTGAACTTCTGTGCCGGCAAAGCAGTCAATCTCCGCTGGCGCGGATGGCCTGGAATTCGACATGGAACTGAACCAGTTGCCGGCACAACATATCCGGCGAAGCCGGCGTCGTCATGCAACGCAGCGGCGATTGCTCACGGCTTGGGATCGGCTTTCAGATAGGCGATGACATTGGCGATGTCCTCGTCATTGGTCAGGCCGGCGAACATCATCTTGTTGCCGGGCACCTTGAGGCGGGGTGCCTTGAGATATTCGGCGAGGTTGGCTTCGTCCCAGACCAGGCCGGCAGCACCGGCGCTTTTCATGCCTTCCGAATAGTGGCCAAGGAAGCTCTCGGCGCTGCCAGCGGTGCGGCCGACGACGCCCAGCAGATGCGGGCCGACCTTGTCGCGGTCGGTGGCCGCTTCATGGCAGGCGATGCACCGGTTGAAGACATGCTTGCCCAGCGCCGGGTCACCGCCGGCATGAGCGGCAAGCGAGGTGGCAAGGAGAAGAATGCTGGCGGACGAAGCGGCTCGAAACATGGCTGACCCGGAGAGCTCTGGCTGGCGGTCTTATAGGACCGAGGCCTTAACAAACGCTGCATCGCGGCGGGATGGGGAGGGATGCCAGATCGGCCGCACCGGGCCGGGCCTTTGTTTTATGCCTATCATTGTCCCAAAACCGCTGCGCGCATTTTTGGGCGACATGCTTTGGGCCGCTGGCCCGTCAGGCCTGGGTGAAGCCGATGAAATCGTCGGGCGCCGCCCGGCCCATCTCTTCCTCCCAGTGGCGGCGGCAGAGCGAGACATAGACATCCTTGCCGATCGCCACCTGCTCGCCCTGACGTGCCACCTTGCCGTCGGGGCCGAGCCGCACCACCATCGTCGCCTTGCGGCCGCAACGGCAGATGGTGCGCACCTCGCGCAGGTCGTCGGCGATGGCCAGCAGCGCGCGCGAGCCGGAAAACAGCTTGCCCTGGAAATCGGTGCGCAGGCCGTAGCACATGACCGGGATGTTCAGTCGGTCGGCGATGCGGGCGAGTTGCCAGATCTGCTCCTCCTCGAGGAACTGCGCCTCGTCGACGAAGACGCAATGCACGGTCGTATGCTCATGGTGATCGGCGACGCGGGCGAACAGATCGTCGCCGTCGCGGAACATCTCGGCTTCCGCCTCCAGGCCGATGCGCGACGAGATCAGGCCGCTGTCGCCCTTTCGGTAATGGCCGGCAACGAACAGCATCGTGCGCATGCCGCGCTCGTGGTAATTGTACGACGCCTGCAAGAGCATCGTCGTCTTGCCGGCGTTCATCGTCGCATAGTGGAAATACAGTTTGGCCATGCCGCCCTTTTAAGCCGACTTGCTGCCGCGCGGGGAGGGGGCGCGGGCCGCATTCCCCCAAGAAACGACGCCCGCCCCCAAAAAACGACGGCCGCGAAGTGCAAAAGCAGGAAGCGTGTCGCTGATTGGCCAGCCCGCGCCGTTGATCGTGATTGCCTTGATGCTTGAAACCACACCAGAATGGTGTTTGGTTGACGAAACAAGGCGGGCAGAGAAACCGTAACTTCGCTTCGCCAAAGAATCGCAATGGGAGAATATCTATGTCGCGTATGAATTCCTTTGTCGCCGGCCTCGGCCTGGCGGCTTTCATGTCCACGAGCGCTGCCTTCGCCGGTGATCCGGCAAGCTGCAAGGCGGTGCGCCTCTCCGATGTCGGCTGGACCGATATCCAGGCGACGACCGGCGTTGCTTCGGTGCTGCTGACCGCGCTCGGCTACGAGCCGCAGACGATCCAGCTGTCGGTGCCGGTGACCATGGCGTCGCTGAAGAACAAGGATCTCGACGTGTTCCTCGGCAACTGGATGCCGTCGATGACCAACGACATCAAGGACTACACTGCCGACGGTTCGGTCGAGACGATCAGCGAAAACCTCAGTGGCGCCGGTTACGGCATCGTCGTGCCGACCTATGTGGCGGACGCCGGCGTCAAGACGCTGACCGACCTCGGCAAGTTCAAGGACAAGTTCGACGGCAAGATCTACGGCATCGAGGCCGGCAATGACGGCAACCGCATCATCCTCGACATGATCAAGAATCCGAAGGACAATCTCGAAGGGTTCGAGCTCGTCGAATCCTCGGAGGCCGGCATGCTCACCCAGGCCGAGCAGTCGATCAAGAACAATGAGTGGATCGCCTTCCTCGGCTGGACGCCGCATCCGGTGATGGGTGCCATGAAGATCACCTATCTCGACGGCATGGGCGACAGCGGCTTTGGCGCCGCCACCGTGCATACCAATGTGCGCAAGGGCTACACCACCGAGTGCCCGAATGCCGGCAAGTTCATCGCCAACCTGAAGTTCAATCTCGACATGGAAGGCGAGATGATGGACGCGATCCTCAAGGGCGCCGACGCCAACACGGCCGCGACCGACTGGCTGAAGAAGCATCCGGACGCGGTTGCTCCGTGGATTGCCGGCGTGACCACTTTCGATGGCGGCGACGCGGCTGCAGCCGTGAAGACTGCGCTCGGAAGCTGAGCCGGCCTTGCGTTCGGCGTGACCGATCAAGAAGGGCAGTCACTGTAGAAAGGGCTGCCCTTTTTCATATCCTGTGACAAGATGACCGTCCGGCAAGGACGGCGACTGCCAAAGAGGGGCAAGATGGATCCGATTTCAAAATTCTTTGTCAGTTATAAGATCCCCATAGGCGAGTGGGGCAAAGCGTTCTTCACCTTCCTCACCGACAATTTCAACACGTTCTTCCGCGGCCTCTCCGGCGGCCTGAATTTCCTGCTCGACGGAGTGGTCGACACGCTGCTGCTGGTACCGCCCGTCCTTCTCATCGCGCTGATTGCGCTGCTTGCCTATTATCTGCAGCGATCGCGAGGCCTGGCGGTGGCCGTCTTTCTCGGGTTGCTGTTCATCCTCAACCAGAACCTCTGGAAGCAGACGGTGGAGACGCTGGTGCTGGTGGTTGCCGCAGCCGCCGCCTCGATGGCCATCGGTGTGCCACTCGGTATCTGGGCCGCGCACAAGCCGAAGGTCTACCGCATCATGCTGCCGGTGCTCGACCTGATGCAGACGCTGCCGACCTTCGTTTACCTGATCCCGGTGCTGACGCTGTTCGGCCTCGGCAATGCGCCCGGCCTCATCGTCACCATCATCTTCGTCATCCCGACCTCGGTTCGTCTCACGCATCTCGGCGTCGTTTCGGTGCCGAAGTCGATCGTCGAGGCAGGCGAGGCGTTCGGCGCCACCAAGAGCCAGTTGCTCTGGAAGGTGGAGCTGCCCTCGGCACTACCGACCATCATGGCGGGCTTGACACAATCGATCATGCTGTCGCTGTCGATGGTGGTGTTTGCCGCACTGATCGGCGCCGGCGGCCTCGGCACCGAAATCAACCGGGCGCTGGGTTCGCGCAAGATCGACCTCGGGCTCGAAGCTGGCCTCGCCATCGTCGTGCTCGCCATCGTGCTAGACCGGATGACGCGCATCGGCGTGGGAGGCAAGAAATGACCGTCGCCGTTGACTTCAGGAATGTCGACATCATGTTCGGTCAGGATCAGGCCGGCGCCCTGGCGATGGTCGACGCCGGCGCCACCCGCGCCGAGATCCTCGAAAAGACCGGCAATGTGCTGGGCTGTGCCGGCGCCAGCCTGACCGTGCATGAGGGCGAGATTTCCGTGCTGATGGGCCTGTCCGGCTCCGGCAAATCGACGCTGCTCAGGGCCGTCAACCGGCTGAACGTCGTTTCGCGCGGCCAGGTACTGGTCAAGGACGGCGACGGCACGGTCGACGTCGTCACCTGCGATGAGGCGACGCTGAGAAGGCTGCGGCAGAAGCAGGTCGCCATGGTGTTTCAGCAATTCGGCCTGCTGCCGTGGCGCACGGTGGAGGAGAATGTCGGCCTCGGCCTCGAGCTTGCCGGCGTGCCGGACGCCGAGCGCAAGGAGCGCGTGCAACGCCAGCTCAAGCTGGTCAATCTCGACCAGTGGTCGAAGAAATACGCGCATGAGCTTTCGGGCGGCATGCAGCAGCGCGTCGGCCTAGCCCGCGCCTTTGCCACCGAGGCGCCGATCCTGTTGATGGACGAGCCGTTCTCGGCGCTCGACCCGCTGATCCGCACCAAGCTGCAGGACGAATTGCTACAGCTGCAGGCCGAATTGAAGAAGACCATCATCTTCGTCAGCCATGACCTCGAGGAGGCGCTCAAGATCGGCACCCATATCACCATCATGGAAGGCGGCCGCATCGTGCAGACCGGCGCGCCGGAGGACATCGTGCTGCGGCCGGCCAACGACTATGTCCGCGATTTCATCGCCAATGTGAACCCGCTGTCGGTGCTGACCGCCTGGAACGTCATGCGCGACCGTCGCGACCTGGAGCACGGCGACAATGGCTGGGTATGGCTCGACCGGCGCAAGACGACGCGCTTCAAGATCGACGAGCACGGGCTGGTGGCGGCAGCCGAACGCGACGGCAAACCGGCGGTGTGGGTGTCGTGCGCCGATGTCGAGGGCCAGCCGGAGGAGGTGGCGCAGGTGTTCTGGGCCAATCCCGGCACCTCACTGAAAACCGTGATGCTGGCCATGCACCGTTCGCAGACCGCACCGGTGGCGCTGTTCGACGATCAGTCGCGCTTTGTCGGCGCCATCGGCATCCGCGACGTGCTGAGCGCGGTGCTGCGGCGATAAAGCTCCGCCTGGGAGGCGAGCGGCGTCAGGCCGCCAGCGGCAGGCGCAGTTCGGTCAGCAGGCCACCGCCCGGGTTGTTGGACAGGCGGACCTCGCCGCCGGCGGCACGGGCGATGTTGCGGGCGATGGTCAGGCCGAGGCCGAGACCGCCGGTCTGGCGGTTTCGGGACTGTTCGAGGCGCACGAAAGAGCCGAACACGGCGTCGATCTGCGCTTGCGGTATGCCTGGCCCCTCGTCGCGGATGGTGAGCAGGATCATGTTTTCCGACCGGCGCAGGGAGAGATGCGCCTTCTTGCCGTAGGTGATCGCGTTCTGCATCAAATTGGTGACGCAGCGCCTGAGCGCGACCGGCCGCGCCATGCAGATCAGGCCACGCGAGCGGGTGTCGTCGTCGAACGAGACCTCGTCATAGCTGTCGGCGATTGACTCCACGAGCGACCAGAAGTCGATGCGTTCGCTCTTTTCCTCGGTTACCTCAAAGGTGGCGAAGTCGATCACCGAGCTGGCGATGCTCTCGACATCGGCGAGATCGTGCGCCAGCGCCTCGCGAACCGCCGACTTGCGCAAGAGCTCCAGGCGCAGGCGCATCCGTGTCATCGGCGTGCGCAGATCATGCGCCAGCGCTGCCGCAAGATGTTCACGGTCCTCGACATATTCGCGCAACCTGGTCTGCATGGCATTGATCGCCTTGGCGGCGGCACGCACTTCGCGGCTACCGCTCTCGGCGATCGGCGGGCTCTTCAGATCCTTGCCGATCCGGTTCACGGCGGTTTCCATCATCCGGTAGGGCGCCGTCAGCCGGCGCAGTGACCAGATCGACATGATCACAACCAGGGCTGCGATCAGCGAATAGAGCGGCAGGCTGTCGAAGCTCAGAATCGGGCCGACGGGCGTGATCGGCTCGGTGAAGTTCAGCCACTGGCCGTCGGCGAAGCGCAGCGACGCCGTCAGCTTGTCGCTCTGGGCGAAGTCGGCGGCCAGCACCAGGAGGTCGCGCTCGACCTGGCCGATATCGGGTCCCGGCGCCATGCCGGTGGCATCGTCGGCCTCGCGCGTCGCCGGATCGCGCCGCACGCGCGCATCGGTGATGCCGAATTTCGACAGCCGGCCGACGAGGATGTCTTCGAGCTCCGCCAGTTCGTCGTCGCCGGCAATCGACGAGGTGACCGCCGGCGTGTCCGTGACGGTGAGCGCGTAGGTGGCATTGAACAGACCGGTCGCCGTCGCCTTGCGTTGCTCCGGACTGGCGTCATGCATGAGCTGCACCAGCGAGAAGGCACGGTCGTTGAGACGATAGAGGTCGACGACGTCGTTGGCGGCGGCACGGTCGCGCGACACGATGTAGAGGGTCGCGACCTGGCTGATCAGCAGGCCGGCAATGACGATCAGCAGCACCCAGACAGGCAGGGTCTGCGGCAGGAAACGTCTCATTCGGAGGTCGTCTCGGGCAGGAACTGGTAGCCGCCGCTGCGCACTGTCAGGATCAGCTTGGGCGTTTTCGGGTCGTCTTCCATCTTGCGCCGCAACCGGCTGACCAGGATATCGATGCTGCGGTCGAAGGAGTAGTCGCTGTCGCCGCCGGATAGTTCGATGAGCTGGTCGCGGGTCAGCACACGCTGCGCGCTCTTGACGAAGGTCTGCAGCAGGTTGAATTCCGCCATGGTCAGCTCGACCCTGACATCGTCGGGCGCGATCAGCCGGCGCCGCGAACAGTCCATCGTCCAGCCGGCGAAACGGTAGATCTGCTTGGTGGTGGCGCGCTTGGGTTCGGCGGCGCCGTTGCGCCGCAGCACGGCGCGGATACGCGCCAGCAGTTCGCGCGGGTCGAACGGTTTGGGCACATAATCGTCGGCGCCCATCTCCAGGCCGACGACGCGGTCGGTGGTCTCGGTGACTGCGGTCAGCATGATGATCGGCGTCGAATACTGGGCGCGAAGGTCGCGGCACAGCTCCAGCCCGCTCTTGCCGGGCAA